>JAGCOB010000010.1 GCA_017645645.1 Prevotella sp. | reverse complement strand
TTCAAAGAACTCATTATTCCTGCCAACACCCGGATTTTGGGCGAAAGCGGATGCAAAGGTAATACAAAATTCCAAACCTGCAAAACTTTTTGCCAACTTTTTTCCTCACTAAACGAAAGTTTTCGCCTTTCATGACAAAAAACGAAAACTCATATACCTTATTATATATAATATATTATTCAAAAATTTCTCCCACATCCTCCTCCGGGACATCTTCCAGTCCCGACTCATCATATTGACACGGGTTATATCCGGCAGGCAAATCAAACACGGCATCCCCATTATAGCCCAATCGTTTATCAGCATAGACACGCCGCATATAATATGCCCAAACAGGCAGTGCACCGGCAGCACCCTGTCCCATACTCGTCATAGTAAAGTGGATGTCACGGTCCTCACCGCCTACCCAACAGCCACTGACCAGTGTGGGGGTGATACCCATGAACCATGCGTCACTGTTATTATTAGTAGTACCCGTCTTGCCGGCAATATCACCCGTAATATTATACTTATATCGAAGTCGTCCTGCTGTACCGCCTTCCACGACAGCCTTCAACATATAAAGCATCTTGTTTGCGCTCTCCTCACTGATTACCTCATTCATCCGAGGCTGGAACTCCGCTATAGTATTTCCCTCATTATCCGCAATTTTCGTCACAAAGAGCGGTGCCGTACGGATACCATGATTCACAAAAGCCGTATAGGCACTCACCATTTCACCCACTGTGATGTCACAGGGTCCCAGACAAAGTGCCATAGACGGATGAATCTCGGGGTTATTGATGCCATATTCCCGTAAGAGGGTCACGAAAGCCTGTGGGTTGAGTTTGCTCATTAAATAGGCGGATATCCAGTTATTCGACTGCTGGAGTCCCCACTTCAGGGTCACCATCTCGCCATAGCGCGCCCGGCTGCCATTCCGGGGAGTCCAGGCACGTCCTCCGACAATATACGTCTCCTGCACATTCGGAGCCTCATCACACGGTGAGAATCCGTTCTCCATCGCCAAAGAATAAAGGAACGGCTTGATAGTTGAACCCACCTGACGGCGCCCCTCCATACACATGTCATACGCAAAATGCATAAAATCCAATCCCCCCACATAAGCCTTGACATGCCCATTCTGCGGACACATACTCATGAATCCACAACGCAGGAAAGACTTATAATAGCGAATGGAGTCCATTGGAGTCATCACCGTATCCTTCTCGCCATGATAGGTGAAGACAGACATCTCCGTCTTGGTATTGAACGAGCGTTTGATCTCCTCCTCCGAGGCACCAGACTCCTTCAGCACCCTATATCGTTCACACTGACGGACAGAGCGCATTAAGATTTTATTCACCTGTTCTGCCGACAGTTTTCCGGAGTAAGGTGCACTCTTACGTCCGCGGTTCTCTTTATCGAAAGCAGGTTGCAGATATTTCACAATATGCTCACGGGCTGCCTGTTCGGCATATTCCTGCATCCGCGAGTCTATTGTCGTATAGACCTTCAAGCCATCAGTATAAACATTATAGTTGTCGCCATTCCGCTTGCGATTCTTGTTACACCAGCCAAACAACGGATCGGTCTCCCAGTTAATGGAATCCTGATGATACTTCACCATATTCCAAGACGGATAATCAGACCGTTCCGGTTTCTTCGCCATCATATATCGGCGGAGGAAGTCGCGGAAATAGACCGCCACGCCATCTTTATGGTCAGACACATGGAAATTCAGTTTCAGGGGCTCCGCAGAATACTGCTGGTACTGTGCCTCCGTGAGATAGCCCGCCTTCACCATCTGCCCCAACACCACATTACGACGTTCCTGGCTTCTGTCATGATGACGTACCGGATTAAAATAGGACGGATTCTTACAGAGTCCTATCAACGTAGCCGCCTCATTGACCGTCAAGTCTTTCGGTTCTTTGCCAAAGTATGTATTCGATGCCGTCTTGATACCTACCGCATTATGCAGGAAATCAAAATAGTTAAGATACATTGCGATGATTTCGTCTTTCGTGTAGTTACGTTCCAACTGTACGGCAATCACCCACTCGATAGGTTTTTGCAAAAGACGTTCCATCACGCTATGCGCCGTACCCGAATACAATTGTTTTGCTAACTGTTGAGTAATAGTAGAGCCACCGCCAGCACTTTTCTGGCGAAGCAGTCCTCTTTTGACAATGGCACGTCCTAATGCGATAAAGTCAATACCCGAATGGTCGTAGAAACGTACGTCTTCCGTTGCCACCAGGGCCTGGATCAGCGCAGGCGACAATTGAGAATAATCCACTAGGACACGATTTTCCCTATTATAGTTCCACGTACCCATAATCTTTCCATCGGAACTATAAATCTGTGTCGCATATCTGTTAATCGGGTTCTGCAATTCCTCAATCGGCGGCATATAGCCTATATATCCGTTATTGATAGCCCAAAATGCCAGAATCGCCGTAAGGACCGACGCCCCTAGCAAAGACCATAGAACACGTACAATTACTTTTCCCATTTTTAGAGACCATTATGAATCTGCGATGCAAATATACGCCTTTTTATTGACATAAGGAAATTTTTACCACATTTTCAACTAGTGGCAGCCAACCATTAAAATCTTTTAAATTATCGAAAAACATAGAAGTATAGGTTAAATATTTCTATTAACTAATTAAAAATGCCTACCTTTGTTTTTTAGTTTCAGCAATTATTTCTACTTTTGCATCATCGAATGAACAAAAAAAACGATTAATCATAATGAAAAATATGAAACGGACGATGATGACTATGTTCATTCTTTTGCTGACGACCCTGATGTATGGGCAGAAGAAATGGACACTCCAGGAGTGTATTGACTATGCAATGCAAAACAATATCACACTGCAACAGGCAAGACTGAAGAAGCAGTCTGCTACAGAAGACAAAAAACAATCGCAGGCAGCCCTATTCCCCTCCCTGTCTGCCTCTACCAACCAAAGTGTAGGCTATCGTCCCTGGCAGTCGTCAGGCATCGCTACAGTCTCCAATGGTATGGTAGGCACCTCTGTCAAGAAGACCTATTACAACGGCACTTACGGTATCAATGCCTCTTGGACGGTGTGGAACGGTAATCAGAACCACAACCAAATTAAACTCAACGAGGTCAGCGAGGAACAGGCAGAACTCAGCATTGCCGAGACTGCTAACTCCATTCAGGAGAAAATCGCCCAGTTGTATGTACAAATCCTTTATATGGACGAGGCTATCAAAGTCAACAAAGAGAGTGTGGAGACCAGTAAGAAGAATGAGGAGCGAGGTAAGGAAATCGTGGAAGTCGGTAAAATGTCAAAGGCTGACCTAGCCCAGTTGACGGCACAAAGAGCATCCGACGAATATACTCTGGTAGAGTCGGAGAGCAATCTTGCCAATTATAAGCTCCAACTCAAGCAACTCTTGGAAATTACGGGTGACGAACCCTTCGATATCGCAATACCTGCTACTACCGACGAACAGGCACTTGCCGAGATCCCGTCATTGGGTAGTGTCTACGAGACTGCCCTCTCCTTCCGTCCTGAGATTCAGAATTCCGAGTTGAGTCTGAAGTCTAGCGACTTGCAGATGAAGATTGCAAAGGCAGGACATCTGCCTACCCTTAGCATGACTGGTGGTTTAGGTACCAGTACCGCATCCACGAATACTAACGAATGGGGCAGCCAGATGAAGACCAACTTCGATGCCTCCCTCGGAGCATCTATCAGTATTCCCATCTTCGACAACCGTAAGACGAAGACTGCTATCAACAAGGCGAAGATACAGCGTGAGCAAGCACTGCTTGATATCCTAGACAAACAGAAACAGCTCTATTCTACCATTGAAGGTTTCTGGCTCGATGCCAATACCAACCAGGAGAAGTTCAAGGCGGCAATGGTCGCTGTTGCCAGTGAACAGGAAAGTTACAACCTGTTGTCGGAGCAGTTCAACGTCGGTCTGAAGAATATCGTGGAACTCCTGACTGGTAAAGACAAATTACTCGCCGCCCAACAGAGCAGGCTGCAGAGTAAGTACATGACTATCCTCGACCAGCAGTTGCTCCGCTTCTACAAAGGAGAGAACATGAGTCTGTGATGGTCAAGAGGTGAGAATTAAGTGGTAAGAAAAAAGATTTAAAGATATGAAGAACAAGAAAATCTGGATTGGTGTAGGTGTTGTAGTCCTTATCATCCTTGCATACTTCCTGTTATCAGGTGGTAAGAAAGAAGAGAAAGTGTCGTTTGATACGGCAAAAGTTGTCAAGCAGAATATTAGTACCAGCATCACTGCCACTGGTACCATCGAACCAGTGACCTCCGTGACTGTCGGTACACAGGTCAGCGGTATCGTAGCAAAACTCTATGTTGACTACAACAGTGTCGTCAAGAAAGGACAGGTCATTGCCGAACTCGACAAGACCAACCTCATCAGTGAGTTAAACACGGCAAAGGCTAACCTGTCGTCTGCCCAAAGCACACTGAACTACGAACTTGCCAACTACAACCGTTTCAAGACCCTTTATGACAAAGGACTTGTCAGTGCCGACGACTATGAAAATGCCAAACTCTCCTACGACAAAGCCCGTCAGTCGGTAGCCTCCTCCCGTGAGAGTGTACAGAAAGCACAGACCAACCTCGGCTATGCCACCATTACCTCCCCTATCGATGGTGTTGTACTCTCCAAGTCGGTAGAGGAAGGACAGACCGTCGCCGCCTCCTTCAATACCCCGGAGCTGTTTACCATCGCCCAGGACCTCACCGACATGCGCGTCATTGCCGACATTGACGAGGCCGACATTGGCGGTGTCAAGGAAGGACAGCGTGTCACCTTCACCGTTGATGCCTTCCCTGACGACTCATTCGAAGGACAAGTCACCCAAGTGCGCCAACAGGCTACCACAGAGAGTAATGTGGTCACTTACGAGGTCGTTATCTCAGCCCCTAACAATGATTTGAAGTTAAAACCCGGTCTGACCGCCAATGTCACTATCTTCACGATGGAGAAAAACGATGTCATGGCCGTCCCTGCCAAGGCTCTCCGTTTCACACCCAACGAGGTGTTCCTCTCCAAGGGAGAGATGATAGACGACTGTGAAGGCGATCATAAGGTATGGACCAAGGAAGGGAATACTTTTAAGGCACACAAGGTAGAGATTGGAACGAGCAATGGCATGCTCACCGAGATTGTCAGTGGTATCAAAGAAGGTACGGAAGTCCTGGTCGACTTCAACATCTCTGGCGGAGATGTACCTGGTGACGAGCAAAAGGCAAGCAACCCGTTCATGCCGCGTCCACGAGGGAACAACAGGAACAATAACGGACAACAGCCGAAAAGGTAAAAGGTATAATAAATGGAAGACAATAGAAAAGTCGTCATCGAACTGCAGAACGTGAAGCGATACTTCCAGGTTGGCAGTGAGACTGTCAAGGCACTGCGTGGTGTTTCTTTCAAGATCTACGAGGGTGAATTCGTCACCATCCAGGGAACTTCCGGTTCCGGTAAGTCGACCCTCCTCAACCAACTCGGCTGCCTTGACACCCCGACCAGTGGAGAATACTACCTCGATGGAGTCTCTGTCCGTACCATGTCAAAGACCCAGCGTGCCCATCTGCGTAACCAAAAAATAGGTTTTGTGTTCCAGAACTATAACCTGCTGGCGAAGACCACTGCCGTGGAGAATGTAGAACTGCCCCTGATGTACAATAATAAATATGATGCAAAGCAACGACGAGCCGCAGCCGTGAAGGCATTGGAAGCTGTCGGGCTCGGCGACCGTCTGGAACATAAAAGCAACCAGATGTCTGGAGGACAGATGCAGCGTGTCGCCATTGCCCGTGCCTTAGTCAACGAGCCAGCAGTGCTCCTTGCTGACGAGGCGACGGGAAACCTTGATACCCGAACGTCTTTCGAGATGCTTGTCCTCTTTCAGGAGCTCTACAAGCAGGGGCACACTATTATCTTCGTGACCCACAACCCAGAGATTGCCGAATACAGTAGCCGTAACATCAACTTGCGTGACGGCAAGATCCGTGAAGATACTATCAATACGAATATCAAGTCAGCGGCAGAGGCACTTGCTGCCTTGCCCAAGCCACAAGACGATTAAGAACAGAAAGATTAAATGAACATACTGAATCTATTTAAAGTAAGTATCAAGGCGGTAGCCAACAACAAGATGCGCTCCTTCCTCTCCATGCTCGGTATCATTATCGGTGTGGCAGCAGTCATTATCATGATGGCTATCGGACAAGGCTCCAAGGAGAGTATCCGTCAGGAACTTTCCACGATGGGTACCAATCTGTTAACCATCCGTCCTGGTGCAGACATGCGAGGCGGCGTCCGTCAGGATCCGTCGAGTATGCAGACGCTGAAGATGGCAGATTATGAGCGTATCATGCAGGAGAAGCGTTTTGTCACGAAGGTATCTCCAGAGGTCACCGCCAGCGGACAGGCCATCTATGGCAATAACAACACCAACGCCTCGATGTACGGAGAGTCAATAGACTATCTCGACATCAAGCAGTGGCCCGTCGAGAAAGGCGACTGCTTTACGGAGGAGGATATCAAGAAAGCCGCCAAAGTCTGTGTGGTGGGAACCACCATCGTCAAGGAACTCTTTGGCGAGCATACCGACCCCATTGGCAAGACCATCCGCTTCAAGTCGATTCCCATGCGCATCATCGGTGTGCTGAAGTCGAAAGGCTACAACTCATGGGGCATGGATCAGGACAACGTCATCATTGCCCCGTATACAACGGTGATGAAGCGTATTGCTGCCCAGACCTATTTTTCCAGCATTGTCTGCTCTGCCGTCACGGAGGAGCTCAGTGATGCCGCCATTGAGGAACTGACCCAGATACTACGTGACAACCATAAGTTGAAGGAAGGTACCGACGACGACTTCACCATCCGTTCCCAGGCAGAAATGATGGAGACCATGTCGTCGACAATGGATACCGTAACCATTATCCTCGTAGTAGCAGCCGCCTTCTCCCTGTTGGTGGCAGGTATCGGCATCATGAATATCATGCTTGTCTCCGTGACTGAGCGTACCAAGGAGATCGGTCTGCGCATGGCTGTAGGTGCTACCGGTCCTATCATCTCCCTGCAGTTCCTTATCGAGTCGGTACTCATCTCCGTCACCGGTGGACTGCTTGGTATTCTGGTCGGATGCAGTGCTAGCGGAGGACTCAGTCTGATAGGCATGCCGTCTAGCGTTCCTGCCTGGAGTATCTATGTATCGTTCTTCGTCTGCGTCTGCATCGGTGTCCTCTTCGGATATATCCCTGCACAGAAGGCTGCCAATATGGATCCCATAGAAGCCATCCGACATGAATAGGCGACTGAAATACTTCCTGCATGTGGCCTTCTGGGCTTTTATGTTCCTCTCGCCACTGACCTATGCCCGTGGTACGGGGATGACGATGGCACAGTATGTCATGAACTGCATGTCGCCCCTGCTGTTGATGGTGGTGTTCTACACCAACTATTTCTGGCTGACACCAAAGTATTTCGTGGCAGGCAAGCATCGCTATTTCCTGCTGATCAATGCCATCATGGTCATCAGTCTGGGAATCGCACTACACTATTGGATGGACTTTACTGTTGATATCTTCCAACCCAGTTCGTCACAACGATATACGCCCAATGCCATCGACACGTTTTTCTTCATCCTGCGTGACATCATCAACCTCGCCATCTTTGCCACCGCAGCCACCTGTATCGCCCTTGCCCAACAATGGTACTGGGCGGATCAAGCACGTAGCAGAGCCGAGGCGGCACGTACCGATGCAGAACTCAGCAACCTTCGCAACCAGATCAACCCGCACTTCCTGTTGAACACCCTCAACAACATCTATGCCCTCACCGCCTTTGATACGGCAAAAGCTCAGGAGGCGATACAGGAACTGTCGAAGATGCTGCGCCATATCCTCTATGACTACCAACAGCCTGCCGTCCCCCTACAGGATGAAGTGGAGTTTATCGACAACTATGTCAAACTGATGAAGATACGGTTGCCTGAGTCTGTTGAGGTGACCTTCGAAGTCAATGCCAGCAAGTCTGATATCACCATCGCTCCCATGATTTTCATCTCCTTGGTTGAGAATGCCTTCAAACACGGAGTCAGCCCCACAGAGCCGTCCTTTGTCCATATCACTATAGAGGCGGACGACCAGAATATCATCTGCGACCTCCGTAATTCCAATTACCCCAAGGCGGCCACAGACCATAGCGGTCATGGTATCGGTCTGCAACAGGTACAACGCCGACTGGAATTAGCCTATTTCGAACATTATACGTGGACGAAGGGCGTGACTACTGACGGTAAGGAATACCATTCCCGCATCCATATCGTGGACTGGAAAGAATCAAACAGAAAATTAAAAAGTGAAAACAATAAATAACTAATTATTATGACCATCAATTGCGCCATTATCGACGACGAGCCTTTGGCAGCCGGACTGCTCAAGAGCTATGTAGAGAAAACTCCCTTCCTTCAACTCATCGGAACCTACGGTAGTGCTATCGAGGCGATGAAGGAACTCAGGGATAACCCTGCCCAACTGTTATTCCTTGACATCCAGATGCCGGAACTCTCGGGCATTGAGTTCGCTAAGATTCTTCCTCCCGAGACAAAAATAATCTTCACTACCGCCTTCCAGCAGTATGCCATCGAAGGCTATAAGGTTAATGCCCTTGACTACCTGATGAAACCCATCAGCTACGACGACTTCCTCAAGGCTGCCGACAAGGCTGTCGACTGGTTTACCATCTTCCAGAAGCAACAGATATATGCCGCCGACCGTTTTATGTTTGTCAAAAGCGACTATAAACTGGTCCGTGTCAATCTTGACGACATCCTCTATATCGAGGGACTGAAGGACTATGTCCGTATCTACCTACAAGACGACACGAAGATTATGAGTCTGATGAACATGAGGAAGGTTGAGGATTACCTGCCTCACCCCGAGTTCCTACGTACTCACCGCAGCTATATCGTCCACATGAACAAGGCAGAGGTCATCGATCGTTTCCGCATTGTCTTCGGCGACCAGTTCATCCCCGTTTCCGACTCCTATAAGGAAGAAGTACAACAGTACATCGACCTCCACACGCTAGTGTAACCCACACCACATTGTGGATGTTGCGTTATACAGAAGCGATGAGCAGTCTGCCTTTGCCAGCGAGAGGTGCTTCAATGCACATGCCACGGGTGCGGAGGAGGGCTTCCATACCGATTGCACCATAAGGAAGGTGACAATAAGTACTCTCTGGTACCAGTACACGACCACCCTCACACACCTTACCCAAAAGTACAAAAATCTGTTGGGCGAGACTTTCTGTATCGGCAAAGGTCTCTGGACGACTGAGATCTATAATGACATTGTTATAACAGTCGTATGCAGAAGACAGGCCTTCACTATCGACAACGACAGCACCTGGGACCTCTGTTTCTGTATTATCACTGAACACCAGAGTAGCACCATGGCAACCGGCTTCCTGCATGAGTTCTTCAAGCGGAATGCGTGAAACAGTCTTGACGGGAGACTCTATTGTAATCTGATGGAACAAAATCTCAGGATATTGCATCTCCAGCATGTGCAGGAAGGCACAGTCCTCCTTCACTTGGCGTTCATCGTCATGAACCAAATAGACAGCACCGCCCGTCGTCTCCAAGTCACGTGTGCGGGTTAGGAATGGTTCACGCCCCAGCCGTTCGAACACACTATAACAGTAACTGGGCAACTGTCGCACCAGTTGTAGAACGGGAGCCGACTCCAGTGTGACATCGTTAGGCAAGATAAACCATTTGATGATACCCTTGCGTGGCGGACGATACGGTTTACGGCGTTCCTGCTCGAACTTGACGGGATCGAGGTAAGAGTCGAGGGCAGAGTCCGTTTCATGCTGACCATAGATCTTCTCCAGGAACTGTCGTGTCTGACCGGCACCCATGGGACGACAGTTGATCTCAATGAGTACAGGACCCTTCTCGTCAACCATAAATTCACCATGTACGGGACCATACTGGATACCGATGGCGTCCAACACGTCATAGGCATAGCGCACAATGGCAGATTCGCCCACGTCCAGACGGGTCACCGTCTCCATGTAGTTGTAGATATTACTGCCATTCATATGTAACTTGTCATAAAAGCACATCGACACCAGACGATGCTTGCCTGCACACGACACTGTGTTGACAATATACTCCTTGCCGATGATACGTTCCTGCATGAGGATGTCACCCACATGCTCGTCGCTAGCGGATAACGCAAGTTCCGTACGAACGGCAGTCACCATCTCATCATAGCCCTCGCAGAAATGCATACCCTGTGTACAGGCACCACGGGCACGTTTAACGACCACGTGAGTGGTACCCAGTTCCTTGTAAAAGGCTATCGCTTCCCCTTCATTATGAATCAACTTTCCACGGATATAACGCACACCGTGGTCGGCGAGTGCCTGGTGCATCTCATTCTTACGAGTCATCTTGCCGATAATGGACCAGGGATTGCCGGGCAACCCAAGGTCATAGGCAAGATGAGTTGCCAACTCTACTGCAAAGTCCTGTCCGGGGACGACCAGGACAGGGTCATAGGCACGCACCTTTTCCAACAGGGCTGCATAATCACTTGTTTCTTCAATATACGGAATACCTTTCGGCAATTTACCTCGGGCAATTTCACGAGATACAAGGAATGGGGCACGGTCTTCTTCAGTACCGGGGTAAGTGCATTCTACAACCACTGGCTGGTAACCGCGCATCAAGGCATCCTCCACGTAATTAAAACCAGTAGAGACGATCTCTACTATGACAATATGCTTCTTCATCATTTACTTTTTAATCGTTATTTCTGCCTGCAAATGTACAAAGAAATGGATGAATAAACAAATCATTTGAGGCACTTTATTAAGATTCTTCCAAGAAATCCAAGAGTTCCTCAGGACGGGAGACAAAGGTGGTGGCTCCGTGGGCAAGGAGGAAGTCACGGTCACGGAAGCCCCAGAGGACACTGATGCAAGGGAGTCCGCTGTTACGCGCCGTCTGCAAGTCGACATCACTGTCACCGACATAGACGGCATCTGTTCTTTGGCTGTTAGGTATTGGCTGTTGGCTGTTGGTTAATTGTCTCAAGGCTTCGAATACCGTATCGGGAGCCGGTTTTTTGCGGATGCCCTCTGCCTCATGCTCACCGATGGCAACGGTAATCTCAGGAAAGAAATGGCGGATGAGTTCCTGCGTGGCAGCATAGAACTTATTACTCACCACCGCAAGACGACAGCCCCGTTCCTTCAGGGCGTGGATGACCTCCGGGACACCCTCATAGGGACGCGTCGTATCCAGGGAATGCTCCATGTAATACTGCCGGAAAGTAGCGAAAGCCTCCTCGAAACGAGGATGGGCGGCACCTTCGGGGACGGCACGCTCCATCAACAAGCGTACCCCGTTGCCCACGAAGCTGCGCACCTCGTCCAGCGTACGCTCAGGCATCCCATGCATACGTAGGGCATAATTCACGGAGGCTGCCAGGTCATCAAGTGTATTCAGCAGCGTGCCGTCGAGGTCGAAGATGAAGGTGTTATACATTGTCGTAATAACGGGATAACGGGATAACGGGATACCGAATTAGCAACGCTTGCTTCTGGTAATCATCGTCTTGAGTTTGTTGTTATAGCGCTCGGCGGCGATGAGTTGTTCAATAGTGACATGCATACGCCATTTCCAGCGGTTATACGGATCACTGGGCACGTTGATGCGCTCGTCCTGTGGATGTTTTGAACGTAGTTCAACATCCATTGCCAGCCAGTCTTGCAGGGCAAGAATGCACAACATCGAAGGACAATAGAGATGGCGGGCAATAATCTCCTCCGCCAGATGGGCAGGCAACTGCTCGGGTGCCCTACCCTCCTTCTGCAGCATCGTGACATAGAAACGCTGGCGACGCTCAGGACTCTCCTGCCACCAAAGGCGCAGGGGTGACATATCATGAGTGGAGATGGTGCATACGGAGCGATAGGGATTCGCCTCCAAGTGGGCGAACTCAAAGCCCTGTTGCTTCGGCATCTGCTGAATTTCCAATGTGAGGATGCGTAACTGGTCGAGGACAGGCTCCACACAGTCAGGCAGCATACCGAGGTCCTCACCACAGATGAGCATGCGTGAGTCTTTGAGGATGGCAGGCAACCGTTTGAGTGCCTGTTGTCCCCAGAATATGGAATGCCGCTGATAGAAATAATTATTATAAAGACGAAGAAACGCATCTTTGTCTTCATTGCTCAACGCCTCGAAGATCGGTTCGTTAATAACCCCGATACGCGGATGATACATCTCCGACTGACGGGGATCCTCCACAAAGAGCACATTACAGATCAGACGCATCAGTCCGTCACGAATCCACAGGCTACTCTCATCACGACGGTCGGCAAAGACAGCCATCACCTTCCGCTGGGTGGCGACCTCCTCCTTCAAGTCATAGAGGTTATACGCCTTCCGCACCAGGAAGTTATCACGCACATACTGCGCATGGATACCGAAGAGGCGGTCGATAAGGCGGTCGTTGATAAACGGACGGGTAAACAATTCCTTGCGGAACGGAAGTCCGAAATATTCTATCTCTCCGATAGTCAACGGCAGTGCTGGTGAGAAATGTCCTAACACTCCGTCAATGGCATTCTCTGGAATCTCCCAGATACGGAAGAAGCCCAGGATATGGTCGATACGAAGAGCGTCGAAATACTGAGACATGTTCTTAAGGCGCTGACGGAACCATGCGATAAGCTCGTCATTCCAATTGTAGGTGGGGAATCCCCAGTTCTGTCCCTTAATCGTAAAAGCATCAGGCGGTGCACCTGTCTGGGAGTCAAGGTGGAAGAGTTCGGGATATTCCTTTGTCACCACACTCTTCCGATTCACCCCGATGGGCAGGTCACCCTTGAGGATTACTCCTTTGGAACGGGCATAGTCGGCAGCCTCCTTGAGTTGGGTGTGCAGGAGGAATTGGAGGTAGTAGGTAAAGGCTGTTAGCTGTTGCCTATCAGCTTTTAACCATTCCGCATACGGTTTCAGCCATTCTTCATTGTCATGGACGAAGTCCAAGAACTCTTTCGAGTCCGTAACCTGTTTACCCTTCTCCTTAAAAAGTTGTTGCAGATACTCCTGTTTCACCCGGTCAACCGCCTCATAGTCGCTGTACGACAAGGCATTCAGTTCCCGCTGGCGACGACGGAACACCGTCATCTTCTGTTTGGAGCGGAGTGTACCTGCTGCTTCCAAGTCGATATAATGCGGATGGAGGGCGAAGGCACTGATAATATTATACGGATAGGAGTCCTGCCAACCACGGCCTGTAGTTGTATCGTTGACTGGCAGTATT
Organism: Prevotella sp.; assembly: GCA_017645645.1. Taxonomy (GTDB): domain Bacteria; phylum Bacteroidota; class Bacteroidia; order Bacteroidales; family Bacteroidaceae; genus Prevotella. The sequence continues at coordinate 59,874 of JAGCOB010000010.1, read as the reverse complement.
TGGATTACTTTCATACCTGTCAATACCGCCCAGTCAACAAACCGTTTCAAGTCACCGAAGTCACCTACGCCATAGGAATGCTCACTACGCAAGGAGAACACGGGGATGGCGACTCCTGCGGCACGCCATAGCTGTTCGCGGATACGTAACTGCTCACCATAGAGTACCAATACCTGTCCGTCGGGGAGTTCATTTAGCTGTTGGGGGTTGGGGGTTGGCTGTTGGCTAATCGCTAATTGCCAATCACTAACGGCTACAACACGGTTCTCACCTTCTTCCCAACATACCAAGGCATGTGTCTTGTCATCGACCACCACATATTTGTATTCCAAGGGGAAAATCATACCCAGGGCATTGACTGTCAACATCCATTCATGTTGTCCGGCATACTCCATCCGCAGATAACGGGAGGGATTCCAGTTACCGATAGCAGGATGACTGCCACAGATAGCCACGGCCTGTCCTGCCAGCAACTGAGGGGCAGACACACGGAAGGTAAGGGTACGACGGAACAACGGCAGGCGCAAGGGCTGCACCTGCTCATTGACAGGACGATGCGCCATTGCCAGATAGGCATTGGAATAGAGATGACAAGGCAAAGGCATGTCACGCCACTGGTCAGGAAACACATAATCCTTAGAGGTATCAAAATGATAGATACGGGGCACCATGTCCCATTCACGACGCAGCACCTCCCCCTCTCCATTTTCTAATTGATAGATATAGACGATATGCGACAGTGGATGCTGACGTGACTCCAAGGCCGCCGTCTCCAGCGTCCAGAGTTCTCCATCCTCTGTCTGCATCATCAGGTTATGCCGTTTCACCACACCGTCGTGACTATGGTAGGTGATAAGAACATGCAGGCTCTCCCCCCATGCTGTACGGTATCTGATACTGAACTTTAGTTTCATGATTGCTTAAGTTTGTTGCAAAGATAATAAAAAGTTTAGAGTTTAGAGTTGATAGTTTAGAGTTTTTTGTATCTTTGCAGCATAAAATAGAAAATGACATGAAGATTTCAGGTTATAAGAGATATCTCATCCCTGCCATCGTAGGATTAGTGCTGGTATTGGCACTACCCTTCTATTTCCTTTTCAAGTCGGTATCGACACAAGAAAACACCTATTATATATATATAGATGAGGACGATACCCAGGACAGTGTGATTGCAAAGATTAAGCCCATCGCCCATCCCGCCTCCATGGCAGGGCTGCAGACCCTGTTACGCCATGCCGACTATGGCGACTATATCAAGACTGGCCGCTATCCCATCAAACCGGGAGAGGGAGCCGTAACTGTCTACCGTCACCTGAAGAACGGACAACAGGAGAGTTTCAAGCTGACGATTCCCGAGGCAAGGACGATGGATCGGCTCGCAGCCGTACTGGGTAAGAAACTGATGCTTGACTCTGCGACGATAGCCGATGCCCTTTATTCACAGGAAGTCTGTAAGAAATACGGTTACGACACCTGTACCATTGCAGCGATGTTCGTGCCCAACACCTATGATATCTACTGGAACGTCAGCCTCAACGGATTCCTGGAGCGCATGCAGAAGGAACACGACCGTTTCTGGAATGCTGAACGCACGACAAAGGCAAGTTTTCACGGACTGAAGCCCAACGAGGTGGCAACCCTCGCCAGCATTATTGACGAGGAGACAGCTAACAATAGCGAGAAACCTATGATAGCTGGCATGTATCTCAACCGTCTGAGGGAAGGGATGCCTTTGCAAGCCGACCCCACCATCAAATTCGCCCTGAAGGACTTCGGACTGAAGCGCATCTACAACAAACTACTTAAGACAGACAGTCCCTACAATACCTATATCCACGAGGGACTGCCCCCGGGACCTATCAAGGTAGCCTCCATCAAGGGTATCGACGCAGTACTGAATGCCGTCAATCACGACTACCTCTACATGTGTGCCAAGGAAGATTTCTCGGGAACCCATAACTTTGCAAAAACCTATCAGGAACACCTGCAGAACGCAGCAAAGTATACCAAGGCTCTGAACGAGAAAGGTATCAAATAAAAAATGCCCCTTGCTTCACAGCTAGGGGTATTTTTAATCGGTATTAGTCCTTTTTAAGGTAAAAAGATTGTATTCAGGATAACGAATGCAAAGGTACAGCCTTTTTAACTATCGTGCAAATATTTTTTCATGTTAAATAACATATTTTCGGTTAACGACGAAAAAACTCTAAACTTTCAACTATAAACTCTAAACTTTTTCGTACCTTTGCAAGCAAATAAATACTTAGTAAATCATGATAGAAGAAAAGAATGTGACTGAGAACGAAGAGAAGAAGAGTCTCAGTTTTGTTGAGCAAATGGTGGAAGGCGACCTTGCCGCTGGTAAGAACGGAGGAAGAATTCAGACCCGTTTCCCACCAGAGCCTAACGGATATATACATATCGGACATGCCAAGGCTATCTGCATGGATTTCGGTGTTGCTGAGAAGTTCGGAGGCACCTGCAACCTCCGTTTTGACGATACCAATCCCACCAAGGAGAATACCGAATATGTGGAGAACATCATGAATGACATCAAGTGGCTCGGTTTCCACTGGGAGAATGTTTTTTATGCCTCCGACTATTTCGACAAACTATGGGATTTCGCCATCTGGCTCATCGAAAAGGGACTTGCCTATGTCGACGAGCAAACCTCCGAGCAGATTGCCGAGCAGAAGGGAACACCGACACAGGCAGGACGACCCAGTCCGTTCCGTGACCGTCCCATTGAGGAGAACCTGCGTCTGTTCAAACAGATGAATACCCCTGAGGCGGTGGAAGGTTCCATGGTGCTGCGCGCCAAACTAGACATGGCGAATCCCAACATGCACTTCCGCGACCCGATTATCTACCGTATCATCCAGATACCACACCACCGTACTGGAACAAAATGGCATTGTTATCCGATGTATGACTTCGCTCACGGGCAGAGTGACTACTTCGAGGGTGTCACCCACTCCATCTGTACACTGGAGTTCGTACCTCACCGTCCGCTGTATGACAAGTTTGTGGACTTCCTGCAGGAAAAAGAGGAACAGACGGACTACCGTCCCCGACAGATAGAGTTCAACCGATTGAATCTCACCTATACCGTGATGTCGAAACGCAAACTGAAGGCACTGGTGGATGAGGGACTGGTCGACGGATGGGACGACCCCCGCATGCCGACTGTCTGTGGTATGCGTCGTCGAGGCTATTCCGCCCAGAGTATCCGCAACTTCATCAGCTCCATCGGTTATACAAAGTTCGATGCCTTGAACGACTATGCCCTGTTGGAGGCTGCCGTCCGTGACGACTTGAACAAGAAGGCATGCCGTGTATCTGCTGTCTTGAACCCTGTCAAACTGGTTATCACCAACTATCCAGAGGACAAGACCGAGGAACTGACAGCTGTCAATAACCCAGAGAACGAGGCAGACGGTACCCATACCATCACCTTCGCTCGTGAACTATGGATTGAACGTGACGACTTCATGGAGGTCGCTGAGAAGAAGTTCCAGCGTCTGGCTCCCGGCAAGGAGGTACGACTGAAGAACGCCTATATCATCAAGTGCGACGAGGAGCATCCCTGTGACAAGGATGCCGAAGGTAACGTGACTACCATCTATGCTACTTACGATCCAGAGACACGCAGCGGACTGCCCGGTGCCGACCGTAAGATCAAGGGTAAGACACTCCACTGGTTGAGTGCCAAGCATTGTCTGCCAGCAGAGGTACGCCTGTACGACCGACTGTTTACGGTAGAGAATCCTGGTGCCGACGAGCGTGACTTCCGTGAACTGCTGAACCCGGAATCCCTGACTGTCCTGAAAAACTGTTATGTAGAACAATACCTGACAGAGAAGAAACCAGGTGACTTCCTGCAGTTCCAGCGCATTGGCTACTTCACCCTTGACGAGTCGTCTAAAGACGGACAGCTGGTCTTCAATAAGACGGTAGGTCTGAAGGACACATGGGCGAAGATTAACAAATAAATGAAGAAAACCGGCGACGAATACTTTGACAATGAGGAGTTCAGAAGTATTCTGGACACCTACGAGGAATCAGTCAAGTCGGGGCATCCCCTTTTCATGGATGCCGACGACTTGGCTGATATTGCTGACTACTACCATTTTACAGGAATGGACCAGCAAGCCGCTGAAACGATAGACTATGCCCTGTCACTTTATCCTAATGCCACCCTTCCTAATGTCTTCAAAGCCCGTGAGGCACTAACTTCCGGAGATATTGACACGGCACGGGAATGTGTGGAAAAAATAGAGAATACGGACGACCCGGAGTATCACTATATGCAGGCGGAACTGTTGATGGCACAAAATAAGGTCGAGGATGCTGACACCTATCTGCGACAGTATTTCAAGACCGTTCCACCGGATGAGTATCAGGACTTCGTTATGGATGTCGCCAACATTTACTTTGACTACGGACTGAACGAGAAAGCCTATGAATGGATGATGCGTTCCAAAGGAGACGGGAGCAATGACTTCAAGGAATTGATGGCACGTACGCTCTTAGGTCTTGGTAAATATAAGGACAGTGAACGTATCTTCAACGAACTCTTAGACAAAAACCCATACTCCAAACGGTATTGGAACGCCCTTGCCAATGCCCAGTTCATGAATGAGGATTTCAGCGGAGCTGTCAGCAGCAGTGAGTATGCCATTGCCATCGACCCCGAAGACCCCGAGAGCATCCTTAACAAGGCAAACGGTTTATACCGTCTGGGCAACTACGAAGAGGCAATCCGTTATTACGACCGCTATGGAAAAGTTACCGCTTCTGACGAGTTCAGTCTCCTGCACAAAGGCTCATGCTATGTAAACCTGGGACAACAGGAAAAGGCTGCAGAAGTACTTCGTGAAGCCTTGAAGATATGCCCGGACGACTCCAGACTCCTTCCCCAAATCTATCAGGAACTTGCCTTTACCTATAGTGCCCTTCACGAACTGGACACCGCCTTATATTATATTGACCAGACCCGCGGACTAGACTGCGACCATATCGACATGCTTGTCCTGAAAGGGCATATCCTGTTGGAGAACGACCATATCCATGAGGCAGAAGAAGTCTTTAAGAACGCTATCATCCGTTCTGACAACGACCCTTCCGTCATCTTGCGCATCATCGTATCCCTCTATGACAACAAATACGTAAAGGCCAGTTATACCATGTTTAAGAAATTTTTCTCCATGGTGGTTAACGATGATTACAAAGAAGGCTATGCATATATGGCACTGTGCTGTTTCGACCTGGGGTACACTGAGGAGTTTCTGATGTATCTGCGTCTCGCTATTGACCGTAACCCCCATGAGGCGCGCCTTGTCCTAGCCCATCTGTTTCCGGAAGACATGCCTGCCAAAGACTATTATAACTATATGTATCAAAAACTGAAGAAATGAATTTCATATCATCACTCCTTTCCAACCTCAACTACGGAACGATTCTGTTCCTGATGCTTCTGGAGAGTACGGTAGTCCCCGTACCTTCTGAGTTTGTCGTCACCCCGGCAGCCTACCATGCGGCAGGTGGCAATCTGGACGTCTTCCTGGTAATCCTCTTCGCCACCATTGGTGCTGATTTAGGGGCATCCATCAACTATGTCGTAGCCTATTACGTCGGCAGACCTGTCATCTACCGCTTTGCCAACAGCAAATGGGGCAAGATGTGTCTGTTGAACCAGGAGAAAGTGGAGAAGAGTGAGAAATACTTCGACGACCATGGCGTAGTGGCTACCCTGACGGGACGACTCATTCCCGGCATCCGCCACCTCATCTCCATTCCCGCAGGTCTTGCCAAGATGAACTATTGGAAGTTCCTGTTCTATACGACAATCGGTGCCGGTGTATGGCACAGCATCCTCGCTGCCCTGGGATGGTATCTGCATGCCATCGTACCCGAGGAACAACTCAACGACAAGATCAGTGAGTATGCCGAGTATATCAAGCTCATCATCATCGCCCTTGTCATCGCCGCCATCGTTTACTTCGCCGTCCGACATCTTTTGAAAAGAAAAATCGAATAAGATTCGTTTGTATCGAATATTTTTCGTATATTTGCCGAATATTTAAATACAACATTCATTATGGCAAGAATTAACAATCATCTGGTTATCATGGCAGGAGGTGTCGGAAGCCGTTTCTGGCCCATGAGTACAGCAGAGAATCCCAAGCAGTTTATTGATGTGCTTGGTGTTGGTAAGACCCTGCTTCAACTGACCGTTGACCGTTTTGCTTCGATTATTCCACAGGAGAACGTCTGGGTCGTGACAAATCAAAGATATGCTGACATCGTCCATGAACAATTACCGGAGATGCCCCGTAACCACATTCTCTGTGAACCCTGTCGTCGTAATACTGCACCTTGTATCGCCTATGTCAGTTGGCGCATCAAGTCGACTGATCCAAAAGCCAACATCGTCGTATCTCCTAGCGACCATATCGTTTTGAATACCAACGAGTTCCGCCGCGTCATTACAGAATGTATGACATTCACCTGTGACAGTGACGCTATTGTCACTTTGGGAATGAAACCCTCCCGTCCAGAGACCGGCTATGGCTACATCCAGGCAGCCCTCTCCAGTAACTCCCTCCGCAACAAGGGTATCTTCCGGGTGGATTCTTTCCGTGAGAAGCCTGATTTGGAGACTGCCAAACAATATATCAGCAAGAATAATTATTTCTGGAATGCCGGTATTTTCATCTGGAACGTATCAACCATCGTCAACGCCTTCCGTATCTACCAGCCTGCGATGGCAAAGATTTTCGAGTCTTTGCTGCCTATATACGGTACAGATAAAGAACAGGCAGAGATTGACCATCTGTTCCCAGAGTGTGAGAACATCTCCGTAGACTATGCCATCATGGAGAAGGCAGAAGAGATTTTCGTCTGTCCTGCCGATTTCGGATGGAGTGACTTAGGCACATGGGGATCCCTGCAGCAGAATACCAAACAGGACCTCTATGGGAATGCCTGCATCGGTCCGGACATCACCATGATTGAGTCACATAACTGTATGGTCCATACGACACAGGAGAAGAAAGTCGTCATCCAGGGACTCGACGGTTATATTGTCGCAGAGAACAATGACACGCTGCTTATCTGTAAACTCTCTGAGGAGCAGCGCATCAAACAATTCAGTGGTCAAGATTAAAACAGAAATAAATGGAAAACAGGAAAGTAGCTCTGATAACTGGCATAACAGGACAGGACGGTTCCTATCTTGCCGAGTTTCTGATAGAAAAAGGCTATGAGGTGCACGGACTCCTCCGTCGTTCCTCTTCTTTCAACACTGGGCGAATCGAACACCTCTATTTAGATGAATGGGTTCGTGACATGAAGAAGAAACGACTGGTCAATCTCCATTGGGCAGACATGACAGACTCCTCTTCCTTAATCCGTATTATCGGGATGACCAAGCCAACAGAGATCTATAACCTTGCGGCACAAAGTCACGTAAAAGTGTCATTCGACGTACCGGAATACACTGCCGATGTGGATGCTGACGGTGTATTACGCCTGTTGGAAGCCGTACGTATCTGTGGACTGGAGAAGACCTGTCGCATCTATCAGGCCTCTACCTCTGAACTCTATGGCAAGGTACAGGAAGTCCCACAGTCGGAGACTACCCCTTTCTATCCCCGTTCTCCATACGCAGTAGCGAAACTCTACGGTTTCTGGATTATGAAAAACTACCGGGAATCATACGGTATGTTCTGCTGTAATGGTATCCTCTTCAATCATGAGAGTGAGCGACGCGGTGAGAATTTCGTAACCCGAAAGATCACCCTTGCCGCTGCACGTATTGCACAAGGCTATCAAGACAAGCTTTATCTAGGCAATCTGAATTCCCTGCGTGACTGGGGATATGCCAAAGACTATATTGAATGCATGTGGCTCATCCTGCAGCAGCCGGAACCTGATGACTTTGTGATTGCCACAGGCGAATACCATACTGTCCGTGAATTCACCACCCTCGCTTTCAAGGAAGTGGGTATCGAACTAGAATGGCGCGGTGATGGTGTAGACGAGAAAGGTTACGACAAAGCAACCGGCAAAGCACTTGTCGAAGTCGATCCGAAATATTTCCGTCCTGCAGAGGTAGACCAGTTGTTAGGCAATCCGACAAAGGCCAAGGCCAAGCTGGGTTGGAATCCGCATAAGACCTCGTTCGAGGACCTTGTAAAGATTATGGTCCGCCACGACATGAAGTTCGTAAGGAAGTTATTCTTGAAAGCACAAATGGACAAGGAGGATTTGTAAGAAGAAAGATGGAGTTAGATTCAAAGATATACGTGGCAGGACATCGGGGTATGGTAGGTTCTGCCATTGTCCGTGAACTACAGCGTCAGGGATATACCAATATCATCACCCGGACACATCAGGAACTCGACCTCACCCGTCAGGATGCGGTCGAGCAGTTCTTTGCCGAAGAAAAGCCGGAATACGTATTCCTCGCCGCTGCCAAGGTTGGCGGTATTGTTGCCAACCAAAGCGCGCTCGCAGATTTCATGTACGATAATATGATTCTCGAGATGAATGTGATTCATGCAGCATGGAAGAACGGTTGTAAGAAACTGGAATTCTTAGGTTCCAGTTGCATCTACCCACGCATGGCTCCACAGCCCATGCCTGAGAGTTGCCTGCTTACCAGCGAGTTGGAAAAGACCAATGAGGCGTATGCACTGGCAAAAATCAGCGGTCTGAAATACTGCGAGTTCCTGAATCGACAATACGGCACCGATTATATCTCCGTGATGCCCACCAACCTATACGGTCCTAACGACAACTACCATCCAGAACACAGCCATGTACTGCCAGCCCTCATCCGCAGGTTCCACGAGGCAAAAGTAGCCGGACTAACGTCTGTTACATGCTGGGGCGACGGTTCACCATTAAGAGAGTTCCTGTATGTTGACGACCTCGCCAACCTCTGTGTATTCCTGATGAACAATTACACAGGTCGGAGCGAGAGCGACAATAAACACGGTCAAGGGTCGCCAGATTACATGGCGACCGTGAACGCAGGTACTGGTAAGGAACTGACCATCAAGGCACTGACAGAGTTGGTCGCCAAAGTGGTAGGCTACAAGGGACGCATTGAGTGGGATCCTACCCGTCCTAACGGAACACCCCGCAAACTGCTCGATGTCAGCAAAGCCACCAAGTTGGGTTGGACCTACAAGACAGAACTCGAAGACGGTATCAGACTCGCATACGAGGATTTCCTGAATAATCCCATGCGAGCGGAAAGATAACCCCTCACCTTCACTACTCACCTTTTTAAAAAGCCTATGCAACCTATCAAGACCCTGAACGACATGATTGTCTTCCTGCGAGAGCGAGGCGACCGTAAGCGCGTAGCCGTCGTATCCGCCAGTGATGCAAGTACCCGCTATGCCGTAGAGAAAGGCAAGGAGATGGGATTCATTGAGCCCATCTATATTGACAACGATGACAAGGAAGAATGCGCCCGACAAGCCGTTGCCCTATGTAAGAACGGTGAGGCAGACATCCTGATGAAGGGACTGATCAACACTGACGTGCTTCTACGTGCCATCTTGGACAAAGAAAAAGGTATCATACGACCAGGACATGTTCTGACCCATGTGGCGATGGCAGAGATTCCCAAATATGAGAAACTGCTCTTCTTCACCGATGCTGCCGTCATCCCTGTCCCTACCCCCTCCCAGCGACGCCAACAGATTCATTATATGAACTATGTCTGTCATGCCATGGGCATTGAGGAACCACGCATTTCCCTCATCCATTGTGCCGAGAAAGTGAGTGCCAAGGCATTCCCCTATACTGCCGACTATCTCGACATCATAGCTGAGGCACAGACAGGATGTTTCGGACGTTGTATCATTGACGGTCCCCTTGACCTGAAGACATCGCTTGACGCTGTCAGCCTGCATGAGAAAGGTATCCACAGTATCATCGACGGACAGGCTGATGCCCTCATCTTCCCCGACATCGTAGCAGGTAATGTGTTTTATAAGACACTGACGCTCTTTGCCTATGCCAAGACGGCTGGTGTACTACAGGGAACCCTTTGTCCCTGCGTGGTGTCTTCACGCGCTGACAGTCCCGACTCCAAATACTATTCACTAGCCTTAGCCGCCCTATGAGAATCTTAGTCATCAACCCAGGTTCCACCTCCACTAAGATGGCGGTCTATGAAAACGAGAAGCCCATCTTGCTTCGTAATATTACCCATACCGCTGAAGAACTGGCACCATTTGGGGATATTACCGAACAACAGGATTTCCGTCGTCAGTTGGTTCTCGACGAACTACGACAGGCTAATATCCCTTTAGAATTTGATGCTGTCATTGGACGCGGAGGACTGGTTAAGCCGATTGCCGGTGGTGTCTATGAGATCAACCAGAAGATGATAGACGACACCCTGCATGGTTGTGTGATGCATAACCATGCCTGTAACCTCGGATGTCTCATCGCCTATGAAATTGCGAATACCATCAACAGCCAAAAGCTAAATGCCAACAGCCAACAGCCAATATGCCGTTCTTTCATCGCTGATCCCGGAGTCGTTGACGAACTGACACCCCTGGCTCGTATCAGCGGCTCCCCCATGATGCCACGTATCTGTATCTGGCATGCCCTCAACCAGCGTGCCATTGCCCGTCGCTATGCCCGGGGGATTGGCAAGGAATACGAAGACCTCAACTTGATTATCTGTCATCTCGGCGGTGGCATCAGTGTGGCCGCCCATGAACACGGTCGTGCCATTGATGCAAATAATGCGTTGGACGGTGAGGGTCCCCTCTCCCCTGAACGTGCCGGTTCCCTACCGGCTGCCGACCTCATCCGCCTCTGTTTCAGTGGGAAATACACAGAGAAACAATTGTTGAAACGTATTGCCGGGAAAGCTGGACTGACAGCCCACCTAGGGACCAATGACATGCGTGAGATCCTGAAGCGTATCAAAGAAGGGGATGAACATGCCCAACTGTTGGTAGATGCCATGCTCTACCATACTGCCAAACAGATAGCCAGTGAGGCTGCCGTCCTCTGTGGACAGATCGATGCCATCCTACTGACTGGCGGTATGGCACATAGCGACTATGTCGTCAGTGAACTGCGCCGCCGCATCGGTTTCCTCGCCCCTGTCTACGTCTTCCCCGGTGAGGATGAGATGGAGGCACTCGCCCTCAACGCCCTTGCGGTATTACAAGGCAGGCGGGAAGCCAAGGAATACCAATAAAAAGAGTGCCGCCTGTCAATCAGATAGGCGGCACTCTTTCTTTTTGTTTATTACAAGTTCTTGTTTAATGTCTCTTTCCACTGCGTATAGGCAGCCAGATACTCTGCACGGCGAGCCTCATCCGGTTCGATGACCTGCAGTTTATCCAGTGTTGCAAATGCCTCGTTATTGTCCTTGTAGATACCGGCACCGATACCTGCACCCTTGGCGGCACCTACCGATCCGTCGGTATCGTACAGTTCAATCGTTGCACCGCTAACCCCTGCCAGGGTATCACGGAACAGCGGGCTGAGGAACATATTCGCCTTACCGGCATGGATATTACGGATATTCATACCCATCTGCTGCATGATCTCCATACCATAACAGAAGGAGAAGACAATACCCTCTTGGGCGGCACGTACCAGATGAGCCTTGTTATGTTTGTTGAAGTTCAGACCGTTGATAGAACAACCGATCTCCTTATTCTCCAAAACACGCTCAGCACCGTTACCGAATGGAATAATCGTCACACCCTCACTACCGATGGGCACCGTGGCAGCCAGGTCGTTCATCTCCGCATAACCGACATCCGGAGTGATGTTACGATGTGTCCATGCGTTCAGGATACCCGTACCGTTGATACATAACAGTACACCCAGACGTGTCTGCTCTGCACTATGATTCACATGGGCGAAGGTGTTCACACGGCTCTTCTTGTCATAGTTCACATCACCCAGTACACCATATACTACACCGGAGGTTCCTGCCGTAGCAGCTATCTCACCGGGGTTCAGCACATTCAGTGAGAGGGCGTTATTGGGCTGGTCGCCACCTCGATAGGTAATCGGCGTACCTGCTTTCAGTCCCAGTTCTGCAGCAGCCTCTGCACAGACCTCACTCTGCACGCTGAAGGTTGGAACGATATCGCTGATTAAAGATCCGTCGAAGCCATAGTACTTCATCAGGAAATCAGCCACCTGGTTGTTCTTGAAGTCCCAGAACATACCCTCGCTCAATCCGCTGACAGTCGTATTGGCAGTACCGGAAAGACGCATGGCAATATAATCACCGGGAAGCATGATCTTATAGATTTTCCCGTAGACCTCCGGCTCGTTCTCCTTGACCCATGCCAACTTTGCTGCCGTAAAATTACCTGGTGAATTCAGCAGATGACTCAGGCACTGGTCTGCGCCCAGCTCCTTAAAAGCCTTCTCACCATAGGGAACCGCACGCGAGTCACACCAGATAATTGCTGGACGCAAAGCCTTCAGGTTCTTATCCACACACACCAGACCGTGCATCTGGTATGAGATACCGATTGCCTTGATCTCCTCTGCCGTGACATTTGCCTCAGCCATAATTTTCTTCAGACTCAGCTTCGCATTGTCCCACCACATTTGCGGGTCTTGCTCTGCCCAACCGGCTTTTACAGCCGTGATAGGAGCTTCTTTTTCCGGGAAGAACGCAGTAGCGGCACACTTACCAGTGTCCGCATTCACGAGTGATGCCTTGACAGATGAACTGCCGACATCAAAACCTAATAGATATCTATTTGCCATAATACAATATATAAATGTAACTCTTTATATTATAAATTATAAACATGTTTCACTCTACAAATTTCCCTCTTTTTTTTCTAAAAACCAACTTTTTTGCAGTTTTTCGACATTTTTTTATCATTATTTGACTACAATTAAAAATAATTTTTTACCTTTGCACTTTAGAACAACATAACCGAGAACTAAGATTTATTCATATATGAAGAAGAAAATACTAATACTTGATGACAAAGAGACCATCGCTAAGGTGCTCTCTATTTACCTGATGAGCGAATATGACGTTCAATGGCTACCAGACGGTTTGCAGGGTGTCAAATGGCTTCAGGCTGGCAACACACCGGATTTAATTATTTCTGACATCCGTATGCCAGGTATGCGTGGAGACGACTTCCTGGAGTGGATCAAGCAGAACGAATTGTTCCGTCACATCCCTGTAATCATGCTCTCCAGCGAGGATTCCACGAGTGAGCGTATCCGTTTGCTGGAGATTGGAGCGGTCGACTATATCGTCAAGCCGTTCAATCCCATGGAACTGAAGATCCGTGTCAAAAAGATTCTCCCGAATTAATTTACATTATTATATATTATGATAGGTGTTGTTTACTTAGGTAACAATCCAAAGACACAAGAAAGGCTCAAATATATCCCAGGGCAGTTAGTTCGTATGACGAATGCCTATAAGGATGCGGCTCAGGTATGTACTCCTCACGTATCTAACGAGCATTTTATTGTTTTTTTCGAGCGTAATGTCCGCAGTGAGGACATTACAGCCATCACCTATCTGCGGAAGAAATGCCGTAATGTCTACATCATTCTTCTGACAGACGACATGTCGGAGGAAGAACGGAATATCTACATCAAATGCGGTGTCAACGACACCATCAATAAAGATGCCTCAGTAACGGTACTAAACAAGAAGATACTGTTTATCTCCGACCGTGAGAACATCCTTTTTGACGACGAGGCTCCCAAATACAGAATCCTGAAGTTCAAGATTCCCGTATGGAAGCGACTCTTCGACATTATTTTCTCTGGACTTGCCATTATCATTCTCTCTCCGATATTTATCCTGACGGCTATTGCCATCCGACTGGAAAGCAAGGGACCTATCCTGTTCAAATCAAAGCGTGTAGGCACGAACTACACTATTTTCGACTTCCTGAAATTCCGTAGTATGTATATCGATGCGGAGGAGCGTTTGAAAGACCTGAGCAAGGAGCATAACCAATATGCAGACAAAGACGAGGAAGACGAGCACAAAACGATTACTGCTCCTCTCGGAGACCAGGCAGAACAGGACATGTTGGATATGGGCATGGAGTCCGAGATGATGATCAGTGACGAAGAAGTGATGCTGATCGGTGACGATTTCGTGGTGGCAGAAAGCGATTTCAACAAGCAGAAAGACGAGGATATCAATAATGCCTTTGTCAAGATCGAGAATGACCCACGTATTACGAAGGTGGGACGTTTCATCCGTAAATACAGCATTGACGAACTGCCCCAGCTCTTCAACATCCTTAAAGGCGACATGTCTGTCGTAGGCAACCGTCCCCTCCCACTCTACGAGGCAGAGAAACTGACTGCCGACACCAGCATCGACCGTTTCATGGCCCCAGCCGGTCTAACGGGACTCTGGCAAGTAGAGGAGCGTGGCAAGGGTGGCAACATGTCGGCAGAGGAGCGCAAGCAACTGGATATCACATACGGACAGACATACAATTTCATGTTAGACATGAAGATTATCTTCCGTACCCTGTTTGCATTTGTACAGAAAGAAAACGTTTAATAACATAGATAATCTAGATTACAATGAATAGAATAAAACGCTTACTGTTGCTGATTTCCATGACAGGCATAGGCACTATGTCTTATGCACAGTCATTGGATGACAGCGGTATCAGTGCGGGATTCTTCGACTCTAGTGAGGAGACCTCCTTGAACTTTTCAAGTTTTCACCTTCCCCCGTTGTCCGTTCTCTTTGAGAATGCCAAACAGAATCCTTCGATTTTGTCATTAGAGAAGTCTGAGCAGATTGCCAAGGCAGAAGTTGCTCAACAGAAACGTCATATTTTCTCCTATGTACGTGCCCATGCGAGTTATAGTTATGGTAAGACGGATGTCTATAGCCAATTAACTAACAACCAAACGGGAACCATGAACTTCACTCCGATCTTTGAGTCCAAAGACGGCAGTGAGCAGTCCTATTGGAATGTGGGCGTGAATTTGAACATTCCTTTGGAAGACATCTTGGACTGGGGTCCCTCTATCAAGCGTAAAAGATTAGAGGCTGACAGGGCAAGACTGGAGAAAGACATCAAATTTGAGGAATTGAAACTCCAGATAAGTACCCTGTATGCCAGTATTACCAATAGTCTGGTCACCTTGAAGACCGCCAGTGAAGGTGCTGCCGCCTATCAGGGTGCCGGTGCCTTGAACCAGGAGGATTTCCATCAGGGAAATATGACCATTGAGGACTATGCCTGGACTAAGATGCATGAAGTAGCTACAGTAAAAGAATACCAAGCTATACAGACCGCTATCATCACGGACATCCTTACGCTGGAGATTATCTCTCGTACCCCGATTATCACGAATGCGACGACAGAGGTGACATTAGATGGTAATTACTATAAGTCTGAAAGTCAGATTCGCCGGGAGAACAAAGCATTGGAAAAGCGCATTGCCAAAGAGGCCAAGGCTGATGAGAAGCGTTACCAGCAATTAGAAAAGGCAGAGAAAGCTGCTAAGGCAAAAACCGCTAGGATTGAAGCAAAAGAGGCGGCAAAATCCGCCAAAGCAGCAAGAGCATACGAAAAGAGTAGTAAATAACGTTAAAACATAAGACTATGGATCTATTTAGATATCTCGTTCGTTTTTTATATAAGATACGTTGGTATTTGGTCATTCTGCCATTGATTGCCTTGATTGTAGCCTGGTTTATGACCCGCCACATGGAACGTGTCTATGACACTAACACGACCATTTATACTGGTATGATCACCGGTTACAATATTGAAGGTGGTGTAGGTACAGCAGGTGGAAACTCCCAGACCAACATTACCAACTTGATGTTGATTATTACTACGGAAAACACCATCCACGAAGTATCTCTCCGTCTGTTTGCCCGTTGTATGATGTATGGTAATCCCAACAAGGACAACAACTACATCTCTGCGGAACATTTCCGTCAGTTGAATGCTTCAGTGCCTGCTGATGTCAAGGCTTTAATCAATCACAATAGTGAATCGGCAACCTATGCCAATCTGAAGGCATACGAAAAGCCGTCACAGGATAATTATATCTTTGGCATACTTAATTACCATCCTTATTTCGGTGTTAACAATATTACTGCCAGACTCAAAGTCATGCAGTTGCAAAAGAGTGATATTATCGACATTGGCTATTCCGCTAATGATGCAGGTATTGCCTATAACACGCTGGACATCCTGAATGAGGTGTTTGCCCGCCACTACCAACAGATTCGTTTCGGTGAGACAAACAACGTCATCAAGTTCTTTGAACGCGAGGTGGCACGTCTGTACCGCATCCTGACTGGTGCAGAAGACGATTTGATACGCTATAACATTTCCAAGCGCATTATCAACTATGGTGAGCAGACCAAGCAATTGACGGTATTGGAGATGCAACAGCAGAATTTCCGCAACCAACAGTTGATGGACTATACCACTTCCAAGGCGTTGATGGACTATTTGGAGCGTCAGTTAGGCGACCGTGCCCGTGTCATCCGTGCCAACAAGCAATTTACGGATCATATCAAGGATATTTCCCGTCTGCAGTCTCGTATCTCTAACCTCCGCCTGATGGCAGGAGAAGGTGGTGACCTGAACAATGAGGCACAGGAAGAGATGCAGAAGGCACAACGTGAATTGCAGGCAACCACAAATAGTGTGAAAGACCTGACCCATGAGATTGAGGCTGGTACCTATAGTACAGAGACAGGTATCAAAGCCAAGGACATGATTGACAAATGGCTGGAACAGATGCTGTTGATGGAGAAAGCAAGGGCTGAGATGTCGGCTACAGATATCATGAAACAGGATCTGGATCGCCAATACCTGTTCTACTCTCCTATCGGTGCTACTTTGGATCGTAAAGCCCGCCACATTACCTTTGTGGAAAGCAATTATATTGAAATGCTAAAGGCACTGAATGCGGCACGTCTTCGCCAAAAGAACCTGCAGATGTCTACGGCAACCCTGCGTGTGCTGAACCCGCCGATGTTCCCGTTGAATGCCCAGCCTACCAACCGACTGATGATCCTGCTGGGTGCCTTTATGCTGACCTTTATGCTAACCGCCCTTTGGTTCTTCATCATCGAACTGCTCGACCGTACATTGCGTGACCGCATGCGTTCCGAGCGCATCACCAAAGTTCCTGTCATGGGCTGTTACCCGAAGGAGAGCAACCTGCGCTATCGCCGTTTCAACAAGACGATTGCAGACATGTCACTCCGCCAGCTCAGCAAGGCATTGCTGCCTAAGTTTAAGGAGGGACAGCAGAATGTGCTCAACCTGTTGTCTACGGACTCTGGCAATGGTAAGAGTTTCCTGGCTCAGGAACTGGAGAACTACTGGATCTCCATTGGCTTACAGGTACGCCGCCTGACCTATGATGAGGACTTCCTGGCTGAGGATAGCAAATTCATTATGGCAAACGGTATCAAGGATCTCTGTCCTGATATCCTGCCGGAGGAGATTGCCATCATCGAGTACCCGAATTTGGACGAGAACTCCATCTCACCTGCCCTGTTGAATATGGCGACTGTCAACCTGATGGTGACTCGTGCCAACCGCACTTGGAAGGATGTCGACCAGAAGGCATTGAAGGAAGTGGAGGCGATGTTGGACGAAGAGCATAAGAACAGCCTCTTCATGTATCTGACGGAGGCCAGCCGCTATGCCGTTGAGGAATTTGTCGGACAGTTACCGCCATACACCAAGTTCAACAACTTTGTATATCGCATGTCCCAGTTAGGTCTGACAGCAACGGAGAACAGTCATGCCAAGTAAATGAATAAAGGCATCACCACATATACCCAAGAAAACGGAGGAAGAGCAATTTTGCTCTTTCTCTTGTTTGGTTTAGCCATTTATCAGTTTGTCAATGCAGGATTTTCGGCTTTTGCCATTGTCTGTTCATTCCCTCTGATCATCTTGTCAGTATATGTAGCCTTTAGATACAGGATGGCGGCTTTCTGGGCATTGTTCTTTATTAACTATTTTGTACAGTGGTTTGGGAAAAACCAATGGTTACCATCAGGTATTCCCATGTCTATGTACAATGAGATGCTGGAAATCCTTCTATTAGTCATTGCCATCATTGATGCCCGTAGCACGCCTCATTTCGAGAGAACGGCAAACATCATGCTTTATGCCCTTATTGCATGGTGCGGTTTCTGTACACTGCAAGTATTGAATGACAGTTGCGGATTAGGAATGAATGTAGGTGCTTGGTATGGAGGTGCCCGTATGATGGCTTTCCAGATCCTATATGCCTTTTTAGTCTTCATCATTTATATTGATAATACAAAAACACTGATTCAATACATAATGGTATGGGCAGGCTGTTCGCTTTTTTCCGTTTATTGGGTTTGGAAACAGATACATATAGGATTTACTCCTGCAGAAGGAGCCTGGCTGAATAACGTAGGTTATGTGACGCATATTCTTCAAGCTGGTACGCTCATCCGTTACTTCTCAACACATAACGATGCCGCGAACTTTGGTATTTGTATGGCTTCTACGGCAACTGCCTTCCTTATTTTTGCGATAACGACAAAAATCAAGAGACATCGTTACTTTTGGGGACTTACCGGTCTTCTTTGTATATGGGCCATGTTCCAGTCTGGAACACGAACGGCAATGATCTGCCTGGTTTTAGGACTATTTGTTTATGTGTTCTTATCTAAGTCCGCTAAAATTGCGACTGTTGTATCTATAATATTCGGTTTCTGTTTTTTCATCATAGCATTCACCAACATAGGACAGGGAAACCAACAGATCCGTCGTATGCGTTCCGCCTTTGACAAGTCGGATGCATCCGCTAATGTACGTGATATCAACCAGGCAGCTATCAAAAAGTATATCCAAGATGCTCCATGGGGTATAGGTATCGGTATCGACTATGGCAATGTGCCTGCCAACAACAAATATCGAAAACTATCTACCATTCCGCCTGACTCTGAATACGTGTTTATCTGGGTACATACGGGTCCCATTGGTATTACGACCTTTATTATTACCATGTTCATCATGCTGGGAGGAGCTTGTTGGGTTGTGCTTACAAAGATAAACAGTCCATCATTAAGAGGTATCGGTGCAGGACTATGTTGTGCATTTGCCTCTCAACAGTTAGGAGGATATGCAAACCAGGTATTGATGCAGTTCCCCAATTGTCTTCTGTTCTATGGAGGACTTAGTTTGGTCTACGCCCTACCCTATATAGAAAAGGAATGGGTAGAATATGAGGCAAAAGAGGTTGCCATCCAGGATGAAAAGAAACGTCTGAAGCTAGAAAAGAAAAAAGCGTCAAGAGTCTAAGGGACATTGAGCATTGAACATTGAACATTGAACATTGAAAAAAAAATATCCATCATCACCGTCAATTACAACGGGTTAAAGGACACCTGTGAATTGATTGAGTCATTACCTTTGGATGACGAATCATTAGAGGTAATCGTGGTGGATAATGGCTCTTTGCAAGATGAGGCATCAGAAATCGGAAGGCATTTTCCAAAAGTCACTGCTATCAGAAGCAATCAGAACTTAGGCTTTGCCGGAGGCAATAACCTCGGCATCCAGACAGCACATGGCAAATACCTTTTCTTTATTAACAACGACACCCTTCTCAGACCTCAGACTTCAGACTTCAGACCTCTGATAGATCGTTTAGATTCATCTCCCTCCATCGGGATGGTATGTCCTAAGATTCGTTTCAGTTGGGGAAGCCAACTGATACAATATGCAGGCTATACGCCATTGTCTCCGATGACCTTGCGCAACAAGTCGATTGGATGCGGAGAGGAAGACAAAGGACAGTATGACACGCCCCACCCGACCCCGTATGCCCATGGTGCCGCCATGATGGTAAAACGGGAAGTCATCGAAAAAGCAGGTGTGATGCCAGAATGCTATTTCCTTTATTACGAAGAACTCGACTGGTCGGAGATGATACACCGTGCCGGTTATGAAATATGGTATGAGCCTGCCTGTGCCATCTATCACAAGGAGAGTCAGACGACAGGACGCATGTCTCCTTTGAAGACATTCTATATCACCCGCAACCGTCTGCTCTTTGCCCAACGGAATATCAAGGGAGGGACAAAATACCTGTCGTATCTCTATCTAATAGGTATTGTAGCACCCAAGGACATACTGAAATATCTCTGTCAGGGACATGCCAGTCTCTCCAAGGCTGTTATCAAAGGAATTATGGACTTTATCAAAATATAAGACTATGGATTTTTGGATTATATTATATATCATAGACTGGGTGCTTTTCGGAATTGTCACACTGACAGCCCTTTATCTGTTGTTTTTCACCGTCATGTCACTGTTCTTCCGTAAGAATGAAATTCCCAAGACCAAGCATCAGAACCGCTTTATCATATTGATTACCTCCTACAAGAATAAAGGAGTAGTCCAGACGGTACATTCTGTCTTAGGACAGACCTACCAGCAGCGGCTATTCGACATCTCTGTCATTTCCGATCACAATGATGAGATGACGAATTTCCGGTTAGCCCAGGAACCTGTCACCTTGTTGGTTCCCAACTTTGAGAAAAGTACAAGGGCAAAGGCCTTGCAACTTGCCATCAACAACCTGCCCCAGTTCAAGATCTATGATATTGTCGTCATATTAAATGCAGGAAACGTTGTAGAGCCCGAATTCTTGGAGAACCTGAATGCCGCCTATGAGTCGGCAGGAACCAAGGCCATCCAGACACACCTGTTGTCTCGCAACAGAGACACCACCGTCTCACGTTTGGGAGCTGTCTTCGAGGAAATCAACAACTCTATTTTCCGTCGTGGACATATTGCCATCGGTCTGTCGGCAGGACTGCAAGGTGGTGGTTGCGCCTTTAACTTTGACTGGTTCCGGAGTAATATCTTCAACATCAAGTCTGCATGGGAGGACAAGGAATTAGAGGCACTTCTGATGCGCCAGCATGTCTATGTAGACTATTTCGATCAGGTTTATGTCTATGACGAGAAGACGCGGGAAGCCAAGGATTTCAACCGTGAAAGAGGTCGCTGGATCAAGGCACAATACCTGATTCTCTTACGGAATATTCATTACCTGCCCATGGCACTCCTTAACAGACAGTACAACTGGGCAGACAAGATTATCCAGTGGATGCTGATACCTCGCATGGTCATGGTGGCAATCATCATTTTCATGAGTATCATCCTGCCTATGATCTATACCTCCCTTGCCTTCAAATGGTGGGGATTGTTTGCCATTACCCTATTGATCTTCGCGATGGCGACCCCCGACTATCTGGTGGATGAAAAATGGGACATTACTTTCTTCAAGACCCCATTGGTCCTGATGAAATCCATCCCTGGATTATCCAAGATAGCAGACTTCATAGAGAGAAAAGAACTGGAAAGAGAGAAAAAGAAAAAAGAAAAAGAGAAAAACAAGAAACAAAAAAGGAAAAAGTAAATGATGACATTCCTACATATTATTGACTGGATGCTATGGATTATCATGGCACCATCTGTCATCTATGTGTTTTTCTTTGCTATCGTATCTCTTTTCCACCGTAAACACAAACCCTATTCCACCACCACGCACCAGTACACGTTCCTGATTCTGTTTCCTGCCTACAAGGAGGACACGGTCATTGTCCATTCCGTACGCCAGTGTCTGGAACAGACCTATCCCAAGAGTCATTATCATATAGGAGTCATTTCCGACCACATGCAGGATAGTACGAATGCGTTGTTACGACAACTGCCCATCACCCTGTTTACCCCTCAGTTTGAGAAGAGCAGCAAGGCCAAAGCTCTTCAATATGCCATCCAACAACTCTCAACTTTCAACTCTCAACTTTCATCTTTCAACTATATTGTCATCCTGGATGCCGACAACATGGTGATGCCTGATTTCCTGGAACAGTTAAATGCTTCCTGCCAACAAGGCTATCAGGTCATTCAATGTCACCGCTGTGCCAAGAACTGTGACAACGACGTGGCTGTCTTGGACGGGGTCAGTGAGGAGATCAACAACACCATCTTCCGTAAGGCACACAATACCATCGGTATCTCATCGGCATTGATTGGTTCCGGCATGTGTTTCCCCTACCAATGGTTCAAGGAACATGTAGGACGACTGGACTCTGCGGTAGAAGACCGTGAGTTCGAAGTTTTTCTGTTGAAAGAGAATGTCTATATCAAATTTGAGGAGCATATCCCCGTCTTCGATGAGAAAGTTAGTAGCCGGGAGAACTTCAAGCGGCAGAGACAACGCTGGCTAAACGGACAGATACAGACGCTCATGCTGATGTTGCCATATATCCCGAAGGCTATGGCCAAGCTTAACATCAATTATATTGACAAGACCATCCAACAGGCTTTAATCCCCCGGTCCATCCTCCTTGCCTTACTTCCCGTCCTTGCCCTCATAGTGATGCTGGTATCGTCAGAATGGAGTTATAAGTGGTGGGGACTTTTCCTGATGCTGTGTGTCTCTCTGTATATTGCCATCCCCTCACAGATGCGTACCAGGGCGGTCTTCGGAAAATTGATTTATTTTCCCAGACTTGCTCTTCAGATGATGAAGAATATCCTCCATCTCGACAGCAGGAACAAGGATTTCCTTCATACGACTCACGGCCATTAATTCTCATGGAAGATGAGTGAGCGGGTACATAGAAGTGTCATGAATATCAAGGTGGGCATGTTGTTTTATGTCCTGTCGCTGTTCCTTGCCTTTTTCTCCCGTAAGATATTCCTTGACTGTCTCGGTGCGGAGTTCATCGGACTGACAGGCATGCTCATGAACATCATGAGTTTCCTCAGTGTTGCGGAACTGGGTATTGGTACCAGTATTGTATACTTCCTATACAAGCCACTACAGGAGGACAATCATGAGAAAATCAACGAGGTCATGTCCATGCTTGCCTACCTCTACCGTTGCATCGGAGGCATCATTGGCATCTGCGGAATTCTCGTCAGCCTTTTCTTCCCATGGTGGTTCGGACATCTCACCACAGGACTCCCTCTGGTCTACTTTGCCTTCTTCTCATTCCTAACGACAACGGTCTCCGCATACGTCTTCAACTACAAGCAGCTATTGGTTAGTGCCAATCAAAAGCAGTATCTCGTCAATGCCTACTTCCAGACTATCGCGATTGTGCAGAGCATCACCCAGATACTGCTGGCGTGGTATTACCGCAACCTGTGGCTATGGATCATCGTCGGCCTGGTGTTCACCATTATCGGCATCATCGTCTTCAACATACGCATCCGTCAGTTGTATCCCTGGCTTGACATCAACCTGAAAAAAGGTCGCGAAAACCTGAAACACTATCCGGAAGTCCTAAAGAAGACACGGCAGATATTCGTTCAGAAGATCAAGGACTTTATCCTCTACCGCAGTGACGAGATCCTGGTCGGTATGTTCGTATCGGTTGTACAAGTGGCGTTCTATGGCAACTATACCATCATCACCAGCAAGCTGAACTTCCTTGTCAACATTCTCAGCGACGGTATCAATGCGGGAGTAGGCAACCTTGTGGCAGAAGGTAACGAGAAGAACATCATGAAAGTCTTCTGGGAACTGACTGCAGTGCGTTTCTTGATTGTCGGCATCGTGGTATTCGGACTGTTACTTTTCATCCAGCCGTTTGTCAGTTGCTGGTTTGGACACCAATACCGTCTGAGCGACCTCATCATGTACCTGCTCACCTTTAACATCTTCATCTACCTGTCCCGTGGTGTGGTGGAAAACTATATCGCTGCACACGGTCTCTATTCTGATGTCTGGGTAGCATGGACAGAGTTGGGATTGAACATTGCGATAACCCTGTGTCTCGCTCCATTATACGGTATTGTAGGTATCCTGTTGGGCAAGATCATCAGCGTGTTCTTCATCGCTATATTCTGGAAGCCCTATTTCCTGTTCTCCAAAGGACTGCACCAAAGCGTCTCTGTCTATTGGCGTGGCATGCTTCCCTATTATCTCATCTTTGCCGTATTCACCGGTATGACACTCGTCGTCCGTTACCTGTTGGTTGAGCCGGAAGCGACTACCCTACTCCGTCTGACAGGCTATGGACTGATGACCTATGTCCCCCTGATCCTTCTTTATTTCCTGACATTATTCTTCCTTACCAAGGGTATGAAATTTTTTGTAGCTCGCAAGCCAGCCCTTTATAACAAACTCAAAAGATAAAGCTATGAGAGTCATCTGTGATGCCCCCGGACAGACCTGTAACAGGCTATGGACCTATCTTGCTTCCGTAGCACAGTGTATTGCGGAGAAGAAGAAGATGGTAATCATCTTCTACGACTGGACTATTGAGGACTTCCCTCACCTGCTCCATGCACCGTTTATCTACTACCCCCTGTGGCAGCCATGGTTCCTGCGACTGCCGAAAGGATGGGGCTGGTATAAGCATCTGACATGGAAGGTGACCCATAACAAAGGATGGGATAAGGTATTCCGCTTTCTGGGATTCACCAAAGGCTGGAGCACGATGAATGACACCCGCTTTATCGCACAGGCAAAAGCTGAGTTGCAACATATCTTCCGCCCCAAACAAGAGATATGTGACAAGGCAGAAAAGATGATTGCTGAGATACGTAAGGAAGCTGACATCATCGTTGGTGTGCATATCCGACATGGCGACTACAAGACTTTCTATGGCGGAATCTTCTATTATTCACTCGAAGAGTTCCATCAGTATATGCTACAGATACAAGCGTTGTATCCAGACAAGCGGGTTGCGTTCTTCATCAGCTCGAACGAAGGTTTCTCTACAGATGTCTTCGAGGGTTATCGCTGTTATCGTTTTGGCAAAGAGCCATCGGGTGACATACTCGACCTTCACACATTATCGCTCTGCGACCTCATCATTGGTCCCTGGAGTACCTACAGCCGTTGGGCCGCTTTTATTGGCAACAAACCTCTCTGCTGTCTTTATGGCAGAGACCAAAAGCTGACCACCAACGATTTCCGCAGAGTCGTGGACTTCTATCATTTTGAGGATGGTACAGATACTGTCGGACCTTGGATGCAGCAAGCCGAAGCCTCTGGATTCGATGACTTGGGGAGACCAATAGACAGACATAAAGCCTAAAATTGGTTGAAATATCAACTTTTATCCTAAAAATTTGGAGATAAGAGAAGAAATAACTACCTTTGCAACATGATTTATGCAGAAGACATATATGCCAAAACCAATGCAGAACTCATTATCGAGTTAGGTCGCCGATTTAAAGAATATCGACTCACCTGTCGAATGACACAAAAAGAGGTAGCAGAGCTGGCCGGTGTCAGTCTGTTTACTATTAAGGCATTTGAAAACGGAAGAACCTACAACATAACTATGGGTAGTTTCCTTGCCATGCTTCGAGCTATCAATTTTCTTGAAGAGATAGAAAAGCTGCTTCCTGATTTGCCTCCTACCCCAGACATGATTGAGAAGATAAACAAGAGCAAGCCAAAACGAATCAGAAATGGAAGATAATGTACTGAAAGTGATGATATGGGGAATAGAGGCTGGCCGTCTCTATTGGAATAAAGAACGCCGAAAAGCTTTCTTTACATTTGCGAATGACTTCCTGCAAAAAGGATGGGACATTGCCCCACTAACAGCCTCCATACACAGTCCGCTTAGCCAACGTGGACTTGCCCATGCTGGCAACACTGACAAACTATATGCTGGCTTGCCAGAGTTTATTGCCGACTCTTTACCTGACCGTTGGGGTAATGATGTATTTCGTCAATGGGCAGCATCACATAAAATACCCATGCGACATTTGACATCTGTAGACCGTTTGGCCTTCATCGGCAAAAGAAGTATGGGAGCGCTAGAGTTCGAACCAGCCTATGAGCCAGATAACGAGGCTTTTTCAGTAGACCTTCAGTCTCTCTACCAGTTGGCTCAACAGATATTCACAGAGCGCCAAGAAGCGAATCTGTCATTTGACATACCATTACATTTGGAGGGATTGTATAAAATTGGCACCTCCGCTGGCGGTATGAGGCCCAAAGCAATAATTGCCATTAACGATAAATCCGGAGACATACGTTCCGGACAGGCTGATTTATCATCTGAGTACACCTATCATATTATTAAGTTTGATGAAGGAAAAGCATTTCCACATACCTTAGTCGAGAAAGTGTATTATGACATGGCTATTGCAGCAGGTATTAACATGATGCCATCACGCCTTATAGAAATAGATGGACGCCAACACTTCCTTACGCAGCGCTTTGACAGGGAAAACGGAAAGAAAGTACACATACAGACCCTGGCAGCCATGAACTCTTTGGCAGACTCGTACGAAGACTTGTTTTCAGTATGCCGACAGTTACGTCTGCCTGCCAGCGAGATAACAGAGCAATATCGTCGTATGGTATTCAACGTACTTGCCGGCAATGTAGATGACCATACTAAAAACTTCTCCTTTATGATGCGTGAGGATGGTGTATGGCATATCACTCCTGCCTACGACCTCACCTTTACGATTGACGTTCATGCACCAGCCTATATCAACAGGCACTGTCTGACCATTGGCGGAAAGAACGACGGTATTACACATGCAGACCTCATTGAGTTTGCTAAGATTAATGGCATCAAAAATGCCGAGGCTATTCTTTCCGATGTAAAAGAAGCCATCAGTCATTTTAGCGAATATGCGTGTGCTGTTGGACTTGATGAAAAATGGAGTACAACCATCCAGTCGAATTTAAAATAATATCAATATGAAGATAGCCATCCTGACATCCGGAATACTACCCGTTCCTGCCGTACAAGGGGGAGCGGTTGAGAATTTCCTGGATTTTTTCCTGGAGTACAATGACCGGCACAAGCTTCACGATATTACCGTGTATAGTGTCTGGCATCCCGACGTTGACAGGCATCCTGCCTTGAAGTCGGATGTCAATCACTACTATTATATTGATGTT
The DNA here is from genome assembly GCA_017645645.1 of Prevotella sp. Classification (GTDB taxonomy): domain Bacteria; phylum Bacteroidota; class Bacteroidia; order Bacteroidales; family Bacteroidaceae; genus Prevotella. The sequence continues at coordinate 32,925 of JAGCOB010000010.1, read as the reverse complement.
TCTGGTATTATTGCCAAGATCAAGAAACGTCTCTTTGGCTATTTTCACAAGGACACGCACCATCATTATTCCATCGAATACTATCTGCACGAATCCTTGAAGCACCTTCTTCGGTGTCATTATGATATCATTATCATGAACAACCGGCCTGGCTATGCGGAGGAACTGGCAGGAAAGACAAATGCAAAGCTGGTTTACAACCTATATAATGACAAGCTGAACGCCCAGACAAGAGCCAGTAAGAAGATTTTTGATGCAGCCACATTGATCATCTCCACATCGGACTATATCACAAACAGGGTAAAGACCATTAAAGACTCCGATAAATGCATAACCGTTTATAGTGGTATTGAACTACAACGGTTCAGGACAGATTTTGTGCCCAAGATCCACAGAAGCGACCTTCATTTAAGTCAGAACGACTTCATTATGCTTTTCAGCGGACGAGTCACACAGGAAAAAGGTATCATGGAACTCATTGAGGCCATGAACCAGTTGAAGGATTATCAGGATATCAAACTACTTGTCATCGGTAGTTCTTTCTATGGCAATGCAAACAATGAAAACGATTTTGCAAAATCACTGAAGGAAAAGGCAGAGCCGCTGAAAGACAATATCATCTTCACTGGTTTCATCCCCTACTCTGACATGCCCAACTACCTTAGCATGACAGATGTTGCCGTCATCCCTTCTATTTGGGATGACCCGTTCCCGACGACTGTCTTGGAAGCGCAAGCCATGGGACTGCCTATCATCACAACCCGTCGTGGAGGCATTCCCGAGGAAGTGACCGAGGACAACGCCGTTTTGTTGGACACCAATGAGCATTTCGTCGACAACCTCGCCAAAGCCATCCTCGACCTCTATGAGCATCCTGAGAAACGGAAGGCGATGAGTGAGGTGTCAAAGAAACGCTCCCAATTGTTCAGCAAGGAGAATTATGCCCGTGAGTTCTTCGAGGCGTTGGAAGGAGTGTAGTTTACTATAATCCCCGGTATTCGGTCTTGGCATCGAAAATGGACAATAAGTTAAAGAACGCTTTGAAAAAATCTGAATACAAAGGTAATACATCGGAGTGAAGCGATTCCCCAAATTTCCCCATAATTCCTCAAAATTCCCCAAACTTCCTCAAAATTCCTCATAATTCATTTGAAGCCTTCATTTAGGTCGTTTGGAGCCTCCAAACGGGTTAAATGGAGCCTCCATCCTTTTCAATTCGACACATCATGCCTTCGTGAAGGTCGCTTCATCCAGCCCCCACATACTACCTTCTCTCTCGAAGAGAGAAGTACGTATGGGGCTTGAAGCCTTCACTTCGGCAACGGTTAATTTTCCCCTAAAGAAGAATGACGAGACCTCTTTTTCCTGTCGTCCATAATCAACTTGGAATTTCACTACCATACTTTTTTCTATGAAAAAAAACTGATATTAAAAAAATATTACTTAACTTTGCAGCATCTATACCTTTATTAGTAACATAAAAAATACGCAATATGAAAAAGTTTACTTTAGTTTTATTCACGCTACTGACCCTAATTCCAACAAATACATGGGCAGAAAAGGGATATGTTGGGGATGTCTATTATGAATATGAGGGAGATTATGCCACCGTTAAATTCTGTCTCGATTCTAAAGAAATAATTAAAATCCCTCATGATTTCACTATTGACGGACACCTTTACACGGTTAATGCCATTGACCCAAAAGCATTCAATGGATGTATCTATATGACGACATTGATATTTGAGGGTCCTACATTACCAACAATGAATAACGTGGAATTCAAAGATGTTCCAGATAACCTTGTAATCGCTTTTAATAATATCATGTACACCCACCAAGGAACATGGAACAATGGAGACTCCTTCACCGTAACGGGGGTGACAACTTACGGCAAGAATGATCAAAACTTTACTAATTACAAGATTATAGATGCCATCAACGATATCAGTGTATCAGACATCGCTAAAGACGCATTCAATGGCTGCATCTATTTGAAGACATTGACATTTGAGAGTTCTACATTACCATCAATGTATTATGTGGAATTCGAAGATGTTCCAGAAAACCTTGTAATCGCTTTTAATAATATCAAGTACACCCATCAGGGAACATGGAATAGCAGAGACTCATTCAAAGTAACAGGAGTTACTAATAAAACTCTCACAAGTTACGAGATAATACGTGCAATCAATACTTTTGATAATAATGTAACTACTATTGCCAATGATGCGTTCTATGGTTGTTACAATATAGAAACATTGGCAATTCCTACAATATCAATAATGAATGATGTGGAATTAAACGGTGTTCCACAAAACCTTATTGTCACCTATAAAAACATTAAATATACCCATCAAGGATCATGGATCGGTGGAGGTGCATTTCGTGTTACAGGGGTAATTGATAAAACATTATCTAGTAACGAAATTACAACTACCATCAATAATCAAATTGTATCAATAGCCAGCGATGCATTCAATGGATGTAACTATATGACAACATTGGCATTTAAGGGGACCACATTGCCAATTATGGATAACGGATCCTTAAAAGATCTACAACCAGGACTTGTTATCACTTTTAGGGGTATCAAATATACGCATAAAGGAGTATGGTATAATGGAGACTCATTCAAAGTAACAGGGATAACCACTGATACATATTACAACACATTAGAGATTATAGATGCCATCAACAATATTAATGTTACAGAAATTAGCAGCAAAGCATTTACAGGCTTAGCATACAATGTAGTTGTAATATCAAAGAATATTAATACCATTAGCAGTTCTGCGTTTAGCAATCTTACAAATGGTGGTATAGATAATGCAAATCGCCTATCTGGTATTACTGTTGACGAAAATAATGAAAAGTATTTTGACCACAACGGTGTTTTATATTCACGTTATAATCAAGGAACAGAGGAAGTGATTGAGTTGGTTACTTGCCCCATATCCAAAAGCAGCTATTCCAATATTTGGTATAAGGGTATTACTGCCATTGGTGATAATGCTTTCATCTGTCACAGAAATCTCTCTTCCATCACCATCCCTGCCACAGTAAAGACCATCGGTGAGAGTGCCTTTAACTTAGCAGGAGCCGATGCGCCCTCCTCCTTGAACGTCACCTTTGCTGATGGTAGCGAATTAACGACTATAGGAAAAGCAGCTTTTCAAAAAAGTGGTGTTGCCACATTAGCATTCCCAGAAGGTCTCAAAGAGATTGGAGAGAGCGCATTTAAATACTGTTTAAGACTAACTACCGCTACATTCCCAACTTCCTTAGAGAAATTAGGTGTTAGTGCTTTCGAGGGTTGTAAAGAATTAGAACATATCACTTTTTCAGAGAGCAATGATAATAAGTTGAAAATTATACCATACCGTGCTTTTTTCAACTGCAAGCTTTCAAGTCCTTTTAAGATACCAGATGGAATTACTAACATTAATAGTTATGCTTTTAATGTAGAGGACTTTACTTCTAATTTGAGTATTGTCCAAATTCCATCATCTGTTCAGGATATTGTTGACACTGCATTCCCCTATTGGGTAACTAAACAGTATAAACTAAACCTTTCTTTTGATGAAACGGAAGAATGGGAATGGGCTACCTACTATTCTTTAGACAATCTGAAACTGCCAACAGGAATAAAAGCATGGGCTATCACAGGCTTTGATCCTAATGATAAGACCAAGGTGATTACAGAAGAACTCCATTATATCCACAAAGAAGAGGCCATTCTTCTCCAAAGGACAGAGGGAGCTGCTCATAAAGATTTTTGGTGTGATATTATAGCTGCATATCCAGAGAAGAGTTCCAATCCTGACATATTCAAAGGTTCCACCAAAGGCATCTCGAATTCGGAATTCTCCACCATTCCTGGCGACAAGTATGTACTGAATGGCAATCAGTTCGTGAAGACAAATCAAGGTTCACTTCCTGCCTTCCGTTGCTATATTGTACGCCCCAATGCAAATGATCCGACAGAATATCTGTATTTCAAGAACGATGGCGTGAATAGCGACCATACCTTTATCTACCAAAAGGATGGAGAACTTACTCAATATGATGCCCAGGTCGGCACAGCAACACTCTCGGATATTGAAGATGGAAAGATCACGCTGACCATTATTCCAGGAAAGGAATTTTATGCCAAGATAGATGATATCACTGTCAGGCGCAATGTCACTGCAACAAGCGGACGTGCCCCTGCTGCCCCTGCTGTTAACCAGACTACTTATCCACTCACTATTATTGATGGGGACGACCCCAGTCAACTAATATCCTATTACTTCACTCCGACTTCCAAGGACGATGTCTATGAGGTGACGGTCAACTTCCATAAGCGTACGAATCTCAGTGAACCCAGTGCTACCAGAGTCGTCGAATTGGATCCAGACTATGATTATACTTACGACGGTACTGAGAAGAGACCTTCCATTAAATCCTTCACCTATAATGGTACAGACGTTGATACAGATTTTAATGATCCTAAGAACTGTTCCTTCACCTACCATAACAACAAAAATGCAGGAACTGGTATCGTACGATTCGAAGGTCATCGTGAGTACATGGGAACCTACGACAAGACTTTCCCCATCAACAAGCGTAATATCAGAATCGAGACTGTAAACGTCAGCCTTACCTCCCCACTGACCTATAAGGGTGAAGCATACACCAAGGATGACAAAGATTTAAATTTAAAAATCATAGATATCGTGACTGAAGGCGGTGAAAGTATTATCACAGAAGACGACTATACCCTTACATTCACGAACAACATCAATGTCGGCGAGGCGAATATTTCCATCAAGGCCAATGATCTCAACTACACAGGTACTACGAATGCCACCTTTACTATTGATCCAAGGAATATTACAGGAAAAGCTGTTATAGATCCTGTCGATAAGCAATCCTACACAGGAAATGCCCTTGAGCCAGCCCTTGGCATCAAGGATGACCTCGACAACATTGTAAGCGCAGACAACTATGATGCCGTATACACCAACAATGTCAATGCCGGAACGGCAACTGTCGATATCACTTTCAAGAACAACTATGAGGGTACGGCCTCCACAACATTCGAAATTAAGGATCAGGTTATTGAGCGTTCACTGAACACCGCCTATGAAGGTACATCAGTGTGGACCACATTCTTCAACGAGGAGAACCTCAGCATTGATTCTAAAGAACTGGAGGTATTCGTTGTCACGGGCATTGAAGGCAACGCCATCCAGACTCAGCCTGTAGATTTCATCCCCAAGAACACCGCTGTGTTATTGAAACGTAAAGACAACACAAAGGCCGAATATAAGGGTTATACGATGCCGACGGCAACTACATTGCCTGAGGGTACCACCCCCGATGCCAATTTGTTTGTCGGTACCCCCACAGGTATTAATGACAATGACTTTGCTGACATTCCTGGCTACAAGTACGTACTCGTGGACGATAACTTCATACAGACGACAGGAGGTAATTTAGCCAAGAACCGTTGCTACATCAATACCGAAACCGCTGTCGACGGTGTCATTAGTCTCACGCCTGGCAAGGACATGAATGGTATTGTCATTCTGCAAGAGGGCCAAGAGAACACCAAAGCTGGAGAAGTAACGATTTCTGAAGAAGTGACTAATGGAAATAAGACCATTACCGTTAAGCCTCATGAGTTGCTCTATGCCACAGTAGACAACATCACCGTCGTTAAGAGTGCCAGTGCTACAAGAGGACGTGCTCCACAATTTGACAACAGCGAAGTCACTGTAAAGGCAGAAGATGCTGCTGCTGATCCAAGCGGAGAGACAAAGTACACCTTCCCCTTTACGGAGGGTTATAACTACCAGATTACCGTCAACTTCCAAAAGCGCTACGACTTTACGAAGGAATCTGGCAAGGCAACAATTACCATCGTAGACAATAAGTTTGAATACGACGGAACGGAACACGAGCCGACAGACATCACCGTTAAGTGGGAAGACCAGGTCGTCGATCCGAGTAACTATGAAATCAGCTATGACAATAATATCAATGCCGGTAAGGGAAAGGTCATCGTCACTGGTAAACGTTTCTTCATCAATCAGAAACCTGCCGAATTTGATATTAGCCAGCGTGACATCAATAAAGTGGGCTATGAGCCAAAGCCCATTCCTGACCAGACATACACAGGAAGTCCCATCGAGCCGCAACTGACCATCAAAGATATCCTCACAGAGGGAGGAGAGAGCATTATCTCAGAGAACGACTATACCGTCAGCTATAAAAACAATACGAATGTTGGAAAGGCTACGGTTATCATAGAGAGTAAGAAGCTTAATTACAAGAACAACAAAGATATATTATTCAACATCGTACCGATGGTAATGACCCGCATTAACATCGCCCCCATTCCCGACCAGGCATGGACAGGCAGTGCCATTGAGCCCACCCTCACCTTCACGGATGGCGAGGGTAGCGAGATAACCTTGGTAAAAGGAACGGACTATGTTGTGACCTACGCAGACAACACAAATCCAGGAGTGGCTAAGGCTATTGTCACCTTCAAGGGTAACTACGCTGGCGAGAACGGCGAGAACGTTGAGAAGACATTTATCATCACCGACCACCCACAGACTATTGAAGTTAAGTTTGACAACCCAGACAACCAGTGGACGACCTACTATTCGAAAGACAATCTGACCAAGACGGACGGTTTGAAGGTCTATGTGGTGACCGGACATAACGGCAAGGAAGTGATGACTGAAGAAGTGGGCTTCATCCCGAAGGAGACCGCTGTCCTGCTGTATAGCGAGGGCGGTGAGAAGTCGTTTGCACTCCAAACCTGCTTTAGCGAAGAACTGCCTGACGGTATCACTCCTGACAAGGACCTCTTCCAAGGAACCTTGGATGACCTAAACATCTCTACCGTCAACGGAAAGAAGTTCGTGCTCCTCAACGGTAAGTTCGTCCAGACGGCAGAGGGTACACTGGCTGCCAACCGCTGCTATCTGGTAGTGGACGACCTCGACGTCCCGGAATTGACTATTGGAAAGACGGACGACATCATCTACCTGAAGGACGGAGAAGTCGCCAAAACCAGCATCGGAACAGCCACCAAGTCGGCACCAGTGGACGGTGTGGTGACTCTGACCGTCAAGCCTAATAAGGGCTTCTACGTGGAGGCCAGCGACATTACCGTCGTCCGCAATGCCGAAGCCAGCAATGGTCGTGCCCCACAGATTGACAATGGTGCAGTGACGGTTACGCTAAAAGAAGGTGGCATCACCGATGATGTGGATAACAACACCTCTACCTATCTCTTCACCTATAATGTTGAGAATGATTGCCAGTACCAGGTGACGGTTAACTTCCACACGGCTGCGAATTTCCAGGAATCAGGCAAACTGCCTACCATCGTATTTGCCACGACGGTATATAACGGAACAGAACAGAAGACTGAGCCTACCGTCACTACCTACGACGGAAACAAGCTGACAAAGGATGTCGACTACAAGCTCGTCTATCCTGATGAAGACTATACCCTAGCTGCAAATAACAAGAAGGTGTCTGTCATCGGTATCCGCAAGTATTACAACGGACTCGACAGGACATTCAACATCGAGAAGCGTAACGTCAACATGGTGACCTTCAGTGCCAAGGAGGGACAGACCTGGGTTGAAGGACATACCCCGGCAGATGAAACGCCTCAGGTGGTCTTCACCGGATCAGCCATCGAACTGGACATCACTGATATCGTCAATGACAAGAACATCCTTACCGATGAGGAGGCAACGATAACCTACGCGGGCAACATCAATGCTGGTGATGCTTCTGTCACCGTCAAAAGCAAGGGTGTCAACTACCAGGGTGAGAAGACGTTCAACTATACGATTCTGCCCAAGGAGATGACTGCCGACGATATAACAGCCATTCCTGAGCAGACATACACAGGCAGTGAGATCAAGCCAAGACTCACCATCAGGTATGGCAAGATCAGACTGGTGGAAGGTGACGACTATGACGTGACATATTCCGACAACATCAATGCCGGAACAGCCACTGCTACGGTCAACTTCAAGGGCAACTACGCTGGCAAGGATGTCACGAAGACCTTCACCATCGTGGATGTGGAGGAGACACTCACCATCAACTTCGACAGCGAGAACGAGTGGACAACCTACTACGGTACTATGAACCTGGAGTTGACAGATGCCTTGAAGGCCTATGTGGTGACTGGACATAACGGCAACGAAGTGCTGACGAAAGAGGTGACCTTCATCCCGAAGGAGACCCCCGTCCTGCTCCATCGCATCAGTGGTACTTCCACCTCGTTCGATGTCATGACCTGCTCGGGTAAGACTTTGCCCGACGACATCCAGCCCAGTGATATCTTCAAGGGAACCTTGAAAACCCTGAATATCTCCACCGTCGACGGAACGAAGTTCGTGCTCCTCAACGGACAGTTCGTACAGACGGCTAGCGGAACACTGGCTGCCAACCGCTGCTACCTCGTGGTGAACGAGCCTATCGAGGGTGTCACCACTTTGGTTATCGGCAAGGGCATCAGTGATGTCATCACCTTGGAGGAAGGTCAGGAGAGCACTGCCGGCGGTTCGGCACGCATCATCACCACACCTGACGAGAACAATAACCTGACACTGGTTGTATCACCTAAGTCCGGCTACTATGCCGACCTCGAAGACCTCACGGTAGTCTATAGCGTGAAGGCCGGTTCGGGACGTGCTCCTGAGGTAGCAAGTAGCAAGGCTGAGCTGACACCTGTCGCCGGATACGATGACACGGGCAAGGAGTTCAGGTATACCTTCCCTTACACAGAAGATTACTTCTATCAGGTAACGGTCAACTTCCATAAGTGTGTCAACTTCCAGACGCAAGAGACACAACCGACCATCACCCTCGAGGAAGGCATCTTTGCCTATGACGGTACTGAGAAGAAACCGAAGGTTGTCTCTGTGACAATCGGAACAGAGGAACTGAAGGAAGGCAGGGACTTCACCGTCACCTACCAGAATAATATCTTTGCAGGTGCTGCACAGGCGTACATCACGGGTAAGAACCACTACACCTCGACATTCCACAAGGACTTCAATATCGCCCAGCGTGACATCAAACTCGTCACCGTAGAAGCTATTCCCGACCAGATATACAATGGCGGAAGGATAGAACCCGAAATCGTCGTCAAGGACATTGTCCAGATTGACGGTGTCGATGTAGACCTTATCAATAAGATAGAGAACAAGCCCGACTATACCTTAGAGTTCTTCGACAATATCGATGCCGGAAAAGGAACAGCCAAGGTAAACATCAATGCCAACAAGATCAACTACGCGGGTGTCAAGACTGGAACCACGTTCACCATCCTTCCCAAGAACCTGAATCTGGAAGGCAACGAGCCGACCATCAATCCGATTGAGCCGCAGATTTACACAGGCGAACCGATCGAGCCGGACGTAGTCATCAGAGACGGAAACCTCGACATTACTCCCGACAACTACGGCGTGCAGTACAAGGACAACATTCTGGAAGGAACGGCTACCGCCATCATCACCTTCAAGAAGAACTACGAGGGAACGGCCACGACCACCTTCGAGATTACTTATAAGAAGGAAAGCAAGCAACTGAATGTCGACTTCGGCAGCCAGGATGAGTGGATCACCTACTACTCTCCCATCGACCTTGCCAACGTGGAAGGACTGAATATCTACGTTGTCACCGGTCTCAACAAGGGACAGGGTCTTGACCTCAAGACGAAACAGATCGAGTTTATCCCGAAGAACATCGGTGTCCTCCTGCAGCGCACGGACAAGACCAAGACAGAATACTATGGTGAAACCATGTCAAGTAACACGAAACTGGAGGGAGTAACTCCTGACACAGAACTGTACAGAGGTACTGCCACAGGTATCGACGACTTGAAGGCCATCGACGGTATCAAGTATATCCTCTTGGACGACCGCTTCATACAGGTGGTGGAGGGTCCGCTGGCTGCCAACCGTTGCTATGTCTGCATCAGTGAAGAGGATGAAGAGGGCATCAACCATGTAGAGGGAGACGATGCTGACGGTATCGTCATTCAGGAGAATGGAGCGGTCAGCAAGACTGCTGGAACGGTCTCCGTTTCCGGAGTATCCTCTGACGGCTATAAGACCATCACGGTCACTCCTGCCTCTGTCAACTATGCCACCCAGGATGAGGTGAAAGTGGTCCGCAGCATCAGGAACGAAGCACCTTCCGCCTCATCTAACCGAGTACCCGGCATCGAGAACACCCTCGTGGAAGTCATTGCCGTGAATCCTGCTGCCGATCCCAGTGGTATGACGCAGTACAAGTTCAAGTATGACAAAGACTACCACTATCAGGTCACTGTCGACTTCCAGAAACGTATCAACCTGTCCGAACGTGCCACCAGCAATCCTGTCGTCACGCTGAAGGCAGAGGACATCCAGAATCTGGAATATGACGGTAAGGAGAAGGAGCCAAGGGTTGAGAAAGTCACCTGCAACAACATCGAGGTCGACCCGAGCAACTATGACATCAGCTATGAGAATAATGTCAATGCCGGTGTGCCACGTGTGATCATTACCGGTAAGCGCTTCCTCATGGGTTCTACTCATGCGGAGTTCAGCATCAGCAAGCGTAACTTCAGCAATGTCACTGTGGAGGAGCCTATCGCCGACGTGGCATACACGGGCAGCCCCGTCACGCCTACCCTTGTCGTCAAGGATATCGTCAACGGCAAGAACATTGTCAATAACGATGACTACGAGCTTATCCTCCAGGATAATACTGAAGTGGGAACAGCCAGGGTTACCCTCAAGCCGAAGAACAACTATTACGGCAGTAACAAGGACTACTACTTCAATATCGTTTACGCCAAGGGCGATGCCAACGCTGACGGAACGGTGAATGTGACAGACATCGTGGCAACGGTGAACTACATCATGGACAAGCCTTCAGCAGACTTCAAGTTTAACGCTGCCGATGTGAACGGCGACGGTTATGTGAACGTGACGGACATCGTGGGTATGGTGAATATCATCATGAAAGGCGGTGCCTCTTCCCGTTGTACTGCCAGCAGCGACATGGTACTCAGCAGTACGGGCATTCAACTGAAGAACGCAGAGGAGTATACCGCTGTCCAGTATGACATCAACCTGAAAGACGGCCAAGCTGTCAGCGATATCATCCTGAATGGTGGCAGCGACCACCAGTTGACATGGAAGATGGTCAATGAAAACACCTGCCGTGTCGTTGTCTATTCGATGACGAACACCGCCTTCCGTAATCATGGTGAGAACCTGTTTGACATCTTCATGACGGACGGTCAGGATGCCGTTCTCAGTAATGAGATACTGATCAAAGCAGACGGCGTGACAGGTATTAAAGCCATCCGCTTGGAGGCAGAGAACGGTAAGGTCTACGACATGAACGGCCATCAGGTGAAGAATCCGAGAAAGGGAGTCTACATCATGAATGGTAAGAAAGTGGTTGTCAAATAACTATCGAGGAGAAAAATCTCCATATACAATTACAGTTTGAGCCGGCTCGATTAGTCCTTGAGCCGGCTCAATGTTTATGAAAGTTCTTTCTCTGACGATAATCCTTAATGATATTTGCAGCAAAGGTGGAGTCAAGCAAGGCATAGCCGGGCAGGTTCAGGTGGAAATGGTCGTCGGTATAGATGTTCCGTTTATCCTTCCACCCCCCGGGGTTCCAGGAAGCCGCCGACACATAGATCACACTGTCCATCAGGTGTGTACTGACCAGTGAGTCCTTCAAGGCACGCCGGTAGTCCTCCACCCCATACAGTTCTGTTTTCAGGATACCCATACAGATTTTTGCCTTCAACCGATAATAGAGCGTATTACCGTCAAAAGCCTCGTCAATATCCACGTCGGGAATCTCCATGACTACCGGGCGGATGCCATAGGACAGCAACAGGCGGAGAATACGCAGGTAACTGCCCACATAATAGACCTTGCCCCGTCGCTGGCGCGCATCGTTGATACCGGCGGAAATGACACAGTAGTCGGCACCTGCCTCTATCACAGGCTGGGCACAGTAGTTGAGGTCATAGTCCATCTCCCAGGTACGCTCCGCACTCATCCGCTGATAGATTTCCCCGCTGGTGGCACCGGCTTTCCCCTTCGCAGTGACCTTGACCCTCTTACTTTTCAGCACCCGTTTCAGTTCATTCTCAAAGGTAGAGTCACGCCGTAGTGTCTCATGGAAATACACCCAACTGTCGCCAATCATAATGACCCGGAGGCTGTCGTCCTGATAATGCTTTACCTCGTATGGGCTGACAGGTGTCGGCGGCACATAGAACGGGCGCCATTTCCATCCGACAAAAGTCACAACAGAGGCTACTGCCATCAACGCCACTGACACCTTTCCCATGACCACCCAGTTACTTGAATTAGAGACGACATGAATAACGGGCAGTACACATACAATCAACGATATGGCAAAATACAGGAACCTTCCCGCCACCGTAAAGTCCGTCATCGTAGTCCCCTGGAACAAAAAGGTGTCTACGACATAGAAATAGAACAGTTGGAAAATATAGATGGCATAGGAATGTCGTCCCATCTTACAGACAATGTTCTCTATCATGCTACCAGGCGGCAGCCAATAGAAGAACCTGCACAGGAAATACAGCAACAGAGAGGAAATATAGAAATAGCATATCCAGTGACAGGTGGGCCATTCCCTGGAATTATAGAAGAAAGGTGTCCAGTCCACGTCTTTGACCACAAAGAAATAGACTGCTACGATACTGATAACGGATAGAGGAATTGTCAATACATTCAGTATGATGCCCCTGAACAACAGTCGGTAACCCAAAAAAATCAGAAAGATATAGCGGATGAACAAAAGACGGTAGATCCAGGCAGGAACATGCAGGTAGTAGCACAGCATTTCACTTCCTATCGACAGACCGAGGAACAGTCCTAACAGCCACTTGTCGTTCAGGGAACGGAACAAGGGTCGCAATAACGGCAAAAGAATGGCAAACTGGATGAATATCCACGGGTAATAGGAGCCTGGTCCCCTGCCTCCCCAGAAAATAGTGGAGATCAGACGATGCCGTAAGGAAATAGTAGGATTCTCGACGAATGCTAATACCAATAACAGGGACTGGACAACAAGGAAGGGGAATACCGCCCTGGACCATATCTTCCCTAAATGAAGATGGATGCCTTCAAGCCCCTTCTTATAGGACTGGAACACCTGGATCAGGAGGAACAAGGGTACGGCAGGATAGCCCCATAGCCAAAACCACGCATTCTGATTGAAGTTTTCGCTGATAGCATGATTCATCAAAACCAATATGATACAAACCCCCTTTACGAAATCCAGGGACAGGTCCTTGCCTATCGCCGTGAATTCCATCCTTGTCTCATATCTGTGTATGATGTCAGATATCCGCATTTTTGACTTTTTCAGCCACAAAGGTACAAAAAAGTTTATAGTTTAGAGTTTAGAGTTTAGAGTTTTTTGTTCCTTTGGCTTCGCCGAAGATACTTACGTTCGAAAAATTGCAAATAAATTTGCATTTTTGCTCACTTAATTGTACCTTTGCAAATATGAAGGACGCTTTCCTACTTCTACGCCCCTTGCAATGGTTTAAGAACGCCTTCGTGTTCGCCCCATTGTTCTTCAGCAACAACCTGCTGAACAAGGACTATTTAATGCAGACATTCTGGACTTTCCTCGCTTTCTGTCTGGTGTCCAGCAGTATCTACTGTTTCAACGACATCCATGATGTGGAGAGCGACCGTCTGCATCCCAGAAAGAAGCTGCGCCCCATCGCCGCCGGAAAGGTAAGCGTCTGGGAGGGTTATTTCATGATGCTCCTGTGTCTGATGGGCTCCCTCCTGATAGTCACCCTGTCGCACAGTGTCAACATGCCGGTCCTCTATGCCATCCTGCTGGGCTACTGGGGCATGAATATCGCTTACTGCGTCCGACTGAAGCAATATGCTATCCTCGACGTGTCCATCATCGCCGTGGGGTTTGTCATGAGGGTGCTCATCGGCGGCTTCACCACCAATATCTACGTATCGGGCTGGCTGGCACTGATGACCTTCCTGCTCGCCCTGTTCCTGGCCTTTGCCAAGCGGAAGGACGACTACCGTATCTTTGAGTTGACAGGAACGATACCCCGTAAGAGTATCACGGGCTACAATGCCCAGTTTATCGACCTCTCCGTGACGATTGTCGGTACCATCACGATGGTCTGCTACATCATTTATACCATGAACGAGAGTGTCATTGCCCGTTTCGGCTCATCCTATGTCTACTTGACGAATTTCTGGGTCTTGGCAGGTCTGCTGCGCTACCTGCAGGACATGCTGGTGTACCAGCGTAGCGGTAGTCCTACGAAAGTGCTGGTGAAGGACCGCTTCATCCAGTTATGCATCGCCGGCTGGGTGCTCTCTTTCTTCGCTATCATCTACCTCTAAGACCATGAGAGCCAAAATCATCCTATCTATTCTGGCAACACTTCTGTTCAGTGCCTGCAGCCAACTGCCGGAAGGTCATCATGTAGTCATCTGCATCCCCGTCTACGGACAGAGTCTTGCCTTGGGAGAGGAGGCAGAGCGTATCACCGATTTCGACTCCCTGGCAAACTATGCCGACGGACGTATCGTCACGGAGAACCTGGACTATGACTATGGCTATTTTGAAAACAATGACATGAAACGCCTTGCCAAGAAGATGGTGGGATACCAGAAGCGTAGTTTCGAGTTGTCCGTCTACACCATGGCCCAACACCTTGTCGACCACGTCGGTAAGGATACCATCATCTGTATCTTCCCGGGAGGACAGGGAGCCACCTCACTCTCGAACCTGAGCAAAGGCACCCAACCCTATCAGCAATTCATGGAGGACATCAAGACTGCCTACCAACAAACTACCGAGAAAGGCTGGGACTTCCGGATTCCTGCTGTCTGTTGGATGCAGGGTGAGTCTGATATCGAAGACTATCCCGACACCGAGTACCGACAACTCCTGTTACAGATATGGGAAGACATGAACACTGACATCCGTCAGATCACCCAGTGTAAAGATACGATCCGTTTTATCTGCTATCAGACCAACTCACTCTCCAGGGCCGCGAGATACCAACCTGACAGTTATGACTGTATCGAGACTGCCGTGCCCCAGACCTTTGTGGATCTGCTCCGTGACGACCAGTGGTTCTGGGCAAGTGGTCCCACCTACCCCTATCCCTGTGTCGGAGAGAAAATCCATATCGATGCTACCGGACAACAGCATATCGGAGAACTGGCTGCCCGCTCTGCATTAGGCATTCTAAGAGGCGGTGAGCGCATCCGTGGTCTGATACCCATCGCCACCTCTGTCAAGGACCAGGATGTGATTGTCCAACTCAACGTACCGTCTCCGCCACTCACTTTCGACACCCTGCAGGTAAGGAAAGCACAGGACTATGGTTTCAGTGTCATCAGCAGAGACAATCGTAATATTGCCCGATCTGTCAGCATAGAAGGCAACAGCGTCAGGATCACCTGTACCGAATCTCCTCAGGGCTGTAAGGTACGCTATGCGGTCAATGGCGACCCCATGAAAAGCGGAAACCTCCATGGACCACGCGGTAACCTGCGTGACTCCTCCGGGAACTGGTGTTACCTGTTTGACCAACCCCTATAAGTCCTGTCAGCTATGAAACGAGCATTACTCTTCTTGTTGCTTTTCCTCTTTTTTCTGCTGGTCGTCCTCTGGAAGTGTGCCCCAATCATCGGCACGGAATGGAACAAGCAGACCCTCTATGTGGGACTTCTGGACACATGGTATGGAAGCTCCACGGACGACCATGCCCATGCGCTATGGATTGACGACGACAGTACGGAAGGAATCTATAAGGTCAAAAAGATTGCCGATGAGGTCGGCATCACACCCTGTTTTGCCGTCATTGCCGACAAGATGACACCTGCGGTCGCCGACTCCCTGGCAAGGTGGCAACGAGAAGGTGCCGGTATCGTCCTGCACGGTTTCAGACATGAGCAGTGGCAGGACTGGACAGAGGAACAGATTACCGATGACATCCACAATAGTTACCTGCGCCTCCACGAGCAAGGCTTTGACACTGCCCACATTCTGAAAATCATCCTACCGCCCCACGGTGGTAACAACAGGACTATCCGGAAGGTGATACAACAACAGGGATGTCAGATGGTATCCGGTGCCTCCCTGGTCAACCCCGACCGCCATGTCTTCCAACTCGGACGTATCGCCATCACGCCCCAGACAGACACGACGGCGATGCGCCAACTCCTTGAGAAGGCGTATGAGCGGAAGGCGTTTATCATCTTCGGCACCCACTCGTCTATTCCCAACAGTTTCTCTGCAGAGAAGACCCGGCAAGTACTGAGAATGGCAAAGGAAATGGGCTTTGATTTTTCTCATTAAAATTTGGTTTTTTGCTCATTTAATCGTACCTTTGCAACAAATAACAAATACAATCATAAAAAGATGGAAAGAGACGATATCCTGAAAAAGGTGGAGGAAATCTTCCGTGAAGAACTGGAGTTAGACGACTTGGTATTGACCGACGAGACGACGGCTGACGACGTGGAGGAGTGGGACTCCCTCAGTCATGTACAGTTAGTCGTAGCTCTGGAAAAAGGTTTCGGTATCAAGTTCACCTCCCGTGAGATCCTGTCATGGGACAATGTGGGCGACCTCGTTGACTGCATCGCAGGGAAGATATAAGATGGATGATGTGAGATGGTAGTCAATTCCCTGTCATTCCTGTGGTTTTTTCTGGTAGTACTGGTAGTCTACTACCTCCTACAGTCCAAGAAAGTACTCCAGAACCTGTTCCTACTGGCATGTTCCTACTGGTTCTATGCCCAGGTTGACCTGAAGATGACGGGACTGCTCGCCCTGCTTACCCTGCTCTTCTGGGGAATAGGACACGGTATCGGGAAAGCCATCGAACAGGAACGGGAACGCCGCGCCTCCCTGTTGACGACACTCAGTGTCATCATAGGCATCGGGGCTTTATTCTATTTCAAATACCTGAATTTCTTCATCGGTTCGTTTGTGGCTGCCGCCGACCTCGTCGGACTGCACCTGTCATGGACCGCCTCCCATATCATCGTACCTATCGGACTCAGTTTCTTCACCTTCAAGCTGATGAGTTATCCGCTGGATATCTATCACGGTAAGATAGGGGCTGAGCGCAACATCTTCGACTTCGCCAACTTCATCGCCTTCTTCCCGACCATCCTGTCGGGACCTATCGACCGTCCGAAGCCCTTCCTGAAACAACTGAGTCAGAGCAGGCTGTTCAATCCCGACAACCTGATGAGCGGTTTCCGCAGGGTACTGTGGGGAATGTTCCTGAAAATGTGTATTGCCGACCGGCTGGACCTGTACGTCAGTGCCGTCTGGAATAATTTCGAACATCACTCCGCAATCTCCATCCTCTTTGCCTCCCTCCTCTACCCCTTCCAGATGTATGCCGACTTCAGCGGCTACAGCGAGATGGCGATCGGTGTGTCACTGATGCTGGGTTTCAAGGTGGCAGAGAACTTCAAACGTCCGTTCTTCACCATCAACATCGCCAATTACTGGAGCCGCTGGCACATGTCACTGACCTCATGGCTGACCGACTACGTGTTCATGCCCCTGAACATCAAACTGCGCGACTGGGGAACGAACGGTACCATTGCTGCCATCATGCTGAATATGACCTTCATCGGTATGTGGCACGGTGCCGACTGGACATTCTTCCTCTTTGGTATCTATCACGGACTCTGGTATATCCCGTTGATGGTCAGCGGACAGTTCTTCAAGAAGACCAAGATTCAACTGAACAGTCACGGACTGCCCACCGCTCCCTTTGCCTGGAAGATGGTCGGCAACTACCTGGTAGTGACCTTCGGTCTGATGCTGTTCCATTCCACCAATATCAGTGAGTTCTGGGCTGTGCTGTGCCGTATTCCCGAGGCATGGAACGGAGGACTGTTCTTCGACATGCCGACACTGGTCAACGGTGCCATCTGCTCCATTGCCCTGATCTATGTGGATTTCCAGGAAGAGTGGTTCTCCAAGAAAAAGCTATATCTCCCCTCATGGGCAGAGCGGTGGCGCTGGGAACTGACCGTTGCCGTCGAGATCATTGCCATCCTGCTCTTCGGTATCTTCGACAATAACCAGTTTATCTATTTCCAGTTCTGACCCATGAAGAAGCTACTCCTGCATATCGCCATCGTCGCCTGCCTCTTCTTCCTCTTCGACAGGTCATTAGGATTCGGACTGAAATATCTCTATCGCCAGTCCAATGCCACGGACGAATACAAGATCAGCTACTCCAACGAGACCACGGAAGCCCCCGTCCTGTTCTTCGGCAGTTCCCGTTGTCTGCACCACTACGCCCCCACCATCTTTGAGAAGGAGTTAGGAAAGGAATGCTATAACACTGCCGACTGGGGAATCAAGAATATCTATTACCACTACGGACTGTTAGGAAACATCCTCACCCGCTATACCCCGGAGACCATCATCTTCGAGATCCATCCCTGTGACTGGCTTCAAACACCTTTCTCAGGAACAGAACGAGCCGCTTCATTGGCTCCCTATTGCGGTATGAGTGAGGCATGTGACGAGATGTTAGAACTTTCGGGCAAGTACTGGCCCTGTCAGTTGTCATGGACCTACCGGTACACGGGTAGTCTACCGAACCTGTTGACAGGAAAGTTCGGCTCGATGGACAGGAGTCTGAAAGGATGGAAACCCATGGACGGTGTTTTGGACACCACAGGTATCAAGGCAGAGGAATATCCCTTCCCCGTCGACAAGGATCGCGTTGCCCTACTGGAACGGTTTATCAAGGATTGTCAACAGCATCATATTCAATTGATTATGGTTGAATCCCCCATGTACATCTGTTCCCAACAGGATGTCTTCAAGTTTGTCCGTGAACTAGCTGAGAAGCATCATCTCCCTTTCCTTGATCACTACCGTGACAGTGACTTCGTGGGACATGCCGATATCTTCTATGACTTCGGACACCTCAACAGGAAGGGAGCCGAAATCTATTCCCATAAAATGGCAAAGGAACTGAAAGCGTTTATCGGTTCACCAACTCAATAAACCCTACCTCACTCTTCCAGAAATAACAGATCAGGCGATTGCCGAAGGCAGGAGCCTCCACGGGTTTGAACAACGGGGTGAAGTCGTTGTCCAGCATCTCCTCATAGGCTTCCTTGATATCATCTACGACATAACAGGTATGATAGGGAGCATTCCCCCGTTTCAGCATTTTCTGCATCGTCTTGTTATCCTCATAAGGTTCTACCAGTTCGATATTCACTTCACCAGGCTTACGCAAAAAACAGATACGGGTACGCTGGGTATCGTCATTGACGATGCCATCCGCCTCATAGCCCAACATCTGGAAGGATGCCGCCGTCTTGGCGATATCATCCGTCACATAGCCTATATGTTCTAACTCACACTTCATGATTCTTCATTATATAACATTCACGGGGTTCATAGTTCTCCACGTCCAACACATACTGTGCCGTAGGGGCATCGGTAACGGACACGAAGCCCAGGTTAGGATAATGTTGCTCCACCATCTTGTTCTTCGGTGTAGGGAGGTATTCTCCTATGATTCGCTTGAAGCCTTTTGCCTTTGCCTGTTCCACCATCGTGTTCAGCGTGAAGTTCTCCATGCCACGCTTCAGTACCCGACAACTCATAAACCAAGTGTCGACAAACAACGTCTCCGCATCCTGCTCTTTCATGATGATAACGGCTATCAAGCCATTATCACCGAACTTATCCTCCAGGGTAAAACTCAGGTCTATGACCTTCGGGTCGGCAGCCATTGCCTCTATATCCGCCTCTGTATAGCGAACGGTACGCAGGTTGAACTGGTTACTACGCTGTGACAACTGGGCGACGCGGGGGGTATTGAATTTCGTAAAGCCACTGACGACAGACACCATATCCAATGACTTCAGGAAGTCTGCCTCATTGGTGAACGTTTTCTGCAGCGACACACGCTGTGCTTCTACCTGATACTGTTTGGTACGGTCCTTGTCGGCACCGCTATAGGATGCCGTCTCGAAAAGATTCAAAGAATAGAGATATTCCAAGTATTCCCCCGGGTCCTCCGGCAGTTCCGGCACCGTGATATCCGGGATATTCTCCCGTACGATATTCCGCTCAAAGGGATTGTCGTCCAGAAACACCATCGAGTCGAAACCGATGTTCAGGATTTGCTGGATGGTACGGATATTATCGACCTTGGTCTCCCAGTTGGCCTGAAAAACAGCGATATCGTCTAATTTGAGAATCATGTCCGGGTGTTTCTCAAAGGGTTCCTTGGCAGTCTCCTCGTTATTCTTCGAGGCGACACAGATGATGATACCACGCTGGCGCAGTTTCTTGACCCACATCTGGAACTCCGTAAACGCCTTGCCGATACCCAGACCATGTCCTAACTGGATACCCTCCAGTCCGTCGTCACCGATGACACCGCCCCAGACGGTATTGTCCAAGTCGAGAATCAGGCATTTCTTGAACTGTCCCTTGATGGCTTCCACGATATCCATCACCCTGGAGGTCACATAGGGGATGGCATCCACGCTTAGCACCATCTCGGTACTTACATAGACATTAGAGGCAAACATCATGTCACGACCGAGTTTGTTCTGCAGACCTGCGATATCACAGACAAACAGGTTGGGATACTGCTGTGACAGGTTCATCAGTTCAAAGTTCAACTTTCTAACTTGAAACGTGAAACTTGAAACCACCTTGTTGGCATAACTGCCAAAGACGGTATCCTCGATCTCAGGATAGTTGAAACAGATGATCTTCTTACCGGCAAGCAACGGATTCTGACAGACAGTGGTGATAAAGTCCAGACGGTCGGCAGCCAGCGACATCTGTCGGGCAGCATCCAAGGCACTGTGATGCTCACAGAGCTTATGAGTCGATTGGAAGATGATCAGGATGTCCGGGGCGTACGCATACATATCACTCGTGGTATCCAACAACTGACGCTCCACCTGACTGTATTCCCCCTCATACAGGTCTATCGGCAACTTCCTTGCCACCGCCTCACCTTGGATAGCGGTTGCCAACAACTGGGTAGCGCTATCACCCAACAGGGCTATCTTCGTTTTAGGTCCCGGCAACACTTCCTTTGCCAGTTTCTTGAGTTCTTTCAGTGTATGCATGGTTCTATAGTTTTGATGCAAAGGTACGAATAAGTGAGTAAAATGCCAAATTTATTTGAGCATTTTCGAACGTGAGTACTCATTCCCGAACAAGTTCGCCTACCCGTAGCCTTTCGGCGAAGCCAAAGATACAAAAAAGTTTAGAGTTTAGAGTTTAGAGTTTTTTGCACTCCAAACAGATATTTCGCCAAGAGAGGACTGAGACGCAGTACATAACTGGTAATTAGACAAAGTCCCAACACCACCAGTGCCAATACCAGAACGACAATGATCTCCAACCATAACTGATGACGGGAAAGCAGCACGTCACGATAAGTCATCAGGAACTCGGGCAGGAAGAAGAAATGAAGCAGGTAGATATCCAACGTCCGTGTTCCGACATACTGCAGACTGCGACCAAGGGGTCTTTCCTTGGCAAACCACGAGGCGAACTGACGGAAGAACGTGAACACCATCACCATACCGCAGATACCACTCACCGCAAACCGCATATAAGCCCACGACCACCAGTCAGTAACCGGCAACGCTGCCATCAAACAGAACAGTGCCACAACGACAAACTGTATTCCATGACGGTCGGTCAGTTCGAGGAAACGCTCAAAATACTTCTTTGCTATAGCTCCTAATACGAAGAAGAGATAGTAACGCCAGGTGACAAAACCCAGGAATCCAAGTATCTCTCGTCCACAGCCCAATTGTCCGGAGATCTGGCGATAATTGGCATCATACCAACTCGCTGTGGCTGAGATGACAAGCGCAGTCAGCAACATCCAAAACATCTTGTGTCGGCATCGTTGGAATGCAAGTGATAAGAGGATATAGAGAACGAAAAAAACAAAAAGTCCGAAGGTAAACCAATAGCCACCCTTGAAGGCTCCTAGCTGATGGAAGAACTGTGTCCGCTCATGCAGGGCGAGGAAAATGACGGTAGGCACGATCTGTACCATGAACTTATGACTAATGACCTGGCGGACTGTGGGCGAATCCCATATTCGTCCAGCCTTATAGAACAACCAGCCGCTGATAAAGAAGAAACAAGGCAGGCGCAATAGAAAGAGTACCTTGTTAAAAGCCATGAAGTAATCGCCGAAACAGAACATGCAGACATGGGAATATACCACGAGAATCATGGTGAATCCCCGCATCGCATCGATGTACTCTATCCGTTTCTGTACCATTTCAATGCAAAATTACAAAAAACTCTAAACTCTAAACTCTAAACTCTAAACTTTTTTGTATCTTTGCATTCAGAAACCTAAAAATATAAAGAAAAGATGGCTAAATACGATTATCTGATTGTCGGAGCTGGTTTATTTGGCTCGACTTTCGCCTATTGCGCCAAACAACAGGGTAAGAAATGTCTGGTGATTGACAAGCGTCCACAATTGGGTGGTAACCTGTACTGTGAGAAGATTGCAGGTATCAACGTCCATAAATACGGACCGCATATCTTCCATACCTCCAACAAGAAGGTTTGGGACTTCGTCAACTCCATCGTGGAGTTTAACCGCTTCACCGAGTCACCTGTCGCCATCTACAAGGGAAAGGCCTATAACCTGCCGTTCAACATGAACACTTTCTCTCAGATGTGGGGAGTCATCACTCCGGAACAGGCCAGGAAGAAGATTGAAGAACAACGAAAGGAGATGGACGGTAAGGAGATTACCAACTTAGAGGAGCAGGCAATCTCTTTAGTGGGAAGAGATATCTATGAACGACTGATCAAAGGATATACGGAAAAACAGTGGGGACGTAAGTGTACTGAACTGCCTCCCTTCATCATCAAACGTCTGCCTGTCCGCTTCGTCTTTGACAATAACTACTTCAACGATTCCTACCAAGGCGTACCCATTGGAGGATACAATAAACTCATTAACGGATTATTGGAAGGCATTGAGTTTCAGATTAATACCGACTTCTTTGACAATAAGAAAGAATGGGAATCGATAGCAGATAACATCGTGTTCACGGGAAGGATCGATGAGTTTTATGACTTCAAATATGGCAAGCTGGACTACCGCACCGTTCGGTTTGAGACAGAGACGCTGAACGTTTCCAACTATCAGGGACTTGCCCAGATCAACTATACGGAGGCGGAGATTCCCTATACCCGTATCATCGAGCATAAGCACTTCGAATCATTTGCCGCTGAGGTCGACAAAAACCCACAAACGGTTATCAGCCGGGAGTACTCCGTGGAATGGACGGAAGGACTGGAGCCCTACTACCCTATCAATAACGACAGGAACAACCAGTTGTATCAGCAATACGAAGCACTCGCCAAGCAGGAGACCAACGTCATCTTCGGTGGTCGTCTTGCCGAATACAAGTACTACGACATGGCACCCATCGTAGAAAAAGTACTGGAGATGTTTTAAGCATCCCCAGTACCTTTTTACTTTTTCAAGAAGTTGTCCTTGGCATCCTCGTAATGGTCCTTCTTAAAGAAAAGGCGTGTGATACCGTATGACTTGAACCGGTTCCACATGGCTTTCGTCAGCGACCTTTCCTTGAAGGAACTGTAACTGGTAATGACCCGGCAGCGCTTGTCATAGACAAAGTCTATCTTACCGTATTTCTTCATGGCAAGTGCCATGGAGCCATCTTCACCACGAATAAGCTCCACCCGATAGCCTTCCTTCTTGGCATATTCTGCTACAAAGCCAAAAGCCATGCCACGCACACTCAACTCGGGACGGTTGATACTCTGTATCCTGAGATAGATGTCACGGCAGAACTCATAAACCTTCAATCCGAATTTGGAGAAACGCTCGTTAGGATAGAAACTCCATAAGGATGCTACGGCAGACACCCCCGGCTGCATTAAATGGTCAATCATCACCTCGAAATAATGAGGAGGATAGATGGTGTCAGAGTCAATACACATATAGAACCTTCCCTTTGCCTGATTCAGGCCACACTGGCGCGCATAGCCACAGGTATGCTGGTGTTCGGTATAATAAGTCACACCCATTTTCTCGTAGATCTCCGCCGTCCGATCTTTGGACTCGTTATCCACTCCAATAAACTCGACGGGATACTTACACTGTATCTCACTCAACGACCACAGACATGCCGGCAGATGTTTCTCCTCATTATAGGCGACGATGACAATAGAGGCAACAGGCTCTGCACTCTGCAATTTCGCCAGTCGCTCACGGGTTCCGTCAATCACTTCCTGGGGCACCTCACTGAAAGACATATCGTAGATGCTCAGATATTTCTCATACCATTCTGCCATAACACTCGATTTTAGATTTTTTGCAAAGATACGAAAAAGTTTATAGATTATAGATTATAGTTTATAGTTTTTTTGTAATTTTGCTGAAAAATCAGCAAAGCATGAACGAGAGAATCAACTGGATGGACTGGGCAAAGTTTCTGGCGGTAGCCTTGACAATACCCTGTCATATACCACAGACACGGGGAGACCAACCCGTGACTTATTTCATGGTGTTTCTGCTTGCTTGTCTGATGTTCAACTCCGGCTATCTGAAGAAGGAACGTACCAATTTGAAGGAAGAAGTTAAGAAATACTGGTATCAGTTAGGGATTCCCTATATAGCCTACAATATCCTGTTCTATCCCTATTGGCTGGCGAAGTTCTATATGGAGCACGGTGGTATGCCCTCCTTCTCAGAAGCCATCAGACCTGTCTACGGAACCTTGTTATTACAAGCCAACAACAGCTTCGCTTGTGAATTGAATCCCGTTACTTGGTTTATTGCAGCCTTATTCATCATGCACTTGCTGTTAGACCTGAGGAAGGTTCTTCCCATGCCGCTGCTCTGTCTGTTGGCGATGGGATTATATGTACTCAGCAAATACAATGGGTTCACAACCCACTATGTTGCCGTCGGCATCTTCAAGTCCCTTCCTTTCTACTATATGGGATTCCTCTGTCGGAAATATCATGTTTTTGAGACCTGCAACTTCAAGAAAGACACGGGATGGTTTCTAATGACCTTTATCATGAGCATCATTCTCTTTGACT
This sequence comes from Prevotella sp., assembly GCA_017645645.1. Classification (GTDB taxonomy): domain Bacteria; phylum Bacteroidota; class Bacteroidia; order Bacteroidales; family Bacteroidaceae; genus Prevotella. The sequence goes on along the minus strand of JAGCOB010000010.1, from coordinate 7,707 downwards.
ACCATGCCAAAGAGACTTCATTCCCCTTACACATGCTGTCCTATTTCCCGACCGTACTCTTCGGACTTCTTGCCTTTGTCTATTTCTGCAAGATGCTTAACGGCATACGCTCCAATATCATCGTCAACTACTCCAACGGTACGATGGTCTTCATCGGTCTCCACTGGATGATAACAGGACTCATCCGCTATGGCATCCTCAAACCTCTCTTTCACGTGCCGACAGACTATATCTACTCCCCATTGGAAGCCTATCTGTTAGGAATGGTCGTCACCCTCCTGCTCTACCCCATCATCCTTTTCTTTCAGGCGAAGGTTTCTTGGATGTTAGGGAAGAGAACAAAGCCTTCCATTGAGGCATGATCTTGTCGGCAGTAAACCTTTGAGATGACTGGACTGCCTTTCTGCCCATACGCTGACGCAGTTCCTGGTCTTCTATCAACTGGCAGACACGGTCTGCAAAGACCTGACAGTCACGATTCTTAACCAAGAATCCGTCTTCCCCGTCTGTAATGATCGTAGCAGGACCATGCGGACTGTCAAAAGCAACAACTGGAATGCCACAACTCATCGCCTCTGGCATCACCAGTCCGAAAGGCTCATAAACCGATGTAAGCAACAACATGGAACTCTCCATGTATTTCTCAAAGATATTGGAGACAGGGGGGTGGATATGAACATTGAACATTGAACATTGATCATTGAACATGTTCCCCTCACCATAGATATCCAACTGCCAGTCAGGATATTTCTTGTGAACCAATTGCCACACCTTCAATAATTCAGGAAGTCCCTTCTGCTCCACAAGTCGTCCGACAAAGACAGCACGTTTATTGACACACTCACTATACTTTCCGGACTCATTTAAGTGGACCATATTCGGAATGACATGAACATGTTTGCTGACACGTCGCCAGTCTTTTGCATCCCCCTCTGTCAGTGTCACCACCGCCTCCGCCTTACCAATCCAGTAGTTGTTCATGCGATTCTGTAAGAGATGCCACCTGCTGTCAATATGGGAGAAGTTGACATGAGACTCTACCACCAAGGGAATATGTCCCTTCACCCTCAGCAACCGTCTGACATGCTGAGCCGTCATACACACAATGATATCCGGCTGTATCTCTGCCAACGCCTTACGCAGTTTGGTATCGTATTCACGGTTCATCCGCCATCGTATCCATTGACGACGTACGATATCATATTGATACTGTGTATGAAACCGGATATTCATATCCATGAAATGCACACGTTCATCCAGTTGGTAAGGAACACGGTGCATCCCCTGGTCGGAAGTAATGATATATACTTCCTCCCCACATTCACGGACCAGATAATTCATCTTATCGACCAAGATACGCTCTACCCCGCCCACAACGGCTAACGATGAATATAAATAGACGATCTTCATTTCATTCACTCACTTAATATCATACCAGCCCTTTCCTTTTCCCTATCAAAGAGGCGACCCATACCATGACCCCTGCCGGTAGCTTTCCAAATAAATAAAATAAAAGGTTCTTAGCCCGTCCTTTTCGGAAACCAATAATTTCAGAGAGGGCAGCAGGATGACTCATCATCTCCTTCAACTCCTTGTAGGTGAAAGACGGAGTGATTCTCTTGAAATTCTTCAGGGTATAACATAATACAAAGAAATTGGTCTTCAACACATTCAGATATCGTTGAGGCTGATATGATTTTCCCTTTGTCTTCACACACTGCTGCTTCATGTAATCAACTGTTGCTATGTTCCGAACAACCTCCTCTTTACCAATCTGCTCACGTTGCTGATATTTACTCAGTGAGTCATAACGACACTTATAATGATAGGTAATATCTGGAAGCAATACTGTATGTCGGCAACAGGGCAGCAGATCAAAGGTAAATGCCATATCTTCCCAGAAGTTGGTATCAATAAAACGCAAGCATTCCTTACGGAGCATCTCCACGTCTACTATATAATTCCAAACAGTGGTTTGTAAGTCTCCTTTTTCACGCCACGCATATTCTGCCAGACTATCTTCACCTGTCAGTTCCAAAAAAAGATACTGATGTGCCTCAAGAATCTTACCATCATTGAAGGTCTCTATCTTGTCATACGAACCATAGACGATATCAGCCCCTGTCCGCTGCTGGTGTTCCATCAGCAAGGCAATAGTATGCGGCTCTATCACGTCATCAGCATCCATGAAATAGAGAAAGCGTCCCTGTGCTTCGTCAATAATCCTATTACGGGCTGCACCAGGTCCTCTGTTATCGGAATGGTGAAATACATGTATATCCTCCCCCCGAGGATGCGTCTGCCGGTATTCCTGAATGATAGCCATAGAGGAGTCCGTGCTACAGTCGTCAAGTATCAGGAACTCAATACTTGTAAACGCCTGAGCCAATACAGAGTCCATCGTCTGACGAATGTACTTCTCCGCATTATAGACAGGTATTCCTATGGTCACCTCGTATTTCATGTTACAAAAATACGAAATAATGCTGAATTAGAAAAGCATTTTTGGAGAAATCACGCAGTTTGCCCCATAAATAAAGGCAATTCAGGGAAAAATGAGGAAAGTTTGAAAGTTGGCACTAAGCAGATTTATGCGGTTCAATGAAAGAGTTAGGTCTCTTATTCGTAACCCATATCCCCCCTGTCTGAGAGTTAATCTTTCATAAATCCAAGGGCATAAAAGAGGAAGAATGACGAGTTCCGAACCGAATGGTTTTCGATGACATAATCTGCACTGATTTGCTGAAAAGGCAATTTCCAAAATGGTATTATCTTTGCAGCCGAAATTTTAAAAAAGGAAAGAATTATGAGCAGATCGACTTTCAACATCCTCTTCTATGCCAACAAGGGTAAGGAGAAAAACGGAATTGTCCCGATTATGGGACGTGTGACAATCAACGGAACGCAGTCGCAGTTCAGTTGCAAGATGAATATCCCACTCACGATGTGGGACGTGAAGGGCAACTGTGCCAAAGGCCGCAGCAAGGAAGCGTTGCAGATAAACCGCGACCTCGACAACATCAAGGCACAGATTATCAAACACTACCAACACCTGTCTGACCGTGAGGCATTCGTCACGGCTGAAATGGTGCGCAACGCCTATCAAGGTTTGGGCAGCGAGTATGAGACATTGCTGGGAGCCTTCGACAAGGACTTGGCTACTCTGAAGAAGCGTGTTGACAAAGACCGTGCATCCGGAACCTACAAGATACAAGTGAGGTCGAGAAACTATGTGGCAAGTTTCCTACAGGCTTGTCATCGACGCACAGATATTTCCATGCAGGAACTCACCCCCGACTTCATCAAGGAGTTTGCCGTATATCTCAGCAATGACCGGGGACTGGCCAATTCTACCATCTGGCTGGCATGTATGCACTTGAAAGGAGTCGTAGGCCGTGCCCATGACAACGGGAAAATACAGCGCAACGTGTTTGCCCAGTTCCACATCAGCCCCAAGTGCAAAGAGCGCACGTTTCTGACTGAGGACGAGTTGAGGACGGTGATGACACATGAGTTTGAGAATGCCAATCTTGCCTTCATTCGCGACCTCTTTGTGTTCATGAACTTCACCGCCCTGTCGTTTGTGGACTTGAAGGAACTGACAACGGACAATATCGTTGAAGTCAATGGTGATAAATGGATAGTGGGTAAGCGTCATAAGACGGGTATACCCTATCAGGTGAAGTTGCTGGATGTTCCTCTTCAAATTATTGACCGCTACAAGAACTTTCCAAAAGACAACCCCAAGTCTGTCTTTGGTGAAGTCAACTACTGGAGTGTCTGCAAGAAGTTGAAGCCTGTAATGAAGGAGTGTGGCATTGACAAACCCATTTCCGCACACTGCGCAAGGCATGGATTTGCTACGATGGCCTTAACGAACGGCATGCCCATTGAGAGTGTAAGCCGAGTATTGGGACACACAAACATTGTCACCACACAAATCTATGCCCGCATCACCACGCAGAAACTCGACAACGACCTGACCATGTTGGGCAACAAACTTAATGCATCTTTCAGTAAAATCAAAACTGCATAGAATATGAAAAGAGGAATCATCAGAATGACCGAGGGCGGTCAGGTAACTATGCCACAGAAAGACGTGTGGATGACAATTGAAGAGATAACGGACATGTTTGGACTCCCAGAGGCTATAGTCTATCGTACTATCCGTTCTATCTACAAGAAGAGCGAATTATATGAGCATGAGACAGCAGAAAGAATCCCATTCCCTGGTCATGAGACAGATGACTGGACGGTTGAGGTGTATAATCTGGACCTAATTCTCTACCTGACCTACAAACTGCCAAGCCGTAATGCCCGGATATTCCGCAAGTACATGACCAATAAGGCTTATGAGCGAAATCCATACGAACACATTTGTGTCATTGTGGACGACATAGACTTTAAGCAGCGGTCGCTCAATCCATAAGCGACGGTTTCCACACATATAAACAGAAGAAAGACGGATGCCTGACAACAGCCAGTGCATCCGCCTTTCTTCTGTTTTCCTTTTTGATGGGCAATCTCATCACCGTCTACTGTCACATTGCGCCGTTTTAAGGATAACAGGGTGATAACATCTTTGCAGCAATGCCTCCAAGTCACTCTCACGGTACAGCACCTTACCACCCAACTTGAAATAAGGAAGAGTGCCGTTGTCCCGATAGTCCTGCAAGGTGCGTCTGCTTACTTTCAACCGATGCGACACCTCCACGTCTGACATATATCGTTCGCCGTTTAGCAAGGGACGGTAATTGCTCGTCACCTTGTCAAACAGGCTCTCAATGTCCTTCATCGACTTCATGGCACCCTCCACGCCATTAGTCCTCAATGTGATCAATTCATTCACGTTGTTCTGTAAATCCATATTCCGATATTTTAGGGGTTACACACTCTTTTTGTCTTTTGTCTCAGACTTCTTGCGAGGCTTGCGCCAAGCAGCGCCCTTCTGCCTGTCTCGGACATCCTTTATAACTTTGTCCACGTCCTCCTGCTTGTAATAGGTCTTGTGGCTTATCTGCGAATATGCCAGTGTCCCATTGTCACGCAAGGTCTGCAAGGTTCTCTTGCTGATTTTTAGGATTTTGCAGACATCATCATTATCAAGCCAGTCACTCAGGCATTTGTTAGTGCCACGATTACCCATCTCCGTCATCTTCTTGACGAAGCCTTCAAACTGTCCTACGAACTTATCGTAAGCCGTTTTTTCAATGTTTACAATCTCTATCATTTTTTCTATTTTTTATTATGTTGTTATTATTGTCAAATCGAATCGTCGGCAAAGGTACGGCAAATGTACCACTTGGGACTCCTTTGTAAAAGGCGTTTCTGTTTTTAACGTTTCACGAACTTCTTTAAGCCAAACCTAATGTCCGCTGAGCTTGCTCATTTTAAGTGCGGGCGATGCAGTGTTGCGGGGAACCAGCCCCCAAACTGCATCAGGCTATGCCCTATTGTGGTAAGCCACCACCAAGGTGGAATTAGGCTACCACTATTGTGGCATTGCCCCGCCAGGCGGGTAGTAGGCTACCCCGATTGCGGCATTCTCCCGATTAGGGGGGCATTAGGCTACCCCCTATTGTGGCATTGTGCATGCACTTGTCCGTTTCTTTTGCCGACGCGAAGGTACGACGAGCCTCTGAACCTGCCAAATTTTCAATGCAACTGTCCCCGAATGTCCCACGAAAACGGTGACATTGAGGACAGCATTCTTTCAAATCCAATGCAAAGTTACATCTTTGTCAGCATCTCCTGATACTTCTAAATCCTGATGGCGCCGATTGGCGTTGTAAAACTGTGCCATCGATGCCAGTTCATGAGGTAATACCAATGCAAAGGTACGCTTCTTGCGCTTATCATGAGTATACCATGAGACAACTTGCCCCGATTTGCCCTCTGAAACTGCGCATCCAGAGCAACCCATTGACTCAAATCCGAGGCGAAATTACACAATCCTTATGTTCCCACCAAATTTTTCAGGCCAACTGGCGCCTGTGGCCGCTATAAAGGGCGCCACGAGCGCCAAAATTTGTGCATTGCGTATGTAACTTACATTAATCTAAAATCCTTCAGGCGTACAACTTGTAATGTACCACCGTAACAACGGACGTACATACCTACGTTACAATGTACTTACGTACTAACATTAGAACGTACTAACATTAGAACGTACCTGCATTAGAACATTCTTACGCACCTACGTTGTAACGGACGAACTAAGGAACGGACGAACTAAGGAACGGACGTTGTTACCAACGAACCAACTAAGATACCTATACCTTATTATTATAATGGTTACAATGATTCCACTGTAAACAATGTGTACACTCACTACAATGAGGCCACCTGTTACACTCCATCCACTAAATCCACTTAGCAAAATAGGGAAACAAAAACCGAAAAATGGCACCCTCAGCCACATCCTATGCAGAATGCTGCAGGAAAACCCAAACGCTTGGAGGGTTATTCCAATCACCTTACCTTTGGCTCGAAAAACGGTCAGTAGCGACAGCTCTGGCCATAGTATAAACGATTAAAAACAGATTTGAATGGCAACAAAAACAAAAGTGAACAACATGAGTGAGGATGACGAGAAGAAGATGACACAGTGGATTATGGAATCAAAAGGCAGGCGTCTCTTGTCAAATGAGAAAATGGCAGAGCGTTATTCTGTGGCACTCTCGATGTTTGGCGACAATCAAGAAGAACCGCCCACTAAGAATCTGTCAAAGGATGGTGAAGCCATTGCAGCCACTGATTCAAGTGCAGCGACTCCACCAAGTGAAGTCACTGAACCTACATCTATGGAAGCAATACTGCAGGATTGCGATGAGGATGCAACAGGGAAGAAACCTGTGGTCGAGGCAGCAACTGAGTTTTCCGAACCCATTCCATCATCAGAATCCCAAGATTCTCCATCGATGCCGGAAGAGGCAGTTTCTCTTCCTGACGAGAATGATGCGAAGCAGACACCCATGAAACGTGTAAGCAGCAAGCAGCGCAGACTCTCATTGGAAGAGTATAGTTCTGTCTTCCTACCATTACCCAAGATTGAAAACCGTATGCCCGTGTTCATCAGTGCCTCCCTCCGCGACGAACTGGATAAGATTGCACGACGTCTGGGAGGCAAGCGCATGAGTGCTTCGGGGATTGTTGAGAACATGGTGAGACACCAACGTATGGCGACGAACTGAAGGAATGGTATAAATTGTAAGCGATAAGCACATAGTCTACGACTATTCACAATGGGTTTGACACCGAAGGTGGCACAAACGTCTGGATACTCCGTATGGAGTGCGGCGAGGTTATGTTTTCGGCATCCCGAAAACCACCTCGCTCGCACTCACGATGCGAGGGAATCCGCTCCCCATTGGTCGCAGATTCAATGAGTACAGTCACTAAAGTGAATACACTGGAGTTATGACAGCAACAAAGAATCAAAACAAGAAGAAATCGAAAGGCAGACCGACCGTTGCTGATGCAAGGCGGCTGTCAAAGGCTATAACGGTCAAGTTCTCTAAGATAGACTATGAGATATTGAGGACAAGAAGCCGGAAGGCGAACAGACGATTGGCTGAATATATCCGAGAGTCTGCCTTGAAGTCTGAGGTCGTGCAGCCACATACCGAGGCAGACATGAAAGAGTATCGAACACTGGTAGGTATGGCGAATAACCTTAACCAACTGACGAGACTTGCCCATCAGGAC
>JAGCOB010000009.1 GCA_017645645.1 Prevotella sp. | reverse complement strand
TCATCACAACTGACGTTAATCACAACAGCGAATAATAATGCCGTCTATCAGGAGGCTGCTGATTTGACATTTTCAGAGGCAAACGTAAATATTGTCGGAAATCTATGGTGCACGGGCAATAATTTGAGCATTGTCAATTCTGCTATATCGGTTAAAAAAACATTATATAGCCATAATGATGGAAATTCATTAAGCATCACCAACTCCGATGTAACGGTAGAGGGCTGGAGTCCTATTCGTGGTTGGAAGTCTGTGACGCTAACGGATTGTTACATCGAAACACCAGAGGGAGGTGTGTATGATACTGCCGACAAACGTTTGGAGGATAAAAATGGTAACCCGGCTCAAGAGGTAATCATCAAGAAGAATAAACCTGCCTACATCCTAGGCGATGCCAATGGTGATGGTGTCGTGAATGTGACGGACATCGTGGCAACGGTGAACTATATCATGGTCAAGCCGTCAGATGACTTCAACAAGTACGCTGCCGATGTCAACCAGGACGGTGACGTAAACGTGACGGATATCGTAGGTATGGTAAACATCATCATGAAAGGCGGAATACAGGATGCACGTGAAGTCATGAGTGTCTTGCGGAGGAGCGGATTTATATTCTAATAGAAAGTATTAATTGTAGATGATGAAAAAGCATATTGTCATAGTTGAGATCCTCTCCACGGGATTTAATTACGTGGAGGATGCAATAGCACGGGGCTATCAGCCTGTAGTGGTAGAGGCCATGTATCCTGGAACCGATGAAGATCGTATCCCGATTCTGGAGGCTCAGGAGATGGCTCGTCAGCGACTTCCCGAAGGAACACCCTGTATCAGAGCCAATAAGGATTATAACGTTATTCTGGAAGAGGTACGGAAATACAATCCTGTGGTCGTTGTGGCAGGCAGTGAGTTCGGTGTCGAACTGGCCACCCGTCTGGGTTCTGACCTCGGACTCCCCAGTAACCCGTGGTCCATTATTGGTAAGATGACGCGAAAGAACGAGATGCAACAGGCTCTCGCCGACTACGGCATACGCTATATCCGTGGACGTATTGTCCGTAGTGAGGCTGAAGCGGAGGCTTTCTACAAGGAACTTGGTACCCCGCACACCGTTATCAAGCGTGTACGTGGTGCTGCTACGCAGGGCTTACATCTCTGCAACGGGCTTGACGAGTTGATGGCTGCCGTGCGTACGGAACTGGCTCTGTCTGCGAGTGACGAGAACGTGGGCGACATCCTCATGCAGGAGCGCATCATCGGAAAGGAGTATATTGTCAATACCGTATCATGTGCCGGCAAGCACCGTTTGGTGTCGATGTGCTTCTATGACAAGCTGCAAATGAACGGCAGTAATATCTACAACTACGGTGAGACGATGACCCATTTGGACGTGGGCGAATCTGCCATTGTGCGCTATGCCTATGACGTGCTGGACGCTATCGGTATCCAATACGGTCCCGTACATGGTGAGTATATGGTTGACGAGAAGGGACCTGTACTCATTGAAGTTAACTGCCGTCCTATGGGTGCTGGTCTGACACGACAGTTTCTGGAGAAGATCTTTGGCCAGCATGAAACGGACTCAGCCCTCGACTCTTACCTCGATCCCGTCAAGTTCGAGCAGGAACGCTTGAAACCATATCGTCCGATGCGCAAGGGTGTCATCAAATTGTTTATCCTGCCAAACGATGTCACGCTGGAGTCGGCTCCCGTTCTGCAACTGGTGCGCCAGTTGCCCAGTTACTGTTATAGTGTGTTCGATCGGCTGGGGCGTGACCCGTTCCTGACCCGTACACGTGACTTGGAGACGACAGGCGGCGTTGTCTATTTGGTTCATGACGATGAACGCCAAGTGAAGGAGGACTGTGCCTTCCTGCATATGCTGGAGATGAAATTTCCCGAGATGCTGTTCAACCAGATTAAGTCAGAGAAGTCTGCCCAAGTCTCACGCATTCCGATTAAGGAACTTATGAAGGAAGTTGACTGCCACGGTAGTACATTGGTATTCAGTGACACCGAGACAGAGGCTCCAGGTGCTGTTGTTGTCAATAGTGAAGGTCTGTCTTCAGCATACGACTGTTACAACAACGTCATTGTAGATCTCAGTCGTCCAGAGACCTTTGCCGATGCAGAGAGCTTTTCTCAACAGGTCTTTATGTTATTAAGTAAATTGTGTGAGGGTGGTAGAATACTGGTGCCAGAGAGCACTTATTGTCACCTGCCTTACGGTGAGATTGGCATGGAAATTCTCCTCCGTGCACGTAGCCTGCGCATCGAAGCCCCTCTTGCAGGTAAAGGCAGGCTACTCATTGCATCAGCTTGATTACATCAAAGTGTGGATATAGAAGTTCGGTTGCATCTCAAAAAAATCAAATAAAATTTGGTTGTTTGCTTGTTTTTTTGTACTTTTGCACCCAATTTGAGAAAATAGAATCGAGAAAGATAGTCGATGAAGAATGACAACATGAAGAATCAGTACCGCATTAACGAGCAGATTCGTGTTCGTGAGGTACGTATTGTAGGCGATGGTGGCAGTACCGTTGTTCCTACCCGTGAGGCATTGGATATGGCGCGTGACCAGGGGGTTGACCTCGTGGAGATTTCGCCGAATGCCAATCCCCCCGTATGTCGTCTAATAGACTATTCGAAGTTCCTCTACCAGCAGAAGAAGCGCCAGAAGGAGATGAAGGCGAAGCAGGTGAAGGTGGAGGTGAAGGAGATTCGTTTCGGACCCCAGACCGATGAGCACGACTATCAGTTCAAGCTGAAGCATGCCAAGGAGTTCCTCGAAGAGGGCAACAAGGTACGTGCATACGTTTTCTTCCGTGGACGTTCCATTCTCTTCAAAGAGCAGGGTGAGGTGCTGTTGTTGCGTTTCGCCAATGACTTGGAGGAATACGGTAAGGTAGAGTCGATGCCGTCGTTGGAGGGTAAGAAGATGTTCCTCTATCTGGCTCCTAAGAAAGCCGGTGTCGCCAAGAAGAGTCAGCAGGCTCGTGACCGAGAGGCATCTGTTGCTGAAGCGAGAGAAACTGCAAAGTTACAAGAAGAGCAGACACCGTCGAACGGAGGCTTGTTCGCCAATGCGAAGATCAGTGCCGATGCGCTGAAGAAGCTCACGGAGACAGAAGACGAATAAATAAAAAAATAGTAAATCGTCAAATAGTAAATGAAATAGGCGTCGCGCCCGGTATATGCGTAGTCGCCGATTATTAATAACAATTTAAATTTTAAAACAATGCCAAAAGTAAAGACAAATTCCGGAGCGAAGAAAAGATTCTCGTTCACCGGTACAGGTAAGATCAAGAGACATCATGCTTACCACAGTCACATTCTGACGAAGAAAACCAAGAAGCAAAAGCGTAACTTGGTAGGTTCAACAATCGTTGACGTATCAAACATGAAGCAGGTTCGTGACCTGTTGTCTCTGCGTTAATTCACCTATTGTCAAACATTTAAAGTAAGAAGAAACTATGCCAAGATCAGTAAATCACGTTGCATCAAGAGCAAAACGTAAAAGAATTCTGAAACTCACTCGCGGTTACTTTGGTGCCCGCAAGAATGTTTGGACAGTAGCCAAGAACACTTGGGAGAAGGGTCTTACCTACGCTTATCGCGACCGTAAGAACAAGAAACGTAACTTCCGTGCCCTGTGGATTCAGCGTATCAACGCCGCAGCCCGCTTGGAGGGTATGAGCTACTCAGTCCTGATGGGTAAACTTGCCAAGGCTGGTATCGAGATCAACCGTAAGGTGCTCGCCGACCTCGCCATGAACAACCCTGAGGCTTTCAAGGCTATCGTGGATAAGGTGAAGTAAATCTCCGCATGGAATGAAAGAAAAAAGTCGTGACTCTTTGGAGTTGCGATTTTTTTTATTACCTTTGGCATCATGAAACGTTTCTATGTGACAGGGCTACTGACGATGCTGCTGTTGTCCGCATCGGCTCAGTTCTTACATGAGGGCGACACCATCGCCATCATCTCCCCATCGAGTGCTACAGATACTGCCACTATCAACGGAGGTGTCCGGACATTGGAGCGATGGGGCTTCCATACTGTTGTAGGACGGCATGCCCTGAACGACTATCGTGGTTTCGCCGGGACGATAGAGGAACGTAAGGCAGACCTGTTGTGGGCTTTGACGACACCGAGTGTGAAGGCTATCATGTGCTCCCGTGGCGGTGATGGTGCCGTCCACCTGTTGTGTGAGTTGTCTCCTAAGGTCTTTCGGCGTTATCCCAAACTGCTCATCGGCTTCAGCGACATCACCGCCTTGCTCTCTGCGGAGGTCTGTGCGGGCAACATGGGTATTCACGGTTCGATGTGTCATGCCATCAACACCTATGAGGGGAATGATACCGTCAGTCAGTCGTTACGACGGATGATGACTGGCGACCTGCCAGAATACCATGTCGATGCTCATCCATTGAACCAGTCTGGAAAAGCGAGGGGCGTTCTCGTAGGAGGTAATATGTCCGTGCTGCATGGTCTTGCAGGATCCGACTATGACCCTCTGCGACTCCCGGGGATCATCCTTTTTGTTGAGGACACAGGGGAGGGGATGACGAAAGTCGACCGTATGTTGCATAACATAGAGGTACGCGGCTTGATGTCACATGTCAAGGGGGTTATCATCGGACAGTTTACCAGTTATAAGAAGGTGCCCAACACTTTTCCAGACATGAACTATATGTTCCATGAGTACCTGCGGAAATATCATATCCCCGTATGCTACGACTTCCCAGTAGGTCACCGTCACATGCATAACTTCCCTATGCTGGTAGGCAGCATGGCAGAACTGGAAGTAAGAGGGGAGGGCGTCACCCTTCGTTTCTGTCCGTAAGGTCGTGGTCGGTCATCGCACAGACACAAGAGTCACTCCATACATTGACTGCCGTCTCCACCATGTCGATAATGGTATAGATGGGGAGGATGATACCGAGGACGGCAACGGGGGCATTGATGCCTGACATCAGGGAGAGTGTCAGGAAGTAGCACCCCATCGGTACTCCTGCGTTACCTATTGCCGATACCACAGATATCAGAATCCATAACAGGACAGTTGACCATGTGAGTGGTGTACCCCCATTCTGCATCACAAAGAGTGAGGTGACGAGGATAAAAGCGGCACAGCCGTTCATATTGATAGTGGTACAGATAGGTAGTACGAAACGTGCGATATTGCTCTTGACTCCTAACCGTTGCTCTGCTGTCTCCATGGTGACGGGTAAGGTGGCTGCACTACTCTTGGTGAAGAGAGCCATCAATACCGCAGGCATCATACGACTCAACACACGGATCGGGTTCAGTTTACGCGCCAACAGGAACAATGGTAGGACAACGAAGAACTGGAGCACGTTGCCGCCCAGCACCACAATCACGTACTTACCTATCGAGTCAGCCACCATGCCTGCACTGATCTGTTCTGACAGTTGAGCAGAGAACGCCACGATGCCCAATGGGAGTGTCCAGATGAGTCCCCGAATGAGCAGGAAGAGCAGGTCCTGCAACCCCAGCAGTCCCTTGACCACAACAGCTTTATTCTCTGAATCTGGCAGTTTTGACAGTCCGATGCCAACCACAAAAGCCAGTAACAGTAGTGATAGAACGTTGCCTTCGAGAATCGGTTTGACAATGTTGTTGGGTATCACACTGAGGATGTGAGTGTAGTACGACTGTTGAGGGGCTTCAGCGATAGCACTGTCGCCCAGACTGATAACATCGACGGGTAGGTTACTCGGGGCAACTGTCACATAGAGCAAGGCTCCCACTACGGCTGCCGCAACAGTTGTCAACAGCGTGTAGATGACAGTTCGTCCGAAGATGCGACCTGACCCCTTGGAGCCGAAGGTGGCAAAGGTGGTTATCACCGCCAGTACGATGGTCGGTACTGCCAACAACTGGAACAGTCGTGTATAGACTGTCGCTAAGAAATCCATCAGACCGTTGAGCCAATTCAATCCCAACAGTCCTATTATCGCACCCAATACGAGTGCTCCTATCCATAATATTGTTTTTTTCATTGCTTTATTGTTTTGACTGCAAAGGTATAAAGAAAATGATGATACGGAAATACCAACTCTGTGGTATTTTGCTATCACATGGTATTATAGTTGGAAGGATACATTCACATAGAAGTTACGTCCCTTCTGGGGAATATGGTTCCAGTCGGAGTAGGTGGAATAGTAGCGGTCGAACAGGTTCTCCACGCCTAAGTGTATGTCCGTCCCCAACTTACCCCATTGGAAATGTCCCCCCAAGTTCAAGTGCCAGACAGCATAGCCTGCTGTGGGTGTCTCTCCGTATTCATTTCCGCAATGACTGTTGCGGGCTGCCATGCGCACACCACCCTCAGCCTCAAGATGGTGCCAGCGGAAACGTAGATTACCTAAGTACGACAATGGAGCGATCAGTGGCAAGCGGGCACCGGTACTCTCCTGTCCGTAACTGTAGGAAAGGTGGTTTTCCCATTGCAGCCAACTGACCAGTTGGCAATCGGCTGTCAGTGAGGCATTGACGATCTGGGCATTCTTCAGGTTCTGATAGACCTTCACGCCGGCAGCTCCGATGGTCATGGGTGAGAGACGTGTGTCAGGTCGTCCGATGATATAGTCCTGAAAGAAAAACGTGTTTGTCTCAGCCTTGAACGCCAACTTGTCGCTTCTCCATTCCACAGAGGCATTAACCTCTATCGCTTTTTCGTTCTTCAGGTAGGGGTTGCCGATATAGTCGTACTGGTCGAAGGTGTTATTCAGGAAATAACCATAGCTCTCCGTAACCGTTGGGGCTCGTGTGCCGTAACCTGTGCCGACGGCTATTCTCCAACCGCTGTGTTCGTAGGCATAGCTGAATGCCAGACGACCGATGAGGCTGGAGTTGCCCTTGTCCATCCCAGGGAAGTAGATGCTCAGAGCCTGATAACCCTCGTCGCTGTTGATTTGCTGGTGCTGCCACGCACCCTTTGCCGACAGGCGGATGTGGTGATGAGGGGCAAACGTGATATCGTCCGTCAGTGCCAGACCTGTATTGAAGGTTCCCACGTCAGGCCATGTGAGCATATACATGGGTTGTCCACCGTCAGGATACATCGTCATATCAGCAAACAGCTTGTTGTAGTAGGCATCGTAGTTCAACTGGAAATAATGCTTACCCTTTACGCCCTGCAGCAGACTGTAGAGACCTGTCGTCTGACTTTTGCCAGGCATGTCCATGTGAATCTGTACATCGGGACGCTTGGTGTCATCCATATTATGGGTGATATGATTATAATACATCTTCGTTTCCCAGCGATGTAACAACCGGCTCAGATGTTCCCGCCGATAAGCCAGTGAGACAATGATACCCTCGGCTTTCTTTACGTCCATCGCTAAAGCCGGATAACCGATATCCCTTGCGATGTCGTAGATGAGTGTTGCTTCTATGATATGGTCGTCGGCAGGTTGCCATCCGATATTGGTAAAGGCATTGGTCTTCTGGAACTGTGAGAAGTCAACGCTCTGGTGCCCTCCCGCTTTGTAATTATCCGCATGTCGGTAGAACACACCGAAGTTGGTATAGAAACGATGGGTAGAGAAGGCGGCATCAGCCCCATACACTTGTACGTTGCCATTTGATTCGTAACCCGCAGAGGCATTATACTCTGAAGGTTTTGCATCAAAACCCACACGACGTAATTTCAGGTCTATGCTGCCTCCGATGTTGCCCGTAGCCTGCGGGTTGCCGTCCAGTCCTGAGTTCAGACTGATACGCTGTAGGTTACTGCTCTCCACATAGGATGTCACGGGATCCATCTTGTCCGTACAAGCATAGAATATTTTCATGCCGTCAATAGTCGTTGAGACACGCTCAGTTGCCATGTTGTTGACAACAGGTTCCCAGGCATAGTTGCCTCGACGCACCATCTCGACTCTCGACAGTTTGGACAGATGCTCATCGATACTGGCTACTCGTCCTTTGCTGACAGTCTTTTTCCCGGAGCCCACAGTTGAGGAGACGACCACCTCGTCGATGGTCGTCTCCTTGTGAACGGTGTCCTGGGAACATAACATTCCGAGAGAAACAATTAACGAAATCATCTGTACCTGAAATATAGAGACCTAATGCCTCAAATGGAAATCGTCCAATAAAGATCGCTTAGTTCCTCACCACCAGCCACCGTGTTACCCGTAGCATCCTTCACATTCAGATGAATGTCCCAGACACCCGTCATCGTGAGGTTCAGCAGTCCCTGATAACTGCCGTCCTCCTTTCGGGTGAGAGGCTCGTTGTTGGGAGAGGTATGGTTACCCATATCGGGCATCGTGGGGTAGATGTCAATCGTGAAGGTCTCCGATGCAGGGAGATAGGGTAGGGTGCCGTCATCGCCTTTCTTCGAGATGTAAGCACTCAAGGTGTTGACTCCAGTCTTCAAATCCTGTGGATGGGCGAGGGTGAGGAAGTAAGTCACGTCGTTCCATTTAAAGGATTTGATCCATACCTGTTCGCTGGGTATAGCGTCTATCGTAATCGTTCCTCCGGTGAATGTGCCCGTAAGGTCCTTGATGCGATAGTTGAATGACAGCGTCCATTCGCCTGCCATCAGAGGTGCCACCCACGTATGATAGATGGGATAGTTCTCTATCTGGTCGAACTTATTGGCGATAGGAGTACTGTGTTTCATTGTCCCCATGTCCATCAAAGGTGACAGGTCGCTAACTGTAAAGTCTTTCACGTGACGTCCGCTCTCGGTCTTCTCCACAGTAAAGTAAAGGTCGTTATGACCTACCTGCAGATTGGATGTCCGTGCATAGACCTTTACAGTATAGTCTCCTGTGCTTTGTCTTGACAATCCTGTCACCTCTTTAAACCCGGCAAGGATCTGGCTGATGTTTTTTTCATCGTCTTGGGAGCAGCACACGTCATCATCCTCAGATGGTATGTTAATAGGTACTGCCTCATCACTGCTGTTGCATGCAGAGAACAACAATCCCCAAAATATTACTGATATCCATTTCGTTTTTTTCATCCTTACCTCTTTTTATTATATTACTGCTAATCCTTCTTTGTGACGCGATAGTCGAGTGCTGGCTTCCTGTCGCCTAATAAGGGCACATACTTAAAGTCACTGCCAACCACCTGCTTGAACTCGTCCTTAACAGTTTGAAGCAGTTTGGCATCTGTAAACAAATCTACAGCTGTGAGTGCGAATACGCGACTGGCATTGAGCAATCCCTTGGTACCGATGGTGGTACCGTCAGCTGCCACATTCTGCCAACTGTGACCCGGGCTGCCGGGAACAAATGTGGCTGCGCCAAAACTGGCAAGGGGAACAACCCACGATACATCGCCAACATCGCTCGAACCGCCACTTCCTTCTTCGGGGAACTCTGCTAGTGGCTGTACCTTGGCAGCCTCATTGACCAGTGAATCGGGATTGCCTGTGGCACGAATGAGATCTAAAGCATACTGGCGTTCGCGTGCATCGTACTTCACACCACCGACAATCTCCAGATTCCTCTGAATCACTTTTGAAAGAGTCTTGTTGTGCAGACGCTCGTAGGTACCGGCGATGATTTCCTTCTCTACACGAGTCTGTGTGCCTTTGGCGGCACCAACAGCGGCAGAATCAATCCACTCCGTGAGTGTGTTAAGAATATCTCGTTTAGGACTACGGATATAATAAGATACACGGGCGTACTCGGGTACGACATTTGGTGCAAAACCACCATCAGGAATCACGTAATGGATACGGCTGGATGTGGGAATGTGCTCTCGAAGAAGATTCACCATATAATCGAACGATTCTACTGCGTCGAGTGCAGAACGACCCTTCCAGGGATTACCTGCTGCGTGGGCTGGTTTCCCATAGAACTTATAGTCAACCATCACCATGGCAGTACCACCATTGGTAGAAACCGCATTGACGCTAGATGGATGCCAGTCGAGTACGACATCGACACCCGTGAAGAGACCTTCGCGTACCAGATAAACCTTACCGGCACCACCTTCTTCGGCAGGTGTGCCATATACTTTGATGGTACCACTATGTTTGTTGGTAGCTAACCACTTACTAAGTGACACTGCAGCCGCAGTAGAGCCCACACCGAAAGTGTTATGTCCACAGCCATGCCCTGGTGCACCTTCCTTCACAGGTTTGCGATAAGGGACAGTGTCCTGTGACAGACCTGGCAGTGCGTCGAATTCTGCCAATAGACCAATGACTGGACTTCCGCTGCCATAAGTTGCTATGAAAGAAGTAGGCATACCTGCCACGCCTTCTTCAATGGTAAACCCATTTTCACGTAGGTGCTGTTTCAATAGTCCACTGCTGTTGGTCTCGAGGAACCCAAGTTCTGGATCAGCCCAGATGGTTTTCTGAAGCTTATCATAAGTCTGGAAATGACGGTCCAGATAGTCAATGGCTACCTTTGCCTTATTATTGCTTTTTTCCTTTTTTGCTGCCTGGATGTTAAGTGCCAACCCTGCTAGCAGCATAATTAACACAGTCTTTTTCATTTATTCGATGAAGTTTTAAATATTGGCGACGTTGAAGTCGGTCTTCTTGTATTTCTTTAGTGTTGTGACAAACTTTTTACCCAGATCCTGTTCAACATCACTCAAGACACCTTTTGCGATAGTAACACCGTTATTGCCGAATACCGACGAGATGACCTGACGAAAAGTCCAGTACGTATGAGCACAATGATATTCAAAGGAACGTAGTCCTTTTTTGTATTTAGGGCAAGTCAGTGCTTCGTCGGGTACTCTGGTGCCAGGAGCACATTGTACACAATAATCGTGATCGTTGAGCGTTTGGCGAGTCTCATAGGCGATAGCAGGATTGAATCCACGATAGATAGAGGCATCCAAATCCTTGCAGTAAGCCAGTCCAGCCTTAGACAATCCCATCTCGCGGAACTGTATGGCCCAGGGGCAGCGTGTAATCTTGGTTGCTTGATAGGAGATATCCTTAATAGGCTCACTCTGAAGAGCCTCGCCACGTTTCTTGATTTCTTCCGACGGAACCCATTCTCCATATTTGTAATACGTCACATAGTTTAATTCCTGTCCGTCGGCTAGCGCACGTTGTGCCATACGATGTCCACGCTGTTCAGCGTAGGTTCGTGTTGCCAGCAGGAAAGTATCGAGACCTTGCTTGCCGTAGGTGTCTGTCAGTCTGACGTAATAACGAGCTACGATATAAGCCTGTACACGCTCATTGAAGCCTTCGAACTTGAATGGTGTCTTATCCTGATGAGGGGCTGGCTGGTCGTCGAGGTCTACTTGCTCCAGAGCCTTTGCCAAGGTTGGGTGAGAAGCCGCAAGCAATATTCCTGTGGTAGGAATTATTGCTTTGGCTGTATTCTCAAGAAATTCTCTCCTGTTCATAGACCGACATTCTAGTTCTTTTATTTTTTATGTGTCTGTCGCCAGGTGTGTGCGTAGTCGATGACGGCACGCAGACGCTCGCTGGATGTAGAATCGGGTACTGTGCAGTTGGCACCGAGAATCAGATTCTGAGGTCCTTCTGTAAGTATGGTATCGACATGAGCCAATAGCTCTTCGAGTGTTCCGTTGATGAGTACTCCACGATGATCGAGTCCTCCGAGGATGGGACGCTTGAATACCTCCTGAGCGTGGCGAAGCTTCTTCACGTCAAACTCTGGAAGGTTGATGATGGTGCCAGGATAGTCTGCCCATGCATCGAGGTCCTTATACTCGCCTCCGCAAATATGCAGAATGTTCAGAGGAGCTACAGAATCGGCAATTTCAGAAATGTATTTATCCCACTTGCGAAGATACTTCGTCCATACTTCAGAATCCTGACCGAAGAACTCTATATTACCACCATGCGAGGAGACATAGAATCCATCAGCACCACGTTCGCGAGCTGCGCGGATATAGTTGGCAATACTCTTTGCCAGCTTTTCAAAAGCAGGTTCCGCAGCGGCTGGATTCTGTTTGATGACTTCGTCAACTGCCGGTCCACCGGCAGCCTGATGGAGAATCAGTAACGGAGAATAAACCGTCGGAATGATTAGAGCCGAATCCTTGTATTGCTTTGCCAATGCTTCAATGACCTGCAGTTGATCCTCAAAATACTCAGTAGGTAATTCCACAACCTTCTCGAAATCCTTGGCGGTTTTGATTTCCCATTGCGGAGGCAGAGTCTCGTACTGCACTTTCAATATGTCGTTACCAGTGGCTTTGAAGAAGGCGATGTGCTCCTCTAT
Source organism: Prevotella sp. (assembly GCA_017645645.1). Lineage (GTDB taxonomy): Bacteria > Bacteroidota > Bacteroidia > Bacteroidales > Bacteroidaceae > Prevotella. The sequence continues at coordinate 105,687 of JAGCOB010000009.1, read as the reverse complement.
TGCCTTTGGTCCGAATTTATCGGGGAAATGGTGGAAAAAGGCTGCTGGTATTACGTCTGGTGCTTTTGACAGGTCAAGCACCTGCTCTATCAGGTCACGCTTGTTCGTCACCTGCTCTTCCTGTTGTACGGAACAAGCTGTCAGTGTAATTGCTGAGAGTAACAACAATTTTATAATTTTTCCCTCCATATTACTTAAAATTAAAATGGTCAATTACTTCTTATGAGTCTGTCTCCAGGTGTGTGCGTAGTCAATGACGGCACGCAGCTTCTCCCAGTCAGTGTCACCAGGCACGGTGCAGTCGGCACCCAGAATGAAGTTGGGAGAGGCATTCTCCAACACCTCGTCGACAGCAGCCTTCGCCTGTTCAATAGATCCTGTGGCAATGACACCCAGACGCTCCAGACCACCGAAAATAGGACGACCGAAACGCTTCTGTGCCTCCTTCAAGTTGAGGGTAGAGCCGTCAGAGAAATTCAAGGGTACGTTGATGATGCTGGCGGGATAGTCGGCAAAGGCATACAGTGCCTCGGCATTCTTGAACGGTGTACCGTAGTCGCAGATATGCAGGATATTGATCTCACCGATCTCGTTAGCTACCTCAGAGACATGCTTGTCCCACTGACGTACCTGCTCGTTCCATATCTTAGTAGAGAGGGAGTTGCCGTCACCACCCTGACTGGACACATAGAAGCCGTCAGCACCATGCTTGCGAGCAGAACGCAAGTAGTTCTCGATAGAGAGGGAGAGGTTCTTGATAGCCTTACCGAAAGCCACGGGATTCTCCTCTGCCAGTTTCTTCAGGTCCTTGCCACGACCTAAGGTCTGGTGAGCAAGGGCAAGGGGAGAGTAAACAGTAGGCAGGATGAATGCCTCTTTGCCGAACTCACGGGCAAGGTCTTCGATGACTGCCACCTGAGGAGCGAAGAATGCCTCATCATAAACGGGCACCTTCTCCCAGTCTTTACCACTCTTAATGTCAATCTGTGGGACACTGATCTCGTAGAACACCTTCACGAAGTCCATGTTGGTGGCACGATAGAAGTCCTTATGATCCTGTACTGCCTTGCGTCCCAGCTTGTTCTCAAAATGAAGAAAGAAGCCTGCTGGAATATACTCGTTAGGGCGACTCTGGTCAAGCACCTGAAGGATGCGCTCACGACGATTGTTTGCTACTTGTGACTGTGCGTCAACTGATTGAAAACCTGCGGCAACGAGAAGTGCCACTGCAACTGTTCTAAATAAATTCTTTTTCATTGTTTTTTATTGTTTTTTGTTGTTTCGATGTTTCGGTATTTCGAGATTTCGATGTTTCGTTACTCATATTCTGGTCCATAGGGGCCGTCTCCTGTCTCTCCGCTGTAACCCCAGTTCTGCTCCAGATTCGGATTCAGGATCAGCTGCTCCAGAGGCAATGGCAACAGGTAGTTCTTCTTCGATACATTCTGTATCTTGGTGGTTTTGGTACCTAATGTCTCGGCATCGGTAGGCGTATTCTCCTTCACATATTTCACCAGGATATGCCAACGGATAAGGTCGAACCACCGCTGTCCCTCAAGTATGAACTCCAGACGACGCTCCTCACGGAGCTTCTCACGGAACTGTTCCTTTGTCAAGCCGGAAAGGTTGAGGGCAGAACCGTCAGAGGGCGTGAACTGTGTGTCCTCGTAGGGACTCCAGTAAGCTCGGCGGCGTACTTGGTTGATGGCATCATAGGCTGCTGTCGTAGGACCGTTCAACTCATTCTCAGCCTCAGCCTTGATGAGCAGGATCTCTGCATAGCGGATGATGGTCGTGTTGATCGACTGACCTGCGGAGTTACCTGGAGATGCCGTGTTGGCATAGTTCAGCGAATCGATGTACTTACGGAAGCGGGGGATGGTAAATACAAAGTCCTCTCCCGTGTTGGGGTTATAGAGTTTCTTTGCCCATGAACCGTCACGACGCTGGTCACGAGGGTCGGTCTGCTCGTAGTACTTGTCGCTGGTAGCCAGGAGCACGGGCTCGGCATTATCCCAGTTGGTGGCAAAGGTGCAGTGTCCTGACACGTTACCGTTGATAGTACGGTCGTGCTCGATGGAGAAGATATGTTCTGGACCGTTCTTCTTGTCAACCGACCAGTTGTCGATAAACTTGTCGAGTAGACGGTATTTCTGGGAGTTGATGATCTTGTCGGCATACTGGATAGCCTTCTGATAGAATTGGGCTTGGTTGGCTCTTCCTTCCTCAGTCAGTGTCTGTGCCCAAGTCAGGTAAACCTTCGAGAGAATTGCCGATGCAGCCAGACTATTCGCCTTACTGTCTAACGTGGTATAGTTGGCAGGCAGGCTCTCAGCAGCGGTGAAGTCCTCAACAATCTGATGATAGACCTCGTCAGTCGAGTTGCGGGGAGCACCCTCGCCCTCACCGTCGTGCAGTACGATGGGAACTCCTCCAAAATAGCGTACTAGGTTGAAGTACATAAAACCACGCAGGAAACGAGCCTCGTTGATGTAGTTCTGTTTCGACTGTTCGTCGAGGAACGATGCCTCAGATACTTTGTCTATCACCACATTGGCGCGGTTGATGGCGGTATAGTGCTCTTCCCAGGCATAGCTGACGAAGAGGTTGGTGGGCTGAATGGCAAAGTTACTGAGCTCACGGATGTGAGCGGAGTTGGTCTGTGCACCAGCCTTCACATAGTCGGTCTGCAGGTCGTTGATATAGACACTCTGGTTGTTGAACATGCCATAGAATCCGTCCACCGTAAACTCCTGGTAGATACCATTGATGGCGGTCTCGATATCTTCCTTGCTCTGATAGAAATTATCTTTGTCGATAGAGCTGATAGAGCTCTGGTCAAGGTCTGCGCAGCTTGCAAGCAGCAGACTGGCTGCGATATATAATAGATTCTTTTTCATAATTATCGTTATTTCGTTATTTCGAGATTTTGGTATTTCGTTACAATGTGATATTAAATCCGAATAATACCGTTTTAGCCATAGGATAGGCACCATAGTCAATTCCCTGATAGAGGGCACTCGTCTCGTCGATACCATTACGGTTTGCCTCTGGGTCGTAACCGTTGTAGTTTGTGATGGTGAAGAAGTTCTGCAACGATACATAGAGGCGCAACTTGGCATCCTTTGTAATTTGTGGAACGGGCAGGGTATAACCCAACTGAATATTACGGAACTTCAGGTAGCTGGCATTCTCCACGAAACGGTCGTCAGCATAGATAGAGGTGGCACTGGTCGCCTTCTGTATCGTGTTGCTGGGATTCGTCGGTGTCCAACGGTCAGCAACTTCTGCCAATGGGTTATAGTAGTAACCGTTACCGCGATCCAGTCGGCAGGCAAGGGCGTTGAACAGTTTGTTGCCATAGCTACCGCTGATGCTGACGAAGAGGTCCCAGTTCTTATAAGCCACCTTGGTATTGAAGCCATAGGTGAACTTAGGCTGTATATTGCCGAGTACCACACGGTCCTGTTCGTTGACAACGCCGTCGCCGTTGACATCCTCGAACTTGGGGTTACCTGGCTCAACCGTTGAATTGGTCTGTGCTGGCAACTTGCTGAGGTCCTCGTCCGACTGGATGATGCCTTTAAACCTGTAACCGTAGAATGTACCAAGAGGCTCGCCCACCTTCACGATCAATGGGTTGATATACTGAAGGGTACCTACTGAGTTAAAGTCGGGAATGAAATACTCGGAATTACCCAGACTGGTCACCTCGTTCTTGTTATGGGCGATATTCGCATTCACATTCCAGTGCCAGTTCTTTTTGTCAATCAGCACACCACCGATCTCCAACTCCACACCCTTGTTGGTGACAGAGCCCACGTTACGCAGTACAGTGGAGAAACCGGTCACCTGCTCCACGGGAACGTCCAGCAACAGGTCCTTGGTTTTCTTGTAGTAAGCATCGAGGGTAACGGTCAGTCGGTTCTGGAAGAAACCTGTGCTCAGTCCTATATTATAAGAGGTGGTTGTCTCCCACTTCAGATCAGGGTTCGACTTGTTCTCGATAATGTAGCTGGTAGCCTTCTGGTTGTTGATAATCACGGTGCGAGGCACGACGTTGGCGGCAAACTGGTAGTCACCGATCTCCTGGTTACCCACCGTACCTACTGAGGCACGCAACTGGATGAAGTCGACGCTCTTGCCCAGATGGAGCCACTTTTCACGGTCGATGTTCCATGAGAGACCCAGTGAGGGAAACCATCCCCAACGATGGTCTTTGGCAAAACGGCTCGAACCGTCGGCACGCAGTGTGAGTGAGGCATTATAACGTGAGTCATAGCTGTAGTTTACACGACCAATCCACGACTGGAGGGTAGAAACATAATGGCTGCTGACGGAGGGCAGGGTAGTGGCGGCAGCACCTAAGTTATCGTAGCCTGTAGCATCGTTGCTGAATCCATAGGCTGTTGTGGCAACACTGCTACGGTCAGTACGCTGGGCGGTATAACCCAACAAAGCGTTGACAGAATGCTTGCCTTTGAATACATTACTGTATGTGGCAGTATATTCAGTCTGCCATGTATGAGTCTTCGTACGACCAACAGAAGCATAACCGCTGTTGGCGAGACCACTGGTAGTGTATGAGGGCGCATAATAGTTCTGGTTGGTGTTCGAGAGATCGGCACCCAGACTTGCCTTCAACTTCAACTGTGGGATGACGGTCCACTCTGCGAAAAGGGTACCGATAGTACGGGTGTTCTCCGTCTCAGCCTTGGTATTCTCCAGGTCGCTGATGGGGTTGCCAACCTTTCCGTTATAGATATCAATGCTGGTAGGAGTGGGATCGTAGTTGTACGAACCGTCAGCATTATAAATAGGAGTATATGGTGTGTGAGAGATGGCAGCAAACCAAGGACTGGGCTGGAACATGTTACCGCTGTTGTCTGATACACCGGTAATCTTGTTGTAAGCGATGTTGGCATTCACACCGACCAAGAGTGTCTTGAAGATGTTACGCTCGTAGTTGACACGACCAGCATAGCGCTTTAGACCCGTACCCTTGACAATACCGTCCTGACTTTTGAAGTTACCGCTGACGCTATAACGCGAAATCTCGTCACCACCAACGGCGGAAATCTGATGTTCCTGCTGGAAACCGGTGCGTAACGCCTCGCTCTGCCAGTCGTAGCTGGCGGTGGGGTTGTCGAGGTCGTAACCCAGTTCACCGTTCTGGTAGAGCTCGTGCCAGATGTCTACCCATTGCTGTGCATTCATGTAGTTCAGTTTCTTGGCAATAGAGCTCCATCCGAAACTGGCTCCGTAGGTAATGTTGTTACGTCCATGTGAACCTTTCTTCGTCGTGATGATAATCACACCATTGGCACCACGTGTACCGTAAATAGCTGTTGCTGAAACATCCTTCAGGACCTCGATGCTCTCGATGTCGGCAGGATTCAGGAAGGCAAGTGGGTCAAGTGTGGCATCACTCGTCTTGGCACCGGTACGGGTGGCAGCAGGATCGTTATAGACGATAAAACCATCAATGACGTATAGGGGTTCGTTACCACCGGTGATGGAGTTACCACCACGGATGCGGATGATGCTTGCCGCACCTGGCTGACCACTGGTCTGGGTGACGTTAAGACCTGCTACCGCACCCTGCAGGGCACTCTCTACCGAGTTGTTCTGCTGGCGTAAGATATCACCACCAACACTGGAGATGGAACTCGTCAGTTCCAGACGCTTCTGTTCACCGTAGCCAATCACGACGACTTCGTTCAGACGACTGGCATTGTCGCTCAACTGGATATCGACGGGTTCGGAGGCATCATAGACATCCACCTCCTGCGGACGATAGCCTACATACTGTACACTCAGCGTGAGGGGCAACTCTACGTTGGTTACCAGTTTGAAGTTACCATCAATATCGGTAACGGCACCTAACTCCTTACTTGACTTGGGGACAACAGATGCACCAATCAACGCCTCTCCTGTACGGGCATCCACAATGCGTCCTGTGATAATTGTCTGTGCGGCAGACGGCAAGACCGTAGCCAGCACTATTAAAAATAGTACTACTCTCTTTTTCATAACAAAATCTTTTTACCTTATTATTTCTGTGCTAACTCTTGCTGTTCGGTACGATGCAACTGTGCGGTCAGTTCCTTCTGGGGAAGCTGCAACAAACCGTACTCGTGAATGTATTTGTTGCCATCTGTTAATATCCAACGAACAAAAGCGTTCTGACTGGCGTTGCGATGGTCATAGTCCACACCGACCTTACCCGTTGGGATCTCGGCAAACTGCTGCTGCTCCAACAAGAGGATGATGTCGTCCAGACGTGCCTCATCCAATACCTGCTCTCCATGCTTATCGATGTCGAGGGGGATGATGGAAAGGTTGCTGCGTAATTGGCGACTCTGTAAGTCGAAAATATTGGAAAGAGAGTTGATGGCAATACCTAACGGGTCACGACTGATTGCTGTATTCAAAAAACTATCATCCCCAGAGATCTTCTTACCTTTATAATTACTCGTCTCCTGCTTAAAATTGTCTGCCCAGGCACGGGAGGCAGACTGCTGGCTATTACCTGTGTAGATATGAAGCGATTTCTCTACTTTGTTCTCTTTCGTGTCATCGTCAAACTCATCCTTCACGAAGAAGAGACTCTTCAGCTTCTTGGCATTCAGACGCTTGTTGCTCAATAATTGAAAAGCCTCTGATTCCTTTACGGTGACGGGCAGCACAGCATAACGTGCAAAAAATACAGCGTCAGCATCCTGCTCTGTCACAAATGATATCTGATGTTCTGTGTTGGTTGCTTTCCCTGAAACGATTTGGAAAGTGGCGTCATGGTTGGTTTTAGTATACTCGGTAACCCATTTCTCTACTAATGGTCGTACGGCATTCTGTACGCGAAGGGTTACCTGCTCGTTCTGTGCTCCTACTGTCTGACTAGCTTGCAGCCCTAAGAGCAATGCTATGGTGAATACTGATTTTCTCATGTTTTTGTCGTTCTTTATATATATTAATAATGTGTTGGTCTCTTCCCTCCTTGTCATTTCTCATCATGCGCATGCTGCTACAACAACAGCAACACATTCGTTTCATCATCATTGTTTTCATAACTCTTACGTTTTTTATTTGTTTGTTACTATGTCTTTTTGACACTGCAAAGGTACGGTGAAATCTACACTCTCGCAATACCCTTTAAATGGCATTTTCATATACCATAAGTTTGGTATGACAGATGATTTGATCGTTATGGAGAATGCTTGTAAACATGAAATGTTAAGTGAAGAAGGGATAAAAAAATTGGTAGTTTGCTAAATTCTATGTAATTTTGCAACATAACCAATTAAACTTTTACGACTATGGGTAAGATTAAGACTATTGGAATTCTGACATCAGGAGGTGATGCCCCTGGTATGAATGCAGCCATTCGCGCCGTGACACGATCTGGTATTTATAATTGTTTTAACATTAAAGGTATCTATCGAGGCTTTGACGGTCTTATCAAGGGTGAGGTCAAAGATTTCACTACAGAGAATGTCAGTGGTATCATCACCAAAGGCGGTACTATCCAAAGAAGTCATGTATCGTCATCGTCTCTGAGAGTCCCAAATGTGGTGCCCTTTACTACGCAGACCGTGTAAAGCACGAGTTCCCTGAATTCGATGTACGTGTCTCTATCCTAGGACACTTGCAACGTGGAGGAAGCCCCTCAGCCCGCGACCGTATTCTGGCTAATTGTATGGGCGTAGGAGCCATTGAGGCGATCAAACAAGGACAGCGTAATGTTATGGTGGGCTACCGTATGAATGAGATTGTCTATGTGCCTTTCACGGAATGTATCCGTACAGACAAACGCTTTGACAAGCGTCTTATCAATGTGCTTGATGAATTGAGTATTTAAGGGTGAAAGAGTATATACATATCCTATGTGGTATAGCCATTGTCTTTGTCATCACATTGACAATGAGCTCATGTAAACAAGGCAACAAGCCGACTGGTGCAGAAGAGCCTGCTGATAGTACAGTGACTATCGTAGAGGAGAAGAAAGCTGAATTGGATTATAACACCACAGACGCCAGGTCCTTTGGTCTTTACGGATGTGTGGCAAAGGTAGTGACAACAACCTACATGGCTAACCTTGAGGGCGACAAGCTGGTCAAGGGAATCATCTCTAACAGGACAGACAGTCTCGCCACTTTCGACGAGAAAGGACGCGTGACGCTTGATCCTTATGCGAACCCTTATGTCTATGATGCTGACGGGAAGTTTATCAAGGGACGCTCCAAGGCATCACAGATGAACCGTGACAAGGATGGACGTGTGATCAGTTATACTAACCGGGAAAATGAGAATCACTGGGAAGGATATAGCTACGAGTTCTCTTACGACAAAGAGGGTCGTATCACCACGATTGAATGGGGTGGATGGGAGGAAGGTGAGAGCTACGGTCTCACTTATCAAGACGGGAAGCTATATCCCAGCAGCGTGCATATCGATGGACTAGCTTGTGCCGATATCTATAAGACAGACATCCGTTACCGATATACGAAGTTTGATGAACAAGGAAACTGGACGGCACGCGAGATGTATTTCGATATTATGCAAACGACGGAGGAATACGAGGGTAATGAGAATCCTCCAAAGGACTATAGTAAGGAATACTATATCCAGGAAAGAATAATCACCTATTATTAATAAACGGAGACGAGGGTCTGCTCTTTATGACAAAACCAATCTTTCAACGTGCTGAGGCGTTGTTGGGTGCAGACGGTATGGAGCGTCTCCTCGAACAGCGTGTCATCATCTTTGGTGTAGGGGGTGTGGGCTCTTGGTGTGCTGAGGCATTGGTACGCACAGGACTAAAACATTTGACTATCGTGGACTTCGACAGTGTGGATGTGACCAATGTCAACCGGCAACTAATGGCGACCACCAAGACAGTGGGACAGGTGAAAGTGGCGGCATTGAAAGAGCGGTTGCTTGCCATCAATCCTGATGCGGAGATCACCGCCCTTCAGAAGACATTCACGGAAGAGACGGCTGCAGCGTTTCATCTTGAGACCTATGACTATATCATCGATGCCATTGACTCGTTGAAAGATAAGGCATTATTGATAGAACTAGCCTGTCAGACAAAGGCAAAGTTCTTCTCATCAATGGGTGCGGCATTGAAACTCGATCCTACAAAGATACAAGTAGCGGAGTTTTGGAAGGTGAAAGGAGACCCTCTGGCGCGTGCATTGAGAAACCGCTTCAAGAAAGAGAAACGATTTCCCAGGCACAAGTTCCAGTGTGTCTTCAGTGATGAGGTCTTTAACTCTCAACTCCAAATCAAGGGCTCCCTTGTACATATTACTGCAATCTTTGGGATGACCCTTGCAGGACTGGTCATTCAAGATGTTGCTTCTTTCAGTTGTAATAAAGCCTGAAGAAGAACACTTCTGGGAGTACCGACATTCATACGCATAAAACCCTCGCCACCTGCCCCGAACATCTCACCATCATTTAGTGCTAGGTGTGCTTTGTTGACAAAGAGGTCAATGAGTTGTTCGTGAGTAAATCCCAATCCGCGGCAATCGAGCCATACAAGGAAAGAGGCTTGTGGACGAAGGGGTTTTATTTTGGGAAGATGTTGCTGGAAGAAGTCTTCCAAGAATCGGATGTTCCCTTCCACGTAGTCAAGCATCTCCTTGAGCCAAGTCTCGCCCTGTTGATAAGCGGCGATGGTGGCGATGGGTGAGAACAATGGAGGATCGTTGAACTCGTTAGCCTCTAACCACGTATAGAAACGCCTGCGTATGCTGTCATTAGGAACGATGGCATAACTGCTGACGATTCCTGCGATATTAAAGGTTTTAGAAGGGGCACCAAAGGTGATACTGCACTGTGCAGCCTCCTCGCTGACGGTGGCAAAAGGTACATGACGATGATCAAAGAGTGCCATGTCACTATGTATCTCATCGGATAAGACGAGGATGTGATGCTCATGACAGAAGTGGGCAAGACGTTGTAGTGTTTCTTGCTTCCAGCAGATACCAGCGGGATTATGCGGATTGCTCAGTATCAACAATTTGCAATGCTCATCAGTTACTTGTTCCAATTGGTCGAAATCCATCTCGTAATAACCATCAGACAGTTGTTTTAATGGGTTATAGACAACTTCTCGTTTATTTCCCTGTGGGGTGAGTCGGAATGGGTGATAGACAGGTGGTTGGATGATGACTTTATCACCTTCTTGTGAGAAGACGTTGACTGCCATGCCAATTCCTTTTACGATACCTGGGATATAGGTCAGCCACTCCCGTCGTACCTCCCATTGGTGATGGTCACGAACCCATTGGATAATGGTGGACCAAAGTTCTTCAGGGACTACGGTATAGCCGAATAAAGAGTGGTCGAGTCGTTGGCGTAATGCCTCTGTGATGAACGGTGGTGTCTCGAAATCCATGTCGGCAACCCATAACGGTAACAGGTCATCCCGTCCGTAACGCTCCTGAAGAACGCTGTGTTTCAGGTCGTTACTGCCTCTGCGGTCTATGATTTTGTCAAAACTATAAGTCATCTTCTAAAGCTTGTTGTAAGTCTTCCAATAAATCTTCTACAGCCTCCAGTCCTACCGACAGACGGATCGTGGTCTGTCGTACATTCATCTTTTCTAGCTGTTGTTCGGGGAAGAGACCGAAAATCGTGCTTGCCGGATGAATAGCCAACGTACGGTTGTCGAAGAGATTGGTGGCACGATGGATGAGTCTCAGGCGGTTGAGGAACCGGAAGCACGTTTCCTTGCTTGCCAGATCGATAGTCAGCATTGCCCCTGCCGTCTTGCCGAACTGGCGTTGGGCAAGTTGATAATAGGGGTTATCTTTCAATCCAATGTAATTGACATTCTGTATCATACCCAGTTCCCTCAACCCTTCAGCCAACTGGAGGGCGTTGGCAGCCTGCCGCTGATAGCGTACATCCAGGGTTTCCAGTCCTAAGGTCTGAAGATAAGCTGCCTGTGATGTCATATAGGCACCGAGATTAAATAGCAGCTCGTATTTGATGCGTTGGTTAATCAGAGGGAAGGTACCATAATCGATGACTAATCCACCCAATGACGTACCACCCCCGGAGAGGTATTTGGTACTTGACACTACCTCAACATCCACACCCAGCTCCTTCAGATGTGTCTCTGTGAAGGGAATCACAGTCGAGTCGACGATCAGAGGAACACCTTTCTGATGGGCGATCTCCGCAATAGCGTGAAGGTCGGCGACCTCCAATTGCGGATTAGTGACAATCTCCAGGAACACACAACAAGTATGCTCGTCAATAGCGTCCTCTACAGTTTGCAGGTCGGTCAAGTCTCGTAACCGAGGTTTCACACCAAAACGCAATAGGGTGTTGGATACTAAGGCAAGTGTATTACCAAAGAGATGATGTGAGGTCACGATATTCTTGCCCTGTGAGGCAACGGCAAGGAGCGTGTTGCTGATAGCCGCCATGCCAGAGTTAAAGGCAGTCACATGAGCAGCATTCGTCAGCAACCGTACACGCTGTTCCAGGTTGGTCACGGTAGGATTCTCCACTCTGGCATAGTCGGGAGCTTTGATGCGATTGCAGAAGGCATCTGCCATCTCCGCGGCATCATCAAATTCAAACGCAACATTATTATATATGGGTACGGCCAGCGAGCCATAGGCATCGGGACGTACATAGGGTGTGTCAATAGCAATAGTCTGTTTCTTCATAATCATTTAAATATAGAATTCAGAAGGGTCTACCAGTCCGGCGCGGAAAGCATATTTAATAGCTTCGTGAGCAGTATTCACCTGTAGTTTCCTGAATATGTTCTTTTTATGGGTGTTTACGGTGTGGATACTGGAATAGCGCTCATAGGCAATCTCCTTGGTCGTCTTCCCCTGTGCCACACCACGCAGGATCTCGATCTCCGTTTCCGTCAGTACCTTCGGACGTTGTTCTTCGTCAGCCTGTTGACAGAACAGTACCTCAGCGGCACGCTGGCAGAGGTAACGATCGCCGCGTGTGGCATAATCAATGGCATGGCGGAACAATTTGAAAGGGGAGTCTTTGAATACGATACTCACATTACGTACGGTATAAACCAGTTTGCGCATGACCTGAATGGTCAGATCATCGCTCACCATGATCCATTGAGTAAGTGGGAAACGCTCGATAATAACGAGAAGTTGTTCCTCGTCCTGAATATCATATAAGGTATAGTCGAGCACGACGATGCTCTTTTCCTCTTTCTGTAACTGACTGATTAGCTGATCCTTGTTGACAGCAACATGGATGGTCGCACTCTCAAGTTCTCGGATAAGGGTCCTCAGGGCGAAAGCAGTAAGCTCCTGATTGTCTGCCAAGATAAAATTCACCATACTATTGTCTCATTTAGTTTGTCGGTGCAAAGGTAAGGTGAATATAGGAGGTGTACAATACCGCTTTTCGGTTATTCCATCTACCTAATGTTTGGTATATCGCTATTTGTTGCCCATTCCCTTCATACTGAGTGAGATGCGGTTACGGCGGAGGTCTATGCCGATGACCCTTACTCTCACATGCTGGTGGAGACGTACCACTTTCGTCGGGTCACTGACATACTTGTCGGAAAGTTGGGAGATGTGTACCAGTCCGTCCTGATGGACACCGATATCCACGAAGGCACCGAAGTTGGTGATATTCGTCACGATGCCAGGCAGTTCCATCCCTTCCTGCAGGTCCTCGACGGTCTGGATATTCGGGTCGAACTCAAACTCCTCTATCTGTTCCCGAGGGTCACGACCAGGCTTCTCCAATTCTCTCATGATATCAGTGAGGGTGGGGAGCCCTGTCTCTGTCGTCACATAGTGCCTGATGTCAATTGCGTCACGCTTCTCCTTGTCATTGATAAGGTCAATGACGGTGCAGTGCTGGTCTTTAGCCATCAACTCGACGATACCGTAGCTCTCAGGGTGGACGGCACTGTTGTCAAGGGGGGTCTTCGCCTGAGGGATGCGCAGGAAACCCGCACATTGCTGAAAGGCAGCAGGACCGAGACGAGGTACCTTCTTCAGTTGCGCACGACTGGTGAACGCTCCGTTCTCTTTGCGGTAGTCCACGATATTCTTCGCCAGTGTCGGACCTAAACCGCTGACGTACATCAGCAAGTGTTGTGATGCCGTATTGAGGTTGACACCCACTAAGTTCACACAACTCTCCACCGTCTGGTCGAGGGAGTGCTTGAGCTTTGCCTGGTCCACATCATGTTGGTATTGTCCCACACCGATACTCTTCGGGTCAATCTTCACCAGTTCCGCCAAAGGATCCATCAGTCGTCTGCCGATGCTGACGGCACCGCGTACTGTGACATCCTCATCGGGAAACTCCTCACGGGCAACCTTGGAAGCGGAGTAGACGGAGGCACCATCCTCGCTGACAACGAAAAGCCTCACCCCCGACCCCTCTCCCAAAAGTGAAGGGAGTGATTGAATGCAATCTTCCACGAACTCCTTCGTCTCCCGGCTTGCCGTACCGTTGCCGATGGCTATTGCCTCAATATGATAGTCTGTTATCATCTGCTGGACATGGACGGTAGCCTGCATGCGGTGATTGACAGGCGGATGGGGGAAGATTGCCTCGTGATGCAGCAGATTGCCCTGTGCGTCCAGACACACGACCTTACATCCTGTGCGGAAGCCAGGGTCGATACCCATGACCCTTTTCTGTCCTAAAGGAGCACCTAGCAGCAGTTGGCGCAGGTTCTCTGTGAAGACGTTAATCGCTTCCTCATCGGCTTTCTCCTTGCTGATATTGGCAAATTCCGTCTCAATAGAGGGGTATAGCAGACGCTTATAACCGTCCTCCACTGCTTCGGCAACGAGTCGTTGACATGCACCGTTGCCATGCACATAGTGGCGTTGCAGTCTGTTGACAGCCTCCTCATCGTCAATCGTAATACTGACCCGCAGGATACCTTCGTTCTCACCACGGCGCATGGCGAGCAACCGGTGGGAGGAACAGCGTCTCAAAGGCTCTTCCCAGTCGAAATAGTCAGCATATTTCGCTGCCTCATCCGTATCTTTCTTTGCCTTGACGACTTTCGAGACGATGAATGCCTCACGGTGGAAGGCGGCACGTACTTGGTTGCGGGAGCGTTCCTCCTCGCTGACTTGTTCGGCGATGATGTCCTGGGCACCCTTCAATGCAGAGGTGACATCGGGGACATCGCCTACGACGAAACGTCTGGCGGCTTGTTCGGGATGCGGTTCCCGTTGTAGCATCAACAAGGCGGCCAGTGGCTCCAGTCCCTGTTCACGAGCCACTTGGGCACGGGTGCGCCGTTTGGGCTTATAAGGTAGATAGATGTCTTCCAGTGTCGTTGCCTCCCAACAGTCATCGATGCGTTTCTGCAACTCGGCAGTCATCTTCCCTGCCTCAGTAATCGTCTTGACAACCGTCTCCTTTCGCTTGGCAATCTCCTGTAGACGTTCCAGGCGGTCACTGATGGATGTAATTTGCACCTCGTCCAGTCCACCGGTACGTTCCTTGCGGTAACGGGAGATAAACGGGATGGTACATCCCTCGTCCAGTAACTTCAGCGTGTTCTCCACTCCATGCTCAGGCAGGTGGAGTTCGCTGGATATCAGTTGTGTGAAAATCTTAATCTGCTCCATAACGCCACAAAAGTACGAAGAATATTTGAGAACGATTAAATAAATATGAATTTATTTTGCATTCATGTGGAAATGTGCTACCTTTGCAATTCATTATAAAGAAAGAGATGGTTTCTGTAGAAGGACTTAGTGTGGAATTCAGTGCCAGACCATTGTTCACCGATGCGAGTTTCGTGGTGAACGACCGCGACCGTATTGCCTTGGTGGGAAAGAACGGGGCAGGGAAGTCTACGCTGTTGAAGATACTATGTGGTATGCAGCAGCCCACCAGTGGGGTGGTGAGTATACCTAACGACACCACGATTGGTTACCTGCCACAGGTGATGGTATTGCAGGACGATACAACGGTACGGGAAGAAGCCCAGAAGGCTTTTTCGCATGTCCATGAGCTCAAAGAGCGTATCGACCGCATGAACCAGGAGCTTGCCGACCGTACGGATTATGAGAGTGCCGACTATCTCGCCTTGGTGGAACGCTTCACCCAAGAACATGACCGCTATATGATGATGGGGGCGGAGAATTGTGAGGCGGAACTAGAGCGTACCCTGATGGGACTGGGATTCCTGCGTACGGATTTCGAACGCCCTACCAGTGAGTTCTCCGGTGGGTGGCGTATGCGTATCGAACTGGCGAAGATCCTGTTGCAGAAACCTGACGTGTTGTTGCTTGACGAGCCTACCAACCATCTAGACATCGAGTCGATACAGTGGCTGGAACAGTTCCTGGCGCAGAGTGCCAAGGCAGTGGTGTTGGTCAGTCATGACCGTGCGTTTATCAATAATGTGTCGAACAGAACGCTGGAGATATCCTGCGGAAGAATTATCGATTATAAGGTGAAGTATGACGAGTATGTCGTGCTTCGCAAGGAACGTCGTGAACAACAGATACGTGCCTACGAGAACCAGCAAAAGGAAGTAGCAGACATGAAGGACTTCATCGAACGCTTCCGTTATAAGGCAACCAAGGCAGTACAGGTGCAACAGAAAATCAAACAGTTGGAAAAGATCGTACCTATTGAGGTAGACGAGGTCGACAATGCTGCCATGCACCTAAAGTTCCCGCCCTGTCTCCGTAGCGGTGACTATCCCGTGATCTGCGAGGAGGTACGGAAAGACTATGGCGAACATACGGTGTTTGCACAGGTGAACATGACCATCAAGCGAGGGGAGAAGGTTGCTTTTGTCGGTAAGAACGGTGAAGGTAAGTCGACCCTTGTAAAATGTATCATGAACGAGATTCCTTTTGACGGAAATCTGAAGATCGGGCATAACATCCAGATTGGTTATTTCGCACAGAACCAGGCACAGTTATTGGATGAATCCTTGACCGTTTTTCAGACAATAGATAATGTAGCGAAAGGAGATATTCGTCTGAGAATCAAAGATATATTAGGCGCCTTTATGTTTGGTGGAGAGGCTTCCGACAAGAAGGTGAAAGTGTTGAGTGGCGGTGAACGGAGTCGTCTTGCCATGATCCGTCTGTTGCTGGAACCTGTCAACCTGTTGATACTCGACGAGCCGACTAATCACCTTGACATGCCGTCCAAGGATGTACTCAAAGAAGCTATCAAGGCTTTCGACGGTACTGCCATCATCGTCAGTCATGACCGTGAGTTCTTAGACGGTCTGGTGACAAAGGTCTATGAGTTCGGAGGCGGTAAGGTAAGGGAGCATTTGGGTGGTATCTATGACTTCCTGCAGTCGAGACAAATTAATGAGCTGAGCGAGCTTCAGAGTACTCGGAGTACTCAGAGTTCTCAGAGTACTCCGAGCAACAACAACTATGCCGAGCATAAGGAACAGCAGAAGAGACTCCGTAAGGCGGAGCGTGCCGTAGAGGAGTCAGAGCGTAAGATCAGTGATATGGAACGTCGACTGAAAGAACTCGACGGGTTACTGATGGATCCTGTGAATGCCTCCAATATGGAGTTCGTGACGGAATACACTACGGTCAAGAAAGCCCTTGATGAAGAAGTGGAGCGCTGGGAGAGGCTTTCTGAGGAGTATGAACAATTAACATCAATATAACTTATGAAAATTAAAGGAGTATTCATGATGATGGTATTATCATCGATGTCTGTTGCGTCTATGGCGCAGCCGGCACTGAAGTCGGGAATCGACATGACGGATCTCAACCAGCAGGTAAAGCCGGGAGAGGATTTCTATGAGTATGCCTGTGGCGGATGGATGAAAAAGAATCCGCTGCCTGCCGCCTATTCGCGCTATGGCAGTTTCGACCGTCTGGCAGAGGATAATAATAAGCGTATCAACGGAATCCTGAAGGAATTGCAGGAGAAAACCTATCCGCAGGGCAGTGTGGAGCAGAAACTGAGTGACCTGTATAAACTTGCTATGGACTCAGCACGCCGTGAAAGCGACGGACTGGCTCCTGCCATGGAGATGATTAACAAGATGGAGAAGGCAAAGACTGTTACCCAGCTTTTTGACATCCAGTTGGAGATGATGCCCTATGGTGACGCAGAGTTCTTCCATGCCTATATGGGTGCCGACGAGAAAAATGCTTCCCAGAACATCTTGAGTGTTGGTCAGGGCGGACTGGCCCTTGGGCAGAAAGACTATTACCTGGAGACGGATGAGGCTACCACCAAGATCCGTGAGAGTTATAAGTCGCACATCGTCCGTATGTTCCAACTCTTCGGTTTCAAGAAGACTGTTGCAGAGAAGAAGATGAAAAATGTCTTCAAGGTGGAACTGGCCCTTGCCAAGGTATCTAAGTCACGTACCGAGTTGCGTGACCCCATTGCCAACTATAACAAGATGACACTTCAGGAGTTTGATGCCAAATACCCCCATTTCCAGTTGGAGAAACAGATGAATGCCAAGGGTATCGCCAGCCAGTATATCCAGGAGATGGTGGTTGGTCAGCCGGATTTCATGGCAGGTGCTGACCAGTTGTTTGCCAAGATTACCCCTGATGAGTACCGTGACTATATGGAGTGGGGGGTTATCACCTCCGCTGCAGGCTACCTGAATGATGAGGTGCGTGCTGAAAACTTTGATTTCTTCGGTAAGGTAATATCTGGCAGGAAGGAGGACCACCCCTTGTGGCGGCGTGCCACCAATCAGGTGCAAGGTGTGATGGGTGAGGCTTTGGGTAAGATTTATGTGGAGAAATATTTCCCAGCTTCTTCTAAGGAACGTATGAAGACGCTGGTGGAGAATCTTCGTATTGCCCTAGGTGAGCGTATCGCTGCCCAGGAGTGGATGGACGACTCCACGAAGGTGAATGCCCTATTGAAGTTGAATACATTCTATGTGAAGATCGGCTATCCTGATAAGTGGACGGATATGTCGGACTTAAAGATTGACGCGAAAAAATCTTACTATGAGAATATGCAGGAATGTAATCGTTTCTGGAATAAATGGCGTATCGACCATACTGCTGGAAAACCTGTTGACAGGGATGAATGGTATATGACCCCCCAAACCGTAAACGCCTATTATAATCCCACTACTAATGAGATATGCTTCCCTGCCGGAATTCTGCAGGTTCCGTTCTTTGACCCGAATGCTGACGATGCCTTCAACTATGGTGCCATCGGTGTAGTGATCGGACATGAGATGACGCATGGTTTTGATGATCAGGGACGCCGTTACGACAAGGATGGAAATATGCATGACTGGTGGACGGAAATGGATGGAAAAAACTTTACAGAGCGTACGGATAAGTATGCTGATTTCTTCTCTGCCATTAAAGTACTGCCCGACTTGAATGCGAATGGTCGCTTGACATTGGGTGAGAATCTCGCTGACCATGGTGGCTTGCAAGTCGCCTGGTATGCATATAAAAATGCTACCAAGGCCACACCATTACCAGTCATTGACGGATTGACGGCAGATCAGCGTTTCTTCCTTGCCTATGCCGGGGTGTGGGCTGCTAATATCACGGAGGCAGAAATCCGTAACCGTACCAAGAGCGACCCCCACTCACTGGGCTGTTGGCGTGTCAATGGAGCCTTGCCTCATGTTGATATGTGGTATGATGCATTCGGCATAAAGGAGGGCGATAAGATGTTTATTCCTAAGGAAAAGCGTCTGTCGTTGTGGTAAAATAGTGCAAAAACAGGAAAAAATGCCGTCGTAAATAAAATTTACGGCGGTTTTTTGTTTTGATTAAAAAATTTTGTTTATCTTTGCAACTAACTTAGCACTATCCTAAAAAATGACAAGTGATAATTCTGTAAATACTGAGAGAACACAGAGGACCATACGTCCTCAACAATTCGTTCGCGAAAAGGAACTTATACGGGAGAAAGAGGCGTTGCAGCCTGAGATGCAACAACAGCAGCAGCAACAGCAGGCAGGTGGAAAGGCATGTCCTTTCTGTGGTGCCATCAATGATCCCGAGGCGATGTTTTGTGCCCAGTGCGGCCAGCCTATCAGTAAGGCGACCTGTCCTTATTGTTCTTCGGAAATAGATCCTGATGCCGACTTTTGTGAGGTGTGCCATCATTATATCCGCAAGGATGTCTGTTCCTATTGCGGAGCAAAGTTAACGGGCAATGAGGCCTATTGTCCTGAATGTGGAAGTCCTCGTGGCGGACTGGTATGTCCTACCTGTCATGCGATGAATGACTTCGCATTCTGTAAACAATGTGGTACTGCCTTGACGGCAGAGGCAAAGGAGCTGATGAAGGAACTGCAGAAGAATCCAGACTATCAGGAACTGATGGATGTTGTCCAGGAGTATTCTCGTCTGGAGAGTTCGTTGCCTTACAATTCCGAGCGAGATATCGTCCGTGAGCAGATGAATATGAAATTACGTGAGCGTATGCTGTCACTACTGGCAAAAGATGCAGGTGTAGAGAATCCGGTAATTCCCAAAGTGGAGACGAAACGTATGACGAAGGAAGAGCTGGAAGAGCAGAAGACGGAGAAGATCAAGAGGCTTTCCGCTATTCTTGACAAACTGGCTGTTCCCCCGACATCCTCTCCTGTGCAAGCCCGTAATTATGCTATGGCAAGTAAGCCGATGGGAGTGCGTCTTGCCTGGGTATGTAATTTCAAGCATGCTCTTCATAGTAGTCCTTGTGGTTGCGCAAAGCCTCACCTAGGCGGTAAATGGGTTGTTTTAGGAAAGAATAGTACGGCAGAAATTAAAGACGACAAATAATGGATCAAGCCATAAATACATTAAGGGATAATAATTCGACAATTAGAGTGACTCCCCAAGGTGGTGCCTCTGGTGACAGGACCTTCCGCCCAGGGGCTGTGGAGCCGGCTAAGTCGAGTTCCGCTAATGATTTTCTGATAAAAGGAAAAGTGTACCATTGTATTAAGTGCCTCAGCGATAATTCCGGTGAGGCGCAGGTGTTTCTGGTGGAATGTGACCGGAAACAGATGGTACTGAAAATCTATTATCCGAATTTCACTATCAAGAAGACGTTGTTGCGTATCATACAGAGTTTTGGCATGGAGACAATCGTCAAGATTTTCGACTATGGCAAGACTTATGTGGATGGTAAGAGTCGTGACTATGAGTTGATGGAGTATTTGCGGGGAGGAACGTTAAAAGATTATGACTTGGATGGCGACTTTAACCAGTTCCGCCGTATCACCTTACAGGCTGCTGCCGCCCTTGCCTATTGCCATAACAGCAATATTATCCACAAGGATATCAAGCCCGGCAACTTCTTCTTCCGTGATGAGAAACACCAGGAGATTGTGCTGGGCGATTTTGGTATCTCCAGTGTGATGGACAATGATGAACGCTTGCATAGGACCACTCAGGCACGTACTCCGGTCTTTGCGGCTCCTGAGATGTATAATGACGTAATTGACGGTGAGGTGGAGATTACTCCGTCTGTCGATTTCTACTCATTGGGTATTACCTTGATGACGCTGTGGCTGGGTGAGAACCCGTTGAGCCAGAACGAGCGTGTCATGATGCGTAAGAAGAATGAGGGTCGTCTGCCCCGCATCAATGAACTTCCTGACCGTGTCAAGATGCTGATTCAGGGTCTGACAGCTGTTAACCCCCAGAATCGTTGGAAGTATGAGCAGGTGGAGCGTTGGTTCCTTGGCGAGGATGTCGAGGTGGATATCTCGTCACCGATCCTGAAGTATCGTAGTTTCATTGTCGACCCCGAGAAGAATCTTGTTGCAGACAATGTCCACGAACTGATACCTCTGCTGCTTGACAATGAGCGTTTGGCAATCAGTTATCTGTATAATGGTAGGATTGCCGGTTGGTTGGAACAATGTGGAAACGTGAAACTCAGTTCCGCAGTGAAGGATATTGTCGTCAACCGCTATCCAGTTGATCAGCATGCGGGATTGATGGCTGCAGTGTATGTGATGGAGCCTACCTATCCTTACAAGGACCTGCATGGTAACCTTTGTGACGATTTGCATAGTGTGGGAATCTCACTTCTCAGTTATCAGGACGAGTATGCCATTGCCCTGAGGAATCCTAACGATAATCTCTATCTCTATCTGGAGTCTCATTCTAAAGCGGATGTCAACAGACTTCGCGGTTATTTCTCCGAGAAGAACTTTGACAGCCGTGTTGCCATCCTGCGTATGGCGTATGAGATAGATAAGGAAATCCCCTTCCTGCCTCAATATGCTTCGTCTTCCTTACGGGAAATCATCCATTCCTTTGGCTATGAGGAATGCTCTGACGACGCATGGCTTTCTCTGAGTGACGGCAGGTTGTTGTCATGGATGTACAGTCATGAGGACAGGATGGCATGTGAGTCGCTGCGTATCATGACGCAGGGACAGAAACCGTCTCGTTCCTTGGGATATAAGATATTGTATAATTTAGACCGTGAAGCTGCCTATGATTTACGTGATGCAGATACACCTTACCGTGTAGGTGTATTGTTGAGTCAACAGATGAAGGATTGGCAGCATCTTCCGGAAAAGGAGTTTAATCAGCGTATTACGGAGTTCTCTGATCCTAACGGTCGCTTTGCCTATTTTGCGCAGTTGCACGGATGGGTAGAGCAGTTGAATCAGGCTCGTGCTTGTTTCGATATGAAGAGTGAGGAGAATACGGAGCGTCTGGGTGCCTATGACTTACGGACGGCAGCCTATCGCTTCTGTCGTATTCTTGGTGCCCGTCCCGCTTATCTGTTAGATGACGGGCTGGAGTTGGTTGACGGACTTACTGTCGACAAAATCGGCCATCAGGAGGAGATGGTCAAGGAAATGAAAAAGGGTGCCCTTAGCCAGTGGCTGTCTATCTTCTTCCATGAGGACCCGGAGAAAGACTTCAGTGAGCAATATTCCTATGAGCATTGTTTGGAGAACTGGATATTGAAATTAGGTGAGATAGATCCCAACCAGATCCATTTCAAACGTTTCGGTATGGCAAAACAGGAGACCTCTGAGAAATATGCGGAGGTGCGACGGATGTACTACAGGGCAAAGAGCAAAGAGAAGACATGGCGAATCGTATTCTACTCGTTATGTGGTGTATGGGCATTGCTCCTGTTGCTTTTCGGTATCAGTGGCCGTGAGTATCTCCTATGGCATGAGGGACTTTCAATTGTGTTGCCTCTCGGAGGAATGTCTGCAATAATAATAGGTACACGTGCCTTTTTTAAGGGATATGGTTTTGTGTTCTCATGCCTTTGGGGACTATTAGGTGTCTTGTCTTCCTATATACCTGTGATGATCCTGAGATATGTCAACGGAACGGCTCCTGGAATGTTTGTTCCAACCGTTCTTATCCTCACGGCTATCTATATGGTGATTTGTCATTTCACTGATTTCCGTTCTGATGCAGATAGTGAGAACCTGTTAGAGACCGGACTGAGAGAAGACGATATCAAGTCTACGTTGATAGAACCGTTATATTATACTTTCAAAGAGAAGAAATTCAAGTTTAAGGGTTCTAATTTCGGTTTGCTGGATGATGTGACCAACCAGGTCCGCTCACTGAGTGGAGAGTCCGTCCTGCATTATATCTTATGGTCTGCCTTGGTAGGAATCTTATTACTGGAAATGATTATATTCAGCCCGAAGTTGTTGAATGTGGGTAATCCCAATGCGAATGACTGGAGATTGAGTCCGTCGGCAGTAGTCAAACAAATACAAAAGGACGTGGAATAGTATGGTATGTGAGCATTGTCATAAAGAAAACCGTTCGATAGCGAAGTTCTGTAAGTGGTGTGGTAAACCCCTTATCTCACAGAACGTGCTCGACCAGTTGGTAGGTCTTGATGATGTCAAGAAGCAGCTCAAGACGGTAGTTGATACCTATACCTATTTACATTCGCGCAAGGATGTCATGAAAGTACGCCTGAGTGTGAATGCGATTATCATAGGTGAGACAGGTACCGGTAAGACTGCCCTTGCTGAAATTATAAAAGATTACTTCTATCAGCACAAGATTATAGAGAAGCCCAAGTTGACGATGGTTGATGCAGTCGACTATCAGCGTTTTGTCGATAAATGGGAAGATAATATCAAGAAAGCGAAGGATGGCATCCTTTTCTTCGATAACGTACAGAAATTATTGCCTGACAGGTATTCCAATCAGGTCAACCCCCTTGACAAGCTCTTTGTCGAGATGGATAAGTGGAACGATAATCCTATTGTGATTATCTCCGGTCTTCCAAAGGGCTTGGACGACTTCCTTGTCAATAACCCGGCAGCACAGAACCGTTTCAAGTATATCTTCCGTTTGCCGACTCCAGGTTATACTGAATTGTGTGAGGTATGTAAACAGGAGTTGCGGATCAAGTACGGTATCTCCGCTTATACCCCAGAGGCAGAACGTAAGTTGGAGCGCTTCTTCCAGTATCAGGTGAAGATCAAGGATGACACGTTTGGCTATCGTCATCTGGCGGTAAAGACAGCCGAGGATATCTTCACCTCGTTTATCAGTCGTGGTGCCGATGCCACCATGATAGAGGAAAGTGATATCCGTGGTTATGTGCCAGAGGAGCGTACACTGGATGATATCCTCAGTGACCTCAACCAGTATATTGGAATGGATGCCGTGAAGAAGGCGGTTCGTGAGATTGCCTATAGTGTCCAGAATAGTGTGCAGCGTGCCCAGCGTGGACTTGGTGAGCAGCAGAAGGCAGGTATCCATATCGTGCTGACGGGTAATCCCGGTACTGGTAAGACGACGATAGCCCGTAAACTGGGTGAGATCCTGGAGGCAATCGGCTATCTCGACAGCGGTCATGTCGTAGAGTGTGACCGTGCGAAGATGGTGAGTCCCTATCAGGGTGAGACACCGAAGGTTGTTGACCGTCTGTGTGACAAGGCGATGGGTGGCATCCTCTTCGTGGATGAGGCTTACACGCTGGCTCCGGTCAGTCAGGGCGGCGACCGTGACAATCAGGGTGCCCAGGCTCTGGAGCAGTTGATGAAGCGCATGGAGGACGACCGTGGTAAGTTCGTCGTCATCGCTGCCGGTTACCGTACTGAGATGGAGAACCTGTTCCGTATCAACCCGGGTGTGCGCAGCCGTTTCAGTTATTTCCTGAATATCGAAGACTATAATCCTGATGAGTTATATCAGATTATGCAGGTCTTTGCCAAGTCGAAGAAATATATCTTCGCACCGGAAGCAGAGGAGTTGACCCGTAAGATGATCACGGAGTTGTATGATTCCCGTGACAAGGACTTCGCTAACGGACGTACCATGCGTCAGTTGTTCGACAAGATATGTGCCAAGCAGGCGGAGCGCATGCAGCATGGTGATATCTCCACTTTGTCTAATGAGGAGTTGATGACCATCACGCAGGAGGATATCCCGTACGAGGCACCGAAGACAGTCGATTATACAGACTGCCTGCAGAAACTGAACGGCATGGTCGGTCTCGCCGCTGTCAAGCAGGAGATTTCCAATCTTGCCGCCTTCCTCAACCTGCAGATACGCCGTGGTCAGAACAATACCTTCCAGGGCAAGCATTATGTGTTTACTGGTAATCCTGGTACGGGTAAGACGACAGTCGCCCGTATCATGGCGGATGTGTTCCGTAGCCTAGGCATCCTCTCCAGGGGACAATTGGTGGAGGCAGACAGAAGTAAACTGGTTTCCGGTTATTCCGGTCAGACCGCTATCAAGACCAACCAGTTGATTGACTCTGCGATGGGTGGCGTGTTGTTCATCGACGAGGCCTACACGCTGAAGTCGGGAGATAACGACTCCTTCGGCGGTGAAGCGATAGATACCCTGTTGAAGCGACTGGAGGACGATCGTGGTAAGTTCATCTGTATCGTGGCAGGCTATACTGACCAGATGCATGACTTCATTGACTCTAACCCGGGACTGAAGAGTCGTTTCACGCAGACCATCCATTTCGACGACTACACACCGGATGAGTTGACGCAGATATTCGTCAACCTTGCCAAAGGCAAGAACTTCACGGTGGATGACAATACCCGTGAGGCCGTGCATCGCCAGTTCGAACAGTTGTATCTCCGTCGTGACAAGAACTTCGGTAATGCCCGTGATGCACGTCGTATCTTCGATGCCGCTGTCGAGAAACAGAGTCAGCGCCTGATGGCGGAGGTGAATAATCCCGACTTCAAGGACGAGGATATGTACCGTATTACCGAGGCAGACCTTGCCGTTCCTCAGAGCGAGAAGGTTCGTCCGTTGGACGAGGTCCTCAACGAACTCGACGAGTTTATCGGTATGCGTTCCGTTAAGAACATGATCCGTCGCCTTGCCGTACAGAGCATGTTCATGAAGCAGCGTGCCGCCATGGGTGCCGGTAAGGTACAGCAGATGGCGATGAACTTCGTGCTGACGGGTAATCCCGGTACTGGTAAGACCTCTATTGCCCGTAAGATGGGTGAGATTCTGCAGAGTATGGAGATTCTGCCGACGAGTCGTGTGATAGAGGCCAGTCGTGCGACACTGGTAGGTAAGTATATGGGTGAGACTCCGAAGATTGTCAATAATATCTGTGACAAGGCGATGGGCGGTATCCTGTTCATTGACGAGGCATATACCCTGTCCTCCGAGAATGACCAGTATGGCAAGGAGGCTATTGACACGTTGATGAAGCGTATGGAGGACGACCGTGGCAAGTTCGTGGTCATCGCCGCAGGCTATCAGAAAGAGATGGAGGAGTTCATGAATGTCAACCCGGGGCTTGCCAGCCGCTTTACCCATAAGATGCATATTGAGGACTATAACGAAGACGAGTTGCTTGCCATCTATAAGAAGATGGCTTCGAAGGACAACTACACGTTGTCGCCTGCCGCTGAGTTCAAGTTGATGGATCTGATCTGCCGCAAGGTTGTCAGCAAGAGCGATTCGTTCGGTAATGCCCGTGAGATGCGTAACATGCTTGATGAGACTATCCAGCAATTGTCTGTCCGCGTTAGTGGAATGTCTCCGCAGGAGGTGACTCAGGAGACTTATCAGATGATTATGCCGGAAGATATAAAGGATGAGTTATGATAATATGTCCAAGTTGTAAAGAAGAGATAGAGGAACAGTCACATTTCTGTGACCAGTGTGGACAGGAACTGCAATACTGTACCAGTTGCGGTCGTGTGGGGACGGGTCGTCGCTGCACGTATTGTGGCAGTATGATGGCAGGTCCCGATGAACAGCAGAGTCAGCAGAGTTCCCATGTGACCGCTGCGGATATCAGTCAGACATTTGCCACGGCAAGGGAGCGTAACCAGGGTCCGATGACTGCCGATGTGCAGATCAAGGGTATTCCCACACTGACATTGTATAACCCATCGCTGAATATCCGCATTGTGGGTATTAACGGTGCCATCATCGGTCGTAAGCAAGGACCCTATCAGCAGTTGTTTGATGGGAATATGTATGTGTCGAGTGTCCATGCCCAGTTGATTTATAAGCCGGATACAGGCTGGTGTATCATTGACAAACACTCGTCCAATGGGACGAAACTCAATGACCGTGACGTCCTCCCCGATATCCCGATGTCCATCAAGAGTGGTGATATTGTCGCACTTGCAAATATCAATTTGCAAGTGAGTGTAAACTGATAAACTGAGACAAAGATTGTTTTTTAGAGGAGTAAAGTCAGTATGAGTAGAATTGTCTTAACGGCGGCCAGCCGTGTGGGATGTGTAAGGAGTAATAATGAAGATATGGTGCTTGCCTATGATAAGTATATTCGTGGCGAAGCATATCAGACAGAGTTTATGACAGAGAATAATGACCGTTTTGTGATTGCCGTGGCAGACGGGATGGGCGGTCATAATGCGGGTGAGGTTGCCAGTTCCGATGTGTTGGCTAATCTGCATTATTTTGTCAATGACCTGCCGAAAGGTCTTTCCATAGGAGAGTTTAATGAGATGATGGTGGAGTGGCTCGCCTCTGTCAATCAGGTGATGGCTTCCAAAGGTCATGCCAATCCCGATATGTCTGAGATGGGAACGACACTTGTCGCTATTGTCTTCTATGGTGAGAGATATTACTGGATGAACTGTGGCGACAGTCGGTTATATCGTTTCCGTAACGGGAAACTGTCTCAGATGTCGACAGACCATTCGTTGAATACTATCAAGGGTGAGAAACGTCACTCTAATATCATTACCAATTGTATCGGAGGCGGTTGTAAGTCACCCTATCTGGATCTCTTTGAGTTCACCGATGATCTCCTTCCGGGTGATACCTATCTCCTTTGTTCAGACGGACTGAGCGATATGGTTCCTGATGGAAAGATAGAACAGTTACTGCGGGAGAACGCATCGTCTAACCGCCTTTGTGAGGCTGCTATTGAGGCCGGGGGCTATGATAATGTCTCCGCTTGTGTCTTTTCTGTGATGTAAATTGATACTATGCCATTAAGATTACCTGACAGACTGCCTGCCATCGACCTGCTGAAGCAGGAGAACATCTTCGTGATGGACGATTCCCGTGCCCATATGCAGGATATCCGTCCGTTGAAGATAGTCATCCTTAACCTCATGCCGTTGAAGATCACGACGGAGACCGACTTGATACGTCTGCTTTCCAATACGCCGTTGCAGTTGGAGATCAGTTTCATGAAACTGCGCAGTCACACGCCCAAGAACACACCGATAGAACACATGATGATGTTCTACCGCGATTTCGAGCAGATGCGTAAAGAGAAATACGACGGGATGATCATCACGGGAGCCCCGGTGGAGACCCTCGATTTCGAGGAGGTGACCTACTGGGACGAGATGAGGGATATCTTCGCGTGGGCGCGTACGCACGTCACGAGTACCTTATATATATGTTGGGCAGCCCAGGCAGGACTGTACTATCATTACGGCATCCCCAAGTATCCGTTGGAGAAGAAGATGTTCGGAATCTTCCCGCAGGTACCCTTGGAACCGCAGATGCCTATCTTCCGTGGTTTCGATGATGTATTCCAGATGCCGCACAGTCGTCATACGGAACTGCATCGCGAGGATATCATCGCCCATCCCGATCTGACGCTGATAGCTGAGTCGCCCGACTGTGGTGTGAGTATGGTGATGGCACGTAACGGTCGTGAGTTCTTTATCACGGGACATCTGGAGTATGCGCCTAACACTTTGGATAATGAGTATAAGCGTGACAAGGATATCCGGGATGACGTGGATATGCCGAGGAACTACTACCGGGATGATGACCCTGCCAAGGGACCGGTGGTGACATGGCGTGCCCATGCCAACCTGCTCTACAATAACTGGATTAACTATTACGTCTACCAGGAGACGCCTTACGATATCAATAAGATTGAATGATACCTCTCGAACTGCTTGCACCAGCCAAAGACCTTGCCTGCGGAATGGCGGCAGTCGACCATGGCGCTGATGCTGTCTATATAGGTGCTCAGCGGTTTGGTGCTCGTGCTGCTGCAGGCAACAGTGTCGAGGATATCCGTCAACTCTGTGACTATGCCCGTCCTTATGGCGTAAAGGTATATGTCACGGTGAATACCATTATCTACGATGACGAGCTGGAAGCCACCGAACAGTTGATTCATCAACTGGCAGAGGTTGGGGTAGATGCCATCCTGGTACAGGACATGGGGCTTGTTAAAATGAGAAATGAGAAATTAGGAATGAGAAATGATGATTACTCTTTTCCTATATTGCATGCCTCTACACAGACTGACAACCGTACGGTGGAGAAAGTGAAATGGTTGTCGGAACTTGGTTTCCAGCGTGTCGTCCTGGCACGTGAACTGTCTGTTGACGAGATAGCGGCTATCCATCGAGAAGTGCCCGATGTCGAATTGGAGGTTTTCGTGCATGGTGCTTTGTGTGTCAGTTACAGTGGCATTTGCTATGCCTCGGAATATTGTTTTGGACGTTCTGCCAACCGTGGTGCCTGTGCTCAGTTCTGTCGGATGAAGTTTGACCTGTTGGATGCCGACGGTCGTGAGATAGTGCATCAGCGACATCTCTTGTCGTTGAAGGACATGAACCAGAGCGACCATCTGGAGGAATTGATACAGGCTGGTGCCACCTCGTTTAAGATAGAAGGACGGTTGAAGGACGTCTCCTATGTGAAGAATGTCGTGGCGGCATACAGCCAGCGGCTTGATGCTTTTATCGCCAGACATGCCGGTCAGTACTGTCGTGCCTCCCAGGGACATTGTACCTATTCGTTTACACCCAATCTGAACAAGACGTTCAACCGTGGGTTCACCACCTATTTCCTGCATGGAAGACAACCCGACATCTTTTCGCCGGATACTCCGAAGGCGATGGGGGAGTATGTGGGCTCTGTCAAGGAGATGCGACGTGACTCGTTCAATGTGGCAGGGACGGCATCCTTTGCCAATGGTGACGGTCTGTGCTTTATCAATCAAGACCGTGAGTTGGAGGGGTTCCGTGTCAATCGTGCAGAGGGTAACCGTCTCTATCCCCAGCAGATGCCGCAGCACCTGCATGCAGGGATGGCACTTTACAGGAATAATGACCAGGAGTTTGAGCGGTTGTTGTCACGTAAGAGCAGTGAACGGAAGATACCTGTGGTGATGCATTTGGATGTGACGGATGACGGTTACTCTTTAAGGGTTGGTGATACGAAAGTCAGTATCGTCTGTGAACACCAGCAGGCGGAGAAACCGCAACGGGAGAATATCATTCGACTGCTTTCCAAACTGGGCGGTACCCCTTATGAGTGTAGTAGGGTAGAGTTCCCCGACGATTTCAACTATTTTATTCCAAGTAGTTT
The DNA here is from genome assembly GCA_017645645.1 of Prevotella sp. Classification (GTDB taxonomy): domain Bacteria; phylum Bacteroidota; class Bacteroidia; order Bacteroidales; family Bacteroidaceae; genus Prevotella. Next base: position 75,952 of record JAGCOB010000009.1, on the reverse strand, counting down.
TTTGGCTGATCTGAGACGCTTGATAGTCAAGGAGTTACAAATGCCGGAGAAAGGTGCCGCCTATCGGGTCGATAGGTGCCGCCTAACGGGTCGAAAGGTGCCGCCTATCGGGTCGATAGGTGCCGCCTATCTCAGGGATAGCTACGAACTGAATATTTCCAACCGTTTAGCACGTGCGTTCTATGCGGAGCAAGGACTGACAGATGCCACCCCTGCCTTCGAGCTAAGTCATCAGAAAAACGGTCCCTTGATGCAGTGCCGTCATTGTCTGCGCTATGCCCTCGGTGCCTGTGTGAAACATGGTGGTAAGAAACCTCAATGGCGCGAGCCGCTTTATCTGCGCCTGGGAGACGGCAGACGCTTCCGCCTGGACTTTGATTGTAGGAATTGTCAAATGAATGTGTATGCGACAGATTAGAAAACATCTATTCATCACCTTATGGGTGTTCCTGTTGACGGCTTGTTACAATCACGGACCGCTGACCCCTGACGCATGGGACCTGACGGAGAAGCAGTTGGATTCCATCTCCTTCTTCACCACGCATCACTATACCCAGAATTACAACTTCGTGGTGAATGCAAATAGTCTTCCTTTGTCCGACCAGCCCGGTGAGATGGCTTTCGATACCCTCTATGTCGAGGAGGGTGAGCGTCTGGTGGTGGCTGACATCCAGACGATTCCTACAGACTCCATCGACTCGGTATGGGTGAAGGTGGCTCGCGACCAGATGACGCAGGGGTGGATCAGGGAGAGTGAGATGCTGGAGGGGGTGTCACCGGATGACCCTATCTCACAGTTCATCGACCTCTTCTCGGATACCCATTTGTTGGTATTCCTCGCCTTCCTCGTCATCGTCGTCGTCGCCTATGGACTCTACCGCCTGAACCGTCATGCTGCCTATATCGTACATTTCAACGATATCGATTCATTCTATCCTACGTTGTTATGTCTGCTGGTTGCGGCATCGGCGACACTCTATGCCTCTATCCAGATGTTCGGTGCAGAGACATGGCGGCATTTCTACTACCATCCCTCGCTGAATCCCTTTGCCCTGCCATTCCATTTGGGTCTCTTCGTGGCTTCGGTATGGGCGATTATCATCGTGGCAGTGGCTGCCTTGGATGATGTCTTCCGCCACCTGTCGGGGGCAGATGCCGTACTCTACCTGGGTGGACTGGCGGGCGTGTGTGCCGTCGACTATGTGGTGTTCAGCGTCTCCACCTTGTATTATATAGGCTACCTGTTGCTGATCGCCTATTTCATCTATGCCCTCTATCGTTACACACATTTCGCCAGATGCCGTTTCACCTGTGGGAAATGTGGGGCTCTCCTGAGTGAAAAAGGACGTTGCCCGCACTGCGGAACGGTCAACACCTGAAAAATCCCTACAAATAAGGATTGCACAGAATAACGGAAAGCTGTACCTTTGCACCCTGAAAAAGAGAGAAAGTGCAAGAGGTAACATCTATAGATACTCAAGTTGTTGTCATTGGCGCCGGGCTGACGGGGCTGACGACTGCTTATTGGTTGAGCAGGAGTCAGGTGCCTGTCCATGTCGTCGAGCAGGACACACGTATTGGGGGACAGATACAGACCAACCACATTAATAAATATATCTATGAGACGGGACCTACGACCGGTTCCGTCTCCACACCTGAGGTGGCTGAGTTGATGAGTGACTTGGCTATCACCTCAGGGGGCTCCTGTGTGTTAGAGACAGCCCCGGACTCGTCGAAACGTCGGTTGATATGGAAAGGGGATCGCTTCCATGACTTGCCCGCCAGTCCGATAGGTGGTTTGACGACCCCGTTGTTCCGTTGGACAGACAAGTTGCGTATCCTTGGAGAGCCTTGGCGTAAGAGAGGGACAGATCCTGACGAGAGCGTGGGCTCTTTGGCGCGTCGCCGGTTGGGACGTTCTTTCGTGGACTATGCCGTGGATCCCTTCATCTCTGGTGTCTATGCCGGTAACCCCGATACCCTGGTCACCCGTTATGCCCTTCCGAAGCTATACCGGTTGGAGCAAGACTATGGAAGTTTCATCCGTGGCGCCATCGCCAAGATGAAGGAGCCTAAGTCGGAGCGTGACCGTCTTGCCACCAAGAAGGTGTTCTCTGCCCGTGGCGGACTGAGTCATATCCCCACGGCTGAGGCGGAGACCATCGGGATGGAGCATATCTCACTGGGTGCCTCAATGGTAAGGGTGGAGCCGGTGGACAACGGATGGAGGACGACATACCAGACCCGGGAAGGTTCTTGCGTCATCTATAGCCAGTATGTGGTCACCACATGTGGCGCCTATAACCTGTCAGCTTTGCTGCCTTTCATTGATGAGCAGCGCTTGACAGCCATCACCAGTCTTACCTATGCTCCTGTCATGGAAGTCAATGTCGGTATGCCCGACACCTTTGGTGGTGACTATATCGCCTTTGGCGGACTGGTGCCTACCATAGAGCACCGGCGTGTCCTCGGCATCCTCTTCCCGTCGGCTTGTTTTACACAGCGTGCCCCCGAAGGGGGAGCGTTGTTCTCTTTCTTCATCGGTGGTATCAAGCATCCGGAGATTCTTGATCTGAGTGATGAGGAGATAGAGACACTGGTGACCGAGGAGCTTCATACGATGCTGGGATTCCCTGCCGAGGCTGTTCCGGATTTTATCCATATATCCCGTCATCGCAAGGCGATACCGCAGTATGACGTAACCACCGGCATGCGTCTGGAGGCGGTCGAGAGTATTGAGCGGCAGTATCAGGGTCTTTTCGTTGCCGGCAACCTGCGTGACGGTATCGGAATGGCACACCGCATCACACAGGCGACGCATATCGCAAAGGAAATTATACACACAATAAAGAATCAAAAATAATGAAGAAAAGAAATTTAGTATCGGTATTGATGATGTGGTCAGTACTACCGATGGCGGCAGTGACAGAGACTACGCTTGCCGACTCTTCCCGTGTCTATGACCTTGACGAAGTCGTCGTGGTGTCACAGGCGAAGGAGTTCTACCGTCTGCGTCAGCAACCTCTGAGCTCGACGGTGTTTTCAGGAGATAATCTGTTCTCGTTAGGTACTTATGATATTCGTGAGGTGTCTGACTTCGTGCCTTCTTTCGTGATGCCTAACTACGGCTCCCGTTTCACGTCATCCATCTATGTGCGTGGTATCGGCTCCCGTGTGAACAGTCCCTCTATGGGTTTCTATGTTGACGACATGCCCCTGATGAACAAGACGGCGTTTAACAGTCATCTGTATCAGATGGACCGCGTGGATATCTTGCGTGGTCCCCAGGGTACCCTGTATGGACTGAATACAGAGGGTGGTATGGTCCGTATGTATACACGTAACCCGTTCAGTTATCAGGGTACGGATGTCAGCCTGGGTATTGGCTCTCATTTCTATCGTAATGTGGAAGTGGCACATTATCAGAAACTCAGCGACAAACTGGCTTTCTCCGCAGCAGCCTTCTACGATGGTACCAATGGCTTCTATAGGAACACGCTGACGGATGAGCGTGCTGATGATATGAATGAGGCTGGTGGACGCCTGCGTCTGATGTATCGTCCCACACAGCGTCTGTCTTTCGACTTCATCGCTGATTATCAGTATGTGAGACAGAAAGCCTATCCTTACTACTCCCTAGATGCGACGACAGGTGAGATGATCGCACCCAACCAGGACACACAGAGTATGTATAAGCGTAACATGCTGAATATTGGACTGGGCATCAAGTATAAGGGTAGGGGATTCGACCTCCATTCGAATACGTCATGGCAGTTCCTGCGTGACAACTTGTTGATGGACAACGACTATTCCGATATCGACTTTATCGTGGTCGACCAGTTCCAGTTGAGTAATGTACTGACACAGGAGTTCTCCGTCAAGAGCAACAACAAAAGCATCTGGCACTGGACAACGGGTGTCTTTGGCTCTTACCAGTGGTTGAAGACAGTGGCTCCCAACACTTTCGGAACTGCCTTCAGTGAGATGATGAGCAAGCAGATTGGCGGGATGATCTACCAGCAGATATTTAACTCCATGGCTGCCCGTATGGGAGAGGCTGCCGCTGCCGCCGCCATCGAGCGTGCCGGAGGCGTACAGGTCGGTATGACCCTCTTCGTACCATGTAATTTCCATACGCCACAGGCAAACCTCGGTATCTTCCACGAGTCGAATATCGACATTACAGATCACCTGACAGCGACACTCGGTCTGCGTTATGACATCACGCATTCCAAGATCCATTATGTGACCAGTGGCGACTCTAAGTTGAATTTCAATATCATGGGTTCCGCCGCCAATGCCACAGTCCTCTCCCTGTACGACCGTGAGGAGAAAGCGACCTTCAACCAGCTGTTGCCGAAGGTAGGACTGACTTATAAGTTCAATAACGGAAGTAATATCTACGCCACTGTCACCAAAGGCTATCGCGCGGGTGGCTTTAATGTGCAGATGTTTGGTGATATCATCCAGAATGACGTGCAGAAGAATCTCCAGGGTGTGATGATGGAGGCGATGCAGTCGCATCAGGATGTCAACAAGGTCGTTGAGCATACTGATGAGGAATATGCCGCCTTGTTGGAGGGCGTAAAGTTCAAGCCCGAGGAGAGCTGGAACTATGAAGTGGGTACTCATCTGAACCTCTTCGGACAAGCTCTGCAGGCAGACCTCTCCGCTTTCTATATGCAGATCCGTAACCAACAACTGTCCGTCTTCACGGCGGAATACGGGTTCGGTCGCCGTATGGTCAATGCAGGTAAGAGCTTCAGTTGTGGTTTGGAGGCTTCCCTGCGAGGCAGTCTGTTGAACGACCGTCTGACGTGGAATGCCAGCTATGGTTATACCCATGCCGCCTTCAAGGAGTACGAGACTGCTGTCAAGGCTGGCAGTGATGAGATGATCAGCTATAAGGACAACAAGGTCCCCTTTGTTCCCGCCCATACCTATTCCGCTATAGTCGACTATCGTCTTGACAGTGGTCGTAACGATTTCCGTAGCATCACCTTCGGGGTGAACATGAACGGACAGGGCAGACTTTACTGGGATGAGGCAAACCAGAACAGGCGCGACGGCTATGTGCTGTTTGGTGCTCATGTCTGTGCGGACTTCGGCTTTTGTAAAGTCAACCTATGGACACGCAATATCGGAAATGCTGATTACCAGACTTTTGCCTTCACCAGCAAGGCGACAGGACGCGAGAAATTCTATGTACAGTATGGTAATCCTTTCCAGTTGGGAGTAGATGTGAACTTCCATTTCTAAGAGCAGAATATAAAACTAAACTCAGCCATTATTGTTAATAACGTTAAAATTAACGGAAATAATTAACTAAAAGACTTCTTCATATCGGTAAAAGCAGTATCTTTGCTTCCGATATGAAGAAGTCTACTATTTGGACCATAGCCATCGTCATGGGACTCGCCTTCCTGGGTCTGCTTTATCTTCAGTTCTCTTATGTCGAGGAGATGGTGAAGATGAAGAAGGAACAGTTTGACGAGAGTGTGTACCGCAGTCTCTACCAAGCTTCCCACAACCTGGAACTGAACGAGACGAAGCGCTATCTGGAGAAGGACGTGAATGCGACGGAGCGTCGTGCTTTCAGTCAGGATTCCGTGATGGTCGACGGCCTTGACGGCAGTATCCGCCAGTCGCACCAGTTTGCCGTTGCCGCCGACGACGGTACGGTGTATTCCTCTTTCCAGTTGAAGACCTTTGAGATGAAGCCTGCCTCCGTGCCTAAGGCGATGATCCTGCGCAAGGACAAGAGCTCGCTCTCCGAGGCTGCCAAGTCGATGCAGGAGATTGTGCGTAACCGCTATGTCTACCAGAAGGCACTGCTTGACGAGGTGGTGTATAACATCCTTTATACAGCCAGCGAAAAGCCCCTGAAGGAACGTGTCAACTTCCGCCTGCTGGACCGGGACATCCGTGTCGAACTGATGAACAACGGTATCAATATCCCCTATCATTTCCGAGTGGAGACAGCCGACGGCCGCGAGGTGTACCGTTGTTCTGACTATACCGACGAGGGTAAGGAGTATAGTTATACGCAGTATTTATTCCAAAACGACCCGGGGTCGAAGAAAGGTGTGGTGAAGATTCACTTCCCGGAGATGAGCAGTTATATCTTCTCTTCTGTACAGTTTGTGATTCCCTCACTGGTATTCACGCTGGTACTGCTGATCACGTTTATCTTCACCATCGTCCTGATTTTCCGCCAGAAGCGCTATACGGAGATCAAGAACGACTTCATCAACAACATGACGCATGAGTTGAAGACACCGATAGCCTCTATCTCGCTGGCGGCACAGATGATGAATGACGACAGCGTGACGAAGAGCGAGCAGATGACGAAGCACCTCGGCGGTGTGATATCCGATGAGTCAAAACGCCTGCGCTTCCTCGTGGAGAAAGTGCTCCAGATGTCGATGTTCGATAAGAAGAGCGTGGTCTTTAAGAAGAAGGAACTCGACCTCAACGAGATGGTGGAGAATATCGCCTCGACGTTCACGCTGCGCGTGGAGCATACGGGTGGTAAGATATATACCGAGATAGAGGCTGTCGACTCATCCATGTATGTTGATGAGGTACATTTCCAAAATGCCATCACCAACCTGATGGACAATGCCGTGAAATACCGCAAGCCGGAGGAACCCCTCGACATCTACATCCGTACGTGGAATGACCATGACCGCCTGCTGCTGAGTATCCGGGATACGGGACAAGGCATCAAGAAAGAGAATATCAAGAAGATCTTCGATAAGTTCTACCGCGTACATACGGGCAACAAACACGACGTGAAAGGCTTTGGTCTCGGACTTGCCTACGTCAAGAAGGTCATCGACCTCCATCAGGGTGAGATCAAGTGTGAGAGTGACCTGGGCAAGGGAACGAAGTTTACCATCTCTTTACCGATTATGAAAGAGGACTAAGATACAAAATATAATATTAACACTTAAACAAATAGAATTATGGACGAAAAACTGAAAATTCTTCTTTGCGAAGACGATGAGAACCTCGGAATGCTGTTGCGTGAGTATCTGGCAGCCAAAGGCTATATGGCAGAACTCTGCCCTGATGGCGAGGCTGGCTATAAGGCATTCCTGAAGACAAAGTTTGACATCTGTGTACTCGACGTGATGATGCCGAAGAAAGACGGCTTCACACTGGCTCAGGAAATCCGCAGTGCCAATGCGGAGATACCTATCATCTTCCTCACGGCAAAGACATTGAAGGAGGACATCCTCGAAGGCTTTAAGATCGGTGCGGACGACTATATCACCAAGCCCTTCTCGATGGAGGAGCTGGTGTTCCGTGTAGAGGCTATCCTGCGCCGCGTACGTGGTAAGAAGAACAAGGAGAGCTCCGTATATCATATCGGACGCTTCACCTTCGATACCCAGAAGCAGTTGCTGGTGATTGGCGACAAGCAGACGAAGCTGACGACGAAGGAGAATGAGTTGCTGGCACTATTGTGCTCTCACGCCAATGAGATCCTGCAGCGTGACTTCGCCTTGAAGACCATCTGGATAGACGACAACTACTTCAATGCCCGTTCGATGGATGTGTATATCACCAAGTTGCGCAAGCACCTGAAGGACGACGAGCAGATCGAGATCATCAATATCCACGGCAAGGGATACAAACTGATTGCTCCGGACGAGGAGTAAGATGATATATAAGAAGTCCTGTTATCATTAAAGATGGCAGGGGATGTCAGACAACAGTGTGAGTAAACCTAGGAGTACAATAAGCGGGGCAGCCATTTGGTTGTCCCGCTTATTTTGAGGTATTATGTAGGAAGATTTGTGTATTATACAATACCCTGGCTCATCATGGCACTTGCCACCTTCATGAAGCCAGCCACGTTGGCACCCTTCACGTAGTTGATGTAACCGTCAGCCTGTGTACCGTACTTCACGCAGTTCTCGTGAATGTCGTTCATGATACGCTTCAGGTAGTCGTCAACCTCCTTGGCAGTCCATGACAGACGCTCGGAGTTCTGTGACATCTCCAGACCAGATACCGATACACCACCGGCGTTGGAAGCCTTACCAGGAGCATAGAGGATCTTGGCATCCTGGAAGATCTTGATAGCCTCGGGCAGTGAAGGCATGTTGGCACCCTCAGCAACGGCGATGACACCATTGTCTACGAGAGCCTGAGCCTGCTCACCGTTGATCTCGTTCTGGGTAGCGCAAGGCAGTGCGATGTCAGCCTTCTCGTGCCAAGGACGCTCACCTGCGTGATAGACAGCGTTAGGATATTCCTCTGCATACTCCTTGATACGTCCACGCTCAACGTTCTTCAGCTCCTTGACGTACTCGAGCTTCTTCTGGGTGATACCATCCGGATCGTAGATATAACCGTCAGAGTCAGAGAGGGTCATAGGAATGGCACCGAGCTGGATGCACTTCTCAGTAGCATACTGGGCAACGTTACCAGAACCGGAGATCAGCACCTTCTTACCCTTGATGTCAATATTACGGGTTTTCAGCATAGAGGTCAGGAAGTAAACACAACCATAACCAGTAGCCTCTGGACGGATCAGAGAACCGCCGAAGGGGATACCCTTACCTGTGAGCACACCCTGGAACTGGTGGGTCAGCTTCTTGTACTGTCCGAAGAGGTAACCTACCTCACGGCCGCCGACACCGATGTCACCTGCGGGAACGTCCTCATCAGGACCGATGACACGATATAACTCATTCATGAATGCCTGGCAGAAACGCATCACCTCAGCGTCGCTCTTACCACGGGGAGAGAAGTCAGAACCACCCTTGGCACCACCCATAGGCAGGGTTGTCAGTGAGTTCTTGAAAGTCTGCTCGAAAGCGAGGAACTTCAGGATACCGAGGTTTACACTCTTGTGATAGCGAAGACCACCTTTGTACGGGCCAATGGCATTGTTGTGCTGGATACGGTAACCCATATTGGTCTGTACCTTACCCTGGTCGTCTACCCATGTGATGCGGAACTCACAAACACGATCGGGGATGCAAAGGCGCTCGATGAGGTTGGCCTTCTCAAACTCGGGGTGCTTGTTGTACTCTTCTTCGATGGTAGGAAGAACTTGACTTACTGCCTGGATGTACTCCGGCTCATTGGGGAAGCGCTGCTTCAGATTCTCAACAACTTGTGCTGCATTCATAATCTTTTTTTCCTTTTTTGGTTATTATACTATTGAAATAAAGTTGCTTGTTTGAATTCGGATGCAAAATTACACTAAAAAATTGAATTACCAAACATTTTATCAAAAAAAATAAAGAAAAAGTTTCTTTTTGTCACTAATTGATGCAAATCAATCGAAAAATGACAAGAATATGTATGGTATATGTGTGCGAAAACAAAACTGCCTGTCACTCTTTTCGGAGGACAGGCAGTGTCATTCTTGTTATTGTCTTTAATGAGAGAAATCGAGTTCGTCCTTATTCTCCACCTTATTAATATGGATGGTATCACCGTTCTTCAGGTCACCGTTGACGATGAGTTCCGATATGCCGTCTTCGATATATGTCTGGATGGCTCGTTTCAGGGGACGTGCACCGAACTGTACGTCATAGCCTTTCTCGGCAACAAATTGTTTGGCGGCATCGCTCAGGTCGATGGTGTATCCCATGTCTCCGATACGCTTGTAGAGTCCAACCAGTTCCACGTCAATAATCTGTTTGATGGCATCCAAGTCGAGCTGGTCGAAGGTGATGATCTCGTCCAGACGGTTCAGGAATTCCGGTGAGAACTGTTTGGAGAGCGCTTTCTGCACAATGCTGCGTGCATGTTCCTTATCTTGTTCGTCAAGCATGAGTCCATTACTGCCAGCACGCGTGAAACCTACGCCTCTGCCAAATTCCTTCAGTTGACGGGTTCCGGCATTGGAGGTCATGATGATGACGGTATTGCGGAAATCCACGAAGCGTCCGTTACCATCCGTCAGTCGTCCTTCGTCGAGTACCTGTAGTAGCAGGTTGAAGACGTTGCCGTGTGCCTTCTCGATCTCGTCGAGTAACACAATGGAGTAGGGATGGCGGCGTACACGTTCCGTCAGTTGTCCGCCTTCCTCATAGCCGACGTATCCCGGAGGTGCACCGATCAGTCTGGACACATTGAATGACTCGGTATATTCGCTCATGTCCACGCGGATGAGGGCATCGCTGCTGCCGAACATGAACTCGGCAAGTTTCTTGGCGAGATAGGTCTTGCCGACACCGGTAGGACCGAGGAACATAAAGGCACCGATGGGGTGATTGGGGTCTTTCAGTCCTACACGGTTGCGCTGGATGGCACGTACCATCTTCTCGATCGCCTTGTCCTGAGCGATGACATGTTGTTTGAGCTCCTGTGCCATCCCCTTCAGTCGGATACCTTCCTCCTGTGCCATGCGCTGTACGGGAACACCGGTCATCATTGACACTACATCCTGTACCTCTTTTTCCGTTACCGTCTGTTTGTCGTCGATATCCCCTTCCTGCCATTTGCGGTTCATCTCCGCCAACTGGCTCTCCATCACTGTCTGACGGTCACGGAAGCCGGCAGCCAGTTCGAAGTCCTGGTTCTTGACGGCGAGTTGCTTCTTCTCAACGACTTCTTTCAGTTCCTGTTCCATGGTGGTTATTTCAGGCGGTACGTTGACATTATGAAGATGTACGCGAGAGCCCACCTCGTCCATGGCGTCGATGGCCTTGTCGGGTTGCTGACGGTCACAGATATAGCGGTCTGTCAATTTGACACATGCCGCCAGGGCATCGTCCGTGTAGCTGACGTGATGGTGCTGTTCGTAGCGATCCTTGATGTTATGCAGGATCTGCAATGTCTCTTCCGCGTTGGTCGGTTCGATGAGTACTTTCTGGAAACGACGTTCCAAGGCTCCATCCTTCTCGATGGAGTTGCGGTACTCGTCAAGTGTCGTGGCACCGATGCATTGTATGGTGCCTCTGGCGAGAGCGGGTTTCAGGATATTGGCGGCATCCATTGACCCGGGAGTAGAGCCGGCGCCGATCAGGGTGTGTATCTCATCGATGAAGACGATGATGTCAGGATTCTGTTCCAGTTCCTTGATGAGTTGGCGGATACGCTCTTCGAACTGTCCACGGTATTTCGTGCCAGCCACCACACCCGTCAGGTCGAGTGTCACGAGGCGTTTGCCGAAGAGCATGGGAGAGCATTGCCTGTGTGCGATCATCTGAGCGAGTCCCTCCACGATGGCACTCTTTCCCACACCCGGTTCTCCAATCAGGATCGGATTGTTCTTCTTTCTTCTGCCGAGAATCTCCACGACGCGCTGGATTTCACGTTCCCGTCCCACGACAGGGTCGAGTTTATTATCCAGTGCCTGTTGTGTCAGGTCTGTCGAGAAATTGTCGAGCACAGGAGTCTTTGACTTCTGCTTCGTCTGTGTCGACGTTGTCGTACTGCTTTGTCTGTTATTTGTCGTCTGCTGACTGTTGGTCTCTTCCTCCTCGTAATCCTCTTCGGGGAGTCCGATACCGTTCTTGACACTCAGCAGAGTCAGTGTATCTTCGTAGTTCATATTGTTCATTTCCAATACATGTTTTGCTCCATTGTCCACCTGGTCGTGCAGGATGGCGAGCAGCAGGTGCTGTTCGTCCACACGGGTGGTGCGCTGGATACGTGCTTCCAGCACCGCCAGTTTCAGGATATTGCTGGCTTTCTCGTTCAGTACCAGTTCATTGGTATTGATAGGTTGTCCGATTTCGTCTTCACGCACTCTTGACTCCAGGTCCGTCTTCACTGACAAGAGGTTGATGTCCAGTCGGCGGAACACGTCATTCACAGGCCCGTCCTTCATGCGCATGATACCTAGCAGCAGATGCTCAGGTCCCACGCTCCGACTGGCGAGTCGTGCGGCTTCCTCGCGGGAATAGGCGAGGATCTCAGACACCTTTGGTGAAAATTGACTTGTCATACATATACCTACCTGCAAACATCGTGCCAAAAGATGACTGTACCTCTAATTATGAATGATTGTCAGCGCAACATAAAAATAACGTTAAATGTTTCGTTGTGTCGAAAAAAAAGTGTACCTTTGTACGCCATTGGAAAAGTGGCAAAACGCGTCAGAGGGACTGAAAAGTGCCTTAAACGCAAAATTTGCAAAATCGTAAATAGTCAAATCGTAAATAGTCAAATTGTAAAATAGTTAAATAGTAAAATATAATAATGGATCAGACATTTGACAACGACAGAATTATCAAAATCAACATCGAGGAGGAGATGAAATCCTCCTACATCGACTACTCTATGTCGGTCATCGTGGCTCGTGCGCTGCCTGATGTGCGTGATGGCTTCAAGCCCGTACATCGCCGCATCCTCTATGGTATGTTGAATATTAACAATGTATCTACCCAGCCGTATAAGAAATGTGCCCGCGTCGTCGGTGAGGTGCTTGGTAAGTACCACCCTCATGGTGACGGCTCCGTCTATGGAGCACTGGTGCGTATGGCACAGGACTGGAACCTGCGTTACACCTTGGTGGACGGACAGGGTAACTTCGGATCGATAGACGGTGACTCTCCTGCCGCCATGCGTTATACGGAGTGCCGCCTCTCAAAGATGGGTGAGCATATCATGGACGACCTGGAGAAGGAGACTGTCGATATGATGAACAACTTCGACGACTCGCTCGTAGAGCCGACAGTCATGCCTACCAAGATTCCCAACCTGCTGGTCAATGGCGGTAACGGTATTGCCGTGGGTATGGCGACGAATATGCCGACGCACAATCTCAGTGAGGTCATTGACGGCTGCTGTGCCTATATTGACAATCCCGATATCGATACAGACGGATTGATGCAGTATATCCCGGGTCCAGACTTCCCCACGGGAGCCTATATCTATGGCTTGCAGGGTGTGAAGGATGCCTATGAGACCGGTCGTGGTCGTATCGTGATGCGTGCCAAGGCAGAGATTGAGAGTGGGGATACGCATGACAAGATTGTGGTGACGGAGATTCCCTATGGTGTCAACAAGGCAGACTTGGTGAAATATATCGCCGACCTTGCCAACGAGCATAAGATTGAAGGCGTGGCTAATGTCAACGATGAGTCTGGTCGTCAGGGTATGCGTATCGTGGTCGACTGCAAACGTGACTGCAATGCCAACGTGCTGCTGAATAAGTTGTTTAAGATGACGGCTCTACAGAGCTCATTCTCAGTGAATAACATCGCTTTGGTAAAGGGACGTCCCCGTCTGCTGAACCTCAAGGAATGTGTGAAGTATTTCGTGGAGCATCGTCATGACGTGACCATCCGTCGTACGAAATATGATTTGCGCAAGGCTCAGGAGCGTGCCCATATCCTGGAGGGTTTGATCATTGCCGTTAATAACATTGACGAGGTCGTACACATTATCAGGAATAGTAAGACGCCTAGTGATGCCCAGCGTAACTTGGAGGAGCGCTTCAACCTTGATGAACTCCAGTCGAAGGCTATCGTCGATATGCGTCTCGCACAACTGACAGGTCTGCGTGTCGACCAGCTTCATCAGGAGTATGACGACCTGCAGAAACTCATTGCCGACTTGCAGGAGATTCTCGATAATCCCGAGCGTTGCAAGCAGGTGATGAAGGATGAACTTCAGGAGGTGAAGGAGAAATACGGTGATGAGCGTCGTACGGAGATTATCCCCTTCGACCATGAATTCAATGCCGAGGACTTCTATCCCGATGATCCTGTGGTCATCACCATCTCGCACATGGGCTATATCAAACGCACTAAGCTCGATGAGTTCCATGAGCAGGGCAGGGGAGGCGTTGGTGCCAAGGCTGCACGTCATCGTGACAACGACTTCACGGAGTATATCTATCCTGCCACGATGCATAACACACTGCTCTTCTTCACCCAGAAGGGTCGCTGTTACTGGCAGAAGTGCTATGAGATACCAGAGGGTGACAAGAACTCGAAGGGTCGTGCTATCCAGAACATGCTGAACATCGATCCTGATGACGCTATCAATGCCGTGTTGCGCATCAAGAACTTCAATGATACCGAGTTTATTAACTCTCACTATGTAGTCTTCGCTACCAAGAACGGTATCATCAAGAAGACCTGTCTGGAGGCATACAGCCGTCCGCGTAACAATGGTGTGATAGCCATCAATATCAACGAGGGCGACAAGGTGGTAGGTGTCCGTCTGACCAACGGCAAGAATGAACTGCTGCTTGCTAACCGTAACGGTCGTGCCGTCCGCTTCAATGAGGATCAGGTACGTACGATGGGACGTGTGTCAACTGGTGTTATCGGTATGCGTATTGATGGTGGTGACGATGAGGTCATCGGTATGGTCTGCGTGAACGATCCGCAACAGGAGACTATCATGGTCGTCTCAGAGAACGGCTATGGTAAGCGTTCTGAGGTGGAGGACTATCGTAAGACAGCGCGTGGTACAAAGGGTGTGAAGACCCTTGCTATCACGGAGAAGACCGGTCGTCTGGTGGCCATTAAGGTGGTAACGGATGAGAATGACCTTATGATTATCAATAAGAGTGGTATCCTCATTCGTCTGAAGGTGGCTGATGTCCGTGTTATGGGACGTGCTACCCATGGTGTCCGCCTCATCAACCTCACGAAGAAGAATGATGTCATTGCCAGCGTCTGCAAGGTGATGAGCAGTCAGGACGAGGATGTCGAATACTCCGAAGAATCCGAGAACTCAGAGAACTCCGAGAGCTCCGAGAATCAAGAATAATAAAACGTTTAACCAATATTAAAAGCTTATGAAAAAAGTAATGATGATGGCATTGGCACTGATAGCAAGTGCTACAGCCTTTGCCGGTGACAGTGACGCCTTGAAGGCAATCAAGAAGGCAAAGACCTATGCCGAGGCAGCACAGATGATTAAGACTGCTCAACTTGCCAATGATGAGGAGCGTGCCGCTGCATACAATAAACTGGTAGACCTTGCCATGGATAAGGTGAGCAAGGAGACGGGTACAATGGCTGAGAACCAGGCTGCTGCTCAATTGGGTACTGGTAAGGTATCGCCTGTTGACACCCTCGGACTGGCTGACGCTATCTGCAATGCTATCGATGCCGCTATTGAGTGCAACAAGTACGACCAGCTTCCCAATGCCAAGGGTAAGGTGAAGCCGCAGTTTGCTGAGAAGAATGCCCAGCGTCTGTGGTCCATTCGTGCCCATTTGGTGAACATCGGACAGGATGAGGCTCAGAAGGGTAATAGCGCTGCTGTCCTGAAGTACTGGGGTGCTTTCCTCGATTCTGCAACTGATCCTTTATTTGCTTCACAGAATCACGAGGCAGAGAAGGGATATATCGGACAGGTGGCTTATTACACTGGACGCTATGCCTTTGATGCTAAGGACTTGGATCGTGCCAATAAGTATTTCGATATCGCCATGCAGGATCCTGAGCAGAAGAAAGATGCTTTGAACTTCAAGATTTTTGCCGCAGGCAGCAACTTGAAGAGCAAGGCGGACTCCCTGCAGTTTATCGATCAGTTGAAGGGACTCTATGCCAACGATCCTGAGAACGATGTCATCCTCGACAAGCTGTTCTCTATGTATGACGGTTTGAAGGACAAGGCTGCCCAGACAGCTCTGCTTGACAACCACCTCGCCAAGTATCCTAACAGCTTCGCTGCTCTTGCCAACAAGGGTATGATGGCGATTGCCGAGAACAATGCCGAGGAAGGTGCCACATGGCTCCGCAAGGCTGCTGTGGCAAGTCCTGAGAATCCTGTTATCCAGACTTACCTCGGAACCTGTCTGAGTGTGATGGCTGGTGCTTCTGAGGATGCCGCCAAGCGTAAGGAACTCTACCGTGAAGCTATCCAAGCTCTTGACAAGGCTAAGCAACTTGATCCTGGTAAGGCTCAGGCTAACTGGGGCTACAACCGCTATCAGGCATACTACGGACTCTATGGTGCTGATGCTCCTGAGACCAAGGCAGCCGAGGCTGACAGTCACTAATAATATTCATTATCATAAAAAGAATCCTGTGAGTCATGACGATTCACAGGATTTTTTTGTACCTTTGCGGACAAAAAGGAACAAGTTGTTATAGAAGCCATGAGCCGGAAATTATTTTGTGAGTTATGTCCCTTCACCTATCGCCTGTCGATGGAGAAAGAGATTCTGAAGCGTCGTATGCAGGACCTCGTTCAGCGAGTTCCTTTTGCTACCCAACGCACTAAGGAACAACTGCCTGTCCTCGTCTATCGTCATAATTCTCTGATTCGACGAAGGTTGGGAAATGTCAATATGCAACTACAGGAGAATAAAGCCACCAATCTTGCGTTGGCAGTGAAACACATCGATGGACTGCTGATTCACCCTGGTGAGACCTTTTCTGTCTGGCAACTCATAGGACGAACCACCAAGCGGAAGGGTTACAAAGAGGGACTCACGATAGCGAAAGGACAACCGTCCCAGGGTATCGGAGGCGGCATGTGCCAGTTGTCCAACCTCATTCACTGGATGGTGCTGCATAGTGAACTGACGATTACAGAGCATCATCATCACGACGGCTTAGACCTCTTCCCTGACTTTGGTCGTCAGATTCCTTTCGGAACAGGCACCAGCATCTCCTATAACTACATCGACTATCGTTTCAAGAACAATACTTCAAACACATACCAGCTCTGCCTCAAGGTGGATGACGAGTATTTGTGTGGTGAGTTGCGAGCGAAGGAGGCGCAGGCGCATACTTTCCATATCCATGCCGAGAATGAGTATTTCTCCCGCGAGAAAGGCATCGTCTATCGTAATGGTGAGGTCTATCGTGACACCATCGATGTTACCACAGGTCAGTGTGTTGACTCTCAACTCATCCGCACCAATCATGCCAAAGTGATGTATGAGTGTCCGCCGACAATGGAGATCAGGGAGGAAGAATAATCATGGAGTTCATACAAACCCTTTTTAGAGGAATCGTTCAGGGAGTCAACCAGTTCATCACGAACGACTTGGCAAGTTATGTGCCGCTGTTTATCATTGCGGCTGCCATACTCGTCATAGTCAAAGTAAAGGATTTGATCCAGAAATTTAGAAAGTAGAACACAGCATCATTCAATCGGTACCTGAGTCAGGGTCAGTCGGCATGTTTATTTAACAGTCCAACTTTTTGGGTCACTTCATTTCAATTAACTGTCATCTGTCATAACTTTCAACTTTAAAATTACATGGCGAAAACATGGGGATGCCTTCTAACACTTGTTCGGATATCTCCTACACTTCATTCTAATGCCTCCTATACCCCCATAGGAGGTATTCCTTTACCCCCATAACAGGTATCGGAACGAAGCATAAAAGGCATACTTATCTCCGATAGGCGGCATGTGTCTCCCCGATAGGTGCCGCCTAACGCATGGATACCCGGCTCCTAACGCATCGATAGGTGCCGCCTAACTAAGTGTTTGGAGCCTCCAAACGGTGTGAATGGAGCCTCCAAACGGTGTGAATGGAGCCTCCAAACTTCACAAACTTTGAACGGTCACACGGTCACAGCTGTGACCATGTGACCGCAGAGGAGGAAGGTGTGGTGGGATGATGATATAATATCTTGAAATACAGATATTTATAAATAAGCAGTTGCTATCAACGAAACGAATTGGTCACATGGTCACAGTTGTGACCGTGTGACCGTTTATCTATACTACCCTAGAAAAAGTTGAATGGTTTTTAACTAAACCCTGCCATAGGTTGAATATTTATTAGGTACCTTAATTCTTATCCCTGGCAGAAGTTGAATCATTCTCTCTTAACCCTTGTTTTTGTTGAATAGTCAGTCGGTACATGAGTCAAGGTCAGTCGGCATGTGAGTCCGCCCATTTGTCCCATTGCCACTTTGCCACATTAAGGTCCTCTAATTATCCTTTATCTTTTTTTGTAAGAAAAGCAGGATTATTTCGCAAAAGTAAAGGAGATCAAGAAGAGAGTGCAAAAGTTTTTAGATCAGTTTAGATCGAATTTGGATAGTTTAGATCCCTCAATATCGTAAAATTCATAAAGTATAATAGTTTTTCCACTTTTAGAATGTATAATCTCGCAAACTTTTTGTATCTTTGCAATATTGAAATCTAAAACTACTGCATATGAGCTATAATATTGAAACTCGATCAATTTCAGAATTTGTTACAGATAGTAAAATTAAACTGCCGCGCTTCCAACGTAAATCTACATGGAATGCAAAACAAAATTTTGAACTGGCAATTAGTATCTTTCAAGAATATCCTGTGGGGGTAGTTATTATTAATGATGAAGGACATACTTCATGGTTACTTGATGGACGTCAAAGAAGGTCTGCATTAAAAGACCTTCGAGCAAATCCAGATTTAGTATATGATTGGGCGAGAAAATATATCAAATTTAAGAACAACCAAGATGATGTTGAGGTAAAACAGTTATTTTGGGAGAAGATAGATGCATATTTGCAGCAAGAAGAAGATGATGAAGAAACAAGAGAAGATATAGCAGAAGATATAGTAGCTGAACCAATACCTGAGATAAATGATGATGAGGACATCAATAAATTACGTCAACGTGAAGGATTAAAGACTTTATTGGATATTATATTGATGGTACATCAAAAAAAGAACAATGAAGGTAAGTGGGTGCGCATTTTTAATCAAATTAATAAATATATAGAAAGACCTCCCTATGCACCCAAACGAGAAGGTTTTAAGATTATTCCAGAAGAACTAAGGCAGTTCCTTCTTGAATACAAAAATAAGGTTGGCAATCCTAACAAAGATAATTTCATCCAATATATGGATGATAAAGGAGCAATCAAAGAAGACAAGGAGCAAGATTTAAAGAAAGAGGTTGATAAATCCTGGGATGATATAGAACATATTGTTAAAGTCATTGCGAAATCAGAACAAATAATATCTGATGCAAGAATAGGTGTTATTCTTTTAAAGAATGTAACTCCACTTGATGCACAGAATATATTCTCTCGTATTAATAGTGGAGGAACCCAATTAAAAGCAGAAGAATTATTGTCCGCCAAACCTTTCTGGAATGAAAAGGTTGTAATTGGTGATGGAAAGATGCTTGATCTAGTGAACGACCTATATACTCGTTTGGAGGTTGAAACTCCTACAGATAATTGTGTAGTTCGTTGGGATTATGGTGCAACTTTAATATCTAGAATTAAAGATAAACACTTGATATTTGAAGATTACCTAGAAAAGAAATCTTCTCAAGAAATTGATATGACACAAATTACACTTGGTTTCAAGTTAATAAGTTCTTATTTCAATAAGGGAATGTCTGCAATTGTAGTGAATGAACTTGAACGTAATAAAGAAATCAAGTGGGGACAAAGCATAGATGAATTGGTGGATGACATCAATACAATATGTGAGATATTACTAAAAACAGAATTCTTCAAATATTTGCGAAGTTGGAATAAGTCTTTATATAAATTATTGGGGGCTGCTCCTACTCTTGAATATATTACCATATTGATATACGATTGGCATGAGAAAGGAAGTCCACGTGTTTCATCAGCAGAATACAATACATTTATTAGAGACGCAAAATTGCTATTTGACAGACTCATTTTTGAGTATTGTATTGGATCATGGAAAGGTTCAGGTGATTCAAAGATGGCAAATCATATAAAGAATTGGCATGAACGCGTTGCTCCTATGGATGAAAAGTCATGGAAAGCATTAATAGAGGAAGCATGTGAAGGAACATATAATGGTCAACCGCTTGATATAAAACATTTGACGCCGTTATTATGTTATCAGTATGCGTTGCAAAAGAAAAATCCAGAAAGTCCATTAGAAGAAACGTCTGAGGTGGACCACATTATTCCACAGGCAAAATTAGAGAAAAATTCTATGGTGCCAGCAAAGTATAAAGATGCACTTTTCAATTTACAGTTATTACCCAAAGCAGATAATATTCAGAAGAAGGATAAAACATTGGCACAAGTTGATGATAGTTTCTTACGTCAATCCATTTCCAAATATACAGGTATTTCAGAAAGTGATTTTACCAAATACTCTGATGCATCAAACATAAATGAAATGAAGAAAGAAAGATTGGCTATTTTATTAAAAGTATTTGGGGAGTGTCGTATAACCGAATTGTCTAATTAGTTAAAAACATCATGGTATGAAGAAAGTCTTGTATTTGATACTTGTTCTGATTGTATTGGCAGCATGTAGTCAATCCCCAGAACAGAAAGCAGAGGTTTTAATTAAGGATAGTCTAAAAAAATCGCTTTATAAACCCGATACTTATAAACCTGTTGATACAAAGGTTGATAGTGCATTTACTGGGTCACCTGCATAAACCTGTGTTAATACAACCCTAACGAAATGATGAAAACAAGGCTTATACCAATCTTAACCAAAACAGCGACAACGCTGTTTATGCTGTTGTTCATGATGACCGCCCAGACGGCGTGGGCAGAAAAATGTCAGGAATGCGGATCCTCTGCGTATACGATAACTAACACTGCTACTTGTACTCAAGGCGGTTACTATCAGTATGAATGCGATTATTGTCACTGTGTATGGCTTGGAGAAGCAACTCCCGCCCTGGGTCACTCGGTTGAGAATAACGTCTGCACCAGATGCGGAAAATACGGCTACTGCGGCGATTACTACCACGAATCAGAGGTTACCTGGGAGGTGACAGGCGACGCTCCTGCTTACACGCTGACCATCAGCGGCACGGGGGCTATGAAGAATTACGGCAGTAGCCACCAGCCGTGGGCGGCCTTTAAGGATGTTATCACTACCGCCAACATCGGCGATGGCGTGACGCGCATTGGTGGTAATGCTTTCTATCAATTCACTGCGCTGACCAGCGTCACCATCGCCAGCAGCGTGACAACCATTGGCAACGCAGTCTTCTTCGAATGTACCAACCTGACCACCGTCAGCGGCGCCAGCGGCGTGACATACGTTGATTCTTCCGCCTTCGATGGAACAGCTTGGGAAAACAACCTGCCCGACGGACTGACCAGCGTGGGCCATGTGGCCTATCGGTTCGTTGGCGATGGCACCAGTGTCAACCTTGATGCCGCCACCACGCAGATATATGAATACTGCTTCCAAGACAGCAAAATCACCAGCATTGTCATCCCCGCCAGCGTTGAGCGCATCGGAGACTATGCTTTTGCCAACTCTGCCCTGCAAAAGATGTATGTGCTGCGTAGTGGGTCAAATTCCACAGAGATCACGCAATTAGGCAATGATGCGTTTTTTGAGTGCCGCGACGACCTTGTCATCGTCGTGCCGACTGCCGCGTATAGTACTTATTCAGGTCACTGGTATTCATACAACTCAAAACTGCAGCGCGGCTACAACATCACCTGCAACGAGGGCATCACCGCCACGAGCTATGCGCCGATTGTGGCACAGGGCGAGACGGTGACGCTGAGCGGCACGGGTACTATCCCCGACGGCTACGCCTTCGCAGGCTATAGCGTGACGAAGGACGGTACGAATCCCGCCGAGACCGTCACCGTCACCGAGGCCAGCGGCGTCTATTCTTTCACCATGCCCGCCAGCAACGTCACCGTCAATGCGACATTTATTCAGGTTAGCGGCACGTGCGGCACATCCGGCCACGAATCAGAGGTTACTTGGGAGGTGACGGACACCGACGACGACGGCCGTTACGATAAGCTGACCATCGGCGGCACAGGGGCTATGAAGAATTACAGCTCATACAACCAGCCTTGGGCAGGCTTTAAGCCGGACATTAA
This sequence comes from Prevotella sp., assembly GCA_017645645.1. Classification (GTDB taxonomy): domain Bacteria; phylum Bacteroidota; class Bacteroidia; order Bacteroidales; family Bacteroidaceae; genus Prevotella. The sequence continues at coordinate 54,251 of JAGCOB010000009.1, read as the reverse complement.
CACCCTCGTCATCGGGGACGGCGTGACAATCATCGGAACCAATGCCTTCAATGGTTGCACCAGTCTGGCGACGGTTACCTTCGCCGGCACACCGCAGCTGACGGCTATTTATGGCGATGCCTTCTATGGATGCGCTGCCTTGACGACCATCAACATCCCCGCCAGCGTGACGACCCTTTATGGTGGTGTCTTCCAGAATTGTACCAATCTGGCGACGGTCAGTGGCGGCGACGGACTGACGAGCATCGGCACTAGCGCCTTCTACAATACGCCGTGGAAAGCCAACCTCAACGACAACATTCCCAACAACGCCCTGTTCTATCTGGGCCATGTGGCCTATAGGATGAAGGGCGACGCCTCAAACATTACACTTGACGAAGGCACCACACAGATTTATGACGATGCCTTCTATGGCAACTCAACGCTGACCACAATCATCATCCCTGCCAGCGTGACGAGCATCGGCGAATGTGCTTTCGGGAGTTGCGAGAATCTGTCAAAGGTCTATGTGCTGCGCACGACGCCAATAACGACATTAGGCGGTAATGCGTTTGATAGTCGCCCGAATCTCGTTATCGTCGCTGCTGCAGAAGGTGACTATTCTGGCGACGATGTTTGGCGTAATTACAATCCGCAGTCCGGCTACACCGTCACCTGCGGCACGGGCATCACCTTTACCACTACCTACAACGGCCCGCTGGTAGAACAGGATGAGGAGGTGACCCTGAGCGGCACAGGCGAGGCGCCTGCGGGCTGTACCACTCCGTTCATAGGCTATAGCGTGATAGACCGTTGGGGTGATCCTGTCGATATGCAGACGGAAAACACCTTCCTGATGCCTTGCGACGTGACCGTCAGCGCCGTGTGGACGACGATTCCTTGGGCGGGCAGCGGAGACTCCGCGGATGATCCCTATATCATCGAGTATCCCAGCCAGCTCGACCTGCTGGCCACAAACGTGAACGACGGTGAGAGTTACAGCGGCAAATACTTCGTGCTGGCTAACGACATCACCTACACGCACACTACCGACTGGAACGCTAATAGCGAGGAGAACAACTATACCGCCATTGGCGGCGTCTTTAACAGCAGTATTCACCCTTTCAACGGTACCTTCGACGGCAAGGGCCACACCGTGAGCGGCATCCGCATCTATAAGTGGGGAAAAACAGATGCCGAAAGTTATCAGGGTCTCTTCGGCTATGTAGGCAATAACGGCACGGTGAAGAACGTCACCGTAGCCGATGCTTGCATCTCTGGCTACGAGGAGGTCGGCGGCGTTGTGGGGCAAATTGAATATGGCGGCAAGGTTGAGAATTGCCACGCCACCGCTACCGTTGCCCTGCATGCCGTTATGACGAAAACCAGCGGTTTCGGCGGCATTGCGGGAATTACTTATAACGCTACCATCTCAGGCTGTTCCAGTGCCGTCACGCTTACCAGCAAGACCGGATGCTATTACTTCGGCGCCATCGTGGGTTGTGCAAATATGGGCACCCTGCGCAACAACCTGGCCATCGGCACTGCGATTCCTGCTCTCAAATATAACACCAATTATGAAGCCTCAGGCGCTATCGTTGGTCACAACGGAGAAGCCACCCTCGAACACAACTACTACAGCGGTTGCACCGTGGGTGACGCCACCAGTGGCATCGGCTCTGGATACCACATCAACGGCAGCAACGACCGTCACGACGTCACCGACAACGATGGCGCCGTGCCGGCTATCATCCTGAGCGAGACACAGACCTCCATGCCAACGTTGAACGCAGGAGACAAGGTGGCGTTCCGTCGTGAATTCAAGGAGAACGTTGCCAGCACCGTGTGTCTGCCGTTCGCGATCGACGCTACACAGGCCGCTGCAGCAGGCAAGTTCTACACGTTCGTAGGGGTGGATAAGACAGATCCGAATGACTGGGAAGTCATCATGCAGGAAGCTGATCCTACAGCTGATCCTCCCGTTGCAGGCAATAAAGCCAGCACGCTATCGGCCAACACGCCGTACCTCTTTAAACCAGCAGCTACGGGGCCCGTATTGTTCCATGGAACAGCTCCAGCGACTACCGAAGCTGGCAATGCCATCAAGGAGGGTTGGACGTTCCGCGGTACCTACGACCGCATCGACTGGCTGACCGATCCGCAGACCGTCTACGGCTTTGCGGCTACGAATGCTACGACCATCAGCCCGGGAACTTTCTTCCGTGTGAAGGGCGGCTCCAACAGCTATATCCTGCCATTCCGTGCTTACCTCGATGCAGCTAACTGTAGTTCACCGGCTCCACGCAGAACGTCTGCCACCGAGATGCCCGCCCAGATGAAGGTTCGCCTGATTGCTGCCGACGGCGGTACAACGGGAGTTAGAGAAGTTAACGTAGTTAAAGAAGTTAACGGAGATAACGACAATAGCTGGCACACACTGGATGGTCGCAAGCTGGACAAGCAGCCCACACAGAAGGGCCTCTACATCGTAAATGGCAAAAAAGTTGTGATTAAGTAATGGTAGAAGTTAACGGAGTTAACTTCAAAAAAAACAATAGCATTATGAAAAAACAATATATAAAACCAGCCATGCAGGCTTATGACATCAAGATGGCACAGATACTTTGTGTCAGCGGTGATGAGCCCCTCGGCGCCCCGGCATTCTATGGTGCCGTGGACAAAGAGCAGTAACACAATGCTCACACGGTGCCTGGCACCCTGTGAGGTTAAGGAGGGTCGGGACAAAACCCATCAAGGACTCACGCGGCACTGCGTGGGTCCTTTTTTGCTCCTGAAATTTTGTGATTTGAAAAATAGTTTGTATCTTTGCAAACTAGTAGGACTAGTATGACTAGTAGGACTAGTATGACTAGTAGGACTAGTATGACTAGTAGGACTAGTGAGACTATCACTCCCTTTAAAAAAAAACGGATTTTTTATTAAGCGAGCATTGGTTTTTCAATAATTATGCCAAGGGATTGGTATTTGTCAAATATACCATCAAACACTACGAGGAATCCAATTCCCTCTCCCTCGATTTTGCAGAAGAAGAACTGTTCGAGGATTTGCCATTCTAATAGAGTTAAGTACATATTTTCTCATTTTGCCGAGGTGAAGGCTTCAAGCCCCATACGTAGTTCTCTCTACGAGAGAGAACGTAGTATGGAGGGGCTGGGTGAAGCGACCTTCACCGAGGCATCGCAGAAAAAGAACTGCAAGTGATGGCTGATGTATGAAGGCTGATGTATGATGGAAATATTATTGTTTAGAATATTTTGTCAAATCAAATATTCTTTGTATCTTCGCAGTCGAATAGATAAGTCAACATTTAAAAGTTCAAACCAACTATGGATGAATTAGCAAATATTCGTAGCAACCCTGATGAGGTGGTTGCAAATTGTGACCACCTCCAGTCCTTGAAATTTCGCCCCACCTTACCTTATGCTTTCACGGAGCAGGGAATAGGACAACTTTCAACCGTTGTGCATAGCAAAATAGCCATAGAACGGAGTATTATGATTATGAATGCTTTCGTGGCTTTATTAGGTGCCAGCGTGAAGGATATGGGTGTTGGCATGTGTGCAGTCACCAAGATGCAGGTGTCACCTGAAACTGTATTGCAGTTATTGAAGTGATAGCTATCAAACAATTCGAGGAATCTAGTATTTGCCCTTCCTCATTGGTATAATCTGAACATTCGTTCCATTGGTTGCCATTTCTCATCGCTGCGGGCGTTGGCGGGACAACCCTGGAACTTGGAAACGAAGGCTTCCCATTCTGCTTGTCGGGGCAGGGTGGCGAGACGAGCCATCGCTTCCTCCCATTGGAAATCGGCAGGGGCATCGACAATCATGACTAATTTACTGCCCAGGATGTATATTTCCATCTCTAAAATGCCCACTTCCCTGATACCGTCGCGTATCTCTTTCCAGTTATATTCCTCCGAATGCCACTTTCGGTATTGTGTCACCAATTCCGGGTCGTCACTGATCTCCAGGAACTGCACATACCGTTTTGTCTTACCGTCTGATAAATTCTGAATATATCCTTCCATATCGCTTTTTTCATAGTAACGGAAGACTCTTTGTTTTTATTGTGAAAGGCGAATTCGTCATCTAAAATTTGAATAATAGAAATAATTGTTGTATCTTTGCACGCTGTATTGATATAATAAGGTATTAGAGACAAATGAATTTCAGGAGATGCGGTATCATCATAGCTTGCTGCTTGATGGCGACGATGGCGATGGCTCAGCGGAAGGAACTGAGTCAGGCACGGACGTATATCAAGAGCGGCAAGGACTTCGACAAGGCGGAGAAACTGATGACCGACTTGTTGGAGAAGGATGAGGAAAACAAGACGAATGAGAAAATCTACCTGACATGGTTCCAGGCTGTCACCAAGCAATATGAGGCAGCCAATGAGAAACTATACCTCAAGCAGAAATATGACACGGCGGCTTTCTTCAACTTGACTCGACGGCTCTATGCTATTGCAGAGACACTCGATACGCTGGATGCCAGGCCTGACGAGAAGGGTAGGGTGAAGCTGCATTATCGCGAAGACCATGCAGAATTGCTGGACCAGTTGCGTCCCAACCTCTATTTTGGAGGTACCTACTGTCTGAGACGTGACGACTATCTGACGGCATACGATTTCTTCGAGACTTACCTTGAGGCAGGTCAGAAGCCTTTGTTCTCTGGATATGACTATGATGAGACGGATGCCCGTATGGCAGAGGCTGCCTACTGGGCTTCGTATGCCGGCTATAAGATGCAGGATGCCTCACGTACCCTTCGTTATTATGATGAGGCTGTGAAGGATACGGCAAGGGCTCGCTATGCTATGCAGTATGCCTGTGAGGCCTATCGCTGGCAAGGAGATGAGGAGGATTATCTGAAGACACTCCAACGGGGTTTTGCCGCCTATCCGGAATTTCCCTATTTCTTTCCACGACTGATTGATTACTATCAGGCAAAGGAGCGCCCAGACTCCGCACTCTATTATGCAGAGAAGGCACTGAAGACGAATCCGGACAGTGAACTGTTCCTGTTGGCAAAGTCGGTAGCCTTGCTCAATCTTGAGCGCTATGACGAGTGTATTGAAGTGAGTGAACGACTTATCGGCAGGAACGACACCCTTGCAGAGCCTTACTTCACGATTGCCACGGCGAAACTGAATCAGGTGCTTGACCTTGACAAACAGAGTCAGGGGAAGGAAAACCGTTCCAAGATACGTAAGTTATATATGGAGGCACGCCCCTATATGGAGGCATACCGCAAACTTGCTCCTGACGAGAAACGCAAATGGGCACCAGCCCTTTACCGCATCTATCTCAACTTGAATATGGGGAAACAGTTTGAGGAGATAGACAAGGTGATGAAGAAGCTGTAATGCTAAAAAATCGAAAATAAATACACGGGTCGTATTTGTTTTCGATTTTTTTTCTTAATTTTGTAAGTCAGAGAATCTAAAACAAACTATATTTAAGTATTATGGAAAATAACGAACTCATTGCCCAGTGTGAGGCACGGGCGAAAGAATGGCTCTCTCCAGCCTTTGACGAGGAGACACGTAAGGAAGTACAGGCAATGTTGGATAATCCCGACAAGACAGCCCTCGTAGATGCTTTCTATCAGAACCTGGAATTTGGTACGGGTGGACTCCGTGGTATCATGGGTGCCGGTACCAACCGCATGAACAAGTATATCGTGGGTATGGCGACACAGGGATTCGCCAACTATATCCTGAAGGCATTCCCCGGCAAGCAGTGCTCTGTAGTTGTCGGTCATGACTGCCGCAACAACGGACGTATGTTTGCAGAGACTGTTGCTGACATCTTCTCTGCCAACGGCATCAAGGTATATCTCTTCGAGAGCCTGCGTCCTACACCGGAGATCTCCTTTGCTATCCGTCAGTTGGGTGCACAGGCTGGTGTGAATGTCACGGCTTCTCACAATCCACGTGAGTACAATGGCTACAAGGCCTACTGGGACGATGGTGCACAGGTACTGTCTCCACACGATACGGGAATCATCGATGAGGTGAACAGGGTGACCATCAACGACGTGAAGTTCGAGGGTAACAAGGAACTCATCGAGATTATCGGCGGCGAGATGGACTGGGACTATATCCAGGCTGTTCATGAGGCATTGATTGACCAGGAGGTCATCAACCGTCAGAAAGACCTGAACATCGTTTACTCAGCCATGCACGGCACAGGTCGTCACATCGTTCCTATGGCTCTCCGCTCATGGGGCTTCCAGAATATCCATGTCGTTCCTGAGCAGATGGTTGTGGACGGCGACTTCCCCACTGTCGTCTCTCCGAATCCTGAGAATGCAGAGGCCATGACGCTGGGTATGAAACTCGGAACCCGTCTGAATGCCGACCTCGTGATTGCCAGTGACCCCGATGCCGACCGTCTCGCTATTGTTGTTCGTAACCCGAAGGGTGAGTGGGAGATTATTAATGGTAACCAGACTGCTATGATGTTCTGCTGGTATATCATCACCAACCGTAAGAAACTGGGTCTGATGAAGGGTAACGAGTTCCTCGTGAAGACCATCGTGACCTCTGAGGTCATCGCACAGATTGCCAAGAAGAACGGCGTAGAGCTCTTCGACGAGTTCACTGGCTTCAAGTGGATTGCCTATCGTATCCGTGTCAACGAAGGTAAGAAAAAGTATATCGGCGGCGGTGAGGAGAGCTTCGGCTTCCTGCCCTTCGACAAGGTACGCGACAAGGATGCTCCTGCCTCTATCTGTTTGATTTGTGAGATTGCTGCATGGGCCAAGGATCAGGGTAAGACCCTCTACGATCTGTTGATGGACATCTATGCAGAGTATGGCTTCTCGAAGGAGACCACCATCAATGTAGTGAAGCCTGGTAAGAGCGGTGCCGACGAGATCAAGCAGATGATGGAAGACTTCCGTAAGAATCCTCCCACGGAGGTTGGCGGTTCCAAGATTGTTGTCTGGAAGGACTTCCGTTCTTTGGAGCAGAAGAATGCCGACGGCACGACCTCTAAGATCGACATGCCTGCCACCTCTAACGTGTTGCAGTGGTTCTGTGAGGACGGTACGAAGATCAGCGTACGTCCTTCAGGTACAGAGCCCAAGATCAAGTTCTACTGTGAGATCAAGGATCCTTCCTTCAAGTGTGCCGGTTGCTATGAGCGTTGCACCAATGCTGCTATGGAGAAGGTTGCCGCAATCAAGAAGAGTTTGAACTTGGATTAGGTTTATTCTATTCTATATAATAGTATAAGAGCCGAGGACATCCTCGGCTCTTATACTATGTGATCCGGCGGGGATTCGAACCCCGGACCCACAGCTTAGAAGGCTGTTGCTCTATCCAGCTGAGCTACCAGACCATCAAATTCGGGTGCAAAGGTACGAATAAGTGAGAAGAAAACCAAATAAAAACTCAAAAATTACACTTCAAAACGGATATATGTGCGGTCATCGAAGGAGTCCTGTCCTTTCATGAATGCCTTACTGGCGATGAAGGTATGGATGTTCAGCGGATCGTTCTTCCGTTGTTCTTCCAGCCGTTGCTCACTCTCAGCGAGGGTAGGACACAGGAAGGGATAGCCGTCGCTGGCAAATACAATCTCGTGGGGCTGGAAGTCGAGGGTATAGACAGGAACATGTTGCTGCGCAATAGGAAAGCCGTCGATGACGGAGAAGGTGATATTCTGTCGTTTGGTACTGTCTACGATATCCGCAAGGATATAGTCACGTGCCGCATCATGGCTCAGCAACTCGTCAATGGTGGTACCTGATGCCAACAACTCCTTTGCTTTCTCTGCCCGTTTGGCGGCATAGACAGCCTCCTCCGGTTTGGGATTCTCGTAGAGCTCTCCGTCTATCAGACACAAACAGTCACCCACCATCCAGACCTGTCGTTGCAGACGACTATAGATGACGACAGAGCAGGTGAGACGCTCCTCGGCATGCTCTACCAGACGGGGGAGCATTGATTTCTTATAATGTTTACGTACGTAGGTGGTGACCCCTCGGAGAAAGGCCTCACTGGTGATGTCCTTGGGCATTCGGCGGATATACCTGCTGACCAACTTCATAGCCAGTCGACCGTTGGAGCAGAACAGGCTGTGCCGGTAAGTCGTCTTTGCCGTAGACCCGTCGATGACGGCGATGAAGTCAGGGGTTACGACGATGCCGTCCTCGCTTTTCTTTTTCGGGTTTTTCGGAATGAGGCTTTGCTCGATGATTGTCATGATATCTGATGTCTGATGTCTGATGTCTGATGTCTGATGACCGTTGGCTATTGTCCGTTTTCTTATACCAGAAGAAATACTGGCGTTGGGCGAGTTTCTCTTTCTGGCTATGGGCACTGAATACTTTCTCTAGTGTATAAGGATCATAGCCCGTATACCATGTCTCAGTAGAGACTGTCATAGGAGTCGGTGTAAAATCCTGTACCTGTTCCAAGTGGAAGTTCAGTTTCTTGGTAATCTCCGCTAGTTGCGCCATATCTGCCTCGGTACATCCTGGATGACTGGAGATGAAGTAGGGGATGAGCTGTTGGTTGAGGTGCTCCTCCTGATTGATGCGATCGAAAAGACGCTTGAAGTCGTAGAACTGTTGGAACGACGGCTTGCGCATCAGTTGGAGCACCTTGTCGCTGGTATGTTCCGGTGCCACCTTCAACCGTCCGCTGACATGACGGGTGATGAGCTCGCGGGCATACTGCATGGCGGCTTGGTTGCTTGCCTCGTCCTTGCTGCGATGCAGGATGAGGTCGTAGCGAACCCCGCTGCCGATGAAACTTTTCTTGATACCAGGTAATGCATCAACGGCATGGTAGATATCCAGCAGGGCACTGTGGTTCGTATCGAGGTTAGGACATATCTGCGGATGGATACAGCTGGGACGCTTGCATTTCTCACAAGCCTTGATGTTACGTCCTTTCATGCCGTACATATTGGCAGAAGGTCCTCCGAGGTCAGAGAGGTACCCTTTGAAGTCGGGCATCTGCATTACCTGTTTGACTTCCTTGAGAATACTCTCCTTCGAACGACAGGCAATGAACTTGCCCTGGTGGGCGGAGATGGTACAGAAGGCACAGCCGCCAAAACAACCGCGATGGATATTGACGCTATGCTTGATCATCTCATAGGCAGGAATACGTTTCCCTTTGTATTTTGGATGCGGCTGACGGGTATAGGGCAGGTCGAAGGAGGCATCCAGTTCCTCGGTTGTCATGGGAGGATAAGGTGGGTTGACGACGACGAAGGATGGCTGATGGCTGATGGCTGATGTCTGATATCTGCCTTCAGACTTCAGACTTCCCAATGGCTGTATCAACCGTTGGGCATGAATCATGTTTGATTGTTCCTCGATGTGCCGGAAGTTCTCTGCCTGTTTCCGTTTGTCACGCAGACAGTCCTCATGGGAATGGAGTACGATATCCTGTTCTGTGATCCCTCCGGGGATATCCTTCTTCTCCGCAAGATATACAACCTGAGGGAGGTCGCGTATCGCACTAATAGGCTGTCCCTCGTCCAGTCGACGAGCCAGTTCAAGGGTAGCCTTCTCTCCCATGCCATAGGTAATCATGTCGGCAGGGGCATCACAGAGGATACAGGGTCGTAACGTGTCCTGCCAATAGTCATAATGTGACAACCGACGGAGTGAAGCTTCGATGCCTCCCAGTATGATGGGAACATCAGGATAGAGTTCCCGTAGGATACGGCTATAGACAATAGTGGGATATTCCGGACGCATGTCATGCCGACCGTCCGGACTATAGGCATCCTCAGAGCGCAGGCGACGGTTGGCGGTATATTTATTGACCATCGAATCCATACAGCCTGGAGAGATGCCGAAGAAGAGACGTGGACGACCGAGTTTCTTGAAGTCGCGGAAGTCTCCGTGCCAGTCGGGCTGAGGTACGATAGCCACTTTATAGCCTGCGGACTCCAAGATCCTCCCGATGACGGCAACACCGAAGGAAGGGTGATCGACATAGGCATCACCTGAGAACAGGATGACATCCACCTCGTCCCATCCCCGCAGTTCCAACTCCTTCTTCGTCGTCGGCAGGAAGTCCGTCAGTCTGTATTCCACTTTCTTTTTTGTTATTCCGGTATTTCGGTATTCCGTCAATTTTAATTAAACGGTGTCCCCTGGAAGGAACGGGTCGTCATACCGAGGTTGTCGTTGCCACGGTTTTTCCAATTGATGAAGAGCACTACAAGTTGCTGCAGACCGTATGCCTTCATGTTCTGATGGTAGATGACATCCAGGCAGAGGTCCAGCAGACTCTTGTCTTTCCCAGCTTCTGACTCCAGCATGGAACGGATATTCAGTTTCAGTTTGTCGAGGACCTGTTCGTCCACATAACCATTGGAATCAATGAGGTCGCGGAAGAGTTGGTATTTCTCAATGGTTTCCAGGTGCTGGTCACTGATTTCGATACTTCGTGTACCGCTTGAATTAGTTTGAATTCTGTACATAAGGCTTTTAGTTTTTATTTCATTAAATAATTTAATATTCCTCGCATAATAGATCCTTGTTGTTGCTCGTCCTTGATACACTCGAAAGGAAACCCCATCGTGAATGAGCGGTAGTCTTTGCCTTTGTAGGCAACAGCCGCATCCTGCCCGTCGGCATACTGCATCACCGTATAGGCAGATGGCATGGGGTTGAGAATGTCTGTCGACGTGGCGGCATAATGGTTTTCGTTGAAGGTATTATAATAAGGTATCTGCGTACCCATCCCTTTCACAGTATCGCTCTCACTACGGTTCCTGCCGCCATAGGCACATTTCAGGGTTTGGTTGACAAACTGTTCCTCGTCTGTGCCGGCAATATCTGTACCGATATAAGCACCACTGACCAACAGAGCACCTCCTCTGCGGGTGAAGTTCTGTAAGGCGGAGCGCATCGTTTTAGTGAAAGTCTTGTAGTATTTCAGACTGTGTCCGTCATTACGTTCCAGTCCTAAAACGAGGTCGACGAGCGCGTAGTTCTTCAGTTTGACTTTTCCGGACTCTATGGCCTCACTGGAAGCACTGACGATATTGTATTCCTTGGCAGAGGCAATTGCCTTGGCATGACAGGCGACATAGTTGAAGTCATTGCCTGCAATAAACATACCTGCCAGTTCTTCGCTGCTCCATCCCAGGTCGTCTGGCGTTGTCCCTCCCATTTTTGTACGACTGAAGTTTTGCTGTCTGCCAATCCATCCTGCCGTCGTCCCATAGGTGACACCGGGATCCTCATCGATATCAAAGCCCTGTTCATTCTCATTGTTACGGATGGCAGGAGACGAAAGACGGTGGAACCCGTTAATAATCATGACGGTCTTCTTGGCGGCAGGGGTGTAATAGGCTGAAAGTGTCTCCGTCGGGAAACTCTGTCCGCCCTTATTCGTCGCCACCACTTTAAAGTGATAGAGAAGATCGGGCTCCATTTCCACCTCATAACTCTTTCCTTTGACGTATGTACCATTATCGAAGTCGGCACCCCCCACAGAGGTATATACGACATACCCCGTTGGTGAGGCTGACGGTTCCTGAGGATCTTCGACGGCATTCCAGTACAGGCGTGCCTTGTTCTTTGACAGTTCTATTTGGAAGTTGTTGGGGGCTAACGGGGTGACGACACACGACTGCTGATGGTGTTCACTGACATAGCGCAGGATAGTCTTGTAGATGATACGTGCTAAGGTAAACTTGAAATGGGGGTCTTGTCCGTAGCGCATGTCCGGGAAGTTCTGGTGTGACATCGTCTCCAGGATGACAGAGGGGACGGCAGGAACCCTTGACTCCGAATAGTTGCGGTCGTAGATTTCCCTGCGGTTCCATTTCCCGTAGGTGTCTTTCAGTTCTCTGGTGACATTCTCCATCAACGCATCCGCCAAGTCGCGGGAGGCAAGTCGGGAGATGCCTGCGTTCAGTTTCCCTTCGTTGAAATTCGTCGTGACGACGGAGAGCGTCCCTATTTGTCCGATACCGTCTTTCGAATAGCCGGCATCACTGTGTACGGCAAGTGACAGTTCGATAGGAACATGCAGTCCCTCCATCTCGGGAACAAAGGGAGAACCGCCTGCCAGATAGTTGGTCATGTTGGAACGTACGTTGATATCGTCGGCATAGTCGTCGGCTCCCTCTTTTCCGCTATAGACAGAGTAGGGCATACCAGCCCACTGCGCATAGTAACGGGCTCCCTCGAGGGCACGGGGCATTCCGCTGACCGACTCACCCCGTCGGATATTACCCATACCGCCGCCAAAACGTACGGCATCCGTCGTGACTACACCGCTGCGGTCACTCTGGTTGGTGAGTGTCACCCTATTGAATTCGCTGTAGCCCTTGTCAAACTCAAAGGTGCCGAGATACACCCATGTGCCACCACCCATTTGCTGGTTGACATGGAAAACGGTGCGCTCACCTTTGTGCCAGACGGTATATTCTGCATTGTCAATACTATTGTCCAGGGTCTGATAACTCACATAGACGGCATAGCGTCCCGTCTTGGGGAAGTCGGGTTGGTAACTGGCCAGTGAGTAGCGACTTTTGCTGTTGGTGGTCTTTGCCATACGAGCCGTACCTGCCTCAAAGGGATTTTCGTTGTCGACATAGGCAGTGTCATGAAATGCAAAACCGGCATTGGGTGTGTCTTTCCATTTCCCATGGGAGGTCGCCTCGATATAATTGCGCTTGCTGCCGTCATTGTCGATGATAACCTCTTCCCGTTGCCATACCCTCTCACGGGGCGTGAAGACAATGGCGCCGGCATTCTCCAGCATGGGAATGAGATAGGGTACGACAATGGTCTGTGTGAACAAGTCTTCCGTCGTCCCGAAGAGTTGGGGGCGCTGCCATTTCCATTGTCCTGTCTTGTTGTCGTAATAGCGTCCGTGACTTGCCCAGAGGGAGATATGCCGTCCTTGCAGTCCCTCCGTGATGGAGTACGGATATGACAGGTTCTTCACCCAGGGCTCTCCCTGGTAGTCGATGTCTCCCCATCGGCGTCCTTCGTCCTTCCGTTTCCTGAGACGATTGGGAACTAGTTCCTGTATCTCGTAGTTATGCGTCATCACTTTTAGGAAATACTTGTCATAAGGGGAGGGGAGAAGTTCCTTAATATGTTGATAGATACCCTCAACGATGGCAGGAGTGAATCCCTGTTCGGCGAAGGCCTCATTCACAGTGACAGTGAGTGTCTCTTCCTCATCGTCAATCTCCAAATCCGTCAGGTGAGCCGTCTTAGAGAACTGTGCTCCCTGTGGCTTGTAATTCTTGAAATAGTTTTCCAGTTTAGCCTTGATGGCTGTGGTATTATTCTGTGCGGATACGTATCCTCCGTGACAGACCGCTATCAGAAGCAAAGTAATAATAATTCTTCTCATTCGGTGTCTCCTATTGTGAAATTCTCAGGTTTCTTGCCCTTGAACTTACTGAAGTATAGTTTAATCTCGCGCATCTGTTGGTCGATGTCGCCGTTTGGTATAATGGTCTTGGTACACTCGATATGTCGTCGCTCGTAGTCAACGCCATAGAGCAGGATAGGCAACTCTGCCTTGAGGGCGATATAGTAAAAGCCCTTCTTCCACTCGGTGGTGGCGGAACGGGTACCTTCTGGCGTGATACACAGACGGAAGGTCTTCAATTGTCTGGCAGTCTCCGCCAGGTTGTCGGTCATACTCGTCTTCTTGTCGCGCCATACGGGGATGCCGCCCAGTCTTTTGAAGATAGGACCGAGGGGCCAAAAGAACCATTCTTTCTTCATCAGGAAATTACTGCCCATGCCGGTGGCCCCGTTATAGAGCTGTCCGATGAGAAAGTCCCAGTTGCTCGTATGAGGGGCCAGACAGATGATATATTTGTCGGGGTGAGCTTCCGTCACTTCGGCAGTCCACCCCATTTGTTTGTAAAGTAACCAGTTACAAAATGATTTCCACATAATTCTTATAAGTTGTTGATATGATCAAGAATCTCGGAGACCTGTTTGCTAAATTGTTCCTTGAGATCCTGATAATACTTACGGGCCGGCATTCCCGGCTCCGGGTGTGAGATACGGCTGATGTAGTTGTTCCGTAGTTTGACAATGGAGAACAAGACTGCCTCTGCCTCTGAATGGTTAGGGGAGTTTCCATACAGTGATGCTGCTACGAAGTCTACAAAGAGTTCCTCACAGATAAGGTTGATTTGTTTTTTCAATGTTCGTTTGTTTGCCATAGATAGATTCCTCCTTTATTTATTGTTTTCTTTTCTGTTTAGTTCGTCAAAGATACGGAAAATATTTCAACTTACAATGATTTTCATCACAAAAAAATATTAAAAAGCAGAAAATACCACTTATTCTTTCTTATTTCTATTGGAAAATGCTTAATTTTGTAAGCCGATTTGGAAATTATATTCATTATTAAATAACAATATTCTATGGAAAAGAGTGCATTGCAGAAAGCAAGAGCAGCCTATCAGCCTAAATTACCAAAGGCTCTTCAGGGCGCAGTGAAAATCAAGGAAGGTCAGCCGACTCAGAGTGTGGGTGACCAGGAGGAAATCAAGAAGTTGTTCCCCAATACCTATGGTATGCCTATCGTAGAGTTTGAGCCTGCTACAGAGGCTAATAACAAGAAGATGAACGTGGGTATCATTCTGTCTGGTGGTCAGGCTCCTGGTGGTCATAATGTCATTACGGGTCTCTTCGATCAGATTAAGAAGTTGAATCCAGAGAACCGTCTCTTTGGTTTTATCCTCGGTCCTGGCGGTCTGGTAGACCATAACTATATGGAGTTGACTGCTGATATCATCGACGAGTATCGTAATACCGGCGGTTTCGACATGATCGGTTCCGGTCGTACGAAACTGGAGAAGGTAGACCAGTTTGAGAAGGGCTTGGAGATTATCCGTGAGCTCGATATCAAGGCTATTGTGATTATCGGTGGTGACGACTCTAATACCAATGCCTGCGTACTGGCTGAGTATTATGCCGCCAAGAACTATGGCGTACAGGTAATCGGTTGTCCGAAGACCATTGACGGAGACCTGAAGAACGAGCAGATTGAGACCTCTTTCGGTTTCGATACCGCTTGTAAGACTTACTCCGAGTTAATTGGTAATATCGAGCGTGACTGTAACTCAGCCCGTAAGTACTGGCACTTTATCAAGGTGATGGGACGTTCCGCTTCCCATATCGCTTTGGAGTGCGCCCTGCAAACCCAGCCCAACATCTGTCTCGTCAGTGAAGAGGTGGAGGCAAAAGAGCAGAGCCTCGACGATATCGTAACATACATTGCCAATGCTGTAGCTACCCGTGCTGCTGATGGCAATAACTTCGGTACCGTTATCATCCCTGAGGGTGTCATCGAGTTCATTCCTGCCATTAAGAAACTGATTGCACAACTGAACGACGTACTCGCCATGCCTGAGGCTAAGGAGATCAGTCGTGACGAGCAGGTAGACTTTGCCAAGAGTCACCTGACTGCTGAGAATCTTGCTGTATTCAACAGTCTTCCTGTAGGTGTGGCTCGTCAGTTGGCCCTCGACCGTGATCCTCATGGAAACGTACAGGTGTCCCTGATTGAGACCGAGAAGCTGTTGTCTACAATGGTTGCCCAGAAGCTCGAGAAGATGAAGAAGGAAGGCAAGTATAGCGGCAAGTTTGGTACGCAGCACCATTTCTTCGGTTACGAAGGACGTTGCGCTGCTCCTTCTAACTTCGATGCCGACTACTGCTATGCGCTTGGTACCTCTGCAGCCCAGCTTATTGCCAACGGCAAGACCGGCTATATGGCTATCGTGAAGAATACCACCAAGCCTGCCGACCAGTGGATTGCCGGTGGTGTGCCCATCACGATGATGATGAATATGGAGAAACGTGCTGGTGAGATGAAGCCTGTTATCCGCAAGGCACTCGTTGAACTTGACGGTGCTCCCTTCAAGGAGTTTGCTGCTCATCGCGACGAGTGGGCGCGCAAGACAGCCTACGTATATCCTGGTCCTATCCAGTACTGGGGACCCACGGAGGTTTGTGACCAGCCTACGATGACGCTTGCGCTGGAGAAGGCTTAATATTATGCCGACAAAACGCAAACCGCAACATAAGAAACGTCTGACGAGTCCTGTCCGCCACAAGCGGCCAGGGCTCTTTGTGCGTTTTCTCCAGAAACTCATGCAACACACCCCCGGGTGGGCATGGTGGATAGGAGGCGGTTTGATTGTCGCCGCATACGTATTCTTTTTCTATTATATCTTTGTTGGACCGTTCGGTTTCCGTTGGCGTGCCCTCTATGGCGATGCCAGTTATCCTGAAGGGTTTGAGATACACGGTATAGACATCAGTCATCACCAGGGACGCATCGACTGGGCGGAACTGAAGGATAACGGGATGATAGACAAATACCCTGTCCGTTTTGTCTATATCAAGGCAACGGAGGGTGCCAGCATCATCGACGAGAATTTCCACGACAATTTCTATCAGGCACGGGAGTATGGGTTTACCCGTGGTGCCTATCATTTCTATAGTGTCTATTCTCCTGCCAAGGCACAGGCGGAGTATTTTATCAAGAACGTTAAACTAGAGAACGGTGACTTACCACCAGTCCTTGATGTGGAACATAAACCCAAGAAACAGACGGACGAGGAGTTTAAGAATAGTGTCCTGGAGTGGCTTGAGATTGTGGAGAAACATTATCATGTCAAACCGATTATTTACACTTACTATAAGTTTAAACTCAAATACCTAAGTGACTCGGTATTTGATAGTTATCCGTATTGGATAGCGCATTATTATGTAGAGCAGGTTGAGTATGAGGGACCTTGGAAATTCTGGCAGCATACCGATAACGGTCGACTGGCAGGTATCAAGGGAACGGTAGATTTCAATATCTATAACGGATCATTCTATGACCTCCGCAAACTTACCATCGGTGCTCGTGAACAGATTGGCGAGGATGCCTATCAAGATGAGTGATTTCCAGGAAAACAACTTTCATCATCATTTTGAATTATCCTTTTTCTTTTTTTCTTTTTTCTTCTTTGAATGGAAGAGATCGCGCCAGCCGTTGAAATCCTTTTTCATGATGAAGCCGAGTCCTTGGGTGTTGAGTGCCGACTTGGTGAAGTAGCGGTCGTTGGTCTGGTTGTAGAACTTCAGAGCGAGGTTGCCGTTTGGTAAGAGGAGGTAACGGATGTCGAAGTCTCCGATAAAGGAAGCACTGGCAGTTGCCGTATTATCACGATAGCCGAACTGTCCGTTGAAGAGCAGACGGTTATTGAACATTCGTCCGCTGATGAGTCCCTCATACTCTGCATTGTTCCATCCCTCATCACCTGTGGAGATGTTAGCACCGAAAGTCCAGTCGTTGCTCTTGATAACAGACTTCAACACATTATTAATCTGTCCGGACAAGGTACCCGATAACAGGCTCTGCATGGCAAGGGATGTCTGGCTCTGGTCGTTAGTACTCTCCGCATTATTGGCTCCCTGCGGATAGAAGCGTCCAATAGCAAGGAGGTAGACCACCTGCTGGTTCATCTCATCCCGTGAGTTGATGTATGAGCGTATCATCTGTTTCTCGTCGGCATTGACGTTTGGCATGTCGAGGTCGAACTCGACGATAGGCTGTGACGGTTGTCCCGTGATATTCATCAGACAGTTGACGCGTACGGTATTGGAGAAGCTCCTGCCCACGTTGAGGTCGGAGAGGGAGACACCGTTGACGGTATGCAGTGCCTGCAGGTTAAGTGCTGCCTCGTAGGGATCACCTCCAAAGACGATGGTGCCGCCCTCTTGGAAAGTGAAGTTTTTCTTGATGACGTTCTGGATTGTTACATTATAGGTGCCGCTTGTCACCCGGTAGGTGCCGAACATATTGAAGCCGCCCTTGTTAAACCAGTTGGCTCGTAGCACGCCATTTCCGTTCAGGGTGATGTAGTCGTTGGTATGACTGTCCATCAGGAGCCGCAGTGTTGCCTCTGGGGTGCAGTTGATGAGGAAGTTGATGCGGATGTCTGTACGTTCCTCTGCGGGCATCGTCGTCTTAGGTTTCTCACTGGCTGGTACTTTAGAATTCTCCGTAATTCCCCAGTGGATAAATTCTTGGGTGGAGACAGCATCCGGGTCGGCGGCATTATAGACGAATACCGAGTTGGCCTGCGGCGTGATGTTCAGGTCGATGACCACTTCATTACCGTGTCCGTGGATGGCTACGTCACCCGTTCCATATACTGTGCCGTAGAAAGTATCGTTACCGAAGTCGGGGAAGTCGTAGGCAAGCAGGTTCTGTGCGTTGATAAAAAGATCGTAGGAGAGGCGGGTGAGGTTGATATGATGAATACCCCCCGTGACGATGCCCTGACGGTCGTGGATATCATAGATGGGACAGTTGACGAACGTGACCTCATTCGGTGTCATGCGGATGGTGTCGTTACGCAGCTCATAGGTGCAGCCCGTAGGCTTGACATGTGTTCGTCCGTTGACGACCAGTTCTCCAGTGAGGTTAATCTCGTCCAACGGTCCGTAGAGACGTACTGCTCCGTTGCTATGCCCTTCCACCTTACTGAAGAAACTCTTTGTAAACGAGTGCATGAATTCGATATGGGTACCTGCCGCCTCGATGCCGAGGTCGATGTAGTTCTTGGCAGGCGATACATAGCCATTGATATAGGTCATGGCATCCTTGCCGTCGTCGGCAGTAGCATGGATGTCAATCTGTTCCTCTTCAGGATTCCATCTGACATGTGCGTCAAGCACACCCATCCGTCCGTGCTCGAACTTAAACTGGTTGACGACGAGGTCGGCATTCGCCTGCAGTTCTTTTCCGAAGACTCCTCTCAGATGTGCCTTTCCAGTAGCAAGACCGCTGAAACTCACTGCGTCGAAATTGACGAGTTCAAGGATGTAGGCGACATCAATATCCTGTAGCTGTACGTCGAGCGAGTCATGGTTGTTATCAGATGCCGTACCATTAATTTTCAAATACTGGTCTTCGTGATGGATGTTAAGGTCATTGATTTCCAATCGTTTGTCGGAATAACTGATAGCACATGGCTCTGCATTCCATATAGTGTTGTGGACATTGATATGCGAGGGGGCGATACCGATGAACGCCACCTGCTGACCGTCGGGGGTACTGAAGAGGTTGACGGTACTGTTCAGTACACCGCTCATCCGTTCCTTGGCATGGTTGTCCCATGAGAACGAGGAGGTAAGGTGGTTGTTATGTGCCGTTCCTTTTAATCCGAGGTCGAAGTGATTACCGTTGTCCATCAGTTTGGTGATGTTGACATCACAGGCGAGGGTGTCGCCAGGGGTTGTGATGACTACATGTCCGTTGCGATAACCGCTCTCCTCATAATAGAAAGCAGGCAGATGGCATTCCAGGTTGATGTCACGCAGGTTGTCGTTGACGAATCCCTCCAAGGTGATGGGTTCGGAGATGGTGAGGGGAACCTCAGCGAGTTGTTGTAGCCAATCGCTCTTACGGATGACGGCATGGAGGGTGAAGTTGTTGTGTGTGTTAGGATTGACCTTTGGCAGTCCGGGCAGTGATGGCAGTTGACTGGCGATGAAGTTGGTGAAACTCTGTGTCAGTGTCTGGTAGTCAAAGTCGCCCCGTATTTCTGCTTGTGCGAAGTCGCTGTTGAGCAACATATAGTGTGTCTGTTCGTCAAATCCCGTCTGTATCTGCAGGTCATCTAGTTCATAATGCTTGTCGGTAGCCTGCATGGCAAAGTTACTGATGTGGAAGAATCCCAGTGCGTCATTAAGTGTCGTGCCTTTCAAGGTCGTCTCGATATCAGCAGCGAAACGGGCATCTTTCCATTGGTCGGAGAGGTGTGTCGCCTGTGGCGAGAAGTCTCGGACTGTTGCATTCATTTGGATGTCCTTATGTTGACCGGTATGATAGACACCCTCCACAAGCAGGTTGAGGTTAGGGTCATCGACAGAGAGTCTCCCCTCGATGTCATCCTGTGCGTAGGTACCGTTCAGTTTGATGTTCTGATAGCGGTAGTTGTTATATTCAAAGACATCCACCATACCATCGGCATGTATTTTTGTATGGTTCTCGGCAAGACTGCCGTTCAGATGGATATTAGTGACAAGGGAGCCGAACCGCTCGTCGTTGAGCAGTTGTCTCAGGTTGATGCCTGTCGTCTCTATCTCACCCATGAAGTCCTGTTGGGGATTCAGGGCGAACTGTACGGTGGCGTTACCGGCACCTGAGCGGATCTGTTGACTGACGTTTACCTGCTGTAGGGCAGTGCCGCTGACCTCACCTGTCAAGTGGATATCCCCCATGCGTTCTATGACGGCAGGGACCTCTACCTGTTTTCCTTTCAAGTTCTCGGAGATGAAGTTCAGGGTCTTTGCCGAGAGGGAGATATCTTCAAGGTTGGCATACCATTGTGGTTGGCGGTCGAGATGTTTGATGAAACCGTTGCAGTGGATATCAATGTCTCCTGTCGAGGAACTGATGTTAATGGCAGGTATCTCAATATCATAGCCTTTCCCTTTGAAATGGGAGGAAACCGTCAGGGTACTATTGAAGGTCTTGAGGGAGGGTAGGAGGCATGACAAGTCAGAGAGGCGGATATGTGACTGGGGCAGCTCTCCTTGGTAGGTAAGTGTCTCCAACAGCAGACGGTCGCCGTCAAGTTGATAGTTAGCCGTCACATCCTTCAGACTGACATCCGTACCGGGCATCTGGATACGCAGGTCGTACAGATGACTATGGGAGCGCCCGCCCTCGAAGTGTATCGAGAATTTGTCCATCTTCAGTCCAGACTGTTCTGTAAAGGCCAATTTCTTCACGTTGACATTCATCGTGTCGGGGGTGAGTGTCTTGAGGATGACATATGCACTGATGTCCTTCACGAAGAGATGCGAAGGGTTCAGTTGTCCGGGAGTCTCTGCCTCATAGAGACGGTCGAAACGCACACTGGAGTGACGCATAATCAGGGAATTGATATGCAGGTCAAGGGGTGTCTGACTGATAGTGTCTTTGGAAGCCAGGGAGTCGAGGGCAAACTGGAAATTCGGGGCTGTATCAGGGGCTGTCTGGTAGAAGCGGGCATGTGCTCCGAAGACCTGTGCCGACGAGATGGATATCTTTCCGTTGAGTAAGTCCCACAGACTGATACGTACCCCCAAGCGGTTTACCTTCAGCATCTCTTTTCCCTGTTGGTCCATGATGGACACCCTGTCGATGATGAGTCGGTTGAGGAATCCCGGGTTGATACTGCCCACCTTGACCTCTGTTCCCAGTGTCTCCGCCAACAGTTCCGCTGTCTTGTCACCCATATATCGTTGGAAGGCGGGAATATGAAAAGAGGCAATCATCAGGATATAAAGTCCGATGACAACCCAGATAGTGACACTGAATATATGTTTGAGAACCTTCACTTTATGTCTCTTCTAGAGTGTGCAATCTGTCAGACCGAGATTGCAATTTATTTTGACGCACTCATATTTTGGTACAAAATTACGATAAAAAGTTGTGACATAGGAATAATTCGAGAGAAAATTGCGCATTTTATACCTATTTTTTATTAATTTTGCAACGTTTCCGTACGATTTACTTAAACATTTATATAAATGGCAAATGTAATTAAATTGCGAAAAGGCTTGAACATCAACCTGCAAGGCAAGGCTGAGGAGAAGCGCATGCAATTGAAATCCAACGGGCAGTATGCTTTGGTGCCTGATGATTTCGAGGGTGTGACTCCGAAAGTTGTTGTCAAGGAGGGGGATCAAGTGAAAACTGGGGATGCCTTGTTTGTCAACAAACAGTATCCGGAAGTGAAGTTTGCTTCGCCCGTCAGCGGAACCGTCCGTGAGGTGGTGCGTGGTGAACGTAGGAAAGTGATGTGCGTCAAGGTGGAAGCCGATGCACAGCAGACGTATGTGGACTTTGGTAAGAAAGATGTGGCAAAGATGGATGGCAAGGCTGTCGTCGATGCACTCTTGGAGGCTGGTATCTTCGGATACATCAACCAGTTACCTTATGCTGTCTCTACCAATCCCTCTCAGATGCCGAAGGCTGTCTTTGTCTCTGCATTGCGTGACAAGCCGTTGGCTGGCAGTTTTGAGTTTGAGGTGAAAGGACAGGAGGGTGACTTCCAGACAGGTCTTACCGCTCTCTCCAAGATTGCCAAGACGTATCTGGGCTGTGGTGTTCACTCCAGTTTCGAGAACTACAGGGATGTGGAGGTCACGGTATTCGACGGTCCCTGTCCTGCAGGTAACATAGGTGTCCAGGTTAATCACCTCGACCCTGTCAACAAGGGTGAGGTGGTATGGACGGTAGAGCCTACCGTTGTGCTGTTTATCGGACGACTGTTCAACTCGGGCAAGGTTAACCTGACCCGTACCATTGCCCTTTGCGGCAGTGAGGTGAAGAGTCCTGCCTATGTGGATATGCTGGTGGGTGAGGAGTTGGCTACCTTGTTGAGCAACAGCTATGATGCCGACCACCGTGTACGTATTATCAACGGTAATGTGCTGACAGGTAAGGTGACGACCAAGGAAGGTTTCCTGGGTGCCCATACCTCTGAGATCACGGTGATTCCCGAAGGTGACGATGCTGATGAGTTTGCCGGTTGGATTATGCCGCGCTTCAAGCAGTTCTCTGTCAACCGTAGCTATTTCTCCTGGCTTTGTGGCAAGAAGAAGTATGCACTGGATGCCCGTGTGAAGGGTGGTGAACGTCACATGATTATGAGTGGTGAGTATGATAAGGTACTGCCGATGGATATCTATGGTGAGTATCTCATCAAGGCGATTATCACGGGTGATATCGACCGTCAGGAGGCTCTTGGTATTTATGAAGTTAGTCCCGAGGACTTCGCCTTGGCTGAGTTTGTGGATTCTTCCAAACTGGAGTTGCAGCGCATTGTCCGTGAAGGCTTGAATATATTACGTAAAGAAAACGCATAAGACTATGAGCGCATTAAGAAATTATCTCAATAAGATCAAGCCCAACTTCGAGCCCGAAGGTAAGCTGCACGCTTTCCGGTCTGTCTTCGACGGATTTGAGACGTTCCTCTATGTACCGAATACGACGGCAAAGACGGGCGTGAACATCCATGATGCTATTGACTCCAAGCGTATTATGAGTATGGTGGTGATCGCGCTGATGCCTGCCATGCTGTTTGGTATGTATAACATAGGCTATCAGAACTATCTCGCTGCAGGAACACTGGCAAGTGCCTCTTTCTTCGAGGTGTTCTTCTTCGGTTTCCTTGCCGTACTGCCTAAGATTCTCGTTTCCTATATCGTCGGTCTGGGTATTGAGTTTGCCTGGGCACAGTGGAAAGGTGAGGAGATTCAGGAAGGTTATCTCGTATCAGGTATCCTTATTCCTTTGATTGTACCTATTGGCTGTCCGCTGTGGATGCTGGCTCTTGCCTGTGCCTTCAGCGTCATTATCTGTAAGGAGATCTTCGGTGGTACGGGTATGAACTTGTTCAATCCCGCTATCGCAGCCCGTATGTTCCTGTTCTTCGCCTATCCGTCGAAGATGACAGGCGACACCGTCTGGGTAGCTCAGGACAGTATTTTCGGACTGGGTAATACACTGCCAGACACGTTTACGGCAGCAACTCCGCTCGGACAGATGGCACAGGGTATCAACCCCAATGCTTCTATCTGTGATATGATCTGCGGCTTCATCCCCGGCTCTATCGGTGAGACATCTGTCATTGCCATTGCCATTGGTGCAGTCATCCTGTTGTGGACGGGCATTGCTTCTTGGCGTACCATGTTGAGTGTGTTTGTAGGCGGTGCTGCTTTGGCACTGTTGTTTGAACAGACGGGGCAGTCGATGACATGGTGGCACCATTTCGTCATGGGTGGCTTTGCCTTCGGTGCTGTATTTAT
The DNA here is from genome assembly GCA_017645645.1 of Prevotella sp. Classification (GTDB taxonomy): domain Bacteria; phylum Bacteroidota; class Bacteroidia; order Bacteroidales; family Bacteroidaceae; genus Prevotella. The sequence continues at coordinate 30,411 of JAGCOB010000009.1, read as the reverse complement.
GGCTACCGACCCTGTCACCTCTTGTCGTACCACCACAGGACAGTATATCTACGGTTTCCTGATTGGTGCGATGGCTATCATCATCCGTGTGATGAATGCCGGTTATCCTGAGGGTATGATGCTTGCCATCTTCTTTGGTAATATGATTGCTCCTACGATTGACCATTTCGTTGTGGAGCGTAATATCTCGAAACGAATGAAGAGAGGAGGTACAAAATGAAACTGAATACCAATTCCAATACGTACATTATTATATATAGTACGATACTCGTGGTCATCGTGGCCTTCCTGTTGGCGTTTGTCTTCCAGGCACTTAAGCCGATGCAGGATGCCAACGTGGCACTCGATGTAAAGAAGCAGATTCTCTATTCACTTAATATCCGTGGCTTGGACGGTGCTGAGGCTGAAGCCAAGTACAAGGAAGTGGTGAAGAGCGAGGAGAAGGCTGGCGACCAGCTCTACTATGTCTGTGACATCAAGGGTGAGAAGAAGTATGTGTTCCCCTTGAAGGGTATGGGACTCTGGGGCGGTATCAGTGCTTTCGTCTCGGTGAATGACGACCTGAACACCATCTATGGTGCTTACTTCAACCATGAGAGTGAGACAGCCGGTCTCGGTGCCGAGATCAAGGACTCGCAGGAGTGGCAGGAGAAGTTCCAGGGCAAGAAGATTTTCTCTGAGGACGGCAAAGTGGCTGTCGCTGTTGTGAAGAAAGTGGAGAACAAAGATTCCGAGGTAGACTGTGTGACTGGTGCCACACTGACTTCCAACGGTGTCAGTGATATGCTCCGCGACGGTCTGAAACCCTATATTGATGCTATACGGAAATAATTGGTCAAATGGTAAATAGTCAAATTGTAAATTACTATGGCATTATTCAGTAAACAAAATAAAGAGGTTTTTACCAATCCGTTGAACCTCGACCATCCGATACTCGGACAGGTACTCGGTATCTGTTCGGCACTTGCTGTGACGTCGCAGTTGAAGCCCGCCATTGTGATGGGTCTCGCTGTGACAGTCATCACCGCTTTTGCGAACGTGATCATCTCTATTATCCGCAATACCATTCCTAACCGCATCCGTATCGTGGTGCAGTTGGTCGTCGTTGCTGCTCTCGTAACCATCGTCTCTCAGATTCTGAAGGCTTTCGCCTATGACGTGAGTGTTCAGTTGAGCGTGTATGTCGGTCTGATTATCACCAACTGTATCCTGATGGGTCGCCTGGAGGCGTTCGCCATGCAGAACAAGCCCTGGCCGTCCTTCCTCGACGGTGTGGGCAACGGCTTAGGCTATGCAATGATTCTCGTCATCGTCGGTGCCGTCCGTGAGTTGTTGGGCCGTGGCTCCCTGCTGGGCTTCCAGATTATCCCGGATGCTTGCTATGACTTCGGCTATGTGAACAACGGTATGATGACGATGCCTGCCATGGCATTGATTCTCGTGGGTTGTGTGATATGGGTACATCGTGCTTACTTTTATAAAGAGAAGAAATAAGTTATGGAACACGCAATAAGTTTATTATTCAGGTCGATATTCGTCGACAATATGATCTTCGCCTTCTTCCTCGGCATGTGTTCCTACCTTGCCGTGTCGAAGACCGTGAAGACATCCCTGGGACTCGGTTGTGCTGTGACCTTCGTGCTCACCGTCACCGTTCCCGTCAACTACCTGTTGCAGACCAAGGTGTTAGGTCCTGACTGTCTCGCTGAGGGCGTAGACCTTAGCTACCTGTCGTTCATCCTCTTCATTGCCGTTATCGCAGGTATGGTACAGCTCGTGGAGATGACCGTTGAGAAATACTCGCCGTCACTCTATGCCGCTTTGGGTATCTTCTTGCCGCTGATTGCTGTGAACTGTGCCATCATGGGTGCTTCGCTGTTTATGCAGCAACGTATCCTCATGGAGCCGGACAACTCACAGGCCATCACCAGCGTGTGGGATGCCATCGTCTATGGCTTCGGCTCCGGTATCGGTTGGACACTGGCTATCGTCGCTCTGGGTGCTATCCGTGAGAAGATGCAGTATTCTGATGTGCCCAAGCCTTTGCAGGGTCTCGGCATCGTGTTTATTACCGTAGGACTCATGGCGATGGCTATGATGTGCTTCTCAGGGCTTTCAATATAAATTGTCAAATCGTAAAATAGTAGAATAGTCAAATGGGACAGTTTATAGCATATAGCATAGGAGTATTCCTGATTCTGATACTCCTGTTGGTCATCATCCTGTTGGTAGCGAAGAAATATCTCTCGCCCAGCGGTAATGTGAATATTGAGATTAACGGTGACCGCACCATCTCGGTAGCTCAGGGTAACTCGCTGATGGCGACCCTCAACGAGAACGGTGTCTTCCTGCCTTCTGCCTGCGGTGGTAAGGCAAGCTGCGGTCAGTGTAAAGTACAGGTCCTTGAGGGTGGGGGAGAAATCCTCGACTCTGAAAAGCCTCATTTCAGCCGTAAGGAAATCAAGGCTGGCTGGCGCCTGGGTTGTCAGTGTAAGGTCAAGGGCGACCTGAAGATTCATGTCGACGAGAGCATCCTCGGCGTGAAGGAGTATGAGTGTACGGTGATCTCGAACAAGAACGTGGCTACGTTCATCAAGGAGTTCAAGGTACAGCTTCCTGCCGGTGAGCACATGGACTTCCTGCCTGGCTCTTACGCCCAGATCAAGATTCCAGCCTTCGACTGCATTGACTACGACAAGGACTTCGACAAGAGTCTTATCGGTGATGAGTATCTGCCTTCATGGGAGAAGTTCGGACTCTTCCCGTTGAAGTGTAAGAACCCCGAGCCTACCATCCGTGCCTATTCGATGGCGAACTATCCTGCCGAGGGTGACGTCTTCATGCTCACGGTACGTATCGCCACACCACCGTTCAAGCCCGACAAGAGCGGCTTCATGGAGGTGAACCCTGGTATTGCCTCGTCGTATATCTTCTCATTGAAGCCTGGCGATAAGGTGATTATGTCTGGTCCTTTCGGCGACTTCCATCCGCATTTCGACTCAAAGAAGGAGATGATATGGGTTGGCGGTGGTGCCGGTATGGCTCCGTTGCGCGCCCAGATCATGCACATGACGAAGACGTTGAAGACGACCGACCGCGAGATGCACTATTTCTATGGTGCCCGTGCCCTCAACGAGGTGTTCTATCTCGACGACTTCCTCGGCTTGGAGAAGGAGTTCCCCAACTTCCATTTCCACCTCGCCCTCGACCGTCCAGACCCTGCTGCCGATGCTGCAGGTGTGAAGTACACGCCAGGCTTCGTCCATCAGGTCATGCTCAACACTTATCTGAAGGATCACGAGGCTCCCGAGGATGTAGAGTACTACATGTGTGGTCCTGGTCCGATGTCGGCAGCCGTCGTCTCGATGCTCGACTCCCTCGGTGTAGAGCCCGAGAGTATCATGTACGATAACTTCGGAGGATAATCTTTCTATTTTGAAATATGATAAAGGCGTGTGGATAAACTCTACACGCCTTTTTAGTAAAAAAGTACGAATAATATTTGGTAGTTTCAGTAAAATGTCTTAATTTTGTCGCGGAATATGTACTTAACAAACAAAACTAAAACGCTTATGAAAAAGATTTTTACTCTAATTAGCATGGCTCTCGTAGCTATGAGTGTTAATGCGCAGACAACGGAGAGATATTCAGCAATAGATGAAGATGGTGTTATCTCCTCAGAATTTACTAATGCTTCTTTAGATGCGCAGGGTAATAAGGTTGCAAGTATCTCAACTACTCATGTGACTGTTAAAGGTGTTTCAAGTGCACCCCCAGAGGATCTCCTTGCAGAAGAAGGTTATACAGAGAGTCAGTCTTTCACTGATGCAGATTGGCCAAAATGGGGTACGGCTGAATGGAAGCAAACTAATAAGAATAAGAATATCTGGTATTACAAAGATGGAGAAGTGACTCACTTATTTCAATTCCGTAGTGTTACTGGCTCTGGAAATCCTGTCTTTGGATTTAAAAGTAAAGCTGTATTAACAGCTGATGTATTCTCGAAGTTAACAGCAGATTATGAAGGTCAATATTTTGATCCCAACAATCCTACGAAAGTTCCTTCACGTGGTGAATATTTTGAGTTTACTGCTGATGTGGATGGTATGTTTAAAATTGGATTCTATGCTGTCAATGGAACAAACCGTGCTTTATATTTAGTAGATGCAACTGATTTGAAAGTATTAACGCCTGATACAGAATACAAGATTGAGGGTTATGTAAATGGTTGTGACAATACAGATGGCTCACCTCTTTGGCAGGCCTCTATCAAGATTAATATTGGTGTAGAAGGTGTTGACGATTATGTTATAGGAGATAAAGAGTTTATAGCTCCTAATGGCGATCCTAAAAATCAGGTTACGCAGCCAAAATATGGATGGTTTGTTTTTGATGCCAAGAAAGATCACAAATATATGATTTTTGGTAATAGCTGGCAGTTTGGTTTCCGTGGCTATGAATTCACTCCAGGTGCAAGCATTCACTCTTATACTCCAGTAGATCCCGTAACTGGTATCGCAGTTGTTAAGGACAGTAAGACAGAAGATGTCAACGCTCCTATCTACAACCTCGCAGGACAACAGGTAAGCAAGGACTCTAAGGGTGTCCTGATCCAGAATGGACGTAAGTTCGTGAACAAATAAGTCTACACCTTAATTAATAATATAAAGCGGAGCCGTATGATTAGGCTCCGCTTTTTAGTTATCTAAATATTTGGAAGTCTGAAAGAAATCATATAACTTTGCACCCAACGCAGAAAACTACTAAAACAAATATGATATGAAGAGAAAAATGATGCTGGTGCTGATGAGTGCTTTAACATTAAGTATTTTCGCACAGAAGACAATTACTGTCGCCAATGACGGTAGTGGAGACTATACTACTGTTCAGGCTGCTATTGATGCTGTTGCCGAAGGTGAGGAGGCAACCATCATGATGAAAGCTGGAACGTATGAGGGGATGGTGAAGATTGGTACTCGTCAGAAACCTTCCACCAAGAAGATTTCCATGATAGGCGAGGGGATGGACAAGACTGTCATCACTGCCGCTAATGGTAAGAATACGATCGGAAGTGGTAAGGATGTACGCGACTATGCTACGTTGGCTGTCTTTGCTCCTGATTTCTACGCCCAGGACCTATGTGTCCAAAATACAGGTGGTAAGGCTGCTGGTCAGGCTCTCGCCCTGCATCTGGATGGTGACCGTGCTACATTCTATCATTGTAAGATAGCTGGTTATCAGGATACCCATCGTACGAAGAAAGGGACTCGCAGCTATTATAAGGAATGTGTCATCGAAGGTGCTGTCGACTATATCTATGCTGGTGGTACCTGCTGGTTTGAGCGTTGCACGCTGAATAGTGTCGCAGGAGGCTATATCACAGCTCCAGAGGATATCACGGTTTATACGACAGCTGAGAATGGTGATAAGATATGGCTGGGATTCATCTTCAATCATTGTACAGTGACCAAGGCAAGTGATGTCAGTGACAAGAGTGTGTCGCTGGGACGTTGCTGGGGATCAGAGAAGTGTGGCAGCATGTTCCAGAACTGTCAGTTGAATAATATCATCAAGGATGCTGGATGGGAGACGATGGGAGGTAATGACGGCACTATGTCCTATTATGCAGAATATAAGAATAAAAATGGGGAGGAGCTTGCTGATGTGTCACAACGTATCAGTTGGAGTCACCAGCTCACGGATGCTGACTATGAGAAGGTGAATAGCTGGGCAAAGGTGGATGCCGCCTATCGTGCTATCAATACCAGTGCTGTTGCTTTTGACCCGGAGACAGTAATTGCTGGCCATCAACAGATTTCTGCCGACGACTATGCCCCGTTGGAGGATAAGCTGTTGGCTTTCCCTACAGCACGAGGCTTCGGTAAGTATGTCAGTGGCGGACGTGGTGGCAAGGTCGTGGAGGTTACCAACCTCGAGGATGACCCAGCGAATCCCAGTGAGGGTTCTCTACGTTGGGCACTGACAGTGGCAGGAAAGGAGAATGCCACCATCGTCTTCCGTGTCAGCGGTATCATCACCCTTGGTGAAAACGCCCAGAAGAAACGAGAGATACGTGCTAAGTTACAGAATGTCACTATCGCGGGACAGACGGCACCTGGTGAGGGTGTCTTGATACGTGGTGGTAAGATTAACTTAGGTGGTTCCAATAATGTTATCATCCGTAATCTGCGTTTCCGTGTGGGTAACAAAGGACTACCAAAGGAAGAAGGAGAAGCGGATGATAAATGGCGTAAGCGTAATTTCATCGAAGGTGGTGCCATCGGTATCGAGAACGCCACCAATATCATCATCGACCACTGTTGCTTCGGATGGAGTGCAGAGGAGATCATGACGATGTATGACAACCACTTCACAACCGTTCAGTGGTCTATTGTCCATGACGGACTATATAACGCTGGTCATGCAAAAGGTGTCCGTGGGTACGGTTGTCAGTGGGGTGGTTCACCAGCTACGTTCCATCATAATGTACTTGCCAATAATGATAGTCGTAGTCCTCGTATCAATGGTGCCAGCAATGCCAGTCAGGATCGTAACGTGTTCCTGGAGTTTATGAATAATGTCAACTTCAACTGGGGACGCCAGAACTCTTGTTATGGTGGTGAGAACGAGGCAGGTACTTCTAGTTCCCATGAGTGTAACTTCGTAGGTAACTACTATAAACCAGGTCCTGCCCGTCCTGCGACAAACTCTTCTTATTTCATTGAGATGTCTGCTGCCCGCAGTGGTAAGACACTCAACGGACCGTCTATATGGTATATCGCAGACAATACGATGGAGGGCAGGGATGCTGCTACTAATGACAATTGGACGGCTATCAATAACAAGACAGGATATCCTGTCAACACGATGAAGGCTTCGAGCATCATCTACCCTTCAGACCAATACACCCGTCTGCCCGCCTCCGTGTTTGAGAACTACGATGACTACCGTACACCTACCGAGTCTGTTGCCAGTGCTTATGAGAACGTATTGGCAAAGGCTGGTACGATACGTCGTGACGTAGTGGAGCAGCGTGTCATAGAAGATGTCAGGTCTGGCTCACCAAAATATAAGGGAAACAGTGCCAACAAACAAGGTATTATCGATATGCCTTCGGATGCAGAAGGTTGGCCAGACTATGCTGATGCAACGCCAGTAGTGGATAACGACCATGACGGTATGGCTGACGATTGGGAGGTTGCCAATGGTTTCGACCCCACTAATGCCGAAGACCGTAACGTTATCGCTTCTGCAGATGGATATACTGCCCTGGAAATTTACCTGAATAGTCTGATGGGAGAGACCATACGTATTATCACTACTGCTATTGCTCCCGTTAAGAAAGGGGCTTCTATGGTCAACCGCCAGTATTTCTCACTGAACGGTCGTCAGTCAACAGGTATACAAAACGGAATGAACATCATCCGTGAGACCTTCTCAGACGGTACTACACGAACCATGAAAGTGATGGAGAAAAGGTAAGAGAGGTTAGAGGTTAGCGAACATATTGCCCCAGGGGTAACTCCCTGGCTTCATAATTACGAAAGTCCCATTCGGGGCTTTCGTTTTGATAACCCCTGGTGCTAACTGACTGACGACCTCCAGTTCATTCCATCCAAGACGATGCAGGGTGGTAAAAGCACTGGCTCCACCCTCGATGATGAGTTGCTGAGGCTGTCGTTGGGCAATCAGTCCTTGTATCAGTGTCGCCGTCATCTCACGCAGATGGACGGCAACCTCCTTGCCGGTACGATGGCGGAAGGAAATGGTAATCATCAGTGACCCTTCCCGTTTGTAGATGGCACTGGTTTCCTCCAGCCATTCCTTGATATCCTGATTGCCGTCATAGATAGCCAGAGGCATAGGACTGACGGGAATATCGAGGTCCAATGGTTTGCTTTGCGTACTGCCGCAGAGGAAGAGGGTAGAATCTATAGTGCCTATAGTCCCTATAGTGCCTATAGTACCTATAGTCCCTATCATCGCCTCGAATAAATCGGCGGCACCGGCAAAGAGAGTTTTACCGTCATCGTATGCTGCTACTATCTTTTGGATATCCTCCACCGTCTCTGCATCAGGCATGAGGATGCCATTTGCCTCCGCATCAGGGAAGCGCTCTCTGAGGACAGCCGTCTTAGCAGGAAACTCTGGATCGAAGGAGAAGTCGGTCTGGTCGATCGGTGTCCCGTTGATATAGTATGTGCCATCCTTGATGATGCGCCCTTTGGAAGGATTGGCAGGTAAATAGAAGGCACGCTGATAACCTGTCATCTCCATCAATGTCTTCAGTTCTGCCACTACATGACCACGGAGGGCGGAGTCGGTCTTTTTGAAGAGAGGCGTAGATAGAGGCAAAAGATGAGAGATAAGGCGGCGGGTTTCCGCTACCGCCTCCTCCTCGGTCATGGAACGGGTGTCTGTGGCGATGACGGTGGTACCTGTCTTCTCTGCTGCAACCCGGTCGCAGCAAAGGGAACAGAGGAGGCGCACCTGTTGTCCATGACAGTGGGCGATGCCCGCCATCTCCGCAGCCCCTGTGATATCATCGGCAATGACCAGCATGGCTTTTGGCTATTAGCTATTAGCTTTTTCTCTTCTATATATCGCCATGCGTGTGGCATAGTCGATGGAGAGAGTCATGGCACTATCGTTGGCAATACCCTTGCCTGCCACATCGAAGGCAGTACCGTGGTCTACCGACACGCGGATGATAGGCAGACCGAGGGTGATATTGACACCGCTGGCACTCTCCATCTTACCCGTATCCTTGTTCCAGTTGAAGGCACACACCTTCAAAGGGATATGTCCCTGGTCGTGATACATGGCGACACATCCGTCGAATTGTCCGCACTTCGCCTTGGCGAAGATAGAGTCGGGCGGTACGGGACCTTCAACATCGAAGCCGCGTGTCTTCAGTTCCTCGATGGCAGGGATAATCTCCTGTGCCTCCTCATAGCCGAACATACCGTTCTCACTGGAGTGAGGGTTCAGACCAGCCACACCGATATGTGGTTTCTCAATACCGAACTGACGACAGGCATCGTCTATCAGTTCCACACACTCGATGACACGTGCCTTCTTCACCAAGTCACAAGCCTTCCGAAGAGGTACATGGGTGGAGACATGGATGACACGGATGTTCTCGTCGGCGAGCATCATGGCATATTTCTTGGTGTTGGTGAAGGTAGCATAGATCTCCGTATGTCCGTCGTAGTGATGTCCGGCAAGGTTCAATGCCTCTTTGTTCAGGGGAGCCGTGACGGTACCGTCCACCTCATCTGCCATGGCAAGGTCTATCGCCTTCTTGATATACTGGAAGGCAGCGTTGCCGCATTGTGGCTGTACCTTACCGAACTCGAAGGTGGAGAGGTCGACACACTGCAGGTCGTAGACATCAATAGTACCGTACTCAAACTTGGCGTCTTTGACACTCTGTACGGCATTCACCTTCAGGTTGAAGCCTAGCAACCTCACAGCCTGTTCCATGATGGCGGCGTCACCGGTGACGATGGGTTGGCACTTCTCGTAAGTCTCTTTTCTATTCAGGGCGCGTACCGTAATCTCAGGTCCGATACCTGCGGGGTCGCCCATGGTGATAGCTAATATCGGTTTCATAGTTTTTTATTTTTTTGTTATACCGGAATACCGGAATGCCGGGATGCCGGGATACCGCTTAGAATAATGAATTATAAATCTCTTTTGCATCTTGCTCGGTGACCTCCCTGGGGTTGTTCTTCAGCAAGCGCTGCACCTCCATGGCAGCTTTCGCCATCCCGTCGACGGCAGTCTGTGGAATACCAAGGTCTGTCAGTTTCTGGGGAATCCCCACGGCTTCGGCTAAGCGGTAGATGAAATCGACACCACGCTGTGCTGTCTCTTCGTCACTCTTGCCTGGTTCACAGCCAAGGGCAATGGCAACATCGGCATAACGCTTGATGCTGGCAGGCATGTTAAACTTCATGACGCTGGGCAATAGAATGGCGTTCGACAAGCCGTGAGGAATATGGAACTCACCACCGAGGGGATAGGAGAGGGCATGGACTGCAGCCGTATTGACAGGTCCCAGGCAGAGTCCACCATACAGGGAGCCGAGGGCGAGTGCCTCACGGGCTTCTACGTCTTTGCCGTCTTTGACAGCACGTTCTAAGTTGGCGGCAATGAGTTTGATGCCTTGTAAGGCATAGATATCGACGGTGGGATGGGCAAACTTATTGGTATAGGCCTCCATACAATGCGTCAGGGCATCCATTCCCGTGTCTGCCGTCACCTTGGCAGGTACCGTCCATGTCAGTTTCGGGTCGACATAGGCGGCATCGGCGATGAGGTAGGGTGAGACGATACCTTTCTTCAGGTGGTCACGCTCATCCAACAGGATGGCGTTGGGTGATACCTCCGAGCCTGTTCCTGCTGTCGTCGGTAGACAGGCAAACCATAATCCTTTCGCTTTGATGAGACCTATGCCGAAGCAATCGGCTGCCTGTTGGTCGGAATGAACAAAGGCTGCCACCAACTTGGCGACGTCAAGGACGCTGCCGCCGCCAATACCTACTACGCTATCGGCATTAAACTGTCGAGCCTTCTCCACGATATCATTGAAATCGTTGAGTGTGGGTTCTGCCAGGATGTTCTGGAAAACCTCGATATGGATACCTGCTTCTTTCAGTTCTGCCAGTGTAGGCTCTATAAGTGGCAAGATGGGGGGTGCCGTCAGTACAAACAGGCGCTTCAGTCCCATCTTTTTGTAATCATCTACTAGTGTTTGAATGCAGCCTGTGCCGAACACGATTTTCTGCGGCTGCAATAATGTGATACCCTTCATATAACTCTTAACTCTTAATGTTTTTTCTTAACTCTTCAGAATGCCTCAGAAGCTCCGGCATCCACCGGGAGGAAGACACCATTCACGTAACTGCCGGCAGGTGATGACAGATAGAGGGCGGCATAGCCAATGTCTTCGGGTTGACCGAAGGTCTTCATCGGGATGCGGCGCAGGATATTGGTCTTGCGTTGTGGGTCGTTGTCAGTTGCCTTGTGGAACATGGGCGTGTCTATCCATCCTGGGGCGATGGTGTTGATGCGGATCCCTTTGGGTGACAGTTCTGCCACTAAACTACGTTGTAGTCCGAGGATGGCCGTCTTTGCCGTGGTGTAGGCTACAATCTGCTCTAACCCCATGAGGGCAGCCATGGAACTGATCATGATGATATTGCCTTTGCCGCGTTCCACCATCCCTTTGGCAAACTCACGACTGAGTGTAAAGACACTCATCACATGGACGTTCATCACATCCAGGAACTCGGCATCACTGACATCCAATGCCCATTTCTTGAGGTGTGTACCGGCACAATTCACGAGGATATCCACAGCCCCGATTTCCTGTACTAAGGCAGGAATCTGGTCTGTCTGCGTCACGTCAAAGGCGCGGTAACTGCATTGTTTGCCTAATTGTTGCTGGGCTTTCTGCAGTTTCTCTTCGTTACGCCCGATGATAACCACCTCGGCACCCGCCTCTATAAATACTTTGGCGATACCCAGTCCCAGTCCGCTGCCACCGCCTGTCACCACGGCTCTTTGTCCGTCAATTCTGAAAGGATTTATCATATTTTTTTCGTTATTCCGGTATTCCGGTATTCCAGTATGCCGGTATTCCGTTATGCCGATATGCCGTGATTCCGTTATTCCGATGTTTTCTTTCGCTCCTCCAGATAGCCCCAGATGGTCAGTTCCTTGTCGGCAAGCGGTGTCTTGAAGAGGAAACTGGCGGCATAGCCTACCACGAGGACGATGAGGTGAGAGTAGACACCTAACATATATTTATGGTGTGAGAAGTTCCAGTCACCCAGGTCGAGCAATGTCTCTTTGATACCCGTGCCATGGATGTCCACCTTCGTACTGGTCAGTACGGCGTATGCCGTGAAGACCACAGCGGCGGCGATACCGATATACAGTCCCTGTTTGTTGGCACGACGACTGAACAGGCCGAGGATGAAGATGCCCACAATACCTGCTGAGAAGATGGCATAGAGTGAGAACAAGGCTCCTAAGATACCTTCACCGCCCCAGAAGATGTAGAGGCAGGCGACACCGATGGCACCGATGCCTGCCAGAACGACCATCCATTTGCCGAAACGTAGCTGTTGCTGGTCGGTGGCATCTTTGCGGAACCGTTTGTAATAGTCTTGGACGGCAATGGCAGACAGACAGTTTAGGTCGCTGTCCAGGGACGAGATGGCTGCTGCTGCCAATGCGGCAATGATAAGTCCACGGATACCGACGGGCAGTTCATGGGCGATGAAATAGGGGAATACCTCATCCGCTTTGATACCTTCCGGCAACAGGGGAGCCCCCTGTGCATGATAGTAGGCGAAGAGTGCCGTACCGATAAACATAAACAGTGCCCAGATGGGAACACTCATCAGCACACCGATATACGCTGCCTTCTTCGCCTCCTTGTCGTTCTTGGCAGCGAGGTAACGCTGTACGATGGTCTGGTCGGTACCGTATTTTTGCAGGGCATAGAAGATACCGTTGAGTACCATCACCAGGAAGCATAGTTCCGAGAGGCTCCAGTCGTAGGGACCGAAACTGATCTTGTTGTATTCCGAGGCTATACGGAATGTCTCGGCAGGACCGCCCTCAATGCCGAACATCAGGATGGCGATACAGATGATACCGCCACCGATGAGCAGGAAACCCTGTGCCACGTCCATCCATACAATTGCCTCCATACCTCCGAACAACGTCAGGATGATGATGGTGATTCCTAAGACGAGGACGATAGCATAGATGTCGATATTCAGGAATGTCGCCAACGCCATTGATACGAGGAAGAATACCGTACCTGCCTTGGAGAAATGTCCCAAGGTGAAGGCAAACGACGAGTACAGACGGGCAAACAGTCCGAAGCGTCGTTCGAAGTATTCATAGGTGGAGAGACGGATGACCTTGCGGAACAACGGTACGATGATACCGATGAGTGCCACGAGGACGATAGGTACCATCAGCCCCTGCACCAGCAATATCCAGTTGTCGGCATAGGCGGCACCGGGGTAGGCGAGGAATGTCACACTCGATATCAGTGTGGCAAATATGGAGATGCCTACTGCCCAAGCAGGAATCTTACCGCCACCTGCAAAATACTGGGAGGTATCCTTCTGCTTGTGGGCGAAATACACACCCGTGCCGATGGCGGCAAGGATGGACACCAAGACGATGATATAATCAATGATGTGCATGTCGAATTTCGGTATTACGGTATTACGGAATTACGGTATGCCGGTATAACGGTATGCCGGTATTACGAAAGGGATGTCGCCTTAGCGGCTATTGCCTCTTCTTCCTCGGCAGATAAACGGGTCAGCGGCATGAGCATCCAGGGCTCGCAGAGTCCCTTCGTCTGCATCATCACCTTTAGTGCTGTCAACGACTGTCCCAACGTACGGTCTTTCTGGTAGATCTTGGCAATCTCGTTCGTCTCGTCCTGGAGACGGTTGGCGGTTGTCATATCACCTGCAATGGCTGCCTCGTAGAGTTGTTGGAACATCTCTGGGACGTAGTTGCCCGTAGAGGGAACGATACCGTCACCGCCCAGTTCCAGGGAGTGAGCCGACTGTGCCGCCCATCCACAGAAATAACAGAAGTCCTCACGGCCTTTGGCTATCTCAATACACTGTGCCATACGCTCCAGGTCACGTTCCGAGTCCTTCAGTCCCACGATGTTCGGGTGGTCGGCAAGTCGGCGGATGACATCCACGGGAATACTCATGTGTGTCGTGGCGAGGATATTGTAAAGCATCAGCGGACCGGTAATAGCATCTGCCAGTTGACGGTAGTAATTCTCCATCTGCTCTGGTGTCAGGGCATAGTAGGTGGGCAGGGTTGCCACGATGACATCAGCCCCTGCCTTGGTATATGCCTCTGCCTGTCGCAGTTGTTCACTGAAACAGTTGCCTGTCAGTCCGGCATAGATGGTGATGCGTTGCCGGGCAGCCTTTACTGCCGTCTCCACAAACAACAGTCCGTCAGCCTGACTGACGCTGTTACCCTCACCCGTGGTACCCATCAACAGGGGGGAGACCCCTGCCTGGGCAAAGAACTCGATGATACGTACGACGGCATCCGTATCGAGTGCCCCTTCCTTTGTGACGGGTGTGACCATCGGAACGACCACACCCCTGTATTTCTTATTCATGTACATACAGATTCCAACCTAAATATGTTTCTATTGCTTCATTAAGGATATCCACGACATCGGTGCGGCACATGGCAACATGGTGCTCGAAACCGTTCTTGCAGATATACTTCATCAATTGCTGCAGGTTGTCGACTTTCGTGACAGCGATGCAACCGTCCATACCGTACGGGTCGTTGGTAATCTCGCCCTTGCCGAGGTATGCCTTGATACAGCCCTTTGGGTCGTCGGTAGAGATGCGGAAGAAGGTGAACGGACCCTCGCTGACCTTGGCATAGACGGCACCGAAGGTGTTGATCTTACCGAGTGTCCTTCCGAGTACACCGAGGGGACCGAGTTTCAGGTCACCATTACCCACGAACTGCTTGGGGAAGTTGCCGCAATGGGTACATACACACTTGTTGCGGTCCTCGGCGAAGTTGTTGTTCCAGTCGAGCAGGGCAGGAGCCTGACCACTGGCAAGCGACAGCGCATACATCGACACTGCACCGGCGAGGTCTGTCTCGCAGGCGGCAGGAATCAACTTATCGGAGAGCATCGACATGGTGACGCAGGGAGCACAGCCGTAGTTCTGCTCCAGGGAGTCCCAGCACTGGATGGCAACAGCCTGTACGTCGTTCGCCTCTATCCAGTTCTCGACAGCCACACTGAACTTAGCCTGCAGTCCCAATTTCTCCTTATAGGAATCGGGCACCTTGGCATAGTTGCAGGTACGGTTGCACATCTCAATGAACTTCGGATCGTCGTCGCTGATCTTCTGGGCAGCATAGAGAATCTCCGAGAGGTCGGCAGGAACGACGGTGATACCGCTGCGTTGTAACAATTTCTCAGAGGCACGACAGGTGTTGAAGCCCAACGGACGCGTGCCGATCTGTCCGAGACGACAGTGACGCAAGCCATTGACGACACGGCAGATAGCTGCAAAGCGGTCGATATCCTTTGCCAGAAGGTCACTATAGATAGAATAGGTGTGCAGGGTGGTGTCCGTGAAAGGAATACCATACTGGTAGAGGTTGTTGCAGACACTGATCTTTCCACAGAAAGCATCGCGGCGACTGTCAAGGTCCACCTTGTCATTCTCGTCGTCGCAGGCCTGTACCATGACAGGCACGTTCAAGTCGGCATCGCTGATGGCATTGATGATACCGATCTCGAAACCGAAGTTAGGCAGGGAGACGATGATACCGTCTATCTCGTCACGGTGCTCACGGAACTGTTTCGATACCTTCAGTCCGTCCTCACGGGTCTCGATACTGCTACTGCCGGTTGGTGTGGCGTCTTCAGGCAGGACGACATACTCATAGCCTCCCTCTTCTAAGGTCTTCAACAACTGCTTGCGCACGTCTTTGGCAAGCTCAGAATTAAAATAGGCGCGTGTTCCAATAATTACGCCAAAACAAGTCTTTCCGTTTTTCATTTGTGTACTGTTATTTGTTTAGTAGATTTGATGGCAAAGATAAGAAAAGTTGAGCACAAAACAAAGAAACTCGTTTCTTTTTTTGCCAAGACGGTGTAATTTCGCCATCTCTGATGGCAAAGTTACGAAAAATTGAGTGCAAAACCAAGAAACGTGTTTCTTTTTTTGCCAAGACGGTGTAACTTCGCTGAATTTTCGGCAAAGTTACGAAAAGTCGAGTGCAGAACACGATTTTTATTGTTCATCTAATAAAAATCATCAGAATTCATTAATTGTTTTGCTGGATTATAAAGAGTAGAAGGCCGCCAATAAGTCTTGTCGATAGTTCTTGCTAACTTTTAACTCGCGATTGTCATCCATCGGCTCCTCCAAGATACATACGGCATCTTGTATCATTTTTATATGGTTGATATTGACAATATAACGCTTATGAATCTGCAACAAGTCTGTAGCGTAATTTAAAATGGTTTCTGCTGTTGTACGATGTCGCAATGTATAGACTGTTTTGTCCATGCAGACAACCTCCCAGACCTTGCGTTCCTGATTGTAACGGAAGAATGCACAATCGTCCAGTCTGAGCGTCAGGTGCTCGTTGAAAGTGTTTACCACCAGAATGATGGGTAGCTGTTCCCTGGAGTAGATAGCCTGTGGTATGTCTGTCAGCTTGTTTTCGTAATAGCGTGTCATAATTTGAGCCAGATCCTGTTCTGTAGGTGGTTTCATCAAAAAGTCGAAAGCCGAGCGTCGGATGGCATCCAACATATATTTGTCATGACCTGTATAGAAGACTACCTTCGCCTCAGGTTTCAGCTCATTATGCATCATAGAACAGAAGTCCAACCCCGACATAGTTGGCAGTTCGACATCGAGAAACAACAGGTCTGGTTCTGTTTTGATAATCAGGTCAGCAGCAGTTTCCGCATCGTAGGCAACACCAACCACCTCTACGGAATAGCTGCTTTCCAGCATGCGCCGTAGTACCTCTATGGCATTGATGTTGTCATCTATGATGAAAGCCTTGGTCAATTTCTGTCTGTTCATGTCTTTGCAATATTGTAGTTATAATCATCGGGAATCAATAGCCATGAACGACAACCTTCAGGGATATTTCCTATACCAAAGGAAATACGCTGTTGGTTATGCTCGTTCAGCATCTGTATTGTCTGACGGACAATCCGCAAACCCATATGCTCTTGATATGAAAGACCGATTCCTGGACCATTGTCTATCACTTCAACCAAGGTTGCATGGTCTTGCCTGCTGGCACGAATAGTCAGTTTTCCACCTTGGCGGCGCAGTCCGTGTTTGATGGCGTTTTCTACGAATATCTGGATGGTCATGGCAGGCAGATGGATGGCTTGAATGTCCATGTCATTGGCGATTTCCTTATGATAATGCAGTTCTTGGGGCATCTGTTGACGCTCAATGTCTATATAATAGTCAATGAACGTCAGTTCTTCAGCCAGTGTGGTTTCCAATAGATCTGCCTGCTCCACCCCTCTACGCAACAATTGTGTCAATACGTTGAGATCTACCTTGCGCCCTTTCATCTGAGCCAGCATTTCATGGCTTAAGGCATTGTAGATGAAATGGGGCGTGATGCGGTTACGGGTGTTCTCCATACGCATACTCATTATCTGCTGTCGGACTGTTAGGTCATGTACCCGTTGTCGTCTGCGCCAGAGCCAGCCGAACATGATCAGCAGTCCTACTGCCAACAAGGCCACAGTAAAGAGGGCCCATGCTAACCGGCTTGTCATTCGTTCATGGTCGATAGTGCGTTGTTGCTCTATTAATCGCTTGTCGTGCTCATACTGCATCATGCGTGAACTCATCAGCATTCGTGTATTCGCGTTCTGTATGGAGTCGTTCAGTAATTGCAGCTGTTTGTTTGCCTCGTAGGCCGCTCTGTAGTTGCCAGTCTTCTGCATCACCTGCTCAACAGCCTTGAGACGGAGTTGGCGAGCTGATGGAATTGTCACCTCTTTGTACTTCCCGTTATTCACCAGTCCCATTGCATCGGCCAACCTGCCTTCCAGCATGGCAAGCTCGATTTTCTCCGTCTCAATATAATAGAGTAACGGAGGGAAATCCACTTTTGTAAAGAAGGAGTCAGCCTGTTGGATGTAGATACGCGCAGAGTCAGCATTTCCTAAGCAAACATAGATTTCACCCAAATTAGTCAATGCCGTATAGTAGTCCCACTTCTTCTTCTCGTTGTCACGCACCAATGAGGCAGCCTTTTGAAAACACTCTAGCGCCTCACGGTATTTTTGTTGGAAGTAGTAGTCATTGCCCAAGTTATTGTAGTAGATGAACTGATCCGGTTTCTCCATCTTTCCTACGAGCTCGCTGGTTCGTTGCCACCACAACCGGCTGGTCTGATAGTCGCCCATAAAAGTATAAGCTGTGCTGATGCCAAGGAGTAGTGGGATTTTCATCGCTTCTCCCAGTCCGGCAGAGTCGGCTACCTGCAGTGCACTTAGATAGCCATCAGCACTACGATCCAATTGACCCATTTGACGATAAAAATCTGCTCTATTGGCCATGGCAATGATGCGCAACTCGTCAACACCTTCCAGCCCCTGCATAGCCTGCAGGGCCCGTTCTGTATATACCACACCAGAATCAGGCATTCCCTTGATAGCCGTAAAAAACACGCCGCGGGCCTTGAGCCATTCAGCCTTCAACCTGCGATGTGCCGCATTTTCCGCTTTTTGGTGATGTGTCAGGTATTGTTTGATGCGCTCGCTACTAACCACCATTGAGTCGACATTCATTTCCGCATACCACTGATAGTGCTTTTGCATCAGAGCCATATAGTAGGCATCGCTGTCTTCTTCCGACACAGTGCCACGTAACCCATTACCCTGCCCGCTACCCGTGCATGATGCTGCCATCATGATGACAGATACCAGAGCCATCATGTCAAGCCAACGCCTCACCAATCGTAAGATACTCATTTCAATTGCAAATATACATAAAAAACCTTGCTATACCAATAATTTACAAACAAAATTGATTTTTTGTGGTATAACGGGTAAGTTTTTTGTCCCTCTTGTCTGCAAAAAACTGCATGTTGTCAACGTTGTATCCCTCTTGTGTTAATTGTTGCTTTGCGACAACTTTGAACATCTTGTTTTTTTTACTATTTTTGCCAACAAAATATTACTAATTATGACAAAGCTGATGTCTATTATGCAACAAACTATTTTTATACAATGAAAAAGAGCATTTTAACCTTATTTCTATTGGTAGGCACAATCACTGCACAGGCAGACGATTATCCTTACCTGACCTTTGAGACGAATAGCGGAGAAATCGTCTCTGTGGAGTTTGCGTCAGACCTGACACTGGTCTTTTCGTCGACGACACTGAAAGTTGGCGACCAAATTACATTACCTCTCAAGGATCTGAAAAAGATGTATTTCAGCACAACAAACCTGACTACTGGTATCCATACTGTTGTGAATACTGAAGACTTCAAGATTTACGGCTACTACGATTTGCAAGGCCGACCTGTGGAGCAGCCAGAAAAAGGCGTATACATTATGAAAACGAGTAAAGGAAACAAAAAAGTGGTTGTGAAATGAAAAGGCGATATATACTCTTCGCCATCTCTGTCTTGATGGCGACAATAGCGACAACAGCGCAGACGTTGACCATCACGACAGGTAGCGGTAGTCAACATTTTCAGGCTTCAGACATTACAAGCAGTTCGCCAATAACATTCTCTAATAGTGGTATGCAAATGTTCGTTGGCGGTTATACGTACACTGTCAACGACATTGTAAAAGCATTGATAAGCTGTGAGAATAACGGATATGTGAAACAGACGTGCTCTGTATGTGGTGGCGATACTCATTGTACTACGTGTCATGGTACCGGTAAAGGCTGTAGTGTCTGTAACGGAACGGGCAAGTATTGTAGCAGTTGTGGTGGTACAGGTGCTGACAAATACTGCAATGGGACTGGAAGGTGCCCATATTGCAACTACGGCGAGTGCACCAGATGCGAGGGGAGCGGTCATAATACTTGTAACTCATGTAGCGGTAGCGGTGATTGCTGGTTGTGTGGTGGTTATGGATCGTATTTAGGTGGCAGATGTACAGCGTGTAATGGTGCTAAGATATGCACCAAATGCAATGGAGCAGGCTTTACCGGGGCTTGCTCAAAGTGTGGTGGAAATGGAAAATGTAATTCATGTAACGGCACGTTAGATTGTTCGGTTTGTAACGGGACGGGTAATTGCAAATATTGCTTCGGAAACCCTCAGTGTTATAACTGCGGAGGAGACGGCCATTGTTTTGCCTGTAAGAATAGTGACGGTAAGTGTACTTCATGCAACGGCTTAGGCTATAACTGGGTTGACATCATACTGTCCGATAAGTCTTTGGCGTTCTCTTATCAGGGAGAGAGCAAAAATCTCTTCATCACTATCAACAAGCAATGGAAAGCCACTTGTGCTGACAGCTGGATTACTCTTCAAGACGCAGAAGGCAAGAACAGTGGCAACTTATCCATTACAGCGGAAGCGAACAAATATGAAAACAGCCGCACGTCAACAATTGTCATCACCCATGGCGACAAGAGTACTTATGTCACGATTACCCAGGAAGGTGTTCCTTACCTTAGATTGTCGAACGAGAAGGTTGGCTTCACAGCTACGCCCAGTGCAAGTCAGACCATTACCGTCACCAGTAATAGAGACTGGTATTCCTCGAGCAATCAAGACTGGCTGAAAGTAACTCCTGAAAAAGGCGTCGGCAATGGCTATCTGACATTAACAGCAGAAAAGAACCCCACGATGGATAAGCGTGAGGCCAAAGTCACGTTGACTTATGCCGGCTTGACGGAAACCATCGAAGTCACTCAGGAGGAAGGTGAAGGTACCATCTCCGCGGAGGTGCCTATTGCGTACTGTTCAAACGAGGGTGGCTACATGGTTTTAAGGATAACAGCCTCTGACCGTCGTGTCTGGAAAGTGGAACGGCCCGTTAGCGACGACTGGGTGCATTTATACGCCAGTTATGACACTTCACAGTCTTATGATGGAATGGGCAACGAGGCGATATTCATTTATGCAGACAAAGCGCCCAGTTGGTTCTCAAGAAGCAGTACGCTGACAATAACCTCAGGAACATATACCCAGACCATCCCCATCACTCAGCTTGCTGCCCAGATGTCTCTCTCTGATATGTTGGCAAAACCCTTCGGATATGTCAATGTCAGTTTGGTGAACGATTCCTACAACAACGTATATACTACCCTGGCGAGTATGTTTGATTTGACGGAGTATAGTAGTTCTTACGAAGTTGATGTGTACAAGAATGCCTCACTGACGGGCATATCCTATTGTGGACTTCCGCTTTACAGTTTCGATGCGGGAAAAGCCATTTGGTCAGGTAAGCCGCAATACATGTATTGCTTCTTTATAGATAAATCAGATGTTGCTGATATTAATACGTATGTATCGGCAATCATCAATGATTTCCGTCAGATGGGTGTCACCAGCTTTGAGCGTTATAACTATTCTGACTATTACGTATTATCTGCCTATGGCACCAAGACCACTCATGAATTATATGTCCGTACAAAACCTACGTATTACAGAATAGATATCAGTGTGGAATATAAATGAGTGGTAGGAGTGCCTCCCTCCCTTTGGGAGGCGTCGGGAGGTTTGTTTGGTAAATTTTGTGGGCAAAGATACAAAAAACGTGAAAAGTGAAGTGTAAGTTGTGAATAATTTACTGTCACTGATGGAAAAGTTCACGGTTTTTTGTACCTTTGCCCATTAGAATACTAAAACAAAAAAATAAGATGAGAAAGATTATTGTAACCGTGGCACCCGTCTGCCATGTGGGGAAGGTGATACCTGCTGATGTGAAGAACCCGTTGACACCAGAGGAGATTGCCGAGGATACTATTAACTGTTATAAGGCAGGAGCCTGTGAGGTACATCTGCATACCCGTGACCTGCAAGGAAATCCTACCTTTGAGTTGGATGTGTTCCGGAAGACCATCGGACTGATCCGTCAGGAGACGGACATGATCGTGCAGGGGTCTACGGGAGGACTCTCTACGCTGACCCTTGCTGAGCGTTGTGTCTCTTTGGATGTCCCTGAGGTGGAGGTTGCCTCTCTGAACATGGGTAGTGTCAATTTCGGTGAGACCGTGTATGTCAATACGATGCCTGACCTGCGTTATTGGGCGAAGCGGTTGGACGAGACGAATACCGTGCCGGAGATGGAGCTCTTCGACCTGAGTCATGTGGAGTGTGCCACCCGTCTTGCCGACGAGGGTGTCATCCATCGTCCGATGCACTATAACTTTTGTGTGGGACCAGGTAACTCCTCCAACCTGTCGGCGACTGGTCGTAACCTCGCCATGCTCTGTTCTTTGATGGAGCCGAATACCAGTTGGGGTATCACCCACGACTCGATGCGTGACTTCTCCATGCTTGCCTGTGCCATCGGCATGGGAGCCTCTGCCGTCCGTGTTGGTTTCGAGGACAGTTTCTATTATGCCGAAGGTAAACGTGCCCATACGAATGCCGAACTGGTAGAGCGGCTGGTGGCACTGATCCGTATGATGGGCTGTGAGCCTGCCACCCCTGATGAGGCAAGGGCGATGCAACACATTATTAAAAAATAAATCCCGAAATCCCGAAAACCGAATAAAACAATGAAACAATACATCATCGCAATAGACCAGAGCACCTCGTCTACTAAAGCATTGTTGTTTGACGAGCAGTGTCACATGATAGGGCGTACCAATGTCGACCACCGCCAGTATTATCCGAAGACAGGATGGGTGGAGCATGATGCAGAGGAGATCTATAATAATATGGTGGAGGCTATCCGAAACCTGATGGAAGAGGGAAGAGGTAAGATGGAAGAAGGGGCTTTCTCCCTCGCCATCACCAACCAGCGTGAGACGGCAGTGGTGTGGAACAAACTGACAGGAAAACCGATTGCCAATGCTGTCGTATGGCAGGACACCCGTGGTGCGGAACTCTGTCGTGAACTGAAGGAACTGGGCTATACCCGTCAGGTGACGGCGAAGAGCGGTCTGCTGATCGACCCAAACTTCTCCGCATCGGGGGTGAAATGGTTGTTGGACAATATTGAAGGAGCAAAGGATGCTGCCAACCGCGGGGAGTTGCTGATGGGAACCATTGAGACATGGCTCATCTGGAAACTCACGGGGGGTAAGTCTTTTGCCACCGACCATACCAATGCTTCTCGTACGATGCTCTTTAATATCCACACGATGGACTGGGATGACGACCTGTTGAAACTGTTCGGGATTCCTCGTAGTATGATGGCGGATGTCCTTCCTTGTGATGCCGTCTATGGAGAGACGACGGTAGAAGGCATCTTCCCCCAGCCGATTCCTATTGCCGGCGTGTTGGGTGACAGTCATGGTGCCCTTGTTGGACAGATGTGTTTCACCAAAGGCTCGGGTAAGGTGACATACGGAACAGGTTCCAGCGTGATGGT
Source organism: Prevotella sp. (assembly GCA_017645645.1). Lineage (GTDB taxonomy): Bacteria > Bacteroidota > Bacteroidia > Bacteroidales > Bacteroidaceae > Prevotella. The sequence goes on along the minus strand of JAGCOB010000009.1, from coordinate 7,298 downwards.
GAATATCGGTGAGGAGCCGCAGGCAGCCCCCGAGGGACTGGTGACCAGTGTGGGATTCTCAGCCTTCGGTAAGGTATATTACGGTTTTGAGGGTAATATCTATAGTACCGGTGCCACCCTGAAATGGATTGCCGACCAGTTGCAGCTAGTCGGTCATCCCTCGGAGATGGAGGCGTTAGCTACCAGTGTAGAGGACAATGGAGGCGTGTATATCGTCCCCGCTTTCTCAGGACTGGGAGCCCCATGGTGGCAGAGTGGGGTAAAGGGTGCTGTCTTTGGACTCACCTTTGCCACGACGAAGGCACATTTTCTCCGTGCTGCCCTAGAGAGTATCGCATATCAGATCAAGGACCTGGTGGATGTGATGGCACGTGCCACGGGAGGCAGGCTCAGTGAGATATGTGCCGATGGTGGTCCGACGAAGAACAAGTTCCTTATGCAGTTCCAGGCAGACATGTTGGAAACACCTGTCGTCTGCACGGAGGTTGATGATGCTTCCGCCCTCGGTGCCGTCATCATGAACGGTTTTGCCCGTGGACTTTGGAAGTCGTTCGATGAGGTCATCGGACTGCGTAAAGTGACAGACATCTACCGTCCGAACGCTCAATGCTCAAATCTCAACGCACAACTATACAAAGGTTGGCGTGATGCTGTTAACCAATTGATTTCTAAACATTAAAGAGATATGATTCACGTAGTATGTGTACACACCGCCATGGCTCTGGTGGAGCCGTTGACGAAGATTTTCCAGGAGTATCTTCCTGAAGTGAATGTAAACCATATTGCCGACTCGTCGCTGATCAAGGAGGTCATTGCCAACAATCAGGTGACGAATGCCGTGCGTCGTCGTCTGTTATCTTATTATAACGGGGGCAGCTGACGCTGGAGCCGATGTAGTGTTTAATACCTGTTCCAGTGTTGGTGATATCGCCGACTATGGCAACCTGTATGCCCGCATCCCTGTATTCCGTATCGACCAGCCGATGGCTGCGGAGGCAGTGGGTAACTACGACCGCATCGGTGTCATCTCCACCTTACCAACCACCCTCGATCCTACTTGCCGTCTGTTACGTAACGAGGCAAAGAAGGCAGGGCGTGAGGTGACCTTGGTGGAAGGACTTGCCGACGGTGCTTTTGCTGCAGGACAGAGTGGTGACGGGGAGACCCATGACCGCCTGATTGCAGAGGCGGCACAACGTATTGCCTCACAGGTTGATATGTTTGTTCTAGCCCAGGGCTCGATGGCACGGATGGAGCAGCGTCTCAGTGAGTTGACCGGTAAACCGGTGCTCTCCAGTCCTGTCCTTGGTGTGAAGGGCTTGCGTAAGTTCCTATACTATGATGAAAAGGAAGAACGTCATCCTCACCATGCTCGTCATTCTGGGCATGGTCACTTTCCTCGACCGTATCAATATCAGTGTGGCGGGGTCGAGTATCATGCAAGACCTCAACCTGTCACCAGCCCAGTGGGGATGGGTACAGAGTGCCTTTATCCTGTCGTACGGTCTGATGCAGATTCCCATGGGAGCTTTGGGAGACCGCTTTGGACATCGTAATATCCTTGCGGCTATCGTCCTGTGGTGGTCTGCCTTTACCGCTTTTACGGGAATGGCAGGTGGACTGATGTCCCTGTTGGTCATCCGTTTCATGTTCGGTATCGGCGAGGCAGGATCCTCACCTTGCAGCACCGGTGTCATCAGTCGCTGGTTTGAGAAAGACGAGGTAGGTAAGGCACAAGGCTATGTCTGGGCAGCCAGTCGTATGGGCGGTGCCCTGACTCCATTTGTAGTGATTCCTGTGATGATGACGGTTGGCTGGCGTGCTGCCTTTTATCTATTAGGTGCCTTAGGCATCATCTGGGCTATTGTATGGTGGCTCTACTATAAAGACACTATAGGTACTATAGGCTCATAACTGCTTTAACGATACCTTCGGCGTCGAGTCCGTAGTGGTGGAAAATCTCGGCATTCGTGCCGTGGACGGCATTCTCGTCGGGGATGCCGAGGATGCGTACAGGAACGGGATTCTCGCTGATGGTCTCACAGACCATCGCACCCAAACCACCAAACTGGCTATGCTCCTCGACGGTGACGAAACGTCCTGTCTCCTTGGCGGCTTTCAGGATCGCCTCGGTGTCGAAGGGCTTGATCCATGACATATCGAGTACACGGGCACTGATACCCTGTTCCTTCAACTTCAGACCAGCCTGCCAGGCATGATAGACGGTCTCACCGGTAGCCACGATGGTCACATCGTTGCCGTCGAGGACGGTGATCGCCTTACCGACCTCAAACTGGAAGTTGTCGTTTTCATAGACATCAGGAACGGCTGCACGTCCCACACGGACGTAACAGGGTTTGTCGTAGTTGACCAGGAATTTGACGAGTTTCTTGGTGACGCGCCAGTCAGAGGGCAAACAGACCGTCATACCCGGGAAGGTACGCAGCACGGCAATGTCATGCAGGGAGTGATGGGTGGCACCCAAGGCACCGTATGCCACACCGCCTGATACACCCAGGATGGTGACAGGGTTCTCGGAATAAGCAAGGTCGACCTTCACCTGTTCCAGGGAGCGTGCCACATAGAAGCAGGCAGGACCGCAGCAGAACACTTTTTTCCCAGAGTGGGCGAGTCCTGCGGAGATTCCCACGGCATCCTGTTCAGCGATGCCGCACTCCACAAACTGCTCGGGTAGGGCGTTGGCATAGTCTCCCAAGGTCACGGAGCCACGGGCATCCGTGGTCACGGCAATAATATCTTTATCTTCACGTGCCAGTTCCAGCAGCGTGTCAGTAAACTGTTTTCTACAAGCTATCATAGTTTTCTTTTTTTTATTCGGCATTCCGGCATACCGGTATTACGCTTCTAATTTCTCAATCCTCTCTTCGATCTCCTTGACGGCATCGAGGCACTGCTGCTCGTTCAATACGCCGTGGTGCCATTTGGCGATGCCTTCCATGAAACTCACGCCCTTGCCCTTGGTGGTATTGGAGATGATCAGATGGGGCTTCCTGTTCTGGTAGTCGATGGCATCAAAGGTCTTGATGATATCCTCCATCGAGTCACCGTTCATCTCTATCACATCCCAGCCGAAGGCACTCCAGCGTTCCTTGATAGAGTCGATGGGCATCACATCCTCCGTGTCACCACTGATCTGCAGATGGTTACGGTCCAGGATGGCGACGAGGTTGTCCAACTGATACTTGTTACCTGCCATGGCGGCCTCGTAGATAGAGCCTTCGCCCTGTTCACCATCGCCCATGAGGACGTAGGTCTTCCATGTCTTCTGGTCCATCTTGGCAGCGATAGCCATACCGACTCCGATGCTGAGACCGTGTCCTAAGGCTCCGCTGTTGACCTCAATGCCAGGTACCTCGATGGTGGGGTGTCCGCTGAGGATGGAGCCATACTGTCCTAAGGTGTCGAGGACCTCTGATTTCAGGAATCCCTTTGCCTCCAGGGTCACATAGAGTGCTTCCACACAGTGTCCCTTACTCAGTACGAAACGGTCGCGATTGGGAGCCTTGGGGGCTTGAGGGTCCAGACCTTGCATCACATGGAAATAGAGTGCCGTCATCACATTCAGACATGACAGGTCGCCGCCGATATGTCCTGCCTTGGCACGGTAGACGACCTCTACGAGTCGTTTGCGGTTTTTCTCCGCGAGTATTGTCAGTTCTTTGGTATTCATAGTGCTTTTACAAGTGTATCGTGGTTATTCTTCATGTCCGTCCAGTCTACTTTCTTATCAGTAGGAATGGCGTTAATATACTTTTCTATATTCGTGTAACCGTCTCCGTTACAGTCTTTTATGGCATCGCTTGGGTCATTGGGATTCAGACCGTTTTTCTTCTCCCACTCATCCGGCATACCGTCACCGTCACTGTCTTTCCAGGGCTTCCATTTCTTATATTCAGGATAGCCGCCCATCTGTCGTGGGTCGGTGATGACACCCTGCTTGTAGGAGTCCTGTGGAAGACGGCGGTACTTGAAATAGCCCTGTTCGTTCTTCGACTTGTCGTGGAGTCCCCACATGTCACCGTAGGGATTGTCCTTCACCTTCTTCTCATAGTCAGGCACATAGTAGGCGACACCTGTGCGAACCTCCTCACAGATACGCTGGTCGACAATGTCGCGGCAGGGGATGGTGGCACCGGCATTCGACAGTACCCAGTCGAAAGCCTCTTGGGCACTCATCATCGAGATATGCGGCATGACGAACGGCTCATTGGAGCGCATCAGTGCCAGTTCCGTGGCATCCATCTCACCGTCCTTGTCGGCAGTCTGGATACCGCCGTTCCAGTTATCCTTGGTAATCTCGGGATAGCCCTCCATGATATTACCCACGGCATAGACGCGACCGAACTGCTTGAAGGGGAAGAGACCCTGTGAACGGCTCTCGCTCTTGACGATACGGTGTCCTACGGGGCTGTCTTTCGGAGTCAGCGGACCGGGCTTGTAGTAGTTGTTGATGAAGTTCGACATGGTGGTGAACTCACCACCGTCGGCGGTACGGTGTACCCAGTTATACACAACATTATTAATATAATTGAACACGCCACCCCAGCCGATACTTGGGTTACGACCGGTGTTGTCAGCCCAGAGGTTACGCATGAAGGTGGTGTTCTCACCACCGATGGTAGAGCCGAAGGCATGGTTCCACGTGTCGAGTGCCTTGGCACTGATGGTATTCTGGATAGTCACGTTGACGGTCGGTTCCTTGCGGTTGGGCTTGCCGTCGTGCATGTCGAACATATGACGGTAGAAGGAGATGTTCTCGTCGAGTCCCCACTCACAGGAGCAATGGTCGATCATGATGTTACCCACGGGGTTGCCGCCGAAGGAGTCCTCACGGTTGGTGACCTGTGTCTCACCACGACGGAAGCGCATGTGGCGCACGATGACATCGTGGGTGTCGACCTGGAATGACTCTCCGGCAATGATGACACCGTCGCCAGGAGCCGTCTGACCGGCTATGGTGATATAGGGGGCACGGACGTAGATAGGTGACTTCAGACGGATGATGCCGCTGACGTTGAATACGACGATACGGGCTCCGCCTTGTTCACAAGCCCAGCGGAACGAGCCGGGACCGTCGTCGTTCAGGTTGGTGACGGTCAGTACCTTACCGCCACGACCGCCGAAGGTGAACATACCACCGCCTTCAGCACCTGGGAAGGCAGGTATTTTTGCCTGCCGAAGGTCATAGGGACGGGATGCCCAGGGTACGTAGGGACGACCTGCCTTGGCTTCTTCAATTACGATGGGGAAGGCAACTGCCCATGCGGAGTCGCTGTGGGCTGCCCACTGTTTCTTCTGTTCTCCGATCATCTGCTTTGCTTCACTGGTGAGATCGGGATACTGTGCAAAAGCCGTCGTTGCTACACCAAGCAACGATACAGCCATAAAGATTAGTTTTCTCATAATTAGTTTTTAAACGCGTTTAATATTTATATTAATAAGACACTTCATTCCCTTGATTGTACTCATACGCTTCCTCTTTTTATGACGTTTTCCAGTAAGGATAGGGTAGTCGTTTTTCTGAAAAAGGAACAGATGGAACAGATGGAACGGTACTTTTTAGACTTTTTACGTGCGGGCGGACGGGCAGGTGCGTGCCCGTCCGTCCGTCCACGCGTAAGGTTTTATAAACTATCTGTTCCATCTGTTCCATCTGTTCCCGTTTATTATTCCTATAGGAACTATAGGCCCTATAGTCACTATAGTAAGTTAGGCGGCACCTATCGCATCGATATGTGCCGCCTATCGGGTCGTTTGGTGCCGCCTATCTATGCGATAGGTGCCGCCTATCTATGCGATAGGTGCCGCCTAACTAGGAGGAAGGTACGGTCTAACCTACTTCTTAAAACATTTCCGTTAAATAATGCAAACGAACGGAGGTATTTCATAAAAATAGTTTATCTTTGCAACAAATTATGTTCGCCTCTTTGCCAGAGGTGGGCATGAACCGTAACTGGAACAATGATTTAATTAACATTATACTATTAACAAACTAAAACAAATTGCGTATGAAAAAGAAATTACTATCTTTCTTTTCGTTGACAGCGATTGCTATCATTGCATTCGCAGCAACGCAAAGTATGCGAAGGGCAGTAGGTACTGAGATTTGGAGTGCCGATCCTGCTGAAGCATTGGTATGGGATCAGCCTAATATCACTATTCCTGCCGAAAAATTCGCTGATGTCAAAGTGGGTGACATCGTTCATATTAACATGACAGATGTCAAAACAGGTGCAACCGATCCTTGGGAAGCCCAGGTAAGTTTCCGTTCAACCAATTGGAAGAACTTGGACAAAAATCAAAACATTGCTGGTGTAGGTACTGCGGATCCGATAACCGATGCACAATATGTTTTGACAGGTGACATGGTTAAGATTTTGAAGGCTACAGGTGCCCAGATTAACGGTACTGGTGCTAAAGTCAGCAGTGTCACACTTGAAAGTGTTGCGGCTGCTACCGGTACAGACAAATCTATCTGGATAGGATCTGTTACAAAGGATAATGTAACAATTAACAATTGCCATTTTGCTAATTTCGATAACTTTAATGGCGTGAAGAAAGGTGACATTATCCGTGTATACTTGGAAAAGACAGATTCAGAACAAGACAACTGGATTGGATTAGCTTATTACAAGGGATGGACATGGACTGATTTCACCGATGCTGAAATTGAAACAAAGAATGACTATACTAATCCTGTTGTCGACTTCATTATCAAGACCGATGAAGCAGCAGCGGAAATTAATGACGTAGAAAATAATAACGGTGTAGTTGTTGTTAATCCTAAGCAGACCGTTAAACAGGTTGAGTTAATACGTATGTATGCTGTTAATATTGCTGACGGTATTACCAATGGTAAAGTGGAAGTTGACAAGACTACTGCTACTGATGGTGAAGAGGTGACGATTACCACTACTCCTGATGCTAGCTATGAGCTTGACGCTATTTCGGTAAGAGGTGTTTCTGAAGACATTGCTGTTACTGTAAAGGATGGTAAGTTCACCATGCCTGCTACTGATGTGACTGTAAACGCTACCTTCAAGAAGGCTCCTGTTGATGTGACAGTTGCAGCCACAGACATTACTGGTGGTGACATCACCGCAGCTATTGCCGCCAAGGCAGCAGGTGCTCCTGTTAAGAACCTGACATTAAATCTTGCAGCCAGCACGGCATACACAGTTACCGCTCCTATTGTAGCTGCAGGCAATGTGTCTATCACCGGTGCAGATGGTGCGACGATTGACGCAAGCGGCATCGCTGGCGACAACAAGCAGTTC
>JAGCOB010000008.1 GCA_017645645.1 Prevotella sp. | reverse complement strand
TGAAACTGGAGACGACACCAACAGGTGATAACTCGCTGAAAACTTACGAATACTGGATTGACCAGAAGTTCGACAAACGCAAAAATGGTACTATCGATGCTTCAGGAATCGTCAACTTCGATGAGGACCTTTCAGCTCTGGGCTATGGTCTGCATAATGTCACCATTCGTGTAATCGATGCGACAGGCAAAGTCAGCTCCGCATTGGTGAAGAACTTCATGAAACTGGAGACTACGCCAACAGGTGATAACTCGCTGAAGACTTACGAGTACTGGATTGACCAGCAATTTGACGAGCGTAAGAGTGGAGATGTGCCAGAAACAGGTATTGTAGCATTTGACTACGATCTCTCTACATTGAATCCTGGTCTGCACAATATCACCATGCGTGTCATTGATTCGACAGGTAAAGTCAGCTCTGCTTTGGTGAAGAACTTCATGGTATTGGAAAAACAGGACGGCGAGAATGCCCTGACCAGCTATGAATACTGGATAGACAACGGTGAACATCAGAGTGCTGACGTTCCTGCTGACGGAGTGGTGATGCTTGACCTTGACATCAGTACACTAAACGAAGGCCTCCATTCCTTCAACTACCGCGTCACCGACAAGGCTGGACATACCTCTGGGGTCATCTTCAAGAACTTCATGGTGAAGAAAATCAAGGGTGATGGTAAGTTAATAGGCATTGACTACTGGTTCAATGACGGACCACGTACCCGTATCGACATTGATCCTGCACAAATAAGTATTGACAAGGATGATGTTGTCATCCCGTTGGACGACCTGAAACCGAGGAGTATCATGGAGAACTATACCTTTGACGTGACGACGCAGAAGGTGCAGACCATCGAGGATGTCACCGTCGGCATACAGGTATTCAACAATGAGGAAGTTGGCTCTGAAGCTGTAGTGGAGACTTTAAAGGACTATGAATTTAACATTGACATCAACGCCATAGCACTGATCAACGAGACAAGCGATACAAAGGCTACTCCACAAGGTGGACAAATTCAAGGCTTCAGCTTTGACGGTGCTGTAGGCGATTCGCTCCATTGGGAAATTACAGGCACTGACGCGAAGATAGACTTCTTCGACGCTGACGGCAACCGTCTCACACCCGAGGCAAAAACCATCGATGGGAAAGATGTCCTTATCATCAAGATGCCTACAACAACCGTCTACGCTTTGACCTATGGTGCTACAGAGGCTGGCGAGATGACCGTGAAGGTATCAATTAAGTTGGCCCTCATCAAAGGCGATGCCAATGGTGATAGGCAAGTGAATGTGACGGACATCGTGGCAACAGTTAACTACATCATGAACAAGCCGTCAGCAGATTTCAACTTTGAGGCCGCTGATGTGAATGGCGATAAAGAAGTTAACGTGACAGACATCGTGGGTATGGTAAATATCATCATGAAAGATGGTACGCAAAACACACGAGAGGCCATGAGTATACTGCGGAGAAGCGGATTTATATTCTAAAGTCCCATTCATAAATGTTAAGAGGCATTCCCGAAGGGTGTGCCTCTTTTCTTTTCCGGATATATATCACCGAAATTTGTATTTTTTTCTTTCACACAACAAAGAAAATCATGTCCTTTGTTCTTGTTTACTCGAAAATTTAGTACCTTTGCAACGTTTTTTATTATAATAAGGTATAGGAAATGAGACTATTTGACGTTTATCCCCTGTTCGACGTAAACATCGTGAAAGGACAGGGCTGTAAGGTATGGGATGACAAAGGGCAGGAATACCTGGACCTCTATGGCGGTCATGCCGTTATCAGTGTCGGGCATTCCCATCCACACTATATTCAGAAAGTGACGGAGCAATTGAACAAGATAGGATTCTACTCTAACTCCGTCGTCAACAAACTGCAAGTGGAACTTGCTGAACGCTTAGGACGTATCTGTGGTTACGATGACTACCAGTTGTTTTTAATCAACAGTGGTGCAGAGGCTAACGAGAATGCGCTGAAACTCGCCTCGTTTGCCAACGGACGCACCCGTGTGCTTTCTGCTGAGAAAGCCTTCCATGGCAGGACAAGTCTCGCCGTAGAGGTGACGAATAACCCGAAGATCATAGCTCCTATTAATGCTAATGGGCATGTCACCTATCTGCCCCTGAACGACCTGCCCGCTTGGGAGAGGGAGTTACAGAAGGGAGATGTCTGTGCTATCATCTTAGAGTGCATCCAAGGCGTAGGCGGTATCAAACTCGCTACCAAGGAGTTTGCCCAAGGACTGCAAAAACTCTGCAAGGAGTATCACACAGTATTAATCTGTGACGAAATACAATGCGGCTATGGCCGTAGCGGTAAGTTCTTCGCCCATCAATGGCTGGACATACGTCCTGACATCATCACTGTGGCAAAAGGTATTGCCAATGGTTTCCCCATGGGTGCCGTCCTGATCTCACCAGACTTCGAACCCGTTTACGGTCAGTTAGGTACCACCTTTGGTGGCAACCACCTTGCCTGTGCCGCAGCTCTTGCCGTTCTCGACATTTTCGAGGAAGAGAAACTGGTGGAGAACGCCCATGAAGTGGGTGAGTACTTAATCGGAGAATTGAAGAATTTAAGAATTGAAGAATTGAAGTTAGAAGGCAAGAGTCATATTCAGGACATCCGCGGTCGCGGTCTGATGATTGGTATTGACCTGGATATTCCCCACAAGGAAATCCGTCAACCCCTGATATATCAGGAACATTGTTTTACCGGTTGTGCCGGAACGAATATCCTACGCCTGTTACCACCACTTTGTCTAACCAAAGCCGAGGCAGACGAGTTTATTGAGAAATTAAAAAAAGTTTTATAAACCGGAATAACGGTATACCGGAATAACGGAATAACGAAAGAATATGAAAATAGCAATGATAGGCGCCGGCGCCATGGGTGGCGCAACGGTAGAAGGACTCATCAAGAGTGAGTATTTCAAGAATGAGGATATCACAGTGGCAGACCCCTCCCTACAGGTCGTGGAAAAGTTTGCCAAACAGGGGGTGTCGGTGACGACCGACAACCAGATGGCTGCACAGGATGCTGATATCGTATGTGTCTGTGTAAAGCCCTGGTTGGTAGAGCAAGTCCTGAAAAACATCAAAGACTCGTTGGATCCAAAGAAGCAACTGCTCATCGTAATAGCGGCAGGTGTATCTTCCGCAAAAATCAAGGAGTGGTTGCCAGACTGTCCTCCCCTCTTCCTGATGATTCCGAATATCGCTATTGCCCAACTGGCATCAATGACTTTCCTCGTCCCTGTATCAGCCACATCTGAACAGACCCAACTGGTGAAGGACATCTTCAACAAGATGGGTAAAACCATTATTACTGACGAGCAGCACTTGGCGGCAGGCACTACCCTCGCCTCTTGCGGCATCGCCTATGCTATGCGCTATATCCGTGCAGCCTCAGAAGGCGGTGTAGAACTGGGCTTTAAGGCTGACGAGGCTAAACAGATCGTGATGCAGACGATGAAGGGAGCCGTGAAGCTATTGCAGGCAAGCGGTTTGCATCCTGAGGCAGCCATCGACCTGGTGACGACCCCTGGCGGTGTTACTATCAAAGGACTTAACGAGATGGAACATGCCGGATTCACCTCGGCTGTCATCAGAGGATTGAAGGCAGGAGCGAAGTAAATTGAAAAAGACTTGGAATAACGGTATACCGGAATAACGACATAACGAAAGAACAACATAACGAAAGAACTATGGTTGACGAACAGTTAAGACAAATTGGAGAAAGGTTGCGTGGACTGCGTGACGTGTTAGACATTCCTGTCAGTGAGATGGCAGAGACCATTGGTATCTCTACGGAGAAGTATGAAAAGATAGAAGCAGGCGAGATAGATATCACCATCTCCAACCTGATGAAGATAGCAAGTAAGTACGGCGTATCGACGGAAGAACTAATCTTCGCCGAATCACCTCATATGAAGTCGTACTATGTGACACGCAAAGGACAAGGAATGTCCATTGAGCGTACAAAGGCATACAAATACCAGAGCCTTGTAGGTGGCTTTGTAGGCCACAAGGCAGATGTATTCATCGTGACTGTCGAGCCAAAACCCGGTGCCCGTACCATTTACAAAAACTCACATCCCGGACAGGAGTTCAACCTCATCTTGGAGGGAAAAATGGAACTCTATATCGGTGGAAAGACCATTGTTCTGGAAGAGGGAGACAGTATTTATTTCGACTCCACCAAGCCCCATGGTATGCTTGCCCTGGGTGAAAAGGCAGTGAAGTTCCTCGCCTTCACGGTGGAATAAAGGTAAAAAGAAAAAGATTAAAATGATTGAGAGATTTTTGAAACAGACGCACTTTGAGTCTGTAGAGGATTACAATAAGAATCTGAAGTTCATCATTCCAGAGAACTTCAACTTTGCCTATGATGTCATGGACGCATGGGCTGAGGAGAAACCCGACGGACTTGCTTTGCTATGGACAAATGACCAAGGCGAGGAAATCCGCACTACCTTTGCGGAGCTGAAGGAGCAGACCGATCAGGCTGCGTCATACCTGCAGACACTGGGAATCGGCAAGAACGACCCTGTGATGCTTATCCTCAAGCGTCGCTACGAATGGTGGGTAGTGATGCTTGCCCTACACAAGATTGGTGCCATTGTCATCCCCGCCACCCATATGCTCACAAAGCATGATATTGTATATCGGAATACCCGTGCCTCTGTCAAGGCGATCATCTGCGTGGATGACCCTTACGTGACAGAGCAGATTAAGCTGGCTATGCCAGAGAGTCCGACGGTGAAATCGGTGATTGAAGTCTCAGAGAACTCAGAGATCTCAGAGAACTCAGAGTCCTGGCATTCATGGAAAAAGGAGTGGAACCAGGCTCCCAAGTTCCAACGCCCAGCTTTTGTCAACAATAACAACGACACCATGCTGATGTATTTCACCAGTGGAACTAGTGGTGAACCTAAGATGGTGGCACACGACTATCTCTATGCCATGGGGCACCTGACAACTGGTGTCTTTTGGCATAACCTACATGAAGGCTCGCTGCATCTGACTGTCGCTGATACTGGTTGGGGCAAGGCGGTATGGGGCAAATTCTATGGGCAATGGTTTGCTGGCGCGACCGTCTTCGTCTTCGACCATGAGAAGTTCAATGCTGATACGCTGTTACGTCAAATAGAGAAATATAAGGTGACCTCTTTCTGCGCCCCTCCTACCATCTACCGATTCATGATTCGGGAAGACCTTTCTAAATACGACCTCTCATCCTTAGAATACTGTACCACGGCCGGTGAGGCACTGAATCCTGCCGTCTTCGACAAGTTCAAGGAAAAGACTGGTATTCAGATGATGGAAGGATTCGGTCAGACCGAAACGACCATGACATTAGGTACCATGCCTTGGATGAAGCCAAAACCGGGAAGCATGGGTATTCCCAATGCCCAATACAACATTGACTTGCTCCGTGCTGACGGAACCTCCTGTGAGGATGGTGAGAAAGGAGAGATTGTCGTCCGTATCGGTGACAAGAAACCCATCGGACTGTTCAAGGAATATTACCGTGACGCAGAGTTGACCAAAGAGGCGTGGCACGATGGTATCTACCATACCGGTGATATGGCATGGCGTGACGAGGATGGCTACTACTGGTTTGAGGGACGTATCGACGATGTCATCAAGTCAAGTGGCTACCGTATCGGTCCGTTCGAGGTAGAGAGTGCCCTGATGACCCACCCTGCCGTCGTAGAGTGTGCCATCACGGGTGTACCCGATGATATCCGTGGCATGGTTGTGAAAGCGACTGTCGTACTCGGCAAGGAATGGAAAGACAAGGCAGGTGACGACCTTGTCAAGGAGTTACAGCAGCATGTCAAGAAGGAGACGGCTCCTTATAAATACCCACGCATCGTTGAGTTTGTTGATGAACTACCTAAGACCATCAGCGGTAAGATTCGTCGTGTGGAGATCAGGAACAAAGACAAACAGAAATGAAACAAAGAATCGTAGTTAAAGTTGGTTCCAATGTCCTGACACGCCCGGACGGCAAACTGGATGTCACCCGTATGTCAGCATTGGTTGACCAGATTGCCTGGTTGAGGAAAAACAATAACGAGGTCATCCTCGTTTCCTCTGGAGCCGTTGCCTGTGGCAGACGGGAGCTCAAAGTTGAGCATTCCTTGGATTCCGTAGAACAGCGACAACTGTTCTCCGCCTTAGGGCAAGTCAAACTCATCGGGCTCTATTACGACCTGTTCCGTGAGTTCCATATCCATGTCGGACAGGTCCTCACGATGAAAGAGAACTTCCAACCTGGTGAGCAATATGAAAACCAGCGTGCCTGTATGACCGTCATGCTGGAAAACGGTGTTCTGCCTATTGTCAATGAGAATGACACGGTGAGTGTCACCGAGTTGATGTTTACCGATAACGACGAGTTATCGGGGTTGATAACGCGTATGATGCATGCCGACACCCTCATCCTGCTCTCCAACATCGACGGCATCTATACCGGACAGCCAGACAACCCTGCCTCTCAATTGATTCGTGAAGTAGAACCCGGTACCGACCTCAGCCAATATATCCAGACGGAAAAGAGTGCTTTCGGACGGGGTGGCATGCACTCCAAATACACAACGGCAAGCGCACTCTCTCAGGCAGGCATCCGTGTCATCATCGCCAATGGAGAGCGTGACAACATCCTCATTGACCTGATGGAGAAACCCCAAGCAACCCCACATACAGAATTTAAACCTCATCTATCATGAACTTGACAGAAACCTTTAAGAACGTCAAAACGGCAAGCAAAAGCCTGGCTTTGCTCACAGATGCACAGCGTAACGAGATCCTGATGGCTGTCGCTGATACCATTGTAGACTTTAAAGAGCGTATCCTCGTCGCCAACGAGAGGGACTTGGCGAAGATGGATGTCAAGAATCCACTCTACGACCGTCTGCAACTGACGGAGAAACGACTGGATGATATCGCCAATGATATGCGCAATGTCGCCTCTCTCCCTTCTCCTTTAGGACATGTTACAAAAGAGAAGACACTACCAAATGGACTACGTCTCTGTCGGGTATCCGTCCCCTTTGGGGTCATTGGCATGATTTACGAGGCACGTCCCAACGTCACTTATGATGTTTTCTCGCTTTGTTTCAAGAGTGGTAATGCCTGTGTCCTGAAAGGTGGCAGTGATGCAGACCTGTCGAATCAGGCTTCCGTGGAACTCATCCATGAGGTGTTGGAACGTTATGGTGTAAACCCTGATGTCGTCACATTATTGCCTGCCACCCATGAGGCTACCGGTGAGATGCTGAATGCCGTCGGCTACATTGATCTCTGCATTCCTCGTGGCGGTAGACGCCTGATTGACTTCGTCCGTGATACGGCACGTATTCCTGTCATCGAGACAGGAGCTGGTGTTGTCAACACGTATTTCGATAAGGAAGGCGACCTAGAGATGGGTAAGGCGATTATCTGCAACGCCAAGACCCGACGAGTCAGCGTCTGCAACGCCCTCGACTGTCTCATTATCCATGAGAATCGACTAGGTGACTTGTTTGAACTTGTCAAGCCGTTGCTGGACCATAAGGTAACCCTCTATGTGGATGGTCCAGCTTACCAATTGCTGACAGGACGCTATCCCAGCATTTTACTACGTCCTGCCACGATAGACTCTTACGGCACGGAGTTCATGGATTACAAGATGGCTATCAGAACGGTATCCTCCTTAGAAGAGGCGTTGAGCCACATCGACCAATACGGCTCTGGACACAGTGAGGCGATTATCACCCAGAATGAGGAAACGGCACGCAAGTTCCAACAACATGTGGATGCAGCCTGTGTCTACTGGAATGCCCCGACATCCTTTACCGACGGAGCACAGTTTGGGCTGGGTGCCGAGATTGGTATCTCCACCCAGAAGCTCGGTCCGCGTGGTCCGATGGCATTAGAGGAAATTACCACCTATAAATGGCTCATCGAGGGCGAAGGCCAGACCAGGCCATAATTAAAATCCCGGCATTCCGGGATACCGGAATCCCGGAATGCCGGAATAACGAAAAAATAATAATAAAAAATGAAAACCTTCATCAACGTTTCCGATATCGGCCCGCTGGAAAAAGCCCTCGCCGAAGCACAAGAGATTAAGAACAACCGTTTCAAGTATCAGCATCTGGGTAGGAACAAGACCTTGATGATGATCTTCTTCAATAACTCTCTACGTACCCGCCTCTCAACCCAAAAGGCAGCAATGAACCTCGGCATGAACGTCATCGTGCTGGACGTGAATGCCGGTGCCTGGAAGTTAGAGACAGAGCGTGGGGTCATCATGGATGGTGACAAGAGTGAGCACCTGTTAGAGGCTATTCCTGTCATGGGCTGCTATTGTGACATGATTGGTGTACGCTCCTTTGCAGGACTGACCGACCGTGAGTACGACTATGCCGAAACAGTGCTGAACCAATTTATCAAATACAGTGGCAAACCCGTCTTTGCCATGGAGACGGCAACGGTACACCCCCTTCAGGCCTTTGCTGATTTGATAACTATTGAGGAGTACTGGAAAAAAGAGCTAAAAGCTAAAAACCAAAAGCCAAAGGTCGTCCTCACCTGGGCTCCCCACTGCCGTGCCCTGCCACAGGCTGTCCCCAACTCCTTTGCCCAGTGGATGAACGCCGCTGATGTCGACTTTGTCATTACCCACCCTGAAGGCTATGAGCTGGATTCGAAGTTCGTAGGTAATGCCTATGTGGAATACGACCAGAAGAAAGCTTTCGAAGGTGCCGACTTCATCTATGCCAAAAACTGGAGCAACCCCGGTGTAACGAACCCTGCCGACTATGGTAAGATTACCTCCAAGGATATGTCATGGACCGTAGATACCGAGCATATGTCATGGACCAACAACGGTAAGTTCATGCACTGTCTGCCTGTCCGCCGTGGACTCATCGTTACAGACGATGTCATTGAGAGCCCTAACAGTATTGTGATTCCAGAGGCTGCCAACCGTGAGATATCCTGTTCTGTCGTTATCAAGCGTATGCTGGAAGCATTATGATATCCTTTGAATGCGACTATAACAACGGGGCACACACAAAGGTGCTGGAGAACCTGATTAAATATAATGAGGCAAAACCGACACCCTACGGCTTCGACGAGTTCAGCGAACGGGCCAAAGACTGCATCCGGGAGGCTTGTGGTATGCCTGATGCCCAGATTTTCTTTCTGACAGGAGGTACACAGACCAATGCCACCACCATTGACTCGATGCTCTATCAGTATGAAGGTGTTATCTGCGTAGAGACAGGGCATATCAATGTCCATGAGGCTGGTGCCGTAGAGTTTACGGAACATAAGATCATCACACTGCCAGGCAATCTGGGCAAAATGGACGCGAAGGTGCTTGACAAATACCTTGACGACTTCATGCATGACGGCAACAATGCCCATGCCGTTTTTCCTGGTCTGGTATATATAACCTTTCCTACGGAGTTAGGAACCATCTATACTGCCAAAGAATTGGAGGATATTTATCAGGTATGCCAGCACTATGAGATACCTCTTTATATTGACGGAGCACGTCTAGGCTACGGACTGATGGCAGAAAATAACGACATCACGCTGCCTTACCTTGCCCGTCATTGTGATGTCTTTTATATTGGTGGTACGAAAATCGGTGCCCTGTGCGGTGAGGCAGTCGTCTTCACCAACCGCCAGGCTCATAAGCATTTCTTCTCCATCCAGAAACAGCATGGTGCCGTCATTGCCAAAGGTGCCCTCATCGGCTTGCAGTTCGAGGCACTCTTTACCGACAATCTCTATTTTGACCTCTCCCGTCATGCCATAGAGATGGCGATGAGAATGAAGGGCATTTTTCAGCAAAAAGGTTTTGAGTTCTGGCTCGACTCTCCGACCAACCAACAGTTTGTCATCCTTCCTGATGCCTTAGTGGAACGGCTCTCCCAAAAGATGGAGTTCACCCACTGGGGACAGGCTCCCGGGCACCGTACCATCTGCCGCTTCGTTACCAGTTGGGCAACGACAGAGGAAGAACTAAAAGAACTGGAAAATATCCTCAATCAAACACTGTAAGAAGACGATTAGCGCACCCCAAAGTTCTTTCGTGCTTCATTGTTGATGATGTGGCTTTCCTTCCGTCCGTCGAAGCGGGTCGGACGGATGATGAACTCGGGCACGTTGAAGGAAAAGAAACGGTCCCGGTAGAAGCGTCGCGGGTTCCGCTGGGGCAGCATGAAAGCCTTGGTGACCTTTCCCTTGTCGTCCACGTGGCAGAAATAGGGCCGCGTGAAGAGCCCGTCGTCGCGTCGTGAGCTGAGCACGATCCATCGCGAGGAAGTGCTCCAGTTATGGAACGACTCCGTGTCGTCGGAGTTGGCTCCGTCCATGGGACGGCTCTCCCCCGTGGCAAGGTCAAGCAGCCAGAGGTCCGCCTCGTGATGCCAGATACTGAACTGGCCGTAGTCAGAGAGCGTGTAGCAGAGGTAGCGTCCGTCATAGGAGGGCCGGGGGAAAGATACCGACTTATGCTGGGCTGCGGCTTCGACGATGATGTCTATCCGGTCACCGAAAGTTCCCGTGGCGGGATCAAAATCGATGCGGCAGAGGTTATAACGGATGGAGTCGAGTTGGTGGCTGTCCTCAGGAAGCGCATTTGCGGCACAGAAATAGAGCGAGCGGCCGTCTGCAGAGAATACGGGATAGGTCTCATAGACGGAATCCTGCTTGAGCAGGGACGAGAGCAGCAGCTCGTTCTTCTCAACATCATAGACCTGCAGGTCGGAGGCAGTGTCGAAGACCTCCACGCGGTTGTGTCCCGCGCTGTGGAACAACTGGCTCGTGGCGTTGGTAGAATAGGCGACATAGCGTCCTGAGGGATGCCAGTAGGGATAGACGCAGAAACCGAGCGTCCTGTCCGTCTTGGTGTTGTAGGCAGTGAAGGAGCCTCCTCCATGACGCAGCAGCGTGGCACCGTGCGGTCCGCGTATGTGCAGGCTCATGTCGTCAGGATTTCCCCGGTTGAAGCTGTGGCAGTTGACACATCCCTCGAACTGCGTGTTCTCTATCAGCGGACGCTCGTCGAAGGAGGAGAGGTCGCGCTCGTAGATTCCCATCTTGCTCCATACCTCGTAGCCCGGCTCAATCAGGCGGTAGCAGATACCGTAGTCGATGCTGTCGGGACTCACATATAGAGAAAAGGGACGGTAGGTGTGCCAGCCGTCGTCATATTTGGCGGAGACAGTCACACTGAGGGAGTCCCCATGGTTCTGACCAAGCAGCGTATGCCAGCCGTCGATGTCAAAGTCCACCGATTCCTCCCCCTGGGCGTGCAGGCTGTTGCCGTGGCGGTCTGTAACAACTGCATCAATGCACAGCACCTTCTCGTCCTCCATACAGAAGTCGAGGGGCGCGATGTTCACAGGGACGGTGACACCGGTGTAGTCGGGATAGATCTGCGGCAACGCATTCTCCTGCCTGGCATCGCTGACGGTCTCGGTACAGCCCGTCAGCAGCAGGGCTGCAATATAAATAAGAATTAAGAAAATATAGCGTCTCATACCGTATGCCTTTTTACATTATTTCATTATTAAATTTTGAAATTCTGCATAGCCCTCGCGGTCGCCCGTCAGCATATAGTACGCCAACAGGTACTGGTAGGCCATCTGGTTGTCGGTGCTGCCAAGGTAGAGATCCCTGAGCATCTCCGAGGTCACATGGTCGCTGAAGTAATAGTCCTCCTTATAGGCCCATCGGCGCAGCCGTCCGTATTCGGGATGGCGGGCTATCGCCTCCTCGTCGCCCAGCAGCGGCAGCGTCTCATTGGCCCATTCACGGTAGAAGAGCGTCTTTTGTAATGCCGTGAGGTATTTGCGTGCCACCTCATAGTCGCCGTTGATGAGGTTGGTCTGCGCCAGCCGCTTGTAGCACCTGCCGCTCTTCTGGAAGTCGAGTATCGCCTCCTGCGCCTCGAAGACCGTCCGCTGGGCGACGTTGACCATCCCCAACTGGTAGAATGCCTCTGCGGTGGGCAGGGGACTGGTCGCATCCTCCTGGACATCAGGCAGGAGGCCGAGGATGCCGTTCTGGTTGTATTCGAACATCTGGTCCAGAAGCATACCGTGCATCGCCAGAGCAAGGTTCTGCACCGTCACGCCTATCTGGTTGTTGGGTTTCTCTTTATGAATGGCCTCGAGGATGCGGTTCCACTGCTGGTGTCGCGCCATGAAGTCGTACTGCATCACCTTCTCCGCCTTGAAGTTGGCGTTCTTCCATACGAGCGTTCCCATGATGACGGAAACCAGGAGGAAGGAGAGGACATTGATCATTGACCATTGACCATTGACCGCAGGACGGTGTAGGACACGGACAACAAGTATGCGGACAAGGAGCGGAAGAAGAACGGCTGACAGCCATGCGGCATAGAGCAACACAGGAGTAACTGTCGGGTAGCGATGGTAATGGCTGCCGTTCCAGTCAGGTCCCACCATCCAGTAGAGGACGGGAAGCGTGATGAGAACCACGATGCGCCGCACCCAGCCGCCGGGAAGCGTGACAAACAGCCACAGGGCAAGCAGCGTGAGCAGGACAGCCCAGAGGCCACCCGTCAGTGCATTCTCGTCAAGCAGGAAGAGCCACAGCAGGAACGAGGGAATGAAGCTCAAACCGTAAAGCCATTGAACATTGAACATTGAACATTGACCGTAAAACAGTCGTAGCGTCAGGAGCTGTATTGCCGAGAGCAGGAGCGCGATGATGAGGCCCCCCACCCAGGCATAGAGGAAGAACTGCGTCGAGAAGCGTCCCAGCAGGTCGGCGACGCCGCCCGGGTGTCTGATGACATCCCACACGTAGCCTCCGTCGAAGAGGAAGAGCTGGAACTGCTCCTGATAGTGCAGGTGGTGCGGGTACGCCAGCCCGAAGAAGAGGAGGACCGCCGTACCGAAAAGTATCGTGCACAGGATATGTAGATACTTCAACTTCATTAACTCCTTAACTCCTTTAACTCCTTAACTCCTTACTTATCGAACACGCGACTGAACTCCTCGACACTGATCTTGACAGGTTCCACCATGAACTCGGGACGGTTATAGCTCTTCAGGAGGAAGGTGTTCAACTCCGGGTCCTCCTGCGGCATGAGGAAGGCTTTCTCCGCCTTCCCGTCGTTGAAGTAGGAGAAATAGATGCGGCAGTAGTTGCCGTCGTCGCGGCGGCTGGCAACCATGATCCAGTGTCCGTTGCTCGACCAGCTCGGGTAACTGTCCGGACGGCCCTCGCTGTTCACTTTGGTGAGGTCGACAGTCTTAGTCAGCGGGAGTTCCTCATCAAGCGGCATACAGACGATGTCGCCGTCATTGTGCCTGATATGGAAACAGCCGTACTGTCCCAGGGCAAACAGCAGGTAGCGTCCGTCGGGACTGATGCGCGGCAGGGTCGCGCTCTTATCCATTGAGACCGCGTCGAACACCAGTTCCTCCTCGCCGAAGTTATGCGTTGCCACATCGAACGAGCGGCGGTAGAGGTTGTACTGTACCTTCGGGTAAGTGGTCCTGATATCCTTGTCGCGCATCTCCTCAGGAAGGGGCACGGTCTTGCAGTAATAAAGGTACTTGCCGTCGGGCGACCAGGTGGGATAGACCTCCAGGAGCGTGGAGTCATTGCTGACAACCTGCACCGAATCGGTCTCCACGTCGTAGAGAATCAGGTCACTGGCAAGGTCGTAAACCTCGATCTTGTTGGGGTTCAGCGTATGGAACCCCTGCCGTGTCTTGTTGGTCGAGAAGGCTATCAGCTTCTCCGTCGGGTGCCAGGACGGGTAGACACCGCCGGAAATGGTATAGTCGCGCTTCATGTTGACCCTCGACACCTTGCCGTCGTTCACGATGACGGTGCCGGAATTGGAGAGACGCACATGGAAGAGCATGTTGTCGGTCTTGTAGTTCTGATAGCTGTGGCAGTTGATACACTGGCCTATCTTCCTGTTATTCATGGTAATCTCATTGTTGAATATCTGAGACTCCTCGAATGTGGTGAGGTTGCGCTGGGCAATCTCCATGTAGGTCCATGCGACATACGAAGGCTCGATGAGGCGGTACGACACATACTCGTCAATAGGTTCCTTGGCGATATGTATCTCAAACGGGGTGAACTTCAGCCACTCCCCCTCTTTCCTGCCCCAGACCTCCACCTTGATGCTCCTGCCTTTTGCAGCGTCGAGCATGGCGTGCCATTCCGACAGGGGTATCTGCACCTTCACACCGTCGCCATAGGTCTGTTGCTGACCGTCGGGCGTAGTGAGGCGTGCCACGCATTCCCCGTACTCACCGGCAGGGAGCATGAAGTTGAGCGGTGCGATGTTGCAGGGCACCGTGACGTTACAGTAGTCGGGGAAGATGGCTGGCAGACACCCCGCTTCCCTGGATGAGGAAGGCACATCGGGATGGTTTGCACACGATGACAACAGCAGCAGGGCTGCCGCCAGGAACAGTAAACAGGGATGGATATGTCTTTTCATTGTTTTCTTATGATTGTACTTCATGACCGAAATTGCCGTTATTGATAACAAAAATCTTTCTTCCAAAGATGTTGTACCACCAGTAGGTGTCTCCGAATTCACCGCGCATCTGCTCGCCGACCTCCCTTAGGGTCGCACCGGGTCTCCCCAGTCTCTTCAGCGCATCCCAGAACTTCAGGTAGCGGTCATAGACGTCCTGCTGGACGGGGAGCATCATACGCTTCTTTTCCGGAGCCTTGTCCATGAACAGGATATAGGCCTCCTGTGCATGCAGGGGGAATTCCTCGTCCATGTGTGTCTTCACGTAGTTGCGCAGCGACGGCCAGAAACGGTGTGAGTCGCAGCGCAGCATGGCATAGAACAGTGCCTGTTCCGATGCCGCCTTACTGACGGAGTCAGACCAGAGACTGATGGTGTTGACGACATAGCTGTCGCTATTCTCGACACCGGTAAGTTCATCAGAGTAGGCATTCTCCAGTTCCTTGACCTTTTCCGTAACTGGAGCCGGCTGCCAGTCACCGTAGAACGGAAGACGGTGTATCAGTGTCGTATAGCGTTCCTCCAGTTCCTTGTCTCCCTTGGCAAGGGCACAGCGGGAGAGCACCTTCAGGTAAAAAGGCGAGAAACCTGCCTGTATGGCATTCTCGAAGTTCAGGCGGATGGCCTCGTTCATCATACCGTAGTTATAGTAGACCAGCGGCGATGCGATGTCCAGCAGACTGACATGGAGCGAGTCCGGGTTAGTGATATTCTCGCCGTCGTTGCCCAGCTTGAACGAACGGTCGAGCAGACCGCCCTCGTTCATCAGAGCAATGTTCTTGAGGAACACCATCGTAGTGGTAGGCCTCCTGTTCTCCTCCGCCATACGGAGGATCTCCTGCCAGTTGTCGTCCTCGGCACAGCGCACCATGCGCATCTCGTCGATATAGTTCCTGTCACGGAACATCAATGACAGGGTAAAGACAATACCTGCTGCGGCACACACTACCGGAATGAACGCCGTTACCTTCGGCCGGTTCAAATACTTGCCACCCAACGACATGAGGATGGAGACAGCACCGAGTACCCAGAACGGAACGGATAGATGCTCGCTACTGTCACTTGGCGTGATGAAACGGGGAAGACCTGCCAGTATGACATCGTCAGGTCTCAGGTTCGAATAGAGCAGCGTACGCCAGACGGCGGCGGTAAAGAGAAGCAGGACAATGCCGGTCAGTTCACGCCAGGTGAGTTTGTCGACAAATACCAGACACAGGATGAAAAGCAGGGCGAACCATCCCAGCACCGGATAGACACAGAAACCTAAAAGATACCAGACAGGATGCCATTTGCGCGGAGTGGAGCGGGCTGCCCACAATAGCAGCAGCATGACGAGATAGCCTATTGACTGCGAGAACCAGTAGCCCCTGATGGTTGAGACATAGATCCAGTAGCCCACGTCGACAACCGAGGTAAGCAGGCAGGCGACAGGCAGAAGCATCAGCGCAACAGCACCGTTTTGCAACCGGAAGACCTTCACACCCAGCAGGAAGACGAGCGTCCAGACAGCAGCCAGCACACCCGTACCGACGGCAGGACGGCTGAAGAGCTGCGTGAGCCAGGCACCGGCATACTGCATCAGGCCGAACGGCTTCGACAGGAGAGCATGGAAGAAGGGTGCCCCGTAGAGGAATTCGGAGCGGTCGTGTGCCGTATAGAACACCTCCTGGTTAATATATAATATGTATACGGCAAATAATATGAAAGCCAGCAGGCTTACATAAAGGACGGCAGCGGACAGTTTGTTTTTATTCGTCATGTTTTTTGTTATAAAAGGCTGACTCATTTGATTGAGTCAGCCTATTATTAATTATCTTGTGCCCTACTTCATTCAAATAATGTTGTATAAAGCACTTACATCCATCTTTATTTCAGGAGAGTAGCTACAGGTCTGATGGAGAATCCGTAGCTGGCACTCATGTTGTTGTAGACACCTATGGTATTATACTGGCCTTGCTGGAACATCAGCACGCTGGGCATGTTCTCCTTGCTGCTGTAGTCTCCCTTTGAGCCGCCATCCTGAGCAGCCATAGAGGGGTAAGAGTAGGTACCGATAATCTCACCGCTGGCATAATAGCCGGAATTGCCGTTACCATACATCTTGTCTCCATAGCGGTAGCCGGCAGCAGGCAGGAAGATATAGTTTCCATTAGGACCGGTTACGATATATCCGCCGTCAACAGCATCCCATTCGCAGTAGTTCAGCAACTCTGCCAATTGTTCGGTCGTCGGCATTCTCCAGGCGCCGCCCCAGTTTGCCGTAGCGGCATCATAGTCGGCATCTCCAGTGATATAATATGCAGGAACGAAGGTCAGGTTATATTTCTTCCCGTCGTCAGTGATATCCTTGATGGAATTACCAATGGTACCGCCGATGTAGTCCTTACGAACCACCGTGCCGAAGATGTCCTTTATTTCAGCATAATTGTTATTACCGTTAGCCCAGTCGGAGACATAATACGTAACTGCTGTCTTATTAATCTCCTCAATAACGAGTCTGGAGACCTTTTCGTATTTATAAGTTGCATAGTACTTATCCTTGTCTTCTTCTTTGACATCTGACGGAAGTCTCTCGATATACTCACCTCCATCCAGGTTCAAGATGACCGTCATGCTTTCATCATTTACAAGAGTTGCCTCAAGGAGTCCTCCAGTAGAAGAAGCTTCGGCCTCAACCAGCTTAGCCTTTAAGAAGTCAACAATGGCTGCCCTGATCTGTGCATCTTCAGTGATGCCGGATGTGTTAATAAGCTTGGGCTGCTCGGTCTGGACAATCTTGGTGGTGTCACAAATGACGCCTTCGTTCACCGTGGAATTTGAGAAGTGGTTAAACAACTCGTCAAAAGACGTAATCTCTGTTACATCTGTGTATGTTACCTCATTGTTTGCATCAATCTTCCTTCCGGTTGCATCTCCCCAGATGAAGAGAGCGCCATTGTCATACTCATCAGATGCACCAACATTCTTATTAGCCCACCGCGTACCACTGGGGAGTCCCAAGTCTACAGCCTGGCCGGCATTACCGAGGTTACCCGTCTGTGCTGTATATTTGGTGTCCACAGTATTTTCGCTAATCTTCTCACTACAAGCCACGAACAGGCTTGACGTAACAAGTGCGGCAATTGCGAGCTTACTTAAATTCATTAATTTTTTCATTATAGCGATGTTTTAATATTATACATATAAGAACTGATTATTCCTCATAGTAAACAGTCTTGAGCAGCATAGAGCCGCTATACAGCATGAGGTCGAGGTCACGGCCTTCGCCACCCTTGGCGCACTCGTTAGCCATTGTCTGAGTGATCGGGAGCTCGTTCAAGCCATCCTTCCACTTCACATGGTCGTAATAGGTATTAGACCACCAACCGTTCATGACCTTCAAATCGAAATCGGCAGTCACATCTGATACGTCAAAGATCAGGGTCTTCAGACCGAAGTAGACATCATCAGGAATGGTGGGCAGGTGTGCACCTTCAGTAGAGCTGAAACGCATGGCTGCAGCATCCCAGGCACCTGGTGTGAACGGCTCTTGCGGATCTTCTGCCTTCTCATCGTCTGTCCTGTTGGGATCACCATAGATATAGTACTTCACAAGCGGGTCAGAGATTTTGTCACACTGGACAGGATATTCAGCAACAAGCTTTGTGCCGTCAGGACAAAGGGCAGTGAGCGTAACGACATAAGGAGTTTCATAATAAGCACCGTTATCATTATTAACCTTCATCTTCTTCGTTGCAAAGTTTCCGAGGAACTCCTTGCCACCGATATCCCACTTTGCATTGACGGGAGCAGAGGTCTCACAGGTAATCACGTTACCGTATTCACCTTCCTTGAAGGGAGCCACCTTGGCACCGAAGGTCTTGTAAATGCCATTGACGGTGATGGTGTTCGTCTCAGTGTTTTCGGTATGCGTTAAAACGATATTAGACACGCTGGTTTTCCCGTCGGGAACCTTGTACCTGAAGAAACCGGCATTTCTTAGAATCTTCTCCGGATCTCCGCCATCAACAGAAATTGTCCAATAGGCATCGGAAACAGTATTTGCATCGAAATAGACGGTGACACCGTCGCAGTCTGTAACATCGATACCCTCTATCAAGGCAATGGGCGTACCTTTGACAGCCGTATAGGTATTCTTGCCCGCAATCTGATTGACCTTGTCAACAATGACTGAGGACTGAGCTATGAGTTCCTCAACAGAGATGTGACTGCCGTTATTGATTTTCTCATGAACGGGATCGCAGGCAATGAGCACACCTACTGCGGCAAATAACAAAAATATCTTTTTCATATTGTTTCACTTATATATTAATAAATTACTTTATAGGTGTACTCATTGGCAGGAGTATTCTCATCCCATCCCGGATTCTGCGTCAGAGCACCCTTCATCAGATTAATCTGAGACTGAGGCTTGGGCAGGAAACCGTTGGTAGCAGCATAGCGCTTCGACCAGGAACAGGTCATGTGTTCCATAGGCTTTGTCTTGTTGCCAAGATATGTAATCACCTGACCACTCTGAGCCTGTAGGGCCTTGGCAGCGTAGGAACCTTCACCGGAGTCGATACCTGACCAGCGACGCATGTCGTTGAAACGGATTCCCTCCAATGCAAACTCCCAGCGACGCTCGTCCTGAACGGCCTTCAGAGAGTATGCGGTCTGAGGAACGCCGGCACGCTTCTGAACCTGGTTCATGTAGGAAGCCTCACCGGTAAGCTCGGTAAGCATCAGCAGCACGTCGGAATAACGCATCAGGTAGTAGTCCTCGAAGTGGTCACCCTGCTGCGGATTGTCAAGCGAACTGGAGGAATAACCGGGAGCCTGCTTCCACCATGAGTCATTATCTGAAGGATTGGCATCCAGGTTCACGTCGGCATACTTCTTGACAGCATAGCCGGACTCCTCGCAGTCGTCCTTCTCGAAGGTATAGGAGGCAACCTCATCCTTATCATTGAGATCAATCAGAGAAGCCTTCTTACGGAGGTCTGTATAGCCGCCTGCTTCCTCTGCAGCCGTCCAGTCGACCCAGATATTGCGAGAAGGAGTACCCTGACCCCAGCCCTGGTTGAACGGATAGGTCTTGTCACGCTTACCGTTGTCATTGGTGGCACCGTTACGAAGACCCCAGAAACAAGAGAGGTAGTTTGAATACATACGCGGGTTGCAATAGGTACCGCCGATGTTCCAGCTGGAGGCATTCATGAACTGAATCTGGAAGAGTTCCTCCGTGTTGCCGTTACCGTTACCGGGCTGGTCGAAGCAGTCCGCCTTGTTCATGTCTGCAATGAACTTATAGGCATGATTTTTACCGTCAAGTGCCTCAGCCAACAGATAGCTGTTGGAGTACTGCCAGAGTGAGCGGAAGTCCGGACGGAGTTTATAACCGCCGTTTGCAACGATATCCCTCAAGCCGTTGACGACATCCGTCTTGGTGAGCTTGCCGCCTGGGCAGCCTTCCTGACCTTCTACCAAGGTAATGTCAGGAGCACCATTCTTAAGCTCGCCAGCCTTCTGGTAGAAACCTGCCCAGAACATATATGCACGGGCGAGGAAAGCCTCGGCACAGTACTTGTCCGCATGACCGGAACCGTTGGCTCTCTCAGGCTTCATCAGGTTCTTTGCAGAAACGAAGTCGGAGATAATCTGAGGATAGATGAACTCGTCAGCGCTCACCTGCTGCTGCATATCGTCAGTAATAACGGTAGAGGTGATCAGGGGCACATCACCGTACAACTGGGAGAGCCACATGTAATAGAGACCGCGCATGAAGAAGGCCTCACCGAGAAGCTGGTTACGAGTTGCCTGCTGGTCAGCAGTCCAGGGCACGTTGTCGATGGTCTCGATGATGTTGTTGGCACGTGAGATACCACCATATAGCAGGGTGAAGTCATACTCATACTGGTTAGAACTTGCCGTGGTGAAGTGATGCAGTGACTTTGCAACGTTGTCCTGCAGACCGCCGCTTCCGTAGCAGTCGTCCGACATAAGACTCCACCAGTAGAAAGGATTGTTCAAGATACCACTGTTATCGCCGCCACCCATCGTACACATGATACTGTAGGTTGCTGATAACAACGCCTCCACATCAGCAGGCTTACCAGGGAATGTTGCCCCGGTCATTTCTGTCACACGCGGTTCAGTGTCCAGCGCGTCATTACAGGAAATAAACAAGGTTGCTGCCAAGACAGCCAACGATGATAAAATATATTTCTTCATAGATTTTTGTCGATTTAGAATTTAATACTTGCACCAATCAGGAAAGTACGAGCGGGCGGATACAGACCGAGGTCGATACCGGAAGCCCAACCATCGCCACCTGCAGAGTTACCCACCTCAGGATCGAGGCCTTTGTAACCGGTGAAGGTGTAGAGGTTCTGTACCTGCAGATAGAAGCGGAGCTGCTGGAACGGACAAGCCTTCCAGAGATGCTTGAAGTCGTAACCGAGAGTCACGGTCTTGATCTTGAAGTAGTCGGCATCCTCCATGTAACGGGTAGATACCCAGTTGGTATTCTCGCTACCAGTACTTGTAATACGAGGCTGAGAGTTTGAGGTGCCCTCACCATGCCAACGCTCCAGAATCGTAGTGTCATAGTTCTGGTAAGGAGCATCACTGAATGAACGGTAAGAGCGCATGATCTGCTGACCGAATGCACCGGCACCGTTGATAGCAAAGTCAAAGCCCTTCCAAGAGCAACCGAGGTTGACACCGAGGAGCACGTCCGGGTTCGGGTTACCGATCTCGTGACGGTCACAAGTTTCACCTTCTGCGTAAGTAATCACACCGTCGCCGTTCCAGTCGTCCCAGATACAGTCACCGGGCTGTGCACCGTCAAGGACGGCCTTGCCTTCCTTACGTGCCTGTTCAATCTGATCCTGATTCTGCCAGATACCGCTGTATGACATACCGTAGAAGTAGCCGATGGGCTTGCCTTCCTGCGCACGGTAGATGTACTCAGTACCCTGTGAGAGAACGCTGCTAGGACCGTTGATATAACCGTTGTCGTTTGCAATACGGGTTACCTTGTTGCTCTGAGTGGTAAAGTTCACACTAGCGTTGTAACGGAAGTCCTTACCAATTCTGTCATTCCAACTGAGGGCGAGCTCGATACCAGTGTTCTTCACGTCACCACCATTGATGGCAGCAGGATTGGTACCGTAGATAGAAACCATCTGACCGCCGATCAGCCAGTCCTTCGTCTTCTTTGTATACCAGTCGAAGTTCACGCCCAAGCGGTTGTTGAGCAAGCGAGCGTCGAAACCTAAGTCCCACTGCTCGGAGGTCTCCCAAGTCAGGTCAGGGTTAGGTACGATGTTGGCATAGGCACCGGTTTTCGGAGTACCGGAGGTAGAAGTCTCTATATCAGAGCCAAACTTGTAACCGCTGTCGTTTGCTGTGCCGGAAAGGGCGATCGTAGCAAGATACTGGTACTTGGAGATATCCTTGTTACCGTTCTGTCCCCAAGATGCACGGATCTTGAAGAAGTCGAGCCAGCTCTTAGTCTTCTCCATGAACTTCTCGTTGGTGACTACCCAACCTGCAGAGAAGGAGGGGAACCAACCCCAACGCTTACCGTCAGTGAAAATACTTGAACCGTCATAACGGAGAGTTACCGTAGCCATGTAGGTCTCATTCCAGTCCCAAGAAACACGACCGAACCAAGAAGAAAGATACTCCTCATCATTCGGGTTACCGGTCAGGGAAACATCGGTAATATTCTCAAGTTTGAAGTTTGACAGCCAGGCAGAATCCCAACCCTTCAAGGTTGCGAGCTGCTCGCCCCAGTTCACCTTATTAGATCCGCCGACATTAAAGCTCCAAGCACTGCTCTGGAAGCTCTGACCGACCATAGCGGTAATCTTGTGACCGGAGAAGATGGGAATATCATAGGTAATGGTATTCTCAATAGACCATGAAGTATTCAGCCAAGCACTCTGGCTGGCAGTATAAGTAGTAGAGGTGGCATTACCGTAACCAGAAGAACGCGGTTCACCGTAGCTACGATAGGAACCGGAACCCCACCAGTAGTTGAACTGGGAACGCCATCTCAGACCCTTGATAGGCTGAACTACCAAGAAAGCTGTAGCACTGGTGTTAACGCTACGGCTCTCTGCCATAGAGTTGAAGCCACCCTTCTCGAGGTTCTCCCATGGGTTGCTGAACAAAGAAGAGTTCCAGCCTTTACCATAGGTAACATTACCGTTGAAATCCTGATAGGTATAGTTCTCACCGTTCTCAGCGTACTGTGGCATGAGCGGAGAAGTCTGAAGCAAGCTGTGAATATAGCTCCAGTACATACCATCCTCAGCCAGGTCGTGGTTCTTAACGTAACTGATAGAAACGTTCTCACCGATGGTGATGGCATCGAAATCCTTTACTTTCAAGAGTACGTGGTCACTGTTCAAGCGGATGGTATGACGCTTGTAGTAAGAAGCCTTGTCGGCACCCATGATACCCTCATTGCCGGTATAGCCATAGGACATCATGAACTTCGAACGGTCCGTACCGCCGGTCAGCGTTACAGAATGATTTTGCTGAACGGCATTCTTGTTAACGAACGAACCCCACCAGTCTGTACCTGTCCAGCCGCTGTTAACCTTGGAAAGAATATCCTGTGGAACGAAGCCGGCCCAGTCCATCGTCTGACCGGAAGTATTGAAGGTGTATTCGTCCATGATCTTCATGTACTGGCTGGCATTGAGCAGCTGCGGACGCTTGTAGACATTGGACCAACCAATGGCACCGTTATAGCTGACCTCAACCTTGCCTTCCTTACCCTGTCTGGTAGTAACCAAGATAACACCGTTAGCAGCACGGGCACCGTAGATGGCTGCCGATGCAGCATCCTTCAAAATGTCGATGCTCTCGATATCGTTGGGGTTGATACCGTCGAGGCTACCGCCGGCTACACCGTCGATTACATAAAGAGGTGCAGAGTTACCTGTGGTACCGATACCACGGATATACACCTTGTAACCCTTACCTGGCTGTGAAGAACTCTGGGTGATCTGTACACCAGGAGTACTTGACTGCATGGCCTCGAGGGCGTTGGTGGTGTTCAGCTTGGCGATGTCCTCACCCTTTACCTGAACGGTAGCACCGGTCACCAACTTTTTCTTCTGGACACCATAACCTACAACGACAACCTCATCCAGTGAGTTGTTGTCCTCTTGCAGGGTTACGTTGAAGCTAGACTGGTTACCAGTAGCAATTTCCTGAGTTTCAAAGCCGATGTAGGAGATCACCAAAGTTGCTCCCGGCTTCACGTTGAGGGTAAAGTTTCCGTCGAAATCGGTCACCGTTCCGTTGCTGGTACCTTTTTCAACTACGCTCGCACCAATCACGGGACCCTGTGAGTCACTGACGGTACCCGTAATCTTCTTCGTTGTCTGCTGGACGGCCTCTACCGATGTCTCGGGATTGGCAGCCATCACAGGAGAGTACACACCCAATAAAGAGCATGCACCCATCAGCAGCGCTGTTTTTCTGATTTTTTGATTCATACTAAAGTATTTTACTAGATTGATTTGGATAAATACATTTATAGCTACTTAATTTTGAGTGGAGACTCGGTTAAATCCCCTTCCATGCCAAGCCCCTGGGACCCGCGATGGCAGTTAGTTTCTTTCCTTTTTAAGGCATAGTTTTTGGTTAAAATTTTAATTATACTTTTAATATGTTAATATGTTAATAATATATATAGTTCGAGTGTATCCACATTTTCACGGTGCAAATTTAAACACTTTTTTGTATTCTATTCATAAATAGTGTAACAAAAACTTTATTTTTTGTAACATGTAACAAAAAGTCTTACTTTTTCTTTGTCTTTTGTACCATAAGTGTTATTTCAATGTGTTAAATACAGCCCATTAAGGTCTCCTCTAAATAAAGTATTTTTGTCGTTATAGAAACGAACAAAGTCAGCGGCAGACTGCTGTCCCGGATAGGGGGCGAAATAGTGATGAGGTCGGTTATAGGCATTGCGCCAAACCAGGACATAGCTGATGGGATGCTTGGCAAGGACAGGTGCCAGTGTGGCCGTCCACCAGTCTTTCGTCTTGATACACTCATAGCCCGTTTCCGTCAGAGCCACCGCCTTTTCATGTTTCTTCGCCACGGCGCAGACCATGGCCAGGTTCTTGTCGAGTGTGACAGCATACTGGGCAATCTGTGTGGTATCAGCCTCGGGAGCCCAGCAATAGCAGTCCAGTCCCATCAGGTCGATAATTTCGTCACCCGGATAGCGTTCCAGATACTTTGCCTCGTCACCGTCAGGCTCCGTACCTGGCGAATAGGCATACAGCGCATTTGTCACCCCCTTCTCCTTGAGACGGCTGACGGTCATCTTCCACAGTGCCTTGTACTGATCGGCAGTACAGAGGTCCTGTCCCCACCAGAACCACGAGCCAGTATGCTCATGCCAGGGGCGGAACAAGACCGGCACCTTGACACCGTAGGGTGTCTCCAGGGAGTTGAGGAAGTCAGCCACCTTGTCAAGCCATGAGAGGAACAGTTCATGTTTCTCGCCCCCCTCTAGGACGGCAGCCACCGTCTTCACCTCTATCTCCTTCAAGGAGTCAGCCACCCATGAGGTACCGCCGCTCAGCGGATTGTCCAGGTGCCAGCTCAGTGTCACCATACCGCCCCGGTCATACTGTTTGATGATCTCCTGACGGATACGGTTGAAAGGGACACCGTCCAGGTTGGCAGTATCGCCCAGTTCAAGATGTCCGAGGTCAAAACTCTGGAGGGCAGGATAGTCGTTGCAGACGCTCTTCACGTCAGAACGGTCTTCGTCGCCTTCCCATCCGATACCATAGACGGTATCGTCATGATGTCCGAAGAGATAGACACTACTGTCGCCTAACATTTTCAGGTTCGTCAGCAGATTCTCCGTCCGCTGTGTTCTTCCACTATCAGCCAGCGGATCCTCCGCCTTATGCTGATTGCCGCCGCACGAGGCAAAGACCAGTGCGGCGGCAATGATATGAAGTGTTTTTCTCATACCTTATTATATATATAATATATATTTACTCTTCATCTTCCGAAGGTGGTTGAGCAGGAGAATGTGTCCAGATAACGTCAAAGCTGTAAGAGGTATCTGTGCTGGTGCAGGCCCTGATCATCATTGGAACGGTGGTCTCACTGTCGTTCAGCCAGTTACCGTTGGCATGGTCAAGATAACCATTGGCTTCGTTGCCGGCATCCTTAGCGTTATTGTCCCAAATGAACATCGGGATACCTGCCAGGTTGGCGGCACGGCAATAGAACTCCAGATAGTACTTACGGAAGGCGTTCGCCACATCCGTTGTCTGCCATACACAACCGTACTCACCCAAGTAACAGGGGATGTTCTTCTCGATATAGGCAGTACGCAGTTTGTAGAGTTGCTCAATGACATAGTCCTCATTGGCACCTGCTACAGACTTCTTGGGATCAGCATTATGTCCCCAACTGTTATAAACTACCTTTTCGTTTTTATCATCCATTGGATGCAAACAGAAGTTATATGGGTCATAGCAGTGTACTGCTACCATAATATGGTTGGCTGGATCGATCGGCAGTTTCAGATGGGCAATCGTCAGGTCGATATTGGCAGCATAGCCAGCGACACCAATCCAACGGGTAGCGTTATTGCCGCCCGTAGCACGGATGGCATCCACTGCAATCTGGTTCCAATTATTCAACGTTGCAAACTGGGCGTCAGAACCAGTACTCCAGTCATCACCTGCATGAACCTCATTAAAGGTCTCGAACATGAGCTGGTCACCATAGTCGGCAAAACGGGTTGCCACCTGTGTCCACAATGTGGTAATCAAGGCTTCGTACTTCTCGCCTACTTCCGTACTTACGGCAGCATTTCCAAGATCAGTCTCAAAACTGTCGTGGTGCGTGTTCACAATCACATTCATACCAGCGGCTATTGCCTTGTCAACAACACCGGCAACCTCATCCAGGTAGGCGGCATCGATGACGTTATTCTCATCCATATGGTTCGTCCAGGTGACTGGCAGACGCAGTGTCTTGGCACCGGCGGTTGACAAGGTCTGGAAAGGTGCAGCAGATATCACATCAACACCGTCCCAATAGCCCCACTCCATATTACTGGTATCGAAGTGGTTACCGAGGTTCCAACCCCAGCCTAACTTCTCGGTCATCGCCGTAGCTGTGTTGCTGGGCAGGGGGTTGATTGTCCATGTCACATTGATTTCCTCATCGTAAGGATCGCCCTGAGAACCGGTAATCAAACCTGCGGGAATCACCAGGTTCTGACTCTTCTCAAAGCTGACATCTGCCGTAATGGTCAGTGCGGAGTCAGGACCCAAGACCAGTGCTTTCTTCACAGGAACACCGTTCAACGTAATCAGACTGGCATCCTCTGACATGAAAAAGACCCTGCGGTCGAACTTCACCTTAATCGTTTTCTCGCCAAAGAGCAACACTCCGTCTTCAGCAGGTGTGATAGAGACGAACTCCGGTGCACCCACCACAGGAATCTCATACTTGGCATCCGTGTCAGCGCAGGCTGTGGCGAAGAGTGCCACAGCTGCGATTGACAGTGTATTAAATATTTTATTCAGTTTCATAATCATCATATTTTAATTAAGGAAGAATTGTCATCTTTGTAATACCACTGATAGCCCCCTGTAAGACAAGACCACCATTATTCACAGCTTCCATAATCGCATCATCAAATTCAAGTTCCAAGACATCCTTTCCTTCACTCCAGTCAGTAAGATAAGTAATGGCACTCCATGATGAGTTGTTGATTTGAATTTGTCCTGATTCTGATGCATTTTTATAGAAGAACATCTTAGAGCCCTTCTTGACACCGATATCATTCAGCAACAAGTCTTGAGACAGGTTGAATCGGCCTGTGTCATCCCAAGTAAATGTATACGGATAGGTAATCGGGGTACCGTTCATATTACTGACCTTTGTTGCCAGATCAATCTCCAGGGATATCTCCCATGACAAGGTGAGCTTCGTAAAGATGAGGTCTTGACCCTGGATGACGATGCCGCAGGTCTTACCTTCATAGTCACCCTTCTTGGCCAGGATGTTACTGAGAATCTCCTGTGTAAGGATGACAGAAGTCTCACGATTCAGGATACCGTCCTGGAACCAGCCATAGATATCGGTAGGTATCAGCGTCTGGTTGAAGGTCACCACGTCCTCGCCAGCCTGGTTGAAGTTGATACCGCTCCAGTCAAGATAGTTGACCTGCGCCTGACCCCATACCTGATCCTTCTGGGTATAGCAGAACGTCAGGATGGCACCTGCGGGAACACCCTCGAAGGATGCGGCAGGAACACCGACACGTCCACCATCATTCCAAGTAAGTTCTATCAGGCCTGTCCAGATGGTCTTATTAACCGATGTGGCAGGAATCACAGTAATTTCATAGGAGATCTCACCGTTAGAGGAAACCAGTCTTAATGTAGACTTCGCAGAGGCAGTCTCAGGAATACCGATAATCAACTGGTTCTTATCCTCACCGGTCAGAATCCACTGACAAGTCTCACCGTTCATCTCCACGCCAGTCAACTTGTCACCATTGGCGACGATGAGGGTCATGGAAGAACCTGCCTTCAGTTCAACACCTTCTTCCTCCCAAGGCTTTGTGACAGCATAACAGAACACTGCCTCATCGATGGTCAGATCAGGAGCCTCGACAAAGGTACCGTTGGCAAGAACGAGTTGGGGCTTGCCGGACTTACCCTCCATCGGAACGGTCACATTGATAATCGTCGTACCACTATAGTCAGCTGTCTCCAGTGTATAGGCAGCCTCACCGAAGACAACACTCTTCACGAGGTCGAGGTCAGTACCTGTAATCCGGAGTTGTCCACCGGCACTCACAGGATTGGAGCTATAGGCGGTAGCAACAGGCTTCACAAGTTCGAAGTCAACGTCTACCGTTGCACCGTTTGCCATGACGAGTTGGAGCTTACCCTCTGTAGCCGTCTCGGGAACGAGTGCCACAACGACCTTGTCGGCAGACACGTTGAGGTTGTCACCCGTGACGATATCAGCACCGGGGAACTGTACGCCAGTCACCACATCCATATCCTGACCACTGATTGTCAGGGCGGTATTGGCCTTCACTGGTTTCGGGGCAACCTGGCAGTTGCTGGGCTTCACCGTTGTCAAGGTACATACGGGAACTTCCTCGCCAGACTTACATACCAGAATCATCTCACCGTCAGGAGCCTCGGCAGGCAGGTTGAAGATCAACGATGTACCATCCTCACTCATCATGAAGTCAGTAACCTCTACCTCGCCGAACTTAATGGCACTGATGACATTGTAATACTCACCGGTCAGTTTGATCTCCTCACCAGCCTTAGCGGTAATCACACCCTCCGGCTCAGTTTCTCCACGCGGAGTGGTAATCTTGGTGGTGGTAGGCAGACCGACGGTCAGGGCTTCGTCACTGATGATGGTCTGATAGGTCAGCTCATCCTCCTCCTTTGCCGTACGCTGGATCGTCAGGTCAGCCGTGTAGAATTCCAGTTTACCGGTCTTAGCCTCCTCAGGAACAACCACCTCGATGAAGTAGCGGTCCTGTGATACGAAGTCGTTGGAAGAAACCAGTACACCGTCAGCAAACGCCATCGAGTAGATCAGGTTCAGGTAGTCACCCTCAATCTTGATGGTCTGACCTGGCATCACGACCTCCTCAGGAATCTTCGTAATCTCGATACCCTCGATGTACTCCAACTGAGTCCTCGTGGTAATCGTCTGGTCGGTCTTTGTCTTCAGGGTCACATAGCCCACCTCAGGACCGTCCTTCGGTACCGTGACACGAATCTCACTGGGGACACCTGCCTTGACAACATCAATACTCGTAATCTCAGGGATACCCGGAATGGTGACGCTGGCAATCTGATCGAGGTTGCTGCCCACGAAGCGCAACTGACCGCCACGCATCACGGGGTTAGGACCGTATGCGTTGAGACTGACACCGCCCTGATACTGGTTGGTGTCCAAGTCATCGCTGCTACAGCCTGTCAGGGATAGCCCAACGAGGGCTACCACCAACAGTGCGAATATATTCTTGATCTTTTTCATGTCTATATACATTATTTAATTATTCGGAATTACACGGATATTGTCAATCTTGATGAGCGGCTGGCACTCTTTTCCCTTGACACCGCCACCGACGATGAACATCGTCAGGCTGGCAAAGTCCTTCTTCTTCAGGTTGAAAGTCAGACCAGAACCGTCAAAAGAATAGACGAAGCTGGATGCGATAGGAATAGTCACTGTCTTCCACTGACCACCTGTGTCATAAGAACCTGTCGTCGTCCAAGGACGATAGAGGGCACGTGGCAACGGCTCCTTGTCCTTGAAATAATCATCTTTCTCCCATGGGTCATCTTTAAGTCCCGGACAGCGGAAGAAGATGTTGTTGGCACCATGCACCTCGTCGCCATAGACATCAGGACTTGTCCCAGTAAGATGAACATAGTTTGTCGGAGCGAAGATGATCTGCATAGCACCAGCCTTCCAGGCATTGCCGGCAGGGATACACATCTCGAACTTGAGAATCATCTTCTCGGGCTTCGACATATCAACACCTTCAATGTCGAACAGGCGGATACCCTGGGGACTGGGATAACCATTCGTACTCCAGCTAGGATCACCTGGCCAGTACTCGAACGAGAAGTTGCTGTCATCCCAGTCTCCGTCCTCAGTCATCGTGGCAGTGCCGTCACCGAGCTGCATGTAGTTGCCGTCGATACCGCCCTCGCTGGCAATGATACGAGCATGCCAGCCCTGGTCGATACGACCGTTGTCGAAGTTGAACATGATACCGCGGCTGTCCTGATAATGGAAGGCAGAGGTAGAGGTTCCATAAATAGAAGTCATGGAAACCGGACCTTCGGCAGCACCCTCAGGAATCGTTACTTCCACAGAAGTATAGTCTTCAGCAATACTGTTGATCTCTGCAGGAATCAGGTTGCCGGCGGCATCCGTGAAGTACACCTCCAATGGGAAATCCTCATAATCCACGAAGTAGTCACCCTGGAAGGTCACACGATCACCGATTTTGGCATACTCCAACGACATCTCAGAGATATTCGGAGCAGGTATCACCACACTGAAGGGATATTCTACGACAGCTCCGTCACGGGTCACCATATAGATCATATTGGTCACCTCCTTGGGCACACTCTTAGGAACATCCACAATCAGGGTATTGTCTGTGATATAGCTGGTATTCAGCACCGCCTTACAGTCGTTGAAATAAAGCTCATAGACACTGCGCAGGTTATCACCTACCAGACACAGGGTGCTCTGAGGAGATGCCTTCTCCACCAACTCACCATTGGTGTAATGGACATCTGACGCATCATTGTAGTTCTGTACCTCTGTCGAGAGGCAGCGTATGTAGTAAACAGAAGGTGTTCCGTCTGCTACCTCGTAGGCATCGGGCTGATCCTTACAGGAAGACAATGTCAGTCCTGCCACGGCAAGTGCCGCGAAAAGCAACCCTTTTGTATATTGATTGATCTTATTCATATTATAATCTTCCTTTAGATGGATTAATAACTGTATGTTTCGCGGACATTCACATGCTCACCCTCCACGTTAGAACCGAGGTTCGGGTTGAAGAGGACATCCTCTGCACACATCGGCAGTGCGAAGTAGCCCATGTTAGGCACCTCAGAGTCCTGACGCAGCATCACGATGACGTTGGGAGGAGCCACAGAGCCGTCATAGCCCTGCTTAGAAGAGTCTACCTTCCAAGAGCCTGTCTGGTAATAAGCCTTATACAAGGCGTCCAGTCCCCAGTAAGCGTTACGCTTCTGAGCGGTCAATTCCTGTACGCAATAAGCGGGATCATAATAGCTGACACGTACAAAGTCATACCAGCGGTCACCCTCCATGGCAAACTCCAGGCGACGCTCCTTCCAGATATCCTCCCAAGATACGCTGGTGGGATAGTTACTGGAAGGCACGGCACGATGATGGACAGCGTAGAAAGCATCCAGCACTTCAGAATTGGTGGAAGTGGCACGGCCGGTACCCAGCAAAGCCTCTGCATAGATCAGATAGACATCTGACAGACGCAGGATATGAGTCGGCAAAGCGTATGACATACGAGCCGGAGAGATGTTCAAGGCAGCCACGTGGTCGGCAGTGTTTCCATAGAGGTGCTTCGCACAGTTAGCACCTGTCGGAGCTTGCAGCGTACCTGTTGCAGCCTCGTTATAATCCTTGTCATAGATAAATTTCAGATAGTCATATCCACCATGGTCTGCCCACAGATAGTCATAGACATAACCCGGCAGGAACATGGTAGCCTTCAGACGAGAATCCACATTGTTCAACCAAGCATCCGGCTGGTTCTCCAACAGTTTGATACCAAAGGCCTCCTGGATGTCCACGGAGAGACCGTTCCATCCGCCCCAGCAGTCACCGAACTCATCCATGCCTTCCATGGCAAGGTCGCTCTGCAGGGTGTTCTGGCTGGTCCAGTTAGCACCGACCGTCCAGCGCCATGCGATAAGGCTCTCTTCGTTCAGGCTCTCCGACAGTTTCCAGACATCACCGTAGTTTTCCAGCAGGGAGCGTCCGGAATTCTCGATGACATCCTTGGCATACTTAGCGGCATTGGCAAGGTCACTGGCATTCAGCGCACCTGTCACACCAGCCCTTGTCAGATAAACCTTGGCGAGCAGGGCCTCAGCAGCGTAGTAGTCGATACGTCCTGACTGCGGAGCCTTCTTCATCAAGAGTTCCATCGCTTTCTCAAGGGTCATGATGATATACTCATAGACATCAGAGCGCTTTACCTTCTTGGCGGTAATATAAGAGCCTGAGACCAATTCTTCAGCATTGTCATGGATGATGGGCACATCACCGAAGGAGCGGACCAGGAAGAAATAGGCAAAAGCCTTCCAAGTCAGACACTCACCCATACACTGGTCGATGGCTTCCTGTGAAGCTGACGCACCCTTCAGGTTGTTATAGACGGTGTTGGCATGACCGATGACTGCCCACAGGGAGTACGACATATTGACCAAGTCCTGGTCTGAGCCATTCACCGAGAAGTTCAGATAGGGAGAGGATCCCCAGTAGTAGTTTCCAGATAACACCTCACCGACCTTGATGAATCCACGCTGGAAGTCATACCATGGTGAGTTGTACAGATAGTTGACGCCAGAATAGCACTGCTCGTCCGTCTTGTAATAGTTGTCAACGTTGTAACCGTCCTCATTCGGTCTGTCCAGGAAATCAGAGCAGGATGCCAGGGAGAATCCCAGCAACGTCGCAACTGCCATGTATTTAATATTTGATAGTTTCATATTTTGAAGTCTTTTGTTGGTTTAGAAGGATACATTAAGACCGAATGAATAGGTAGTAGGAGAAGGATAACGGGCGTTGTCCAATCCCATTACATTAGCACTCTGTGTGCTGACACCGATTTCAGGATCATAGCCACTATACTTGGTAATGGTCAGCAGATTCTGGAAGTTGGCATATACACGCAGGCTCTCAAGTCCCAACTTGGATATCCACTTCTTGGGGAAGTTGTATCCTAAGGAGATGTTCTTCAGACGAACATAGGTGCCGTCCTCAATATAACGGTCACTCCAACGGTCGTTGTCGTTCGGGTCGTTGATGGACGCACGAGGCATGGAAGTAGTAGGATTCTTCAGACGAACATTGTGGATATCGTCGTACCAGTTGTAGATCAACTGGCCGTCACCACGGTCAATACCTCCTGAGTAGTCCTTGTTCGGGTCAATAGGCTCCAGGATGGCACGGTCTCTGACATCCACGAGCTGGTTGGTCCATGTAGAGTTCATATGGGTCATCTTCATCTTCAGATAGTTACCTACCTTGTTACCGATAGAACCGTTGATAAAGATATTCAGGTCGAAGTTGTTCCAACGGAAGGTATTGTTCCAACCGAATGTCCACTTAGGCAGTGGAGAACCGATGTTGGTACGGTCGTTCTCGTCGATGATACCGTCACCGTTCAGGTCCTTGTACTTGATATCGCCGACATAGACGGTGGAGTTCTTAGTGAATACACCGTTGGACGG
Organism: Prevotella sp.; assembly: GCA_017645645.1. GTDB lineage: Bacteria > Bacteroidota > Bacteroidia > Bacteroidales > Bacteroidaceae > Prevotella. The sequence continues at coordinate 239,982 of JAGCOB010000008.1, read as the reverse complement.
ATAGGCTGCAGGCTTCGGTGAGGTTTCGATATCCTCCAGGGAGGTGTAGACACCGTCACAGACATAGCCATAGAAATTATAGAGGCTCTCGCCGACCAGGGTACGGCTGACGACATCCGTCCACTGACCGTAACCAATCAACTGACCAGTCTCAGTACCGTCAGTAAGGGCAATCAGCTTGTTCTTATTGATAGAGAACTGGAGCTCAGAGTCCCACTGGAACTTACCGATGAGCGGATGGGTATTCAACGAAATCTCGACACCGGTGTTACGGATATGACCGAAGTTACCCCAAGGTGCGGCAAGGGCAGAAGAGCCGTTACCGCTGGTACCCATATAGGATGGAAGCTGCATCTGCATCAGCATGTCCCTTGACTCCTTGTTATACCAGTCGATGGTCAGGTTGATACGGTCGTTCAGGAAACCGAGGTCAATACCGATGTTCCACTGTTCCTGACTCTCCCACTTGATATCCTTATTGGCAATCTGGGCAGGACGATAGCTCACACCCAGTGCCGTCTCCATCTTGGAGAGCGGAGAACCCCACTTGTAACCACCGATAGCAGCATTACCTGTCTGGCCCCAGCCGACACGCAGCTTACCGTTGCTCAACCACTTGCCTGCCCAGCTCTCGATGAACTTCTCGTTGGAGAAGCGCCAAGAGGCGGCAATAGAGTGGAAGCCTGCCCAACGCTTGTTGGGACCGAAGTTAGAGCTACCGTCGTAACGGTAGGTATAGGTAGCATTGTAGCGGTTGTCATAGCTATAGGTCCAACGGGTGAAGAACGAAGCCATCGAACTGCTGCCGAAGCCGGCACCGATCTGCGGCGTACCTGTTCCCAGTGCAGGGTTATGTACCTCGTCAGAGGGCAGTCCCGTATTATAGACAGAGGTGTAGTCATATTTCGATTCCCAACACTCCTGTCCGAGCATGGCGGTAGCAGAGTGCTTGCCGAAGGTACGGCTGTAGGTCAGGTAGTTCTTCAACTGCCAGAACTTGCTGCTGTTCTTCTGGATGCGGCTCTCGTTGCTGGCACGCTTCCAGGTACCGAGGTCCACCATCGGCTCATAGGTCTCTGCACGGTTCCAGCCGAAGTCGAAGCCCAGTTCGGCGTGCCATACCAGGTTCTCAATAGGAGTCACCTCGAAGAACACGTTACCGTTCAGTTTCTGACGCTTGAGGATGATATCATCCATCATCGCCATGGCAATGGGGTTCGGGTTCGTATAGCCTTCCTGAGATACAGAAGAATAGGAACCGTCTACATTATAAATAGGTATAGAGGGTATCGTAGTCAGTGAGTAACCGATCAGACCCTCGTCAGAGTCAGCGAGTTTCAGGTCATCCTTGGTATCAGAATAGGTGACACTCACACTCATCTTCAACCATTTCTTCAATTGGGCATCCAGGTTGGCACGGAATGACATACGTCTGAACTCAGAACCAATAATGGTACCTTGCTGGTCCATGTAACTTCCACTGACATAATACTGTATCTTCTCGGAACCACCGTTGGCACTGATCTGGTGAGAATGCTGGAAAGCGGTCTGGAAGACGGCATCCTGCCAGTTGGTACCCTTTCCCAAAATGGAAGGATCGGAGTAGTTTCCTACATAGGAAGCTTCGCCGACATTAGCATAAGAATTATAATAATCTGCATACTCACGGAGATTCATCAGATCCAGACGCTTAGTCTGACGGTTCCAGGCTACCATACCGTTATAGTTGAACTTGGCATCACCTGCCTTACCACGCTTGGTGGTGATCAGCACAACACCGTTAGCACCCTGGGCACCATAGATGGCGGTGGCGGAGGCATCCTTCAGGATCTCCATGCTGACGATATCTGCAGGATCGATGGTAGACAACGGAGAGATCGTGGAAACGGCACCGTTACCCAGGGCATCGCCCAGACCATAGTCGGCACCTGACTTACCACCACTCTGAATGGGCACACCGTCAATCACATACAACGGCTCGGCATTGGCGTTGATAGTGGCAGTACCACGGACGCGGATAGCGGATGAGGAGCCAGGGGCACCAGAAGTCGATACGGCGGTCACACCGGCTGCACGACCCTGCAGTGACTGGTCGAGAGAAGTGATGATTGATCCCTTCACGGCACTCTCGCCCAGAGAGACGGAGGCACCGGAGATGTCACTCTTCTTCATCGTACCATAACCTACGACCACCACCTCGTCGAGCATCTTCTTGTCCTCCTCGAGGGTGATGTCGTACTGACTGCGACTGTCCACCTTGAACTCCTTCGTGAGATATCCGATGTAGGAAATCACGATAGTCTGTCCCTGGCTGACGTTCAGCGTGAAGTTTCCGTCGAAGTCGGTGGCAACACCGTTTGACGTTCCTTTCACTACTACACTCGCACCGATAATCGGACCTTGTGCATCCGATACGGTACCGGTAATCTTCTTCGTCTGCTGTACAGCAGGAAGCGGAGACTCTCCCCCCCCGGCATACGCTTGTGACGAGAATCCCAGCAGGAATATGCTACATAATCCCGCTAGCAGAGTTTTCTTACTGCAAAATAGATTCATACGGTTTTGTTATTGTATAATATTAATTAGTAGTTGTGAGCCATGCTACATTTCGGCGCAAAAATAATACAAATTTGTGAAACTTCATTATTTTTTATTGACAAATTTTGATATTTCCCTGCATTTTTCTCTTTTTTACGCTCATTTGTTAACAAAAAGTCCCCATTCCTGCTAATAAGTGTAAAAACGACAATATGGTAAGTATTGGCACTTATTCAGTACACTACACACTACCAAAAAGTTTTTTCAATGTCACTAATGTCACAATGTCATAAATGCCCTGTTTATGGGCATTTTTTAGTGACATTAGTGACATTGACTATGCTTTTTCGAGTGGAAAAACGAGATATTTATGAATTATTTGCATAAATATCAGATGAAATTAGAGTATTGCTATGTGCTTCAACTCATTTGTAATAGCCTTGTTGATGAAGTCATTAATAGTAGTACCCGTCGCAGATACTGCTGCAGCCACACGAGAATGCAGTTCCGATGACATACGAAGGTTTAACCTGCCACTATAAGGCTTTGCAGGTTCCACTCCGTCTGCCTTACAGGCTTCAAGATAGCTGTCAACACCATCTTCAGTTTGTGTATATCTATGTAGATACCTTTTTCTTCATTCATAAAACGGATACGTGATCCTGACGTTTTTCCTTTATGATGGATATGATAACCAAAACCTGATAATAGCGTAATTGTTTCCTCAAACGTAAAGTCCTTCGGTTTCCTCTTGAAACGCTCCCTTAGCTTTTCCTTTGATTCCATAAATATTAATCTTTGCAAAGGTACTATATTTAGTACTAATAACCAAATAATTTACCTTAAATTTTTATTTTATATCGTGATTGTTGACTTCTATACATCATTCCGCTTTTTCAAGTGGAGAAACGAGATATTCTGTTCCATAACTGGTACGTCGTTTCCTGATATGCTTGATATTGGAGAGGAATCTGCCAAATAAACGGAGATTGCCGTTCCGGATGGCAGTACCTGCTTTCTTCTTGATGACGGTGAAGATGGCGGTGGTACTCATATATTGTCCCTCCTCTTCCTTTTCAGGAATACGGAAGCACTCCCAGAAGAACAGTTCCTCGGAAGACCGCAACTGGAATTGGCTGTTGGACTCCATCAGCAAGCGGGTCTGTTCCTCGTCCAGCCACGTAGGCTCTCCCTGGTCGAGCAAGGTTACTGCCTGTGCATAGAGCTGGTCGTAGTTGATTTTCTTAGACACGTTGATGGGTCCTGTCAATTCTATGCCGATGAAACGGCGGCTTCCTGTGGGGTCGGCAAGGATATCCGTCACGTTGCTGGTGGCGATGAAGGAGGCGAGGCGCGGAAACTCCTCGACATGTTTTCCGTATGGGCGTTTCACCTTGACGGAAGCCAGTTGTATGAGGTTTTTCAGGAATCCCTGCTGGACATCAGGCGATATCTGGTTGAACTCGTCGAGGTTGATGAGCAGGAACTGGCTCATCGCCTGTAGGACAGATTTCTTTTCGGAGAGGAAGAGACTGTCCGTGTAACCCCATTGTAAGTCTATGGGAATCAGAGACTTACAGAACGTCGATTTGTTATACCCCTGTTTGGAGATCAGTAGCGGAACCATCGCATTGCCGTAGTTACGCTTCATCCCGAGCCATTGTTCGACCATCGCCAGGAACCATGTGCGGAACCACTTTCCCCAATGAGAATTCTTCGTGGGAACGGTCTTGGCAAGAGCACCGATATGGTCCCGTCCGTCCCATTTGTTGCACAGACTCCAGAGATATTCATGCACAGGATTGTACGCACGTACCATGTCTGACCTCAGATAGCGTTGGATATCCTTGTCCCACACATTTTGTCCTGCGAGCCGTGCCTCCATGGCAAAACCGTTCTGCACCCGCTCATCCACGGGTCGCCATCCCAGGTGCCATTTCTCTTTGGGGCGGTATTCCACATACCCCATGACAATGTTCTGGCGGAAGGCATAGCGGCTCTCCAACAGGTTGATCAACTGGCGGGTACCTGTTGAGACAGCCGCAGACGATCTGTCATCAACCTCATCCGATTGGTGGGTGATGAATTCGATGTCCTCCATGGAGAGTGTTTCAGGAATCCTAAGTGCCGCTGCCGTATGATAGTAGGGGTGCGGATCGACTGTCTGGCGGAAACCGGTCATCAGCAGTCGTGGCTCCTTGTCACGCATGGCAGGGGCGATAGTCAGTCTTTCACCGGTATATGCCATGGGGATGACCGTCTCGTAGAGGCGGCAGGCAATAGGATATGCCTGTCTGCAGAATGCCTCCATCTCGTCCTCGTCCTTAGGGAGATGGTCGTCAGGACGGGCGATACGTACCAGGATCTTCACCGTCTTACCGCTGCTGCCCAACAGTGCCGCTTCCGTACAGGGCAGGATAGCTGCCATGCGCTTCACGTTTTCTCCTTCCTCCTTGTCATGCAGGGTACCGACGGTCAGTGTCAGCAGTCCGTTGAAACGGACGACTTGGAAACCACTTTCCTGGTCGTTCTTGAGTTCCACGGAGGGATAGACCACTGGGTAGCGGTGAAGCTTGCGGAAGGTCATCCATGACTCTGCCCACCGGACGAAATTACGAAATTCGTCGATGTCGTTGTTACCGTTGTCTCTCACTACCGCCTGCATTACCTGTTCCATGGGAACGATCTTCAGATGTTGACGGTTGTTCTTGTCTGTTCTGATCAATGATAGTTTCATGTCTTTATATGAGTTGATAAGTTAATAGCGTTTAGGAATTGCCCCTCTTGGTCGTTCCAGCCATGGGAACGACTTGTTCCACCCTATGGAATACTTTGTTCCATGCCATGGAACAACTAGTTCCACCTTATGGAACACACCGTTCCATGTCGTGTAACAGGTGTCAGGGGGCATCCCGACGAGGGATTACTCATGTTCCTCGAAGTTATAGGCTGTTTCATAGTGGTCGAAGAAGATTCCCTCTCCATAGCCGCGAGATGTGAAGAAACGCAGAATGGTTTGTTGCTGTTTCGGAGTCAGCAGCCGTTCTCCGTAATGGTAGCGGTAATAACCGCCTACAGAACCGATATAGTCGGTGACCATTTTGCGCATCATGGAACGCTCATACCTGGGTACATTTATATACAGCCCATGGAAGCCATAGGCAAGTTGTACCTCCTCTACCTTCCGGTAGTAGGGGCACTGCCCGTCTTTCAGGGCTGACGGGAAGACGGCAGTTCCCCAATCCCATTGTCGACTCGCCTGAATACCTGCCTGAAAACGTAGACAGTTCTCACGCATGGCACACTCACCGTTGAAGCACAGCATGAACGTTCTCGGAATCTCCTTAAAAACAAGACAGTTTGAAATCATAGTTGTTAAGTTAATTAGTTGATTAATATTTTGTTTTGAAATCACGTGCAAAGATACAAAAAATTTTTCAATTTTGCAACTTTTTCCCCATTTTCTTACCAAAACAGATCCTCAATGTCACTAATGTCACTAAAAAATGCCCATAAACAGGGCATTTATGACATTAGTGACATTAAATTCAATGAAAAAACTTCTGTAGTGTCTGGTAAGAAATGACTTACGGAATAAACACCCGTTCCTTCTTGCCCTCGTAGGTGGGAATGGTCAGGCGGATGGTGTCTAATGCGACAGTGTCGGGAAGGAGGATGCTGATGTAACGACGGATGGTATAATACTGGGGGACACCGCACTGGTCGTGCAACAGACGGAAACACGCCGTGCAGGTATGGTCGTCATTCTTACGGATGGTATCCTGGGCGAGTCCTACGGTCTGGATCCCATCATTATCGTCTGCCTGTCCGGACTTCAGCAACAGGGCGAGGTTGAGGTACTTACCGTTCTTGCTTAGCCAGGCACTCTCGATACCCGTAGGATCCTCTGGCTGCACTTTCAGTTGCCAGTGCTTGACGGCACGGAGGGTGGGTACGGCACCTAGCGACACTGCTTCCGCCGTCGTCTCACTGAGTTTGTTGAAATACAGCACGGCACGGTATACCGTGTCTGCCGTCTCTATCCACTTGGCGGTGACAGGAGGGGTCAGCGTGAAACGGCTACCATCGTCCAGGAAAAAGGCGGCAGCCTCTTTCTGTCCATTAATGCTCAGGTCGACCATTTCTGCCTGCATCAGGGAATACTTGCCCTCACCCTTTTCGTAGCTGTCGGTGGTACAGGCTGTCAATACGGGCAGCCATAAAATGGCTGCATACAAAAACTTCTTCATTGGGCGGCAAGATAGTTACGGAGGGGGTTAGCATACATCGTCAGCATCCGCTCACGGAGGAAAGCCTCATCCTTGTTGGGAATATTGATCTTCGCAAGCTGTTGGGAGAGATAGGACTCGAAGCGCTGTTGGTCTGCTTCTGAATAATGACTAGAATATCTAGATGCTCTAGAATCATCTAGAAGATCCAGGGCGATATAGTTGCAGGGATAGAGTTTGTAGTGGCGATGGATCTCCGTGTCCATGCGGTGTGCCACCTCCTTGAAGAACTCGTTCTTGGGCAGGTCGTTCAGTTCGTCGAGCCACTGGTTGACAGGGGTTCCGCAATGATAATGCACCCGTCCCTTATAACCGAAGATACCCGTCTTCATATTATCAAGGTCGTCCTGCTTGCTTTTCTTAAAGGCAGGATTATCCCGTTTCTGTTGAAACTCCTGTGCCTTCAGGTAGTCGCAGGGATCATACTCGTAACTGATGGTAAGAGGCACGATGTTCAGCTCGCGGAGTTTGTCAGCCATTTCACCTTCGCCTCCCATCGCCAGCATCTTCAATACTGAGTCCTGGGTACGGTCATCCGAGTCTTTCGCCCTACCCTCACGCTGGGCTATCCAGATATTCTCCTTCTTCTGAGTGACGGCATAGTGGATATAACGGCTCATCAACTGACTGCTCTTCATCATCTCATGAGCCGTCAGTCCACGGCGCACGGTGAATGCCTTATTCATCCGTACCAGTCGTTTAATCCACGGATAAATCAGCAGGTTGTCACCGATACCGATTTCTACCGTTGTCGGATAGTCATGCTTATTGAGCAGGACATCGAGGAAGGCGGAGTCAAGCACGATGTCACGGTGGTTGGAGACGAACGTGTAACGGTCTTCTGGCTGTTGGCTGTTGGCTGTTGGCTGTTGGCGAAGTGTAGCGTCATCGAAACTAAGACCATCAGTGTATTTACGGACGAAATACCAGACGATAGGTTTCATGAAACGCAACTGGAAATCCAGTGGAGTCTTCACACCGATGAAGGCAAGACGCAACAGACCATTGCGTATCGATTTAGGAAGCCAGGGCACAAAACCTTTCAGCAACAGCGAGAACTGACGGTCGTTAATCAGTTCCTCAAACGCCTGTTTCATCTCCCCGACCTCGTAAGGCCGTATCTCATCAAACTCCTCAAAGCCCCCTAAGTTAGGGGGGTGGGGGTCTGAACGATGTTGATTGTCTTCCATATCTTACAAACTATATGTAACAGGAGTCTTGTTCAGACCCCCATCCCCCTAACTTAGGGGGCAATTTAGAACTGGTTTTCTACGATCTCTGTCAGTACGTCGGTCATGGAGAGTCCGGCAGCCTTCACCTGCTGGGGGATGAAGCTGGTAGCCGTCATTCCCGGGGTAGTATTGACCTCCAGCATCGTAATCTTGCCTTTCGGCGAGATGATATAGTCAATACGGATGATACCGTTGCAATGCAGGATGTCATAGATATGACTGGTAATCTCACGGACACGGCGGGCAGTATCCTCCGAGATACGGGCCGGCGTAATCTCCTGGACCTGACCATTGTATTTCGCGTTATAGTCGAAGAACTCATTCTGGGTCACCACCTCGGTAATCGGCAACAGCACCGCTTTCTCCCTGGTCTTATAGATACCCATCGTGATCTCCGTACCCTCCAGGAACTGCTCCACCATTACCTCAGGACTTTCCATCATCGCCTTACGGATGGCTGGAGCGAGTTGGTCGGCCTCCTTCACCTTCGACACACCGAAAGATGAGCCGTCAGCAGCAGGCTTGACGAAACAAGGCATTCCGATACGACGTTCTATTTCCTCGTCGCTCACCAATTCCTCATAGCCCTTGCGGATCAACAGCGAGTCGGCAACGGCGATGCCATAGCCACGCAGATACTGGTTGAGCACGAACTTATCAAAGGTCATTGCTTCCACCAACACACCACTGGTGCTGTAGGGTACTCTTACCAGATCAAAATAACCCTGCATGATACCATTCTCACCCGGTGTACCATGAATGGTGATATAGGCATAGTCAAAACGCTTTGCCTCACCGTCCTCGACAAACGAGAAGTCGTTACGGTCGATGCGTGCCGTCGTACCGTCATGCAGTTCGACGTTCCAGTCCTGACCTTTCACATCCACGATATACACATCATATCGTTCCTTGTCGAAGAACGAATAGATACCTTGAGCGGAGCGCAATGACACATCGTGCTCCGAAGAGTCGCCACCACAAACGATGGCAATGACACGTTTTAAGTTTTTCATATTTTCTTTTTTTTTTATTATTATTTCGTTATGCCGGGATGCCGTTATTCCGGGATGCCGGGAGGCCGGCTATAATTTCTCCATTTCTCAAGCAACGCTGCCATATCCGACGCCAGTTCCGAGGTGAAGTCCATCTGCTGTCCTGTCACGGGATGAACGAAGCCCAATGTCTTAGCATGCAGTGCCTGACGGTTACAGAGCTTAAAACAGTTCTGGATATAGGCTTTATAGGAGGCGGTACGCTCACCGCGCAGAATCTCTGTTCCTCCATAGCGCTCGTCCCCGAACAGCGGATGTCCGATATGTTTCATGTGGGCACGGATCTGGTGGGTACGTCCTGTCTCTAAGCGACACTCCACCAACGTCACGTAACCAAACCGTTCCAACACCTTATAATGCGTGACGGCAGACTTTCCTGTCTCTGAACCAGGAGGGAAGACAGCCATGCGCAGACGGTCTTTCGGGTCGCGTCCGATATTCCCTTCGATACGTCCCGTATCCTCCGTGAAGTTTCCCCATACCAAGGCATGATAGCTGCGATGCGTATCGTGGTTGAAGAACTGGGCACCCAACTCTGTCTTCGCCTCGGGTGTCTTGGCAATGACCAGTAGACCACTAGTATCCTTGTCGATGCGGTGTACCAGTCCCACAGAAGGGTCATTGGGATCGTAGGTTGGCAAGTCACGCAGATGCCACGCAACGGCATTGACCAGAGTTCCATGGAAGTTCCCACATCCAGGATGCACCACCAGACCTGCCGGTTTGTTGATGACCATCAACTGGTCGTCCTCATAGACGATATCCAGTGGCATCTCCTCCGGTTCGATGGTCGTATCATAGTGCGGACGGTCGAGCATCAGGGTGATGACATCCCCGGGACGCACCTTATAGTTGCTCTTAACGGGTTTGCCGTTGACCTGGATAAAACCGGCATCCGCCGCTTTCTGGATCCTATTACGCGAGGAGTGCTGGACATGTTCCGACATATACTTGTCGATACGGACAGGTACCTGTCCACGGTCGATCTCCAGACGCAGGTGCTCGTAAAGCTCCCCCTGTCCTTCGTCCTCTTCCTCCAGGAGTATGTCATCCAGTTTCTCTGTCATATCATTCTATTCACTACCTACGGGAGGAATAGTAACCTCCTCGAAATCGTCCACCTCAGTCGGTTGCTGGTCTACCATATCAGGACTGTAGGTCGGGTCCACAAATTCCATACCCTCCGACTCGTCATAGTTTCCCTTGCCAATCATCAGTGTCAACGGATAGTCAATAGGGATACGGTCGCCATTCGATACCCTGCGTCCACGGCAGATAATACCATAGACCCAGTCTTTCTCCCCGACGACCTGCTGGGGTGGTGTCAACTTAAAGCCCATCGCCATCAGTTTCGCCTCTGCCTCCCGATAACTGGAGTTGTCCACGATGTCAGGAATGGCAAAAGTGGGAGATGAGGGAGAGTTGACAGTCACATAGATGGTGTGTCCGGACTTCACCTTCGTGCCTTTACCAGGGGTCTGAGCAAGGATACAGTCGGCTGGCAGGGTCTTCACATAGCCGGAGTCGCTAACCACAATATTCAGTCCTTCCTCATCCAACAGGAGTCTCGCCTTCAGGTAGGTCATCCCCTTTAACTCGGGTACGTCAATACCCTCTCCATGATGCGTATAAAGGTCTAATCCGTATTTGACACCAACGCATAACAAGACGATCACCACTGCCATGGCAAGCAGATGGAGGAGGATATAATGACTGGCTATCTTGCCCATGAATTCCTTTGCGTTCATTATTATATTATAAGTACTGAATTATCTAAACGACAAAAGTACAAAGAATTATCGACAACACCAAATAATAGACTAAAAAAATCGAGAGCTGACTTTTCGCCTACTCCCGACATTCTTCCTTTACTCCTTCTTCAAACGGAGATTATTTTCCGTGATGCTCGTCAGATACGGTCAACTTCTTACGACCCTTTGCACGGCGAGAAGCCAGTACGCGACGACCATTCTTTGATGCCATACGCTCACGGAAACCATGCTTGTTCACGCGGCGGCGATTGTGTGGCTGAAATGTTCTTTTCATTGTCTTATCTTATTTTATTGTTATTATTCGTCAATTCGGGCTGATTAAGACAGTGCAAACCGAACGCAGAAAGCTCGCTTTTTGCTGAGGTGTAGCCTGTCTTCGCACTCCGAAAATAGAGTTTCGGGGTGCAAAATTACATAATTAATTCGAATTGTGCAAGTTTCTACCTAAATTGTTCACTTTTCACTTTTCACTTTTCACTATTTTTCGTACCTTTGCACCCGAAAATAACAAAATACATTATTTATATTTATATGATTAACTCACAAGACATTAAGAAAGGAACCGCTATCCGTATGGATGGTGCTATCTGGGTTTGCATCGATTTCCAGCACCGTAAGCCGGGAAAGGGCAACACCATCATGAACATCAAGTTGAAGAACGTGACTGACGGTCGTGTACTGGAGCGTCGTTACAACATCGGTGAGAAACTCGAGGACGTTGTCATTGAGCACCGTGACTATCAGTACCTCTATGAGGATCAGGAAGGTCGTATCTTCATGAACCAGGAGACTTTTGAGCAAATTCCTATCGCCAACGACCTCGTCATCGGTCATGAGTATATGAAGGAAGGTGATGTCGTTTCTGTTGTCAGTGATACCACCGACGGTACTGTCCTCTTTGCCGAAATGCCTGTGAAGACCATCCTCCGCGTGACTCATTCCGAGCCTGGCATCAAGGGCGACACAGCCACCAACACCCTGAAGCCCGCTACGTTGGAGACCGGTGTGGAAGTACGTGTTCCCTTGTTCATCAACGAGGGTGACCTGATTCAGGTTGATACCCGTGACGGTAGCTATCTGGCACGTGCAAAGGAGTAAGATGGCAATTGGCTGTTAGCTATTTGCTATTAGCCAAAAGCCAAAGACCAAAAGCTATGAACTATAGCATCGTTGTTCCGGTATTCAATCGCCCCGACGAAGTGGACGAGTTGCTTGAGAGCCTCTGCTCCCAAACGCTTAAGGACTTCGAGGTAGTGATTGTGGAGGACGGATCGAAGAAACCATGCAAGGATGTTTGCGACAAATACGCAGACATCCTTGATTTGCATTATTACTATAAGGACAACAGCGGTCCCGGACAGAGCCGTAACTATGGCGTGGAACGTGCCAAAGGTGAGTATGTCATCATCCTCGACAGTGATGTCGTCCTTCCCGAAGGGTATATAGAGGCAACAGAGAAAGAGCTAACAGCTAACGGCCAAAGGCCAATAGCCGCTTGGGGCGGTCCCGATGCCTCCCATCCTTCCTTTACGCCAGTCCAAAAAGCCATCAGCTATTCCATGACCTCCTTCTTCACGACCGGTGGTATCCGGGGAGGTAAGAAGAAACTCGACAAGTTCTATCCCCGTTCTTTCAATATGGGTATCCGTCGGGATGTCTACCTGCAACTTGGCGGCTTCTCGAAGATGCGGTTCGGTGAGGATATTGATTTCAGCTATCGCATGGTGGAAGCAGGCTATCAGCCCCTGTTATTCCCGGACGCATGGGTATGGCACAAGCGTCGTACGGACTTCCGTAAGTTCTTCCGACAGGTCTATAACAGTGGTATTGCCCGTATCAACTTAGAGAAGCGTCATCCTGGTACAATGAAACTCGTTCATCTGTTGCCGATGGTATTCACGGTAGGAGTCATTGGACTCATCCTCGTCTCCGCTATCGGTCGTGCCCTCATGCACTACGTCGACCACGACCAGTTCTATTGGATGTGCTTCGCCCCGTGGTTACCGATTCTATTATACAGCCTCATCATCCTCATCGACTCAACCATTCAGAATAAAAGTCTGAAAGTCGGACTGCTCAGCATTCCTGCCGCCTTCACCCAACTGATGGGCTATGGCTGCGGCTTTATCGAAGCATGGTGGAAGCGATGTGTACAAGGAAAAGATGAGTTCCAGGCTTTTGAGAAAACATTCTATCAATAATCATCCTTTAATTTATCAACTATCAACAATGGATAAATTAAGTATCAACCAATGGGCTGAAGAAGATCGCCCACGTGAGAAAATGATGCATCTTGGGGCAGAAGCCCTGAGCAGTGCAGAACTGCTTGCCATCCTCATCGGCTCTGGCTCCCCGAAGGAGAGTGCCGTCGACCTGATGAAACGGATACTCAGCGACTGTAACAACAACCTGAATACCCTGGGAAAGAAAAGTATTTGCGAACTCTGCGAATATAACGGTATCGGTGAGGCCAAGGCCATCACCATTCTCGCCGCCTGTGAGTTAGGCAAGCGGCGACAGATGGAGACAGCAGAGGAACGCCCTGACTGTGGAACGGCCACACGTATCTACAACCATATGCGTCCCATCATGCAAGACTTGGACGTAGAGGAATTCTGGGTATTATTGATGAACCAGAACTACAAGCTCATCAAGAAACTGCGTATCGCCCACGGTGGCATCACTGAGGTGGCTGTCGATATCCGTATCATCCTGCGCGAAGCCATCCTTGCCAGTGCCACCATCCTCGCCGTCTGCCATAACCACCCTTCAGGCAACCTGCACCCCAGTGAACAGGACAACCATCTGACCCAAAACATTAAGAAGGCCTGTGACATCATGCGCATCCACTTTCTCGACCACGTCATCGTGACTGACGGACATTATTATAGCTATCACGAGGAAGGAATACTCTGACTTTTGCAACCCAGTTGCAGAAAACAACACTTTTCCTCCTGTTGCAACCAGGTTGCAAAACGCTTTCCATACCTTTGCACTCAGAAAACGAAAAAAAAGAAAAAGGTATGTCACACGAACATCATCATCACGAACATGAGTGCTGTGAACATGAGCATGAGCACAGTCTGAAAGAACAATTGACATTGATTATCATAACGGCCATCTTACTGATTGGTGCTGTCGTTATCGAGAAGAGCTTCCAGCTATCCGTCTGGCAACTCCTACTCGTCTATCTCGTCCCCTACCTGCTGATCGGACATGAGACACTGAAGGAAGCCGCAGAGGGCATCGTCCACGGAGATGCTTTCAACGAGCATTTCCTGATGTCGGTAGCCACTATCGGTGCTCTCTGTATCGGTTTCCTACCCGGTGCCGAGACACAATTTCCTGAGGCGGTCTTCGTCATGCTGTTCTTCCAAGTGGGTGAACTCTTTGAAGGCTATGCAGAAGGCAAGAGCCGCGAGAGTATTGCCCACCTCATGGATATCCGTCCTGACATCGCTCATGTAGAGATAAGAGGTAAGACGGAAGAGGTAAGAGCTGTTTCTCCAGAACAAGTAGAGGTCGGCTCCATCATCGTCATCCGTCCTGGTGAGAAAGTGCCGTTGGACGGTGTCGTCATCGAAGGAAAGTCTGCCCTTAACACCGTAGCACTGACAGGTGAGAGTGTACCCAGAGATATTGACATGGGAGACGAAGTGATCTCGGGCTGTGTCAACCTCTCTGGTGTTATCAAGGTACGTACGACCAAGTCTTTCGGAGAGAGCACCGCTTCAAAGATTATCGAACTGGTAGAGCATGCCAGTGAACATAAATCACAAAGTGAGACCTTCATCACCAGATTTGCCCGTGTCTACACCCCCATCGTCGTCTGTGCCGCTATTGCCATCGCCATCATCCCCCCACTCTTTAGTGGTAACTTCGTCACATGGTTGTATCGTGCGCTGATGTTCTTAGTCGTCAGTTGTCCCTGTGCCTTGGTCATCAGCGTACCCCTCACCTTCTTTGGAGGTATCGGCGGTGCCTCTCGTAAAGGTATCCTCATCAAGGGTGCCAACTATATGGATGTACTTGCCAAGATTGATACTGTTGTCTTCGACAAGACAGGAACGCTGACACACGGACAGTTTGCCGTGGAGGCTGTTCACCCGGAAACATGTAACGAGCACCAGCTCTTGCATCTCGCCGCCCATGTGGAACACTTCTCCACGCACCCCATCGGGGCTGCCCTGCGTGATGCTTTCCCTGATGAAGCCACCGATGGTTGTAGACTCTCTGATGTAGAAGAGATTGCCGGACATGGCATTCGTGCAAAGGTTGAAGGAAAGATTGTCTGTGTGGGTAATACAAAGATGATGGATGCTATTGGTGCTAAATGGCATGACTGTCCACTTTGCGGACATGAACATCATTCCGTTACGGGAACTATCATCCATGTCGCCATCGACGGAGTCTATGCCGGCCATATCGTCATCAACGACAAGATCAAGGATGACAGTACCGAAGCGATACGGCAACTCAAGCAATTAGGTATCAATAAGACCATCATGTTGACGGGCGACCGCAAGGAAGTGGGCGAACATGTCGCCCGACAGTTACAATTGGACGAATACCATACCGAACTCCTCCCTGCCGACAAAGTGAAATTCTTTGAGGATTATCGTAATAATGGTATAACGTCATCCCGTAATAATGAAATAAAAAAACAAGATCATGTTATCGCCTTCGTCGGTGATGGTATCAACGATGCGCCTGTCCTTGCCCGTGCCGATATCGGCATTGCCATGGGTGGACTGGGTAGTGATGCCGCCATTGAAGCAGCGGATGTTGTACTGATGGACGACCATCCGTCGAAGATTGCCCTTGCCATCCGTATCGCACGTCGCACATTAGCTATCGCCCGTCAGAACGTATGGTTTGCCATTGGTGTCAAAGTCGCCGTACTCATCCTTGCAACCTTTGGTCTCGCCACCATGTGGATGGCTGTCTTTGCAGACGTCGGTGTCACCGTCCTTGCCGTTCTTAACGCCATGAGGGCATTAAAATACTCAAAATAATTGGGTATTTCTCTCAATTTGGATAAATTTCTCACGCTCAAAAATGAAAATACATTCTCATTTTTTTCACTTACTCGAAATTTTGCACTATCTTTGTCCCCAGTTATGACACAAGAAGAGAAAACGAAACTGGAAGAACGGATCGTGGATGTGTTGAAGACCGTCTATGACCCGGAGATTCCTGTCAATATCTATGACCTCGGCATGATCTACAAAATAGACGTGCAGGAGGATGCCTCCGTAGACCTTGATATGACCTTCACGGCACCCAACTGTCCTGCCGCCGACTTTATATTAGAAGATGTACGCACAAAGATAGAGAGTGTCGACGGTATCAAGGGCGCGAACGTCAATCTCGTCTTCGAGCCAGCATGGGACCAGTCGATGATGTCGGAAGAAGCAAGAGTCGAACTGGGCTTCGATTAAGTCGTTATACCGGCTTTCCGGCATCCCGGCATCCCGGTATTCCGTTATCCCGTAACACCGAAGAATATGAAGAATGTCTATTTCCTTTCCGATGCCCATCTGGGTTCCCTTGCCATACCCCACCAGCGGATGCAAGAGCGGCGATTAGTGCGTTTTCTCGACAGTATCAAGGAGAAAGCTGCCGCCATCTACCTGCTGGGCGATATGTTCGATTACTGGTATGAGTACAAATACGTAGTACCTAAAGGGTTTACCCGTTTCTTGGGAAAACTCTCTGAGTTGTCGGACATGGGTGTTGAGATACATTACTTCACGGGCAACCATGACATCTGGACCTATGGCTATCTGGAAAAGGAGTGCGGCGTCATTCTACATAAGAAAGAGGAGACGACAGAGATCTATGGCAAGGAGTTCTTCCTCGCCCATGGTGACGGGATGGGTGACCCTAACAAATCCTTCAAGTTCCTACGCTATCTCTTCCACAGCAAGATTTGCCAATGGTTTCTCTCCAACCTCCATCCCCGATGGAGCATGGCACTCGGACTCACTTGGGCAAAACACAGCTATATCAAGCATAAGGAAACGGACGATGTACACTATATGGGGGAAGACAAGGAACATCTGGTACTCTTCGCCAAAGACTATATTGAAGACCATCCGAACATCGACTACTTCATCTTCGGACACCGTCACATCGAACTCGACATCAAACTGGCACGTCACACCCGTCTGATGATCCTCGGCGACTGGATCAGCCAGTTCACCTATGCCGTCTTCGACGGCGAACACATGTTCCTGGAGGAATATGTGGAAGGTGAGAGCCAGCCATAGAAGAAGAAAAAGAAGTAAGCTGTTGGATGTAGGAAGTAAGATGTTATGGGAAATAAGATTGTAACATTCGGTGAGTTGTTGCTCAGGTTCTCGAAACCAGGACACCTGCGACTGACGCAGGGCGACTTGTTCACCAGCAAATATGGCGGCAGTGAAGCCAACGTAGCCGTATCATTGGCTGCGCAAGGTGAGAACGTCACCTATATCACCCGATTGCCTGACACCCCCGTAGGTCATGCTGGAGCCATGAGTCTGGCACAACTGGGTGTTGATACCAGTCAGGTACTCTATGGCGGGGAGCGCATCGGTACCTATTACTTTGAACCAGCTGCCGGCATGCGTGCAGCCAAAGTCATCTACGACCGTTCCGGTTCTTCCTATTATGACTTGAAACCAGGCATGATTCCCTGGCGCGAGATACTAAGGGACTGTGCCTATTTTCATGTGTCTGGCATCACCGCAGCGATATCGCCACAGGCTGCCAACGCCACCTTCGAGGCACTCGATATTGCTGACGAACTGGGAGTTACCGTCTGTTTCGACATCAACTACCGTAAGAACCTTTGGAAATACGAAGGTGCCGAACCTCGTCAGATACTCAGTAGAATGTTGTCACGTTGCGACATGATGTTTGGAGATGCCATCGAGTTCGACTGGCTCTCACAACATCCGCAGCCCCCCTTCACTGCCACCAGCTCTCATTTCCAGATGCAAATGAAGGAGTACGGCGAATGGTTTGACGAACTGCATACCCAGTACCCACGGGTGAAACACTGGATGATGGGTATGCGCAATATCGTCAGTTCCAATCACCACACACTGACCGCCCTGCTCTGGACTGACGGTAACTTGCTGCAAGCACCTATCATAGACATCCCCGATGTGGTAGACCCCGTAGGTGTTGGTGATGCTTTTGTGGGTGGCTGGCTCCATGCCATCAGCATCTTTCCCAATAAACGGCAACAGCAGCTAAACTACTCGTTAGCTGCTGCCGCTCTGAAAAACACGATCCCCGGTGACTTCAACCTGTCGACCGAAGATGAAATCCTCGATGTTATGGAAAGTCGCTATAATCCCACGACCCTCTATAAGACGATTGAATAATAATCTTATAACAGATTCATCGTATCGGTGGCAATCATCAGTTCCTCGTCAGTAGGAATGACGACGACCTTCACCTTGGAGTCGTCTGCAGAGATGACGGCTTCCTCGCCGCGCACCTTGTTCTTTGCCTCGTCAAACTTGATACCCAGGAACTCCATGTCCTTGCAGACCTCAGAACGCATGCTGATCTGGTTCTCACCGACACCGGCAGTGAAGACGACAACATCCAGACCACCCATGGCAGCAGCATAGGCACCAATATACTTCTTGATACGGTAGAAATACATATCCTGAGCCAGTTTGGCGCGCTCATTACCTTCCTTGGCAGCACTTTCCACATCACGCATATCACTGCTACCACCTGTCAGACCGGCTACACCACTCTTCTTATTGAGCAGGTTCGACATGCCGTCAGCATCCAAGCCCAGCTTCTTCTCAATGAAGGTCACGGCACCACCGTCAATATCTCCGGCACGAGTTCCCATGACCAGTCCCTCCAACGGGGTGAGACCCATAGAAGTATCAATACACTTACCGTCCACGACAGCAGCGATAGAGCCGCCGTTACCCACGTGACAAGTCACCATCTTTGTTCCCTCGGCAGGAATACCCAGGAACTCACAGGCACGCTGAGACACATAACGATGAGAGGTGCCATGGAAACCATAACGGCGAATGCCGTACTTCTCATACAACTCATAAGGAATGGCATACATATATGCCTTCGGTGGCATCGTCTGGTGGAAAGCGGTATCAAAGACACCCACCTGAGGCAGTCCCGGCATCAGTTCCTTCACGGCATTCACACCCTTCAGGTTGGCTGGGTTGTGCAGCGGGGCAAGGTCGGAACACTCCTCGAAAGCCTTCAGTACCTCATCCGTCAGTATTACTGACTTGTTAAATTTCTCACCGCCATGCACCATACGGTGACCAACGGCATCAATCTCGTCGAGTGACTTGATGACACCAATCTCAGGGTCTGTCAACAGGGAGAAGATAAACTTCACGCCCTCGGTATGCTCGGGAATATCGTGCATAATCTGCTTCTTCTCTCCATTGGCGAGTTTCACCTTCACAAAGGCACCGTCCAAGCCTACACGCTCGGCACCACCTGATGTCATCACACTCTTGTCGTCCATATTGTACAAGGCGTACTTGATAGATGACGAACCACAATTCAATACTAATATCTTCATAATTATTCTATGCCCCCTAAGTTAGGGGGTTGGGGTCTGAACAAGCGACATATCAACCCCTCCATTAATTGTTTCACTTCGATTATATAGAGTCTGCGCCTGTTCAGACCCCTTATCGCCCCCTAACTTAGGGGGCATAGAATCACTTTTTCGCGTCCATCGCCTGACAAGCGGTGATGGCAACCATATAATAGATATCATCCACAGAACAGCCACGGGAGAGGTCGTTGACCGGACGGGCAATACCCTGCAGAATCGGACCGATAGCGATGGCATCACCCAGACGCTGTACGAGTTTATAACCAATATTACCCACCTCCAGGTTGGGGAATACCAACACATTGGCCTTACCGGCAATGTCAGAGCCGGGAGCCTTCTTGCTGCCTACAGAAGGAACGAGGGCAGCATCAGCCTGTAACTCACCGTCAATCTTCAAGGACGGATCAAGCTCTTTGGCGAGACGCGTAGCCTCTATCACTTTGTCGACCACCTCATGCTTGGCACTGCCCTTCGTCGAGAAACTCAGCATAGCCACCCTGGGGTCTGCAAAACCAGCCACCGACTTAGCGGTCTGAGCGGTACAAACTGCGATCTGTGACAACTGCGCAGCATCCGGCATAGGAGTAACAGCAACGTCACCGATAACAAGAACACCATTCTCACCATACTGGGCCTGTTTGGAAATCAGCAACATACCTCCACTGACACAGGTAATGCCAGGGGCACATTTGATAATCTGCAAGGCAGGACGCAGGGTGTCACCAGTTGTGGAAAGGGCACCACTGATCTGACCGTCAGCACCCTCTGTCTTGATAATCATACAACCGAGATACAAGGGATTCTTCACTAGTTTGCGAGCCTCCTCGATGGTCATTCCTTTCGACTTACGGAGCTCTGCCAGTTTCTCTGCAAGTTCCTCGCTCTTCTCATAGTTCTCCGGATCGATAAGGACAGCTTTGTCAATATTGGTCAGTCCCTTCTCCTTGGCAAGGGCATGTACCTTGTCAGGATTACCAATCAGAATAATTTTTGCAATGTCGTCAGCCAACACCTTATCGGCTGCACAAAGGGTGCGTTCCTCTTCTGCTTCAGGAAGCACGATGCGCTGCTTATTAGCCTTAGCACGCGCTACGATTTGACTTAATAAATCCATAGTTTGTTTTATTATAATTAGTTTTAAGATATATACTGAAATGCAAAGATACGAAAAACTTTCGACTTTAAACTCTAAACGCTAAACTTTAAACTTTATTTACATCATTTCCTTGGTCAGGATACTCTCCAGTTTCTCTGCCGACAGACGAATCTGTAAATCAGACTTAATAGCGACCGTGATACCGCCCGTCTCCTCACTCACCACGATAGCCACACAATCAGACTCCTGGGAAATACCGAGGGCGGCACGGTGGCGAAGACCGAGTTCCTTGGGGATATCCAGGTTATGACTGACAGGCAGGATACAACCGGCTGCCTTGATCCGCTTGTTGGAGATAATCATCGCTCCGTCATGCAAGGGTGAGTTCTTGAAGAAGATATTCTCAATCAACTGTTGACTGATTGTGGCATCTATCCGTTCACCGGTGACCACAATATCATCCAACGGCATATTACGCTCCAAGACTATCAAGGCACCTACCTTACGCTTACTCATATTCAGACATGCCATCACAATCGGCATAATGATCTGTTTCAACGCTTCCTTGTCATGAGCCTTGTCTTTACCGAACAAACGGGTAATGATACGCATCCGTTCATGGGCTCCCAAGTTAAACAGGAACTTACGGATATCCTCCTGGAACAAGACGATCAAACCAATCACGCCCACACTGACCAGTTTGTCCATGATAGACCCCAGCAACCGCATCTCCAACACCTGTGAGACGATCAGCCACAGTACCACGAAAAACATGATACCTATGAACACATTTAAGGAACGTGACTCCTTCATCAACCGATAGATGTAATACAACATCACGGCGACAAGGGCAATATCAATAATATCTTTTAATCCAAATTCAAAAAGCATATCCTTAGCAATTAGCAATTAGCGATTGGCATTTAGCGGTTAACATGACAGCTTCCACCGCCTCTTTGACATCATGGACACGCAGGATACTGGCACCCTTTGTCAAGGCTATAGTATTCAAGACGGTAGTACCATTCAATGCCTGCGACGGATCTGTCTCCAGCAGCTTATATATCATCGACTTACGAGAGACACCCACCAATACCGGCAGGTG
Organism: Prevotella sp.; assembly: GCA_017645645.1. GTDB lineage: Bacteria > Bacteroidota > Bacteroidia > Bacteroidales > Bacteroidaceae > Prevotella. The sequence continues at coordinate 218,287 of JAGCOB010000008.1, read as the reverse complement.
CAGCATCTCCAACTGCTCCATCTCACGCATCACCTCATAATTTTGCTCCAGCGTCTTGCCGAAGCCGAAGCCTGGGTCGAGGATGATATCCTTCTGCCCGTATGAACGCAGCTCATCCACCTCCCGTGCAAAATGCAGGAGCATCTCACGCATAGTGGGCTGCACAGACATCAGGATATAAGGTACCCCCAGACGGGCCACCGTACGGAATATTTTTGCATCAGCCCCTTCCGATACATCGTTGATGACATCCACACCAAACTCCTCCACGACCATGCGGGCCACCGCAGGACGGAACGTGTCAACACTAACCACCGCATCTGGAGCCTCACGACGAATCAGAGACAGGGCAAAGCGCAAACGCTCCAACTCCTCTGCCTCTGTGGCTGGCTCACTGCCTGGACGCGTAGAACAGGCTCCCACATCGATCATACTTCCTCCCTCTTGCAGAATCTGTCGGGTACGCAGGACAATATCTTCCTCCGTCTGCTGGCGACTATCTGCATAGAAAGAGTCGGGTGTCACATTCAGGATACCCATCACTTGCGGCGTACTGAGGTCCAATAACCGCCCGTTACAATTTAGTGTGTAATCCATAATTTTTGCAAAGATACGAAAAAACTATAAACTATAAACTTTAAACTCTAAACTTTTTTATACCTTTGTGCCATAAAACTATAAAAAAGATGGATATCAAGGAAATCTATAAACTTTACCAGCAGCATCCGTGTATTACGACAGACTCCCGTGACTGTCCCAAGGATAGTATCTTCCTTGCCTTGAAGGGTGAGACGTTTAATGGCAATCTGTTTGCCCTGCAGGCTCTTGAAAAGGGCTGCGCCTATGCGATAGTAGATGAAGCAGGAATTCTAGATAATCTAGAGAATCTAGAACATCTAGAGAAAAAAATCATCCTTGTCGACGACTGCCTGCAAACCTATAAGGACTTGGCACGAGAGCATCGCAGACAGTTCAATATCCCTGTCATCGGCATTACAGGCACCAATGGTAAGACGACGACAAAGGAACTGATTCGTGCCGTCCTCTCGGAGTGCTACAACGTCATGGCTACAGAGGGCAACTTCAACAACGATGTGGGAGTGCCTAAGACTTTGTTCCGTCTGAATGACGACTACGACATTGCCGTCGTTGAGATGGGAGCTTCACATCCTGGCGATATCAAGACATTAGTAGAAACGGCCGAGCCGACTAGTGGACTTATCACGAATGTTGGACGTGCCCATCTGTTGGGTTTCGGTTCCTTTGAGGGTGTCTGCAAGACCAAAGGTGAGTTGTATGATTTCCTTAAAGCCCATGAGTGCCCTGTTTTTGTCAATCGTGACAACGAACATTTGATGAAGATGATAAGCCAACAGCTAACAGCTAATGGCCAACTGCCCGACATCTACTACTATGGACAAAGTGACTCGAACGACATCTTGATTCGTGGCGAGGTCATCAGTTGTACTCCCTTCCTGAAGTTCCGTTGGCGTGAGCAAGACTATGAGGCTGGTTATCAGAGTGAGTGGATGGAAGTACAGACGCATCTCATCGGAGCCTATAACCTCGATAATATGTTGGCTGCCATCACTATCGGCTATGTCAATAACATACCTTTTGAGCAGATCAACCACGCATTAGAGAATTATGTGCCTTCGAATAACCGCAGTCAGATGACCGTCACGGAACATAACCATCTCATCGTGGATGCCTATAACGCCAATCCGACAAGTATGAAGGCAGCCATCGACAACTTCAAACTGATGGATGTTCCTCATAAAATGGCGATTATCGGAAAGATGGGTGAATTGGGTGATGTTGTTGAGGAGGAACACCAGAAGGTCGTGGACATGCTTGCTGCTGCCAACTTCGAAGAAGTATGGCTGGTGGGTGACGAGTTCCAAAACATCCCCTGTAACTTCCGTAAGTTCAAGGATGTCGAGGAAGTTAAAGAAGCGATAACCTCTAACCGCCAAACACTAACCGATAAATACATCCTTATTAAAGGTTCGAATAGTAATAAACTCTTCCAACTGCCAGAACTGCTATGACAAAAAGACTGCTACTCTTCTCAACCATATTCTTATTACTTGCCTGTCAAGGCAAGCAATCGCCTATGGAGGAGGAAAACGCTGTCTATTATTGGCGCACGGACTTGCGACTCGACTCCACAGAGCGTGCCTTCCTGAAACAGTATCATATCAACAAGGTGTACTGCCGCTATTTCGATGTGGTGATGAGTGACAGTCTAGGTCCGATGCCCAATGCTACCATCACCTTCAGTGACACCCTGCCTCAAGGCATCGAGATGATTCCTACCGTCTTTATCGTCGAGAATTGCATGCACCAAAAACCGGAAGGACTTGCAAAAAAACTCGTCGACCGCATCATACAGATGAACGAGACGAACGACATCATGGGTGTGAAGGAGATACAGATAGACTGTGACTATACGGCACGAAGTCGTATGTTCTACTATCAGTTCTTGGAGGAAGTGAGGAAAGAGGTAAAGGCACATGGCATGCGTCTCTCCACCACCATCCGCCTGCATCAGTTGTCGATGAAGGTACCTCCTGTGGACTATGGTGTGTTGATGCTCTATAACACAGGACATCCGATGAAATTCATGGAGCGTAACCCTATCCTCGACATCCGTGATGTGGCACCTTACCTGCGCCATCTCGAAGACTATGACCTGCCATTGGCAGCAGCCTATCCCGTCTTCCTCTGGCATCGTATCATCCATGGGGTGGATATCGAGCATGTGGCTACGGCGGAAGAAATCCTTAAAGTCAAAAATGCCGTAGAGAAAGAACGTGAGGAACTGAAACATTGCATTCTCACCTATGACTTAGCAACAGATAATATTAACAGATATAAACCAGAAACCTATGAAAAAATCTATTCTCATTAGCCTGCTTGTCGTGCTCAGTCTGCCGACGATGGCATGCGGTTGGTATGGAACAGACAACATCTACCTGTTCCGTTTGTACGACAGTGATGAATTCAGTGAGCGTGTCGACAAGATCACACGCGACAATTGGAAAGCCTATCTCGGACTTGACCAAGATTATTACTGGTTCAATGCCGACGAGATTATTAAGGCTGCCCAGCAGAAAGGTGATGCCTTGATGGTCAGCTACGTGAAGAACCTGAAACGTTACCTTGATGTCTGTTCCAGTGTCAGGGACGACTCGTGGAACTATCCTACCAAGGAGGAGCTTGCTAAGCGTAACCAGATTCTCCGTGACGTACAGGCTTATGCCCTTAGCAAGATCAAGACGAAACTGCGCTCCCAGCATGCCCTGCTCTATATGCGCTGTAACATGGTACTCGGTCTGAACCGCGAGAATGTAGAATTCTGGGAGAAGACTGCCAGTCAGTTCATCGAGACGGTCTATAAGGACATGATGAAGAACATCTATGCCGGTGCCCTGTACAAGACAGGTAAGGATGCCGAGGCTGGAGAACTTTTTGCAGAGATGGGCGACTATAACAGTCTGATGACACAGTTCTACAAGCGTCGTTCCTTCGCTGCCATCCGTCAGGAGTACCTTCGTAACCCCAATACAGGCGTACTGCCGTTCCTGTTGCAAGACTTCGTGAACAACGCTCAGGAGGCTATTGACCAGGATATAGAAGGCAAACTCTTCGTTCGTGACATCAAACAGGACGAGGCGATGCAGATGGCACAGTTTGCAGGACAGGTAGTCAGAGAGGGTAAGACCAACAACCCTGTCATGTGGAAAGCCGCCCAGGGCTGGATCGAATATCTCTTCGGACAGAAGAAACAGGGCTATGACGACATCCAACAGGCACTGAATATGGACGGAACAGAGTGGGCGAAGACCAGTGCGCGTGTTATCCACTTCTATATCAAGTCGGATGTGGCTCCGCTGAACAATGCTTTCGATAAGTGGTTGAGCAGCGAACTGCAATGGATTAACGGTGGTGAGGAACCTTACGGGGGCTTCAAGGGTGGAGCACTGACACGTACCATCAACCAACAGCTTGTCGACAAATATGACAAAGCCGGACGTGACTTCACTACCAACGCCCTGCTTAACGTCACCAACAACTATGCCTTTGAAGCTCGTCTCAACTCGATGAAGGTGGAGCGTCTGGAGGATTTCTTCACTTATACAAAGTCTCCTTCCGACAACGAACTGGACGAGTATCTGAAAGGACAGATGAAGGTCAGTCCTACGCAAATGTATGAACTGATCGGCACCAAGCACCTTCGTGTCTGTCAGTGGGAGCAAGCCATCAACTGGTTGCAGCAGGTTCCTGTTTCCTACATGGCTGAACAGACACAGGTCGTCTATGCCGTCAATCGTACATGGACCATTGAGCCTTGGATTACGCGTCAGTGGCTGAGTGACGAGGTGGAGTATAGCAACGAGAAACAGAAGCTGAAGAGCAACTACAAGCTCGACTTCGCCAAGGAGATGCTGGCGATGGAGAAAGAGGCTGCCATTATGAAGGGACTGGCACAGTGTCAGCGTTACTACGACCTCGCCATTCGCTATTCACAGGCCTCCTATTCCGGCGACTGCTGGTACCTTACCCGTTATAGCAAGAGTTGTACAGACTCCGTGGAAGTCAACGAGGCGAACTTTGGACTGATTGCCAAGCAACTGCTGCAGAAGGCAAGTCAGACCAAAGACCCTGTGCTAAAGGAGAAGGCACTTTTCGGTATGTGCTACTACTACCTCAACCCCACCCCGTGGTATGAGTCTGAGTGGAGCGACGAGAACTCCCGTTTCGAGATTGTCTATAAACCGCAGTCAGAACAGTTCAAGGCTCTGCTTGCCTTGGAGGAGTTTGAGAAATCCAACAAGAACGGTGTAAGTGCCGTAGTCTCCAACTGTGATGTCTATAAGACATTCATCAATCGGAACAAATAATAAGTAAATGTTAAAAATAGAAATTTCTCATTTCTCATTTCTCATTTCTCATTAAATTATACTACCTTTGCAGTCGATTTGAAAAAATCGTCTGCAAAGGCGGGATGTAGCGCAGTTGGTAGCGCACTACGTTCGGGACGTAGGGGTCGGGCGTTCGAGTCGCCTCATCCCGACCAAAAGCAAAGCGGCAAGTGTTACTTGCCGCTTTATTCTTTGTCTTAGTCGATGCTCATGACCCGCAGTTGCTGACCGGCATCAAGAGCAGCCTTAATATCCTTGCCACCGCTCTGTACCTTGCAGCGACTGATATCATCGCCTTCTACCTCTTCTATCTTCAACTTGCCGATTTGCGATTTAGCCTCACGACCGGCAATGGTCTTTACCTCATAGACACCCATGTGAAGTCCCTTGTATGCTCCCTCACTGCTGCCCAAGTCGATATAGACCTCCTTCTGTTTGTCTTTCTTGACAGCGGCACCTTCGATGATGTTGGCCTGCAACGGTGCTTTCTTGTTAAGCCAGGCTGTAATATTATTGGAGAGTCCGTCAATGGCATCATGGATGGCTTTGTCAGAGGTGGAGAATGAAGAACTGCCCAGCCCCCGACTTCTTAATGAGGTATTGTCTATTATCTCACCTGTCTTCGCATCCTTCATAGTGAGCACCACTTCGACCAACCCCGTATACGTTGTTGTCACCTGCGTCTTACCGTCTTTGTCTTTCCATGTATTACTGCTTGAGCTGGCATTGATGTTGGTAATAAGGGCATCGACCACGACATGACCCTCCTCCACAACGTCTTTCAACTGCAGCAGACCGTCATTGTACCGATAGCGATGGGCACCAGAGAGTCCCTTGATGATACTGCTCTTCACATCATCCTCATACTTGGTGGCCTCAATGGAGGTCTTTCCTGTCAACACACCAGACAATACCTGCCCCACAGCTTCACCTGTTGACATCTTCTCATTGTGGTGGGCATATTCTACTTCACCCAACGTAATCCGATAGGTACGGTTCCTGTCCTTCTGGACTTCTTGAGCTGAGACCGTAATCACACAACAAAGGATGACAGCAGACATCCAAAGTTTTCTTAATTTTTCCATCATATTGCATTTTTACTTGTGTTAGACGGCAAAGATAGGGAATAATCCGGAAATAACCAAAGAAATTTCTCCGAATTTCTTGGGTCAAAAAGACCAATGTTCCTTTTACTCTTTATTTGCTACTGCGTTGCATACTAATCTCGCTTTAGCTTCTTCCTGCGCCATGATAACCTGATCGCACCAGGTATCAAACTCGAGGTCTTCCACTTGTAGCTCCGGATGACTGAGGATATAATCGACACAACGACGAACACCCTCGTCAAAGCGGGTGGTGGCACAGAACCCTGGGACGGCACGCTTCAGTTTAGTACAGTCGAAGATGACCGTCAAAGACTTGTCGCCAAGGAGGTTACCGGTGAAGTCCCATTCTTTGGGAGCAACAGCAGCAAGGAAATCAGAGGAGACATGATAGAGGTTGACCGTTGTGTGGAGTGCGTTGGCAACACACCCATAAACCTGATTCCACGTCAACTGCTCATCACTCATAATCTGGAACACCTCACCAATCGCCTTCGGATTACCTAACAGACCGATGAAACCACGGGCAAAATCCTCATTCCATGTAAGTGTCCATAACGAAGTACCGTCACCCTGTACGAGGACGGGCTTACCCTCCATCATACGCTTCAACACCTGCCAACTGCCCTTTAGTCCATGAACACTGACAGGTACGCCCCGTTCACAATACGTATGACTGGGGCGGACGATGGTGACAGGGAAGCCGTTTCCACGATATTCCCGTAACAGCAGTTCCTCACAGACAATCTTATTCCGTGAATACTCCCAGTAGGGATTGGCGAGGGTAGTACCCTCCGTGATGACATGATTCGCAGCAGGCTTGTTATATGCCGAGGCAGACGAGATATAGACATACTGACGTGTACGTCCCCTGAAGAGCCGGATATCACGCTCGACCTGAGAGGGTAGAAAACCGATAAACTCACAGATGGCATCGAAGGGCTCGTCAGGTAAACTGGCAAGTACCTTAGCCTCATCGTCGATGTCAGCAATAATTTGTTTCACACTTGCAGGCACCTCGTTCTTACGAGTGCCGCGATTCAGCAGCCACAAGTCGTGACCGCTCTCTGCCAGTTGTCTGGTGATGGCACTACTGATAGTACCCGTACCACCTATCATTAATATCTTCATCCTCGAACTATATTACATTATTACTATTTTAGAAATTCACACTGATACCGCCCATGAACGTCGCACGGGGCATGGGATAGCCGAGGTTGATCTCGTACTTCTGTGCGAGCAGGTTCTCCCCACGAGCCCAGAGGCTAAGGTTTTTCGTGACAACATAAGTGGCTGCGAGACTCAGTAGGCAGACGTTCTCCTTCTTCTCATCATCACCTACCTGCGTATAGAGACCGCCCAGGTATTGCAGTCCCAGATTGACAGTCAGTCGACGGGTACGATAGTCAACGCCGAGATAACCTTTGTATTCCGGAGCAGCAATGATCTTATTCTTCATGTGCAACAGAGAGTGGTTTGTGTTCACGCTCCAATGACTGTCAATACGGTAAGCTGCCTCCAGTTCGGCACCATAATTCTCGATTTCTCCCGTATTCACGTTACGGGGCTTACCATCGACAGGGACGGTCTGTATCATATTATTACCCTTGAGGTAGAAGAGGTTCATACCATAAGAAAAGTGACAGAGACGGTGCCGCCATGATAACTCATAGTTCCACAAGCGTTCTGGCTTCAAGTCGGTATTCGAGGGTGGATAGAGGTACATCTCACGCATCGTGGGATTACGGAAACCTTTGCTGACCATTGCCTTGATCTCACCCGTACTGATGGGACGAACGACGACACCTGCCTGCGGTATCCATTCCGTCCCCGTGATGGAGTGATGGTCGAGACGAATACCTGCATCGAGGGTTAACCACTCTGCCAATTCCTGACGGAAGTCCACATAGCCTGCTATCTCATTACGGTAGGACTTTCCACTCTGCTTGTTGGGGGTATCCAATGTTTCACCAGTCTCTTTTGAGGTATAATAGGCATAACCGTAGATATGCTGATAATCGATACCGACTGTCACACGATTTCCCTCAAAGAGCTGGACACTCTGATACAAGGAGATGCCCGTTAGCGCATCCTTCGAACGGAAATAACGTTGTGTAGGTTTAGCGGGATCAGTTGTACCGTCGTCAATCTTATGGCGACCGAAGTTCGTATAGACACTCAGCGCACCACTGGTCTTGCCATAATGGTTCTCCATAGCTGCTGATACCACACCTCGGGTAATCCACTGGTCGGCATCATACATCGGTTTCTCGGTAGAGCCAGGATAGCTGGCATTGAAATGGGTGATGTTCGCATCAACATAGGCATTCCAATGGGCATTGAAGTCATAACCCAGTTTCAGGTAACCGCCATACTGCTCAAAGCCCATGCGGGGACGGTGGTTGTCAGTACGCTCATACTGAGCGGCAACGGTACTGCTGAACTTGCCGCTGCGAATCTGATTGGTAGCGTCTGCCTGTACGGTGCCCCAACTGCCTACACCGAGGTTGATGTTTGTCGTGATCAAGTCGCGACCTACTGGAGGACGGCGGGTCACGATATTAATCACACCACCCATCGCATTCGAGCCATAGAGCATAGAGGCTGGACCGCGTAGTACCTCCACACGCTCCGCCATCAGTGTCTGATAACTGTCACTGATAGGATGACCGTAGATGCCCTGATACTGGGGATGACCGTCGATGAGTACCATCAACTGCCCTGCCCCACCTGTGATACCGCGCAGGTTGATACCGCCTGCCGCACCCGTCGAGACGCCATAGCCCATCATCGCACGAGAGGTGACGAAGAGACCCGGGACCTGTTGCATCACTGTCGGCAACACATTCGTCTGATACTCTGCTGTCAACACATCACGTCCGACAACCGAAACCGTCATCGGAAGGTGGCGCACATCCGTCGCATTACGCGTTCCTGTTACTACCACCTCCTGCAGGAAGAGAGAGTCGGACACCTGTGCCTGAACACCGATGGTGGCAAGTGTACCTAATACAAATAAAAATGTTACGTATCTTTTCATTATTATGTTGGTTTTATATATTATTCAACTTCCGTGTACTCTCCCGTATTTCCAGGCGAGCCTTCACCACAACATGCTTCACACTGTAGTCACCGTTTATCTGATCGGCCAGCAACTTAAACGCCTTACCACCAATCTCCCGCAAGTTCTGTTTCACGAGTGATACCCTTGGAGTAACCATATCCGACACCCAGTCACTCATATAGCCCACGATAGCGATATCTTCAGGAATACGCAGCCCCCGGCTGATGACGGTCTTGATAGCCGCACTTGCCAACAGGGCATGTGCTGCAATGATGGCATCCGGCGGTTCCGGCAGATCCAGTAGTTCGACGGTGTCCGACAGTCCTGAGTTGAAACTGGTATTATGACACTTCACCAGTTCCTTCCGAATGGGAATCCTGCGCTCACGGAGAGCCTCCAGATAACCGTGCTTGCGGTCCATCGTCTGTTTCATCCTGTTGGAACCACCTAAGAAGGCGATTTTCTTCGCCCCGCAGTCAATGAGATAATGTGTCACCTCCCGTGCGGAGTCGGTATCATTGATGACCACCGTCGAGAGATTGACATCGGCAATCCTGTCGAAGATGACAATAGGTATGTTACGCTCTTTCACCCGGAGCAGATGACTATAGTCAGTTGTTTCCTGGGAGAGACAAACAACAATACCATCCACATGCATGTTCATCAGGTGTTCGACGCATTCCACCTCGTTCTCGTATTTATCGTCCGAGTCGGTGATGATACACATATACCCTGCTTTCTTAGCCTCTGCCTCGAAACGTTTCGCGATATGTGCGAAATGGTTGAATGACACATCGGGCACCACGACACCGATCGTATGGGTCGTATCATAACGAAGACTCACGGCAAAGGGATTAGGACGGTATCCCTGTTCCTTGGCATACCGCTCTATCTTCTGTCGCAATTCAGGACTCACGCCCTTCTGTCCTTTCAAAGCACGGGAGACAGTGGATACATTGATGCCGAGCATTTTTGCGATATCACGCTGTGAAATTCTTTTCATCTAATAAGTGGTGTTTACAATATTATTACAAAAGTAATCATTTCTCTCCATTCCTTGCGCAACACTTTACGGAATTGTTGCGCAACGCGTTGCGTCTTCAAGTCTTAAAGAAACCACCGACTTTCACAAGTAGGTGGTTCACATTTAATCTTTAGTATGTAGAATTTCTGTGTTGTCGCAATGCAAAGATAGTCAATTGCGAACAAAGATTCATCACTTTTTGTACAAAAACATATTGCAAAGCGTTGCGTTGATCTTCCTCTTAATAGTCTATATAAGGTGCCAGCCGCTGAAAGTCTTTCTCTGTAAAGCCTGAGGAGAGGCGGAGTTGTCGGATATCCTCAATCCTGCCATGCAGGCGGCGATAGTCGGTTATCGCCTTAGCCTGATAGTAATTGATATAAGGATGACGGCGCAACTGTTGCAAGGAGAGTTTGTTGACATTCAGCTTTTTCGGACTGGACTGCTGAACCACAAAGTATTTCTTCGCCTCTTGCGGAAAACCGTCAATCTCGTCCAACTGGTCGACACTCACATAGCCGCCTAGCCAGTTGCCGTAGTGCACAATCTCCTTAGCATAATATTTTCCGATACCAGGCACCCGTTGTAGCTGGGAGGTATCTGCCGTATTCAGGACAAGATGCTCCGCCTCGCGAAGCTTGGTGGGATAGTTTTTTTTATAGTTACTATAGGAACTATAGGTACTATAGGCACTATCCTTCCCATAGGAACTATTCCTCCTCCCTTTCACCAGCGTCGCTGCCGGCAGATAGTCCGGTGAGATGCGGATATACGGTTCCATGCGACGGTAGTCCTTGACGGTCAAGCCATAGAGGCGGGCAAAGTCTTCCTTTTTCTGATAGACACCTCCTCGCTCCCTATATTTGTAGATATTCCTAATCTGCCAGGGACGCAGTCCTAAGCGCAACAACTGGGTGGAATCAGCAGTATTAGGGTCGAAGTAGAAGGTTTCTGGTTGCTGCGAAACCGTCGCAGCATACGGGATATTGCTATGTTCCTTACCTTTTGTTTCCTCCCCCCTTTTGGGGGGATTAGAGAGGGGCTCTCCAAGAAAGAATACTCCTGTCAAGACAAGAACACCCACTATCAGGGCAGCAATCAAGACGAGGCGGTCGTTACGGTTCATATGATGCCAAACTGATGGAGGAAGATTAGAATGATGCAGGTCGGACAGACGAAACGGACGGCAAAGAGAAAGATGCCGAACAGGTGTCCTTTCAATGTCCCCACGTTGGTAAACTCATCCCGTACTACCTGTTTGGGAACATACCAACCCACAAACAAGCAGGCCAGCATGGCACCCGTCGGCAACAGGAAGTTAGCCGTCAGGTTATCGCAGAAGTCCATCAGCGACAGTCCCATCACCTTGATGGAAGAACAGGCACCCACAGAAAGGGAGCAGAAGACACAGATCAGCATAGTGATGACAGTTTCTATCCATGCAGCCTTGCGCCGGGGCTGTGAGAACTCCTCCGTAAAGAAAGCTGTACTAATCTCATGCATGGAGATGGTAGAGGTCAAGGCAGCGAATACCAACAGGGCATAGAACAGGATACTGGTCACATAGCCCACCCAAGGTACTGGGGCAAATGCCTGATGGAACACGTTCGGCAACGTGATGAAGATGAGCGACGGACCACTGTCGGGATTCACCCCTACCGAGAAGGCAGCAGGGAATATCATCAGTCCTGAGAGGATGGCTATTAGCGTATCTATGATGGCAATCTGTCCTGCCGACCGTAACAGATTCGTGTCCTTGGAGAAATAACTGGCATAGGTACACAAACATGCCGTTCCCAGAGACAAAGAGAAAAATGACTGTCCTAACGCCTCCAGCACTACACTGCCCGACAGTTTCGAGAAATCGGGATGTAACAGGAAGAGGACACCCTCCATTGCTCCCGGCAGCAAACAAGAGGATACCACTAATATCAACAACAGGATGAAGAGAATGGGCATCAACAGCTTAGAGGCCTTTTCTATCCCATGCCGGACCCCCCGGACGACCACCAGATGGGTAATCAGGATAAAGGCAACACCCCAGAGTATCGGTTTCAACGGGTCGTTGGAGAAATCTACAAAGTAGTTCTTCACATATTCCGCATCACCAGTAAGCTGTCCGGCTATCGAAGCCCATAAATATTCAAGACACCAGCCTGCCACCACTGCATAGAATCCGAGGATGATGGTAGCGGTAAGAATACCCAGATACCCCACATATTTCCAAGGACGACCTTTCGACAGTACGTCATACGCCTTGGCGGCATTCGCTGCACCGTGACGACCGACGATGAACTCACTCACCATTCCCGGGATGCCCAATAACAAAATACATCCTATATAAATCAAGATAAAGGCGGCACCACCGTTCTCTCCTGCCGTATAGGGAAAACGCCACACGTTCCCCAGCCCGACTGCCGATCCAGCCGTCGCCAGCACAATCCCTACCTTACTTCCAAAACTTCCTCTCTCTTTCATCTTTTTAGTTTAATAAACCTACCTGATGCAGGAAAATCAAAAGGATGGCAAGTGGACACACATACTTCACCAGAAAGATGAAGACATGGAAGAGACGGACATAGGCGATACTATTCAGTGACCCGTTGTTCGTAAACTCCTCCTTTACGATATGATGGGGCACATACCAGCCGATGAAGATACAGGTCAGGAAACCGACAATGGGCAGGAATATCTGTCCTGTGATAAAGTCGAACCAGTCGAACAACGACTCACCGAAGATGACCAGTCCGTCGACGGCACCCAGCGACAACGAACAGAACGCACCGATAATGGACGTAGAGACCGTCACTATCAAGGCCGCCTTCTTACGACTCATCGCCAACTCCTCTTGGATAAAGGCGGTACTCACCTCATGGAGTGACATCAGCGAAGTCAATGCCGCCAATGACAACAGGACAAAGAAAAGTAACGATACACAATAGCCTACCAACGGTACAGAGGCAAATGCCTGCTGGAACACATTCGGCAGGGTGATGAAAATCAACGACGGACCGCTGTCGGGATTCACCCCTACCGAGAAGGCGGCAGGGAAAATCATCAGTCCGGCGAGGATAGCCACCATACAGTCGATGAGGGCAATCTGTGTCGCCGATTTGGTGAGATTCGTATAGCGGGAGAAATAACTGGCATAGGTACACAGACATCCCATAGCGATGCTCAACGAGTAGAACGCCTGTCCTAGAGCACCCAGGAATACATCCCCCGTGAATTTCGACATGTCAGGCTTAAACAGGAACTCGATACCCTTGTAGGCATCTGGCAACATACAGGCTGCCACCACGATAATCAACAACAGGATGAACAAGGTAGGCATCAGCATCTTGGATGCCCGCTCAATACCATTCCGCACCCCATGTTCGATAATCAGGTAAGTCATAACCAATATGATGACCGTCCACAACACCGGTTTCACGGGGTCTGTAGACAACTCCGTGAAATAGGTCTTGAAATACTCAGGATCACCCTGCAGATGTCCGATCAGCGAAGCCCATACATACTGCAGGCACCAGCCGCTGACCACCGCATAGTAGCCCGTTATCAGGAAGCCTGTCAAGACACCCATATAGCCGATGACAGCCCAAGGAGTTCCGCCTGCCAGTTTGCGATAGGCCCGTGCTGTATTCGCCTGTCCATGACGACCTACGATAAACTCACTGATCATACAGGGGATTCCCAGTAGTACCACGCAAATCACATAAATCATGATAAACACGGCACCACCGTTCTCACCTGTCATATATGGAAAACGCCAGACATTACCCAATCCCACCGCAGAGCCTGCTGTGGCAAGGATAACCCCCATCTTACTTCCGAAATTCGCTCTTTCTCCCATAATATCTTTCTTTCCGCTTGCAAAAGTATAAAATAATTCTTACTTTTGCAGCATCATTCGAAGTAAATATGCGGAAATTCTGTCAATTTGTAAAGAAATACCCTCTGTCTGTCCTCTGTATCATACTTATCTGGACATTGTCGTTCGTTCCTTTCTTTCCAGAGACCCCTTTTGACGACATACAGTTTATCGATAAATGGACCCACCTCGTGATGTATGGCGGCACCTGCTCCGTCATCTGGTATGAGTATGTCCACAAGCATTCTGCCTTGGACAAGCGAAAACTGTTTCTCCTTGCCTGGCTCGCCCCTATCGTCATGAGCGGCATCATCGAACTCATGCAGGAACACTGCACCACTACCCGCAGCGGAGAATGGCTCGACTTCCTTGCCAACTCCACGGGGGTCACCCTTGCTGTCCCTGTAGGACTGCTACTTTTCTATATCAAAGTTCTCAATAAGAATGCGCGTCAAGATTCCCTCCGCTGAGACGAAATAGACACGGGGAATCACCGACGAGGCAAAAAGTTCATAGATATGACGGTCGGTCTGTGCGGAATACGGAATCTGCAAGTCGTATTCCTCCCAGAAAGGAGCTACCAGGTCCTCTCCCTCTGCCCTGCTGATAGCTATCATCTGAAAACCAGGATCGTCCTTATGCGCCAGGTAATATTCATTCAGTTCTGGCAGTTCCCGCTTACAGTCGCCACATTTGACGCTGAAGAAGACGATGACCGTTTCTCCTGTCAGATGAGCGGTAGAGAATGTACTGCGCACCCCGTCCTTCACCATCTCGACAGAGAAGGACGGAACAAGGTCGCCAACCTTGACCTTTTCTATCCCCTCCTTGTCATCATCAATGCTGCTACACCCCACCATCAGGAGGCATAGCAGCATTGTATAAAGGAGTCTACTATTATTATTCATTCTTCTTACCAATCTGCACATTGGTGTTACCCGTCACCTCCGCATTGTTACCACCACCATAGACATTGCCTCGGATATCGGCACCAATGACGTCCTTCTTCTCATAGTAAGTCGTTCCTTCCTGGGCCGTATCAGAGGCTTCACTATAGGTCCCATTATTATTGCGGATGTAATAGTCACTCACATCGTCACCTACAGCAACCTGTTTCACCACATAAACCTCAGAAAGGGTACCAACATTGACGGTAGTGTTACCAATGACCTTGGCCGCATTACCACCGCCAAAGACGTTGTTGATAGCACCTATCTTTTCTGTAGCATGTGAGGGGATGGGATAACCACCTGTCGTCGTGGAATTAGCAGGAACAACAGAATCGTCGGAATCGGCATATTTACCTTTTATCACATTGATATTCACCGTTGGATTACCCACCATCGTAGCACCGCTACCATAACCGCCACCATAGATATTGCCAATGCTGGTAAACGACATCACATTGACCTGCGGGTCGTTATAGAGCGGGGTGGTACCCGATTCTACAGGCTTGCCATTGCTGTCGTAACCATAAACTGAGTAGCCAGCCTCGTTGCCACCGCCATACAGCTCACCAATCTTAACTGGTTTACAACCTATTTCCTCTACGTTGATAGTGATGGCTCCACCAATGGTTCCACTTAAATTGTTACCACCAAAGACACGGTCAAAAGTACCGTTGGTGATATTCAGCGTTACATTACCGTGAACGTCGGCAGCCTCAGCACCGCCATAGACAGCTTCAAGGCCAGGTATACAAGCCATCAGCAACTGAGCCTCGGCATCCATCTCCGCACTCTTACCGCCACCATATGCCTCATCGACACAGAATGGGCATTCGGTACCTTCATCCAACAAGGTCAGTGCTGTCTGACGCACATTACCCTTGGTATTGGAGCCACCGAACACACGGTGTATCGTGCCGCCAAAGATATTCACTGTTGCCTTTCCTGTGCCATAGACGTACTTTTCGATGAAGGTCGTTCCGCTTTCACCTGTCGTTCTCTTTTCCTTGGTGTTATAGGTATTCTCTTCCTGAGAATAGTCATAGAATCCTACATTGGCACCGGGGTTGGGTGTTGAAACGTTATTAACAACAATAGCATCCTTACCATTACCTCCACCAAACAACTCATAAATCTCGTATGTACCATTAACTGTTGTTTCTGTAGCTGGTGTAGAGGCAGCATTACCACCACCATAGACTGTCTCAATGCTCGTCAGTCCACAACCGTCAATAATGACTTTTGTTGACTTTGTGGTATTCTTACCATCATCGTCCGTAGCACTTGGATTCGGTCCCACAGGCTTATAGGCAGCCAAGTTTCCACCGCCATAGACGGCATGAACATCATACTTAGTACTATTGATGATCTTCATATCATCGTCTGAAGTCTTGGCACTAATATCAGCTATAATATTTGTAAGAGCCGTCTTAAGGGCTGTAGCAATTGCATCGTCATTGCCAAGAACAGCTTGATAATCAATAACCTCGATACTTAATTTATCAGCTATGACAATCTTATCCGCAAGAATACGCTTTAATTTTGCTTTGTAATCTGCATCGGACGACTCACCCTGTTCTAGGTCTTCATTATCCTTCGCGAACTTCGCAGCTATATTAGTTTTCGAAGCATCACCGTTTTGTGTCGCATGCACATGTACCAAGACATCACCCTTAGGACTACCGTTGACGTTGTTACAGCCAAATAACTGGTTTACGATACAGCCCTTTGATGATGTACTAATCGGACTTGTACCATTATTTGTGGTTGTTTCTCCGTTCAGGTCTACCAACACATCTCCCCAGACGAATGCAGGCTTACCATCTTCTCCCAGTCCACCACCAAAAATCTCTTCCACGACACGTCCGCCAGTCGCACGGACAGTCGTTGTATGGAGCGCGGATTTATTTTCTGCGTCGGTCCAATCACCAGCACCGCTATTCTTGGTTACATCCCAGTTGCTTATCTGTGTATCTGCCAAGGCACCGCCGCCATAGATATCCTTAAGGATCAGACCACCCCTCATGTTTACAACAACATTCTCCTTAACGGTACCAGCTTCACCACCGCCAAAGACCGAGCCAGTGATAAGTTGTACCGTTTTTCCTTCATTATCCCCTGAAGGTGTTGTCGTATAATTGATATTAACCTCGGCCTCTCTGACGTTAGCAAGACCTGAGGCGGCATCACTAATTCCATCTTTACCACGGGCGGCACCAAATACGTTACCATTTCCGTTGCCATCATAACCGATACGGCCACCAGTGATAGTAACGGTCGTCTTACCACCAGTAAGGGACCCATCAGTATTCGTCTTACCAACAGAACCCATGGCACCGGCACCATAGACGTTATGAAGCACTATTCCGCCATCAATAGCAACCGTGGTATTACCTTCTACAATGCCTGCCTTGGGATTGTATTTATCACCATTGCCATCATACTTCTCATCTGCCGGATTTTCATAATACTTATCCGTACCGCAACCACCACCATAGACATTGCCACGAGTAGCATCTGCATCAGTTCCATCATGGACACCAATGGTACCACTATGGACTGTAACAGCCGCGTCATTGAGCATATGTCCATTCTCACCACTGCCATAGACGGATCCTTTAATCGTAGGACCAGTAGTATTAGCAGCTCCAATAGTGACATTGGTAGTGTTGACCCATGCCTCGAGGTCATCACGCGATCCTGGGGCACCTACGTCACCTCGTGACGAGCCGAATATCATTCCGTTTTCTGTACCGTCCGTTCCGATGATACCGCCAGTGATAGTTACAGTGGCTGTACCAGTGTTTTCTACACAACTGGTAATGCCGTCAACCTTTGCAATACCATCATATCCTTCTGCTTCGTATGTATAACTGTATTTGAAGGTTCCCACTGAACCGTAGGCACCACCACCATAGACATTATGGTATATATGGGTCGGTTTATTGTCAGAATCTGTTTCACTGATGCTGACTATCGTATTACCAAAGATTTGTCCGGCACGGACAATGTTCTTGTTACCGCTTCCACCACCATAGACGTTACCCATTGTAGCACCGCCAAACTGCTTGTTTCCTACCTTAGGAATACCAACACTACCACCGCTGACCGTCACTGTGGCATTGCCACTAACGCTGGCAAGTTCGCCACCGCCATAGACACTCGCCTTCACCGCACCACCCGACATCGTAACAGAAGTATTACCATATACTCTACCGGCAAACAACTTGGGCGCATTCGGGTCAGTCTGACCTGTTGTCGTTATTTCAAGATCACTACCACGACCGCCACCAAAGACACTACCGAAGGTATATTGTGTGGTTTCTCCATTCTTTATCTCCGTACCAATGGTGCCACCGGAAACGGTTACAGACGCACCACAGCCTTCTACAAGAGCATCACTTGCATCCAAGTAACCTACCGAACCAATCTCGCCACCACCATAGATGTTACTCATAATCCTAGTGTCTTCGCCACTAACGGTCAGAACGGTATTCCTGACCCTGGCAAATTTGATCCAGTCACTTATGTAAGTACCATCCGACTTTTGGAGTACACCCTTACAACCTGCAAAGACGTTACCACCATGTGTGTGTGCCAAACGGGTGTCTGAATCATAGGCATATTCACTGTTGTTACCGACAGCACCGCCACTGATGGCAACTGTTGTCGTACCAGTTCCGTCGGCACAGGCAATAATCTTTGTCGGATCAGTTGTGTCGAAGGTAAAGGTACCCACACTTGCCAGCTCTCCACCGCCATAGATGCTACCTATCACTGTACCGCCTGTCATCGTGACAGTACTATTGCCCTTCACCAAAGCCGCCTGATAGTTTGACTCCAAGCCCTTACCGGCACCGAAGACATCGCCAGACCCAACACTACCTGTACCAATGGTACCACTATTCACTTCAACGGTCGTACTGCCTGCAACGCCAGACTCCTCTCCACCACCATAGACATTTCCGTCAACGGTGGTGGTGCCAGTGATGGTGAGATTTGTGTTACCTACCTCACCAAGGGTTGTCAAGACAGTAGCTGTTACAACTTTCTTGTTTGCAAAATCACTATCTGTCGTCCCATCCGCTGGTAAGTTTTCTACATATTTCCAGTCATAAAGTGTTGCGTCAGTTGGTTCGCCTGCCACGAACATTCCTGAATATTTATTAAAGGACGGAAGATTTTTGAATCCTGCATCTCTAACAGGCACCTGAGGTATCGTTGCTGAATAGCCACCGCCATATACATTACCATGAACAGTACAGTCAGTCAGCCGAGAGGTTGCCGTTCCTGTCACCTTTCCCAAGCTGCCACCACCATAGAAGTTCTCGTTGACAATACATCTTGTCAGCTTAGATTCCACATTATTGCACTGTGCCAATGAGAAGGAGGCAAACTTGACAAAGAAACGACCGCCCACAGCACCACTCGTCCAAACGAAATACTCATAGTCAAAGTCTGTAGCAACACCAGGACCTTTAAAACCATAACTTGTACTTCCTTGTTTCAGCTCCGTCGTTTTTCCGTCATAATATTTGCCTTTATCATTAGTATAGTGATCTTGAAGAGTGTTCCAGTTAGGACCAGTAGCATCATAATACTTTTTTCGGCTATAAGAAATTCCTCCATACCCTGCTCCAAAATATTTGCCGAAAGTACATCCTACAGCCGTAGTGGTAACGCTCTTCCCTGTGTCAGTCTCGCTCTTCTTAGTCATATTACCAAACTTCGGCCCACCACAGAAGAGACCTACATGACTATTGAATATATCTGTGGTTATATTTCCCTGAACAGGCTTGGCATCGTTGACACCACCACCATAGAATTCAGTGATATCTGCATCATAGATTTGCCAACGCACATTGCCCTTCTTTGTATCTTTATCTTTACCTATTTGCTCCTGTGCGGCTCCTGCTAATTCACCAAAGTGACCACCACTGATGTAACATTCTGCATTGTCATCTTTTATGTAAGCATTTTGGTTGTAGGTTCCTGTGAGATAGAAGCCAATATAGTCGCCTCCTGTCACCGACACGGGAACATGTGGTGTTGATTGTTTACCATCACTATGGGTACCGAGTCCAAACGAGTTAATCAACACATTACTGCCTACATGGATATATATCGTATTTCCGTTGACTACAGTACTCTGAGTAGATACAAACTGATCGATATAACCACCAAGGAGAATAAGAGGAGAGTTTGACTTTGTAATATCTAGTGTATTTTCATATTCATACTGAGTAAAGTACATCATTGCTGTGTTGGTTATCTCAAACCATCCCAAAGTTCTGAATATAGCTGCATTTAGAAGTACATCTGATCCGTTAGGTTTCTGAGCCTGAGCCATACCAGGGATATTTAGGAAATCAAATCGTATGGGTGACACTGTGCAACGATTATTGTCACAATAAATCAGACTGCAATCCGGTTCATTATCTTTATCCAAGTCAACAGACATCATTGTAAAGGGTTTGTCTCCATCTGAAGGAACACCAATTTGATGTAAATTGCCTACCAGCACCACAGCATTGTCATAAACCGTAGAACCAGTAAGATGGCTATCATTAAGAGCTGCAGAGATAGAGGTATAAACCGTCTGGGGGCTGCCATTAATGGTGATTGTCTGGGAGTCGAACTGTTTGCCCAATTGAGTTACGTTCTGAGCGACATAATCATTCCTATTAGAAGTAGATGTCCTAGTCGTTTGTTGCATTTTACAAACCACGTCCAGATACTCATCGGCAACGTATGCCGCATTACCCCAATAAGGTTCTATAGTGATACTTGTTACCCCATAGGGTACATCAAAATATGCTCCCTGTGAGAATACACGACCACTGACACTATAGAGGTCTTTGTTAGAACTCTTGCGGTCAGCAAAATTATAGTTCGGATAATCGAAATAGGTAGCCTCCGAAGAATATTCCTTACTGTAGTTATAGTTGGCAGAGGAGTAGGGATCGTTATCAACAGCCGTAATACTTGTTATCTTCCAACCAGTCACCACCTTATTTCCTGTATAGTTACCCGTTCCCACATCATTATAATATGGTAGCTGCACCTTGTCGTAGTTGAAATTATAGCGAGTGGTATCTTTATCTAATCGCTCCAATTGTATGGCACCACGTCTGATAATGCTTGCTCCATTTGGTGCATTGCTTCCTACTTGACCAATATGGACCGTCAGTGTTCGTCCTAGCTTGCCACCATTATTTCTTCCAACGAAAGAACTATCTGGGGCGTTTTCAGCGTCGTAATTGATGATAGAAGGATAACGCCCTTGGGCTTTCAATACAGGAAATGGGGAAGGATCAGTAATGGTTCTGTCCGCCGTTTCCAACACCCATTTCGCCATGTCTGATGGATTAACCGTAACAGAGGATGTCGAGGCATAATAGGCTGCAAGTTTCTTGTTACTATTCAATAGTTGGCGATAAAACTCAATACGAGTAAGGTACTTTTTCTCAACTGCCAAGGCACAATAGTATCTACCATCCTGAATACCACCCTTTAGATTCTCATAACAATAGTAGTTGAACGTATTTAGACCACCACTATCACTATTCCGGTTATCAATATTATTTCCTCCGTAGACAGGCGATTTCGTAGTGCCACCTGTGATGTCGCCATAGAACATACAGTTCATCACCATCGTTCCTGTGGCAAGTGTGGCTGCGGTGGTAGCCACATCATTGCGACCCACGATACCAGCCACCGTAGTTCCATTCGTAATATTCGCATAACTGTAACAGTTGATGACGCGGGCATTTTCCTTAAGTAACCCTACCAAACCGCCAGTATAGCCAGTACCTCCTACGGAGCCACTGAGGATACCTATATTATAGATGCGGCTGGCACCTTTAGCCTCACGGGTAACAGCACCCACATTATTGCTTTCACTAATGTTGACTTCCTCAAATATGATATTGCGGATGATGGCACCATTAGTAGAAGCGAACAATGGCTTGCTCAGATTGTATATCTTATAGTATTTGCCGTCCAACGTACCTTTAAACTCGCTTAGACTCGCATTCAAGCCTGACGCATCTATATCTGCCACTAACTCATAATTGGCAGTTTCCGAAAAATCTGTAATTTCGCTAAGACTGGTAATTGCATTGGGAGAAGCGGACACGGACACAAACGTTGCTGTGATGTAGGCACCGTCATATTCCTCTGGAACCGTAAAAGTGTACTCTGTTTCTGAAGTTATCCAGTTGTCAGTACCTGTCAGTTCAAATTGACCAATACCAGAAGTGCGATGTTGAGGGGCTCTATTGGTAGGATCAACCATCTTCTCCACAATGATAAGAGATTTCTTTGTCTTGAAGCCAGGAGCTGGTGTGACGATAATTTTCACAGTACGTTCTGAAAGCCAGGCATCCCCCTCTGCCAACTTCACTTCTCCCGCACTGGCATTAGGCAAGACAGGATTAATGATGATATCACTCCGTTCTAAAGACCAGGCATTCCCTGCCCCCACTATCAAGAGTATCAAGAATAAAATGATGAATCTTATCGTTTGCTTCATATATGATGTCCTTTTTCAACTTGTTACTTTATCTTGTTATTTAATAACCGTCTTACGTCCCTGATGGATATACAGTCCTTTTCTGGCAGGCTTGCCATTCAGGCAGCGACCGTCCAGCGTGTACCATACGTCATCCGCTGACTTGTTTCCTGTATTAGGAATGTCTGTCATGCCAGTTACCTCTTCTTCGACAATCGTCAGACTTCTACGTGCCGATGATATGCCTGAGCCAGCAGAAGTGTCTGTATAGTCGGGGTTGAGAATGTAGAACTTCCCTGACTTGATGGTTCCAGCTTTTGTCAGTACGAACTCACCTAAATAGAACATATACGCCTGCGCTGTCTCAACGGGAATGTCTGCATCTGCCATCTTCAGCAGATTATTGTTGACTGTCCTTTCGGAAATGTCTGCTATTTCCTCGTCTTTTTCTGAAACCACGAAGCCTGTTGCTTCTGATTCTGAGAGCAGCAGCACAGGAACACCCTTCGGGATGTATTCAAGTTTACTGACCGTCAGCAGACCTAGGAATGTATTGACAGACTTTACAGTATATGCATTGACACCTTCGAATGTATTGATGTCTCGTGATGACATATAGACAGCAGCAGCCTTTCCTGCACCCTCTCCATCAACATCATAAAACTTCGGTTTGGCATAGATACCCCTGAGCGTACCTGTATAGTTGCCTATACCTGTGACCGCTACAATTTGGTCAGAACCCTCAGTGTGAATTTCATAGGTGTAATCATCTGCCGTCAACGTGATTTCACCGTCTTTCACATACTCCAGTTCTCCTTCAGAAGTCAGTTTTATCGTAATGTCTTCTGCTGGCAAATCGCCATCGCCAAGACTCTTGGGAGAGATGGTAAATGTCTGTGTGGTGACAGTAGGTAGTCTATAGTTGTCAACTTTATCGCCACTTAGGTTAGAGGCTGTAGCGATGTAGTCACCAGCATTGATGGCACTGGGACCTGTCACAGTAACGCTAACCTCATCGCCATTCACCATTCCTACTATCGTGACGGTAGGCAAATGCTCTTCGCGATCATAGGTAAACGACGTATTCGTCCAGTTGAGACCAAGGGTCTTCTTTTTGACTGTCAGCGTACCATTATGATAGGAAATGATGTAGTTCGTACTTGTCAAGCCACTGGGCGTAATGGTATAGTCATCGCCAACATCGCCATATTGCGCATAACTATAGGCATAGTCCAGCGAACCTCCAAGCATACTTGCATTATCTTCACCCACAAAGCCACTATACTCCACACCATTATTCCCTGGTGTGTCTCCATATATTATAATATGGTTTTTAGCCGTAACAGCCAATGCAACAGGGGTAATGGAAAAGGCTTTCGTGTTGGCTGCAGGGAGCGCATAGTTGCCTGCCTTATTACCAGTCAGGGCAGAAGCCGTAGCGATATGGTCACCAGCATTAATCTGTTCACCTGATACCGTAACGCCTATCTCATCGCCATTCACCATACCAGTAGCGCTGGCGGTAGGAGCATGGCTATTAGCATCATAAACGAAAGATGTCGTTTCACTCCAAACAAGACCCACCTCCTTCGGGTTGACAGTCAGCGTACCAGCAACATAAGAAATGTCATAATTGTCTCCTGTCAAGCCACTGGGAGTGATAGAATATTCACCCGCATCGCCATATTGGGAATAATTATAAGCATAGGTGAGAGTGCCAATGAGGTCGCTTGCATCTTCACCAGGAGCAAATTCACTATATGTCACACCATCATTCGTAGGTTCCTCGCCATAAGTGATAGTCTTGGACTTGGCGGTGATAGTTAGTGGCTTGGGATTAATAGTCAGGTTTGCCCCTGTGTACGATATGGTATAGTTACTACTTGCAGTTAGTGTGTTTTGATTGATAGGATAAGTTCCTACATTCTCACCAGCATCGCGGCTCAACGCACCAGTAATGGCATCGCTACCCACAAGACCTTCAAAGGTATATGTCAGCGCAGGATCATCATCGCCATAGGCCTTTTCTTTTGCATCAGCAGTGATAGTCAATGCCTTGGGATTGACAGTCAATGTACCAGCGACATAAGAGATGTTGTAGTTGTTACTTGTCAGACCTTTGGGCGTAATAGTATAGTTATCACCCACATCATCATATTGCGTATAACTGTAATCGTAATCAAGTGAACCACCAAGCACTGTAGAAGTTTCTCCTCCTACGAAGCCATCATACTCTACCCCGTTATTCGCTGGAGCATCACCATAAGCAATGCTCTTCGGTTTAGCAGTGACTGTCAGAGGTGCTTGTGAGATGGTGAAATTCGTAGTACCATAGATTAAATACCCACTATTTGAATTATCTCTAATAGTGACAGATGCCGTTCCAGCATTAATATTATCAGTATAAGTGATATCATAGTACGTGCTTGGGATAGATGTCTCTCCTACCATCACACTGCTTATTGAAGGTTCCTTTGCTGTTTTATCGTATATCCATGGAACAGGAACATCCTCCAATGTAATAGTAGGCATATAGACTATCGTCTTCGTTACAGGATTAGATTTGGCTTTGGAATAATTATTCTTTACTGTAACTGCCTTTATCGTCACAGTAGAGGGAGGAATTGGACTGGAATACGGATTGTCTGTTCTTGTGGGGGATGGAAGTGTCTCTGCATCTACAATGCCATCTGATATAGTATAATATATACTTGATCCTGATTCCGAAGAGATGATGACTACCTCATTGGTCGATGGGTCTAAACTTATCGTTGGCTCTGCACATTGGTCTATTGATGCAAATGTCACATGGGCATAGTTGTCTTTGGTATCATCATTGACTCTACCTTTAATGATGTCTATAACACTCCCATCAGATACAGCATCAGGTCCTATACTATTGTAGTCCCACAACACTTCTCTAAGCAACTTAGGAACAATCATATAACACTCGACAGGTGCATCGTTTGTAGTTGTTTTTGCTGTCTGTACTATAATAAACTGATACCTATCCTCAATTCCCTCTGACTTTTCTTTTAAACTGACAACATCTGATTGAGTAGTACCATCAGTGGCAGTACCATCATAGTACATATACTGATCATCAGAATTTTGATTGACAATATAATAGTATTTAAACCATGATGAAGACTCACCTGCAAGGTTACTGGGAACCTCTTTGAAATACCATACCATATTATCACTCTGAGTACTTGCAAAGGTCACCTTATTATCCGTATTTGTAGATATATAATAATTGGTACTTATTTTACTATTAATCTTATAATAATGCTTTTCAGTATCTGTTGAAGGCGTGAATGGGGGATCTGGCCAAGTAAAGGTTCCGTTAAAACGAATGAATTTCCATTTCGAGTTTAAATCAGAAGCATATTGACTATCCGTCAGTCTGATGGGGTATTGAGAACTCACACTACCGCTCCGCTTATTTAAGGCATAATATTTTTGGTCTGTTATAGTTCTAATATTATAAAAACCTTCTGTACCAATTTCAATCAGTTTGAACTTACATCTACCTTCGTTGGATGAAGTTTTTTCAACCAACGTAATGCCTCTTGAAGCGTCAGTATTACTTGTACCACCACCATGACATATATATTTTTTATTCTTATTGACGATGTAGTAATATTGGTTACCATTATTATCTTCTCCTGCATCCTTAAAATACCACAGCATCTGCTCATTAGGAAGATTTGCAGTTGAGACATTAGTCCCATTGGGAATCATATAGAAGCTCTGGAACTGATTGGTCTGAATTAAATACAATTTCTCTGTATGATTTATTTCATCTTCATCAGTTGTAATCTCGACTGGTGGCGTCTGTGCCCACACATTCACATCCCCAAATACTAGCATCAAGAAGAGAAGGAGCAAGGAAACGATGCGTCCCAAGGCATGAAACGATGCGTCCCAAGGCATGAAACGATGCGTCCCAAGGCATGGGACGATGCGTCCCAAACGATGAGAGACTTTTTGAGACGCATCTATATATGTTTTTATCTTACTATTCATATCTTGTTTCTTTGGAGATTACTTGACTGCAAGTTTCTTCTGATATCTGCCGCCGTCAGCATGGACGATGTAGACACCGGCGATGTGGACAGGTGTCTCTACGGTCTGTCCAGGTTCGATATTGAAGTGAGCCACGCAGAGACCACTGATATTGAAGATGCGTACTTCGGCTGTCTTCTTCAGGTTAGAGATCACGGCAACCTTATGTTTGCCGGCACGGATAGTCAGACCTTCGGCTGCCTCACCCTCAGACGGATCCTTGTCATCACCGAAGGCGAATGACGAGCCAGTGGTGTCGAAGACGATACTCCGGATTGCCCTGCGAGACGAATTGGTCGTTACTGGCACGAAGTATGGACGGAACGGAACGGCTGCCGTTGGTTCTGTCGTCACATTGAAACGATCACCGTCAGTATTCAGCAGATAGCCTTCCACTGCCTTGCTCATATAGTTTGGCACGAAGGTATAGCCATCAACAGCTGCAGCTGACAATTCGCCATCGCTGACAGCAATAGTGATTCCCGGCACAGAGACGAAACTGATGGTCTGTTTGCTTAGCTTTGCAGGTGCAGGCGTTGCCGTATTCTTTGCCTCCCACTCACCACTGAGGTCGAACTCATAGTAGGTCGTTCCTGGGAAGCCTACAATATAAGGCTTTGCAGTAGTCAGCAGAGGATAGGCGGCAAGATCACGATAGGTATTATAATATTGCTGGTAAGTATCGCTATGTGCATCATGTTGACTGTTCTTACTATAGTAGTAGTCCCACAAGAAGGTATTTTCAACCCTCTTGTCGTTGCCGACATCCTTTCCTGGATAGTTGAAGGTAGCGGTGAAGGTATCGCCCGTTTCCTCCTTCTTGCCCTTGTACTCACGCAGCCAATACTCATGACCTACCTTGGTACCATTCTCATCGACAGTACGACTGCCTTCGTAGAAGTGGGTAATCTCACCCTTGTCCTGCGTAGTGACAAGTTCGGCAGTGAACGGCAGACTGACGGTCTCCCAACCCTTCGACCTGTCGACGTAGCGGTCTGGCGTACGCTGATACCACATGCGCTTGCCACTGTCGAAGGTGTAGCCCAACGGACAATTGAAATCTTTCTTGTCTACCAACAGATGGTCGCTGGTGGCGATAAAGTCACTCTGAACCAGGTGACCATGGACAGTCGAACTCAAAGCAATGTCAGAACCAACACGACGATAGGGATCACTTTCATTATAATAATCGCTGTAGGCTGGCTCCGTGAAGTAGCCTGTCAGTACGTCAAAAGTCTTCTTGTTAGCCTCCTCTGAAGGTGCGTAAACCAACATGTTAGGCGACTCGTCACGGTTGGTGATGTTTTGCAGACCATCGTCATCGAGTAACGGTTGATAGAACCATCCGTTGTTGAGGCCCAACTGGTAATCTGTGTCGTTATGACCGGCGAAGTCGATAGCCGTCATATTCGGATAGGCTGGTTTCAAGTTATCCGTAGCACTCTTCTGCTTGGAATAAGCGACGAGGTTGAAATTCGGATTGAAGTGAGCCACATCCATCTCCTTGCTCTGGTAGTAAGCTGGAGCACGGTAAATGCGATTACTCTCGTCAGTATTCGACAAGCGACCGTTGTTTCTCGTAATACGTGAAGGTACTTCCTCATGCGGACGCTGGTCGTTCCAGTCATAGGTCAGCATCTGACCGAAGTAGATATAGTCATCCGGCCAGATGGGATAGAAGTGGGTCTTTTCCTCCGCATCCACAAACAGACGCTCGTCCGTGCTTTCAGGAATCGTGCCGTCTGCATAGCGGTAGTCACCGTCTGCAAAGCGATCCTCTACGTAGCCGCCGTTTGCATAAACACCGTCAACACCAGATGAGCAATAGACAGGTGACGAACCATAGTATTTCGTCTGCGGGTCTGACAGAGTATGGGTTTCGTCGTCATTAATCGTATAATACTTATAATCAATACCCGAAGTCGTCTTCTTATCACTATAGCGCTTGAACAGGTAGAATCCGTTCAAGTCATATGCCACCGTACCGTTATAGAATGCATCCTGAGGTATCGAATTAGCATCGCCAACCTTATAACCCTTTGTTTCCGGATAGTAACAGTTCACCGTCTGCTTGCGACTGGGAACTGACGGATTGCCAAAAACAGCCTTGGTATTGGCATCGAAACCACTGGTCGCACTGGTATTAATCCAGCAGTTCTCCACATAGCCGTCACCTGTATCAGCTACACCTGCCGACGTAAACGTACCCGTCACACCTAGGTTATAGACATTACCGCAGAGGTGACCGAACAGCGAGTGGTCAAGACCATCGATATGGTAGCCGTCACCATGCAGATTACCTTCGAAGCAGTTGGTATTGTCGCCGATAGGTGTCCATGTACCAGTATGGTTGACATTGGTATGCATAATGAACTCAAGGTTCTGACAGTCTTTGACATGCTCATCGAGCGTACTTATACTGAGGTCGAAGAACTGTTTCAATTGCGTAGCACCATTGGTAGCATCGGTGATGTAAATCTTACTGTTACGCTTAACGTTCTTGTTATCCACATAGTAGTGATGCTCGGTATCTTCCATCACCTTCTTCAGGTCGTGGTAGTTGGCAACGCTTACCTGTACGGTGTTAGAGTATGTCTCACCGAGATAGGTCTTGGCATAGTAAGCCAGATAGTAGCCGTCCTGATACCAGTAAAGTGGGTCTGAGGTAGGCGTATACTCTATACCGTTAATGTGGCTCTCGGCATCTCCAATCTTCTCGAAGAGTTTCCAACCGCCACCCGTTACTTCGTAAGCACCCGGTGTCACATGCGGTTCACGGATACCGACGAAGGTACCTGGCAGTACAATCTGCGGTGCCTTGATGTCCTCAACGGTAGGAATACCGCTCTTAAACTGCAGGTGGATGTTCACCACATGGCGCTCGCTAACCGGGGTAACATGGGTACCCGACTGGTCACTCTCCTCGTAGTCGTACTGATAGACCACCGTGATAATCTTCTCCTTCGAGAGGTCGAAGATGTCGGACTCGCGGCTGACATAGAGCGTCGAGGTCTCTGTGGGAGCAATACCGTGGATGGTGAAGTTAGTCTGCCAGTTAGCCAAGTAACTGTAGTTTTCACTGCTAATCACCAGTCCGACGGGTACTGTCTGTCCGTTAGAATAGGTTTCTTCTTCATCAAAAGCGTTTGCTACGCCAACACCTTCTGTATTCTCGCCTACCACATAATCTTCACGGCAGAAGTAGAAGGTCTTGTTCTTATCGTCGTTAGTGAAAGTCAGCGTAGCGATATTCTCCTGGTCACTTTCGCCCAAACTATTGTATGTTGAAGCTGAGATAATAGTACCCACGGCATACGGCGAATTACCAACCTGGAAGGCGGTCTTAACCACATAGACATTTCCGGCTTCCTTCACATCGATGGCCGAATAATGTCGCTTCTCGTTAGGAAGTTTCTCGTATTCCGTACGGGAATATTCCTTGTTTTGCTCCAGCTTCACACCATTGTGGGTGGATGTCTCAGTGCCATTATAGGTAGCCCTATAGTCAACTGGTTTCTCCAATGAGTAGCCTGCAGGATTGCCTTCGGCTGCAGTCTTCGTTCCTGCAGCAGCATCATACTGGTATTTCTCTCCTTCACAGTGTATAATGTGACCTGTAGCAGGATCCTTACTATAGTTAGGATCTATCAGCAGGTCAAAGGCATCGTAGTTGAAGCTAAACTTCTCACGGTCAGACTTCGACATCGAGCACCATACACCCAGTCCACGATAGTTCTTACCAGCCTCGTAATAGTCACCGCCATAGAGACCATCACTTGTACAGTAGTAAGCAGGAACGATATTATTGAGAATTTCCTGAGCTATCTGCTCTTCGACAGCTGTGGCACCCTCTTTGTGGAACCTGTTGTAATAGGCCGTCTTCTCAGCCTCCGTCATACGGGTACCGACATAGATGAACTCCGTCTTGCTGAGCGGGATGGTGGTGGTACAGATGTAGGCAGGAGCCACATAGCCTGTCATAGAGCCTGCTTCTGTTGCGGAAACGGTACTTCCTACATGCAGGCGCTTGGTGCCATTGTCATACTCCGTCGTCACCAGATAGGCACCTTCGAAGCTTGCCTGACCAGCAGGAATTGCTGAAGAATGATTGGTTACGATGCTCTGATAAGTGTCGTAAACCTCCTTCGAGATGAGGTTGCTCACCTTGTAATTGCGCTGACCGAAGACACCGCCTGTTCCACTGGTCAGGTAATAAGTCGGACCGTCTTCATAACCAGTACCTCCTGTCTGGTTCTTCTCATGTGCAGCACTTTCATACTTCGTGTACCAGGTATTCCAGTCGGTGGGGTTGTTGACCTTATAGGTCAGCATATAACCCGTATCATGACCGAGGTTGTTGGATGAACGGAACACAAAGTCGAAAGCAACATCCTGACCAGTTGTCGTGTTGTGAACATACTTCACTTCAGGTTCGCCCTCTTCCAAAGACTTTGACAGAGCAAGGTTCTTGTAATATTCGTATGTACCCTCTGTGCTACTATTACCAGGCAACATCACGTTACCATTAGCAACAGCAACGTTGTTAGTGCCTACCGTGCAGTCAGCGATGGTGACGTAGGTCTGGTCGACAAACAACTCCTGCTCCGATTTGGTCAGCAAATACCAGTCCCAATAGCTGATAGGATCGTTCAAGTAATACTCTACATCGTTGATAACTATCTTCTTGCCTTCCTCAAGTTTCGTGTTAGGTGAAGCAAAGTAAGCATATTTATTGGGCATTACGTTGAGCAGTTTCATCGTACCGTGTGAAGCAGCGGTGATGGTCAACGGAATATCCACCGACTCACTATAGGCATTAGGAGCACCCGTATAAGCCGAGATATACTGGTCGTAAACATAAACCTGTCCCTTGATGAACCAATAGTGGGCAGGTACGGCATCACCTCCGCTATATTTTCCACTGACGTTGTAACAGTCATCGATGATAATCTGTGTACCATGTACGAAGTTACCAGAGGTCTCCCATTCTACGGGAGTTCCACTATAGGTGAAGTCTTTTCGAGTAATAGCATCAGCGTTAAGAGCTGTCAGTGTGGTATGCTTCTGCTTGGCGTAGGCACCTGGCCTGTGTTCGTTCTTAGCATATACGAAACCACCACCGATACCTGGCTGCACATTGATCAGGTCAAGCTCTACAACACCTGTAATGTAGCCCCAGTCTTTCTCATAGAGTCCCAGGTCGGTACCCTGTACTTTCTCGGTGTACAGCTCCAGATACACACCTGATGCCAGTGCCACCTTGTTCAAGCTGATACCGTTGTTACGCTTGCGCTCATTGATATGCTTTTTCTTCCAGTTATAGTAAGTCAGGTCGTCGTTACCTGTAGGTCCATACGTATCTGTGTCGCTATTGTCGGTTCTGCGAATGTCTTTGTCAGCCATGAAGTGTACGTCGCTGGTCAGTGCACCCAGATAGTTCACGACGTTATAGATACCGAAGTAATTGCCATGAACGGCTTTATCAAGGTCAGCAAAATCATCAGGATTCTGGTCTTCTGGGAAATTAGCGGCTGGAGCTTTGCCGTCTTTAAGCGCCAAATCTGCTGTAATCACAGAGTGCTTCTGATTGAGTGATACCTCACGGACACGGTTGATGGTGTAGTTAGTGTGGTCCACGATCTCCGGCACACGGTCCTGGGCACCCTGCATCACCATACGACTACCAAACACACCGCAGAAGTCTGCGCGCTGGATGGTATTCATCAGACGTCCGGCATAGACCGGCAACACACCATTCTCTTTCCAGTAACCGGTAGTCGGATCGGTATTGATGGAACCGTCAGAATTAAAGAAGTTTGGTATCGTCGTATTTTTAAACAATGAGAAAATATCATCAGCCGTCAAGGTGGAGGCTTTCTTGTGTTCCTCACTCTGAGGATAATAAGTTGTACCGTCATTGTCGGTACACTCATGGGTACACTGATATCTCAGCTCATAATAAGCTGCCTCACGGGCAGGTAGCGCGTCATACTGTGCAATCGTGATTTCCCGTGCGATGGAATAGTAATCCGTACCGTAATTGGTGATGTTCAGACCACGATAGCCATCGACAAAGGTCAGGTTACCATCACCATAAAGACCACCGGTATGACCTGTACCCAACGTGATGAGGTCGCGATGGTAGACATCGTTGATAGATGCTGTAGCATTACCAAATACCGTCGTGGTGTTGGCATATACGGTTGAAGAACCTGACGACGTGTTACCACCGGCAAACACAGCATTGTGGATGATGATACCCGTAGGATCCAAAGAGCTCCAATCACCGTCTGTATTCTTGTTGCCCATGGTATTGAGGTCTGTGGTGGGTACATAGTCGCCAACATTATAGCTGTGATTATTGATGGTGACAGCCGACGTGGCCTTTGGATGTGGCTCTACCAGCACTTTGCAGTCCTCGGTCAACACGAATTCGCTACCGTCCTTTACCCATTTAGGGTCGTTTTCATTATAGACAAAATCGGCAGGTATATATGCTTTTGGTCCATTATTCTTTTCAAGATCATAAGCGTAATAGTAGCCTTCGTATTTATCATCAAAACGATTTCCATCCTTAATACCTACAAAGAGTTTACCATCCTGCTCATAGGCACTATACACATAACCAATATCGCCACCACCAAAGACATTGCCGTCACCCCGTTCCATGCCTTTGTCTGAACCCACCTCACCACCATAGATACGTACTTCAGTCTGTCCGAAAACGTAACCGTCGGAATACAGCGTACCACCTTCACCCAGGTTGTTGTATCCTCGACCACCACCGAATACATTACGATGTACGTGACCTTCGTAGAGCTCGACGTAGGCTTTACCTGCTTTATAGATACCCTGCAGCGTACGGACACTGTTGTCCTGACCGCTGGCGTTGATGATGCCTCGTCCAACAGCCGCAATCTCACCTCCACCGAAGAGGGCGTTGCGCACGTGACCGCCATACATCTTCACGTTAGCAATATCCACACTACTGTTGTCGATATAGCCGCCACCGAAAATACAGCCGCTATCGTACAGACGGTTTGTACCGTCGCCAGACCATGTCTCGTCATGCAGTTTCTCCTGGTAGTAATCATCACCTACCTTTATATAGTCGAGGTCGGTATCTGTGGTGGGTACGGCATCAAAATGGCGATAGCCAATAAAGCCTTTGTTCATCGTGATATGCGTCGTACCGAATACGGCACCACCCTCACCACCACCATAGGCGTTACGCTCGATGGCAGGAATACCATCGATGAAACTGGTACCATCGAGCTTACCGATGATGACATGTGTCTCACCGAGGACATCACCCGTCGTGCTTTCGCTGATAGCTCCAGCGTGATAGCCCACACTACCTTGCCAGCCACCACCATAGACGTTACGTGCCGTACCGCCCTCGATATAAGCATTGGCAGAGGCAATGAACGGATTGTTGGAATCATCCTTTGCAACCTTGTATTTATTGTTCACCGAACCTACAGTACCGGCAGCATAGAGGTCTTTCGTGACCTTACCGCCAAAGAGTCCGATAAAGGTAGTACCATGTACGTCGCCGGTGTTCGGAGTATTTGCATCACCCAGACCACCGCCGTATGCATAGGCACCACTCAGACTGCCACCGTACATATAGCCGCAGACATCAGCGCCTTGGTTGATGATGACGTTGGTGTTATATTTCTTGCCGTTTCTGGCTACTGCCAAAGGATCGTTCAGTCCGTTGTCGGTATAGCCTGAACCGATAGAAAGGTCAATATCCTGTGGTGCCTGGGGCTCTGGAGTCGTAGCCTGTTCTGATGCTGACAATTCCTCCCAAGCATCATGTGCTATGGCATATTCTGCAGCAGCCTGGGCATTTGCTTCCGAAGCCCATGCATCAACAGAATTCTTATTCATGACACGACCTAACTGACCTCCGCCATAAACCTCATACAAACGGGCTCCATCATTCAAGTTGACATCCGTATATTGTGCCCACGTGTCTTTACCATAGCCGGCACCATATACCGTAGCGTAATAGGTATTTGTCTTGTCGTAATAGACCGGCGCATTGATATTGACCTTGCTATACAGGGTGCGACGGCAGTTGTTGTTACCGCCATAGATTCCTGTGCGGTAAGCTCCGACGAGGGCGTCGCTACTGTTCCAGTTGACGTTCGACTCATAGACATCGCAAGGATATTCATTATCCAAACCGTATGCACCACCAAAGATTTTCTCGCAGCGGAAGGTAGAGCCTGCAGGTACGTTAACAACCGTACGACGGGTGACCCCCTCCTGATAGCTACCGCCATAGACCGCCTTAAAGTGACCGCTCAAGAGATCGATGACGGCTGATGCCTGATGAGCCGTAGATACTGCATCTGCCGTTGCCTTGGTAACACCCATACCGACACCACCGCACTCACCAGCTCCGAAGATTTCCGTGCCCTGATAGGTGGTCATGGATTGCGGTACATCAACCAGGATATAGCTGCTGTTCTGCATCAAGTCCTCCTCTTCCTCACCGAGATAGCCCTGTCCAGCACCGTATATCTGCTCAACGGTGTTCAACGGGTTGTTGGTATCGGTAGGACGGAAATTGATAAAAGCATTACCCAGGAAAGGCTTGTAGTAGCCTGTCTTGGCATGACCGTCAGCATCAAAGTAGTCACGATAGTGTGAATCCTTATAGTCATAGACGCCGTATGCACCACCGAAAATCTTCTCTACGCGGCCTTGAACATATTCCATATATGCTGAGGCGTTGAGCATATCGGTATTAGACACCTTGCCACGCACGACATCGTTACGCAGACGGCCGTCGAAGTTGGCTGTTCCCAGAATTCTTCCTCCCAGGTCGTTACCACCATATACGAAGTCGCGAACGTATGGGAAACCGTTGGTACCGATATACGTCTCGGTATGTCCGAGAATATCAGCATTACATGATCCAGCAAAACTGTTGAAGATACGTCCGTTACCTAAGTTGATGATACAGTTACCTGCCACCGGACCTAAGAAACCACCACCATACATAAACTCACACTCAGCGATTTCCTCAGTCATATTGTCTTTCCTAGAGACACCTGCTGTTGGACCATTCAGGTTGATGTAAGTGCTGTTATTTGCGTTGTAGGTGTATTCTATCTTTCCTGTTCCCTCATTATATATTCCATGACCGATGCCACCTTGCTCGCTACCACCGAATATTTGGAACATATAGCCACGATTCAAGTTGATGGTTGTAGAACCCCATATCTCAGTGTTCACACCTTTACCGCCACCAAACACGTTGAGTGCCTTACCCAGCACGTCCATACCTTGCTCGGAAAGGATGACGCCGCTGTGTCGCTCCAAGATGTGATATTGCTCGTTGCCATAGAGTTTGTCCTCACCAGTCTCATCCTCTTCCACTCTGTCGAAGAGAATTTCGCGGTCAACGATAGAGCTGTTGATATTGATGACTACGTTACCGTTGACGATACCGCTATTATAACAACCGCCATAGATATTACCACCATCAAAACGACGGTCTAAATCATCAGGGGTACTGGTGACAGGACTTTCAGGAGAGGCGCCTTCTGTCACAGGGGGGACGCGTTCACCTGTTGATGACTTGATGGTATTCCAAATCAATTCGGTATGAGCGTCATTCCATCGCTTGGGTTGGATCTTAAGACCTGCAAAGTTCAGCTGTAGCTTATCTCCAATGGCTCCTTCAGGTGCAGAATCAGGATTGCCGGTAATACCGCCTTCATAGATGGCGTTAAAACCAGACTGTGGAGTGACGAAAGCATTGTTACAACCGCCTACTACCTTGTCATATATAATCACCTCATCGCTGAAGTTGATGGTCGTCTTACCATCAGTAATCATACTACCTACGTTACCGCCGCAGTAGAACGAACCAAACTTGGTAGAATAAGGAATGTAATCAACGCCGTCACCATTTGCTCTGCTCTCAAAGACAACGGTAGATTTCACCTTCATGGCACAGCCTTCCATGTATTTGCCAAAGACATCTTTGTCTGTCAAATCCATCGAGTTAAACTTGGAACCATCTGTAGCGATATTAGTACGTGCAAATGTGCGAAGCACGCCTTCACCTCTGCCCTCAGCGTCAGCCTCATTATATTTTATCATGTTCGCGCCGTTGTTACCGAGGAACACGTTGTCAATAATCGTATATGAACCAATCTTGATGTGCGTTTGGTCGCCAGAACTTGAGCCTTCAACATTCTCTCGCAGCGAGGCACTGTTACCACCCACATAGAGGCTGCCATCTACGATGGCGGGATTGTCTGCCGTTCCTCGAACGAGCAGAGATACCTTCTCCGCATTAGGACGTATTAGGTTAAGGGCTGTGACAGACTTGAGGTCATCTGAAACACCTGTTATGCCTGCTGCTTCAAGCACTTCATCGGGATTGTAATAGAAGTCACTCCAATGTGGATCGTCCTTTAGTTTTACGTTGTCGGTGTATGCATACGAGCCGTTACCACCACCATAGACGTCGCCATAAATGTGGGTCAGGATACCTACGGTGTTGCCACCATAGACATTACCAGAAATGTCGTTACCGCCATAAACATTGTTGACGTGACCTGCAGTCACTCTGACACGCGAAGCGTAGCCAGCAGGAATGTTGTTAGGATTATCTGCAGAAGGCAGTTGTACTTGGCTATAAGGTACCGGTGTCTCATCGTTGTTGTTATACAAAGGTTTTATATCCGCCTTACGACAACCGCCATAAACGTTGTCAACCACCATTCCATCGCCTTTAATTTCCAGCAGCAGACCTTCTGGACTGGTCATACGTCCCTCGTTACCACCACCGTAGAGGTTACGTATTTTACCTTGTTGCAGATTCCATCGAGGACGGATAGCCATATCAGCCTTGTTATTACCGCCAAAGAAACGACCAATCTGGTAGGCATCACTGCTGGGGTAAGAGAAAGTGGTATTGATACCCATCATATTTTCGAAGCGGTCGTTAGTCAACAATTCACCACCTGTTCCGGCATTGGGATTGCTTGCATCTATGATACTGTTCACCACCTCACTGGGGTTATCCATACTGATAACAGTTCTCTCTGTTATCGTAGCATTGTTACCACCGCCATAAGCATAGACGATGGAACCGCCGTGAATGTCAACGAAGGTCTTGCCAAGATTTGGAACAGTGAGTGCTGTGCTACTGGTAGCCACTTCTACATTATCCTCTATAGCATAATAAACGGTTTTGCCACCTTCAGACCTTGAACCATAGGTATATTCACCATCGCCACCACCGAAGAGTTGACCAATATAAATCTTCTGAGCACCTTCAGCCTCAGTGGTGACAGCCTCGTCATCAGTACCTGTTGTGACGGTCTTGGTAGAGATGAGTACAAGGGCTGTCCAAGTCTTGTCCACACCATTGTTAGCGGCATGATCTTTTATAGCATCTGGTAGCTCTGGTAACTGATCGTCTGACTTGTCTTTGAATCCCGTTCCGATGCT
The DNA here is from genome assembly GCA_017645645.1 of Prevotella sp. Classification (GTDB taxonomy): domain Bacteria; phylum Bacteroidota; class Bacteroidia; order Bacteroidales; family Bacteroidaceae; genus Prevotella. Next base: position 180,285 of record JAGCOB010000008.1, on the reverse strand, counting down.
TCCTGCGATATCGTTACCACCATAAAGACGATTAATGACAATATAATTAGAAGCATGGGCACCATCGATGTTCATAAAGGCTCTGCCGCCGACATCCGCCATACGAGCACCACCGAAGGCTCTATTCAGGTCGCCTGCATACACAGTAACAGTGGTATTACCGCCCGTGTTTCCGGCATTACCACCGCCATAGACATGACCGCCAATGACAATCTGGGCATAAACATTGAACATTAAACATTGAACATTGAACATTGCCACCATCAGCAGCAATCTCTTCCAATGCTTACACCTTATTATATGATATATATTCGTCATTCTAACTTTCTATTTTCAATTTACCGTGAACGTCGGATTGTCCAAATCCTGATCAGACAACTGACCGAGATAAGTAGGAGCAATCGTCAGGTTCAGCGTCACAAACTGACCTCTTGCAGCACTCAGATGCAACGCATTCGGTGTCGTACGTTCACAGACCTTATTCCCATGCCTGTCATACAAGTCATAAGTGCATTCCAGGGTCAGGGCATCACTCAGTCCTAAAACTCCTGGGGCAAAGCAGCAGAAGGCACTTAATATTTCCTCTCGGGCAGCAGCAGCCTTTTCTTCGGCTGTCCCCGTCTCATCATCTACAAAATTATTTAGCTGGACACCCGTTGAACTCTCAAAGAACGTGGCGGAAGCAGTACTGCCTGTAGGCTCAAAAGTTATCGATTTAACAGGGTCAGCACCAGCATTATTGGGTGTCAGCGTAATAATGGCATTCACCGTTGCTTTCTCCGTCTTCAGTGTCATAGACTTCAGTTTGATGGTACGCAGGGCACTATAGTCGGGATCTACTTTGAATTGTATCCTGAGAGCCGCATAGAGGTGATCCATCAACAGACAGACATGATTATCTTCCGACTTTCCCTTATAATCAAACTTTCCTTGCAATAAATCACCTGCTCCTTCCTTTGTTCCGTCCTTGACACCTGTGACAAAACAGACATCATCGGCAATGACGGCATCAATGCCTGAGAGAATTAACTGATAATCGTTGCCGCTTTGGGACATTTCCGATGAAATGGAGTTATTCTTAGGCATATAGCCAAAGATTTTATAGTCTGTATCACCGTCCACCGTAACCTGCGAATGCCAATCACCGGCACTAAAGCGAACGAGTTTTGCCGACGGAAATTCCGTCGGAAGACCAGACGTATGATCTAAAGGCAACACAAGCAGACCAATGGCAAGATCATGGTCGGGTCTATATTCCGAATATCCTGCAGAAACGGTACGCATCGACGGACTTTTCTCCTGATAATTGGCGGTATAGGCCGTCACCTGCAAAAGACTGCCTGTCCTCTGCTCTTCAGTACCTGTACTGTCCGATGAACAGCCAGCTATCAGCATAAGGCCTATGACCATGAACCAATAACCCTTAATCCTTAACCATTTATCACCAATTATATACCGCATGATTCACTTCTTCATTAATCCATTCTTTCACATATAGTGCATTCATCTGTAAGAATCCACCTCCAGCATGATAGGCATAGACAATCCAAGAATGATTGCGCTGGAAGTCACCTGCCTCATTCATCTGATATTCAGATTCCTGATCGGAGCCATCTCCTATTTTATATATTATCTTTCCTTTCAAACGCTTGTCTGACTCACGCAGATAGAAAGGACCCACCACTGTCAGGTTAGCGTTGTTGATCCGGTTCTCGTATGTCTGTCCATCCTGTCCATCGTAGATATAGGCGGTGGGATCGTTAATCGATTCCACTGGGCCTATCGGCGACTGCGAAGGCAGCAATGACTCGGAACTGCTATTATAGCTCAGCGATTGATCCTGTGGTATCAAATATTCAGTATTGGGAATCATTCCCTCATACATCTGAATATCCTTGATGGTCAATGCTGGGGCTCCCGTTGTATTTGCAAAGACAAAGCGCACCTTCGACACAGCACGGGTCAACGAGACAGTGGCAACTCTGTCCAACGTTCCGACACGTAACGCAGGAGCATCGCCAACAACCGGCTGGTTTCGCAAGACTCCCGTCATGGGGAGACTATGCGAGAGATCTTTATGGGCAATCCATTCTGCATCAAACAACGGGGACAGTCCGAAATAACCAGGCTCTATCCTTGCTGCATTCAACTGATCAGGTGTACTGTTCTCATTAAACGCACAACCGCAGTTGGCACCGGTGACATTGGCAAAGACATAGACATCAACTTTGGGCTTATTCTTGGCAAATTCATCACTGACAATCATCTGGTAGGTAGCACCCTCGTTGATATTCAGGAGGGAATTCTCCGTTTCCGTCGTATCAAGGTATCCAACGAGTCTGCCCGTTAAACTTTCAAAGATCCATATCTGCAGTCTGTGGACGGTACTCTCCGCAAGTGTCGGATTGACAGGACCGATAGCCGAGCGAATCAACATCGGATGCTCCGGCGAATACACATAGATAGTCAGCATGGTGGGCTGTGGCTCCTCCGTTCCATCGGAAGAGCTGCAGCCAACAGCTAATAGCCAAAAGCTAACAGCTAACAGCCAACAGCTTATATGTAATCTCCGTTTCTCCATTTATACCTTATTATATATAATAACTATAATTTTACCGTCGTCGGTGTCGACTGTTCCCAATTCATTGTTACCTGCACACCGATTTCCAAACGGGGTGTCAACAAGTCTGGCATACAGGAATAAGCATTCGCCAAAGAAACAATTTCCATTGTCACCACTGTCGTATGGTCTTGTGTAAAGACACGACCCTTGATAGCATCTTCTGCGTCATTATTCTTATTATCCGCAGGATCTAACATACCAATCAGATAGAATTTCGTGTCAGGATATATTTTACCGTCCTTGCCCGTAAACTCACTTCCCGTATTGTTCTCGAACTCCAGGATGACCGGGACTTTTTCCCCGTCATACGACTGAAGCACCAGTGTGTTCACTGTCCATTTAGCTGTTGACGTATTCCGCTCGCCTACAATGGGGTCGTAAATAAAACGGGCATCTACATCACTCTGTACACCTTTGGGCTGGAAGTCAAAACCTACGGTATGCTGTCCTCCGATGATGACACCCGTCAATGGCAGGTTGGCGGTAATAGCACCAGCAATTTCTTCATTTTCCGAATCTTTTAGCGTTCTCGTGATAGGTTCCAACGTCATCTGCAAACGACCCACCCCATACTGCAAAGGGTCTTCGACGGCCACAGACCTCGTTCCGTAAATCACAGAGCGGCTTCCCTGATAATAGTCTTCAAGCAAATCGCTCCAGGTTCCCTCGTCCTGGTACGTGCTCTTTGCTACTTCCTGACTCGAAGTCCGGATGGCACTGTTGGCATAGTACCAGAGTTCGGCAGGGTAGCTATAGCGGTTGATGCCGTTGATTTTATCGAGTGTCGTAGCTTCTGTACTTACCGAGAAACCACTGCCTGTCCACCGTAGCACAGCGGCACCATCGGGAAGTTCGATAGAACCGGGATATGTGATGGCATCGATATTGTAGTTCGTTTCGTCAACTTTAACTGTCTTGTTATCAATATTGTCAACAATGGCTATGCTAAGATCATCGGTATTGTCTTTCAATTGGTTTCTAAGTACCAGAGCATACGCCTTGACATTCGCTGCCGCACCTGCCATCAGTCCAGCCCCCTCTGCATCGGCATGGATAAAGTCGAGGTAACGTGCCTTCGCCAGACCAGATGCTGTACTCCAACCCGGCGTATTGGCAATTCTCGTCAGATAATTCGCCAAAGCCTGAGCATGAGGATGTACATCCGTCGTCTCACAGATAGGTTGCAGCCTGAAAGTGATATCCTTCGTCAACATACGGTCTGTCCATTCATCCGCATTGAATAACGATGTCACCAGTTTTCCGTTCTGGGCATTGCCGTTGACTGATGTTGCCTGTCCATACACCAACATGCGGTTGGTGCCCGGCATCAGGGAGCAGTGCGTGACATAATAATAATCTTGCCCAGCCACCTTATCGGTTTCTCCACCACCCGTTGCATTCGATATCAACGGGACATCGGTAGCCGTTACGGCATCGGCATTGGAAGTCTTGTAGGGAATAGCCAACAGTCCTTGGATACCCCTGAACTGCGAACCTTCTGTCTGTACCACATCACTGGCCATACGCATACCAGCAGGCTGTCCGACTTTGATAAAGAGATCATACTGTTGAAGGGTAGGTTCATCCTCCACATACAAGTCATCTGTGCACGATGACATCATCATACACAGCCAGCAAGCTATCAGTGTGATATAATTACCCTTCAATGTTCACTCAATTTATATTACAAATCTATCTCATGATGTCCGCCTTCATTCCAGTTCAGCGTGACACTGGCACCCACCGTCTGGTCCTTAGGCACTATTTCACCATTGTCACCCATATGGCCACAGATGATACTGAGCTGACCAGCTTTGTTCGGTTTCCTGATATTCAGCACAGATTCCGTGATGGAATCATCCTCATTGGTGACATAGACATAGAACTGCCAAATGACCTCATCCGACTCCTCCTCGTCAAAGTCAACTTCGACGACCGTCCTCATTCCCCCTTCATCCGACGAGGGGAAGTTCACGGAACAGAAACACAGGTTATTGTCTCCTGTCTCGACTTTCGTCGCACGGACGAAAGGCGACTTCTCCGCGAAGGTGTAGGTGCTGTCGTTGATATGGAACTGAGAGGAAAAGCCAGTAGCAAAGACCTTGACATCCTTATAGGAATGTCCGCGAGAGTCGATGACCAATGCCTCCGCACAGTTAGCCATATAGAGCTTCACGTGGAAGGTCTGGCTGACTCCCTCCATGACCTTCATCGGATATCTTGCCGTGAAGAGACCTGTGGTATGAGAGTCAATGGTCTCCCTGCCTTCAGGAACATCAGCAAGCTGGGATGTCGGACAATAGTCGTCACCTTTCAGTTCCACCACCTGGTTGTCCTTGATATTTGCTGCGGCAAGGTGCATATACTCCCGCATCGGCAGATGGATCGTATAGCTCTCTTCGCTGGCATTCATCACATGCTGGTCGTGGCTCAACCGCTCCTGTGCGTTCTCCGTGTCGTAGAACGAAAGGTCCACGTCATGGGCAAAGTCTGTGAAGATATCTTTCAGATGGGCACGCAGTGCATTGGCGACCTGAACATCCGCAGCCGTATTAAGCTGGGTCGTGAGCTCGGTGGTGATGTTCGTCACCAACCGCAACTCATACTCCAGCGTAAAGGTCTGCTCCTCCGGAAGACAGTCGCTCAAGTCATCATCGATGTACGTGCAGCAGCCTGCCATCAGCCAACAGGCTGACAGCAGGAGCCACATCATGATTGTATTTCTTCTCTTCACCTTTGTTGTGTACTTTATTAATTACTCTGTTTGTCCGAGAGTTGTCTCGAAGCTAAGACCAGGACGCCACTGCAGGTCTACGCTCATACCCAGCGATGTCTGAGAAGCGCGCAGGTCAGGAACGGTAGTATAGGCATTCTCCAATGAATGCTCACCAATCTTGAAAGTAGCGGTAGTCACATAGTCCTGCGTAAAGATACGGGTAATCTCCTTTGAGGCACCAGCGTCAGTATAAGGAGGAATAGCATAAGTGGTGGGCCAATCAGAAATTGTGTTAGACTGCAACTTCAACTTGGCTGCCAGATAGAACGTGCCACCCTTAGGAATAATACCACCCTTACCGTAGATATCCACATCGTTGCCATTCTTAAACTCCAGTGCTACCAGCACGTCCGTCTGGTCGGCCTGATTGCCGCCACCAGTAGCAACACAGTAGTTGTCGAATACCATCGTATAGTTAGGAGTAGCGGTGGAGGCAGCAACAGTAGCGCCATTGCTGGCCATCTTGGTATCATAGATAATAAAATTCTTATTAGCATCTGCATAAGAATTAGACAGATAATTCCATCCTACTTGCTTGTACTGTCCACCAATAAGCACACCTGTAAGCACGAACTTACCAATTTGTTCTGCAGACAATGTTACATGTTCTTCTGCAGGATGATTGTCCTTGAATTCAGAACCATCAATAGCCACTGTAGTCTGCAGCATGGCAACACCATAATTGATATTGTTCTTGACAGCAACGCTACGAGTGCCAGATGTTACTGGACCTGTTGTCCAACCAGACCATGAATCATTAGCATCCCAATTGCTATAACCGTCAGGATAGTCACCAGGATTCTTATCTGTATCCGTAACACGCAGAAGGCTATTGTCGAAATAAAGCAACTCAGAAGGATACGTATACCTAGTTGGATCCACAGCAGTAGTGAGGTCGAGCAGCGAAACACTTGTTTCTGCGGTCTTGTAAGCGAAGCCGCCACCAGTAGCAGTATAATCTGTAAAGTCAAGCTGGGCAACACCCTCAGGCACATTAAACGACTTCGGGAAAGTCGGGAAATATTTGGTATCCTCTACAAGAAGATTAAAACCTGATACATCGATATTAGCGGCATTCAATGAATAAAGTATTGTATTAGTGCTTGATATTTTACCTACGGCCTTAAAGGGGAAGGCAGTATCATCTGCATTAAAATAGTTCTCTATGCGCCCTATAATTTCATCTGCCAGACGCTGGGCGTTCAACTCATCATCGTTGGTTGCCGTAGCTAAGGAAACAGACTTGGCAATGGCATAGACATCTTTCATCATGTTGCAGAGAGAAGCAGCTGAACCTGAGTTGATGGCTGCAGCATTTGAATAAGTTTTACGAATAACACTATAGGCTTTAGCCAGATTCTCCTGCAAAGGAGCCAGCAAAGCAATTGCATCATCATCGAGGCTGCCAATTCCTCTCCAGGTCAAGGCCGGCAAAGTTGCCTCTTGAGTATATGAACCTCCTGTTGTGGTATTTGTCCTTGTAATAGGATTGGTCATACCATATTCACCAACCTCACTCTTCATAATCCGGTTCAGGACAGTAGCAGCTAAGTCACAGCACTGAGCATATACGGTAGCTTCGCTCTCGCTCATACGTGAAACAAGACTGAAGGTCGTTTCCTCTGGAGTGTCTTTGACATCATAGACAACAAAACCATTTTCGTCTTTATCTATAACACTGGAACTAGAAACTGTTTTGGTAATAGGAATGGCACGGCCATATACCAGCATGGCATCGGTTTTCAAAGGCAGTGTCAGCTCTACCACACGGTGAGAACTACTATTTGCATTGTCACTATTAGGATCATTATCCACAGAACCAGAAGCATAGAGCGTACCAAGGTCGTAGATCTTTTTGACCTCAAAACCTGTAGAACTGCCGAGGAAAGGAGCCAAGTAGGAACTACCTTTACCTGTGGAGAGACCGATGAGTGTTGCATCTTTCATGCCACGGAAGTTGTTGGCCTTCTGAACAGTAGCAGTAGCTTGACGCATGTTTGAAGCAGAGGAGACATTCAAAACAAACTTAGTTGTTACACTTTTCGTTTCCGTATTATAAGTCGGATTGGGATCCAACGCTGTGTCGTCACTTGACGAGCACGCTGCAAAGAAACCTACGCTTAACAGTGCTATCGCACTTGTGTAAGCAAAACTCATGATTTTTTTCATAATCGATTATGTTTTGTTTTTTGTTATTTTATTTCGTTATTCCGTATAGTCAAAATAGATTCTCAGATAACCGGCATTACGCTGGTCGTCCAGATGATGCTCCTTGATGTACTGATAGGTACGGCCGCCATGCAGTTTACGGATCTTCTGCTCACGGCGTACCACATCAGGCTCGGTATCGATGATTTCGAGTACTTGCTGGAGCTGGGAGATGATGCCGGAGTTTCCGGATTGCTTCTCTATCTCCTCTTCCACCTGATCACAGAAGTCTGCCCAGCTCTCACCACCAAAGGCAAGGTCAAACTGGTCATCACTGACGGCAAGGCGATCCTGGATATACTTCTTCAAAGCCAAGGCACGCTCCTGAGCGATACGCTCGTTGAGTTTCTTACCGCCATCGAAAGATGCCAGACCCACAATCTGTATCTTACGAATCTCACTGTCGTTATCAGCCAACATCTTGCGTGTCACGTCAATGATACGGTCGAGGGTCTGCTGGTTATCACGATAGTCAGACTGGATTTCTGTCTGCGACATGGGGAAGTATACGAATAAAGCCCGCTTGTCACGACGCAGCACCTGACTGCGGTCGTAAGGCTTGTACTCGGAGATATGGGCAAGCACGGGCTCATTGCGACGCAGGACATCCACGGCACGCTCCTTGACAGGCTCCGGCTCTTTCACGACAGAGGTCTCGGGAACGGCAGGCTGTGTCTCGATGATAGGCTGGACGGGTTCTATGGGTTGCACGGGCTCCACCACTTTCTTCGGACGACCCGGGAGGTTAAACACGATATTGATGGCAGCCTGCGGCATCACAAACCACTTATGGGCGTCGCCGATCTTCGTACCACAATGGCCGCACTCATATCGGTCATATTTGGTATAACCGACAGCGGCGCCTATCAACGCCTCAATGTTCCAATGGCGGGCGATGGGCCATGAGTAACCATAGAAGACACCCAGGGCGCCGAGGTCACCCTGACGACGCTCGTCACGAACGCTCTTGTAGAGTCCGAACGGGAACTTCACGTCAGCCACATTGTAATGACTGTAGATGAGATTCACTCCGAAGAAATGGTGCACATTCACGGAGTCTGTCCAGTAACGTACAGAGGGAGACACCAACAGATGCTTCCACTTCCTCGACTTACTCTCGTCAGACGGCCAGGGGTTATAGCCACCCGTCAGTCCAGCTGACCAATGGGGAGCCAGACGGACACCCACCCGGAGGTTAGGGGTCAGCCAGGCATCATACAACAGGTTGTTACTGATGGTTACTTGCTGTGCAGAGACTTCACTAGACATCCCACAGAACAGCATTGCCAAAATCACAATTTTTGCTGCAACACGGGATTTTTTATCGTTATAATTTTGTTTCATGCCACAAATTTAACAAGAATTTGCGACATACACCTAATTTATAATGAAAAAATTTGTTTCAAAATGTCAAAAACAGTTTTCAAATTGTCCGTTATGGGGTTATTCGTCTATATTCTGGCGGAACTCAGAAGGAGTCATCCCATAGACATTCCGGAAGTTACGGATGAATGTCGCCGGGCTCTTAATACCGCAAGCCTCCGCGATGGCACCCATCGTGTACTCAGGGTGTTGTCTCATCAAAAGGACCGCATACTCCATGCGTTTCGTATTGACATAACCTGTCACATTCATGCCGGTATAACGGTAGATAATGACAGAAATGGCGTTTTTATCAACACCCATCAGACACATCAGCTCTTCACGTCCGAAGTCGGGGGCACGGAACAACTCTTCCTTCATGACACGTTCATCCATCTGTTTGAAACGTTTCTCATCCTCGTCGAGAGCCTTCTCTTCTTCGCTTTTTTCTGCGATTTCAACAGGATCTCCATTGGCAACAACGATGTCACGATAATGCATCAGCTCACGAATCGTCTGGGTCATGGCCCGGTTTTTACGGTTGATGACACGGTTGTGACGCAGCAACAGGAAAAAGACGACGAGCAACATCAGACAACCCACGATGACGATGGAGAGGATTAGGTTATGACGAGACATGGCACGCTCGCTGTCTATCACCTGCTGCACACCACTGGAGATGGTACGCAGCGTCCGCACACCAAGGGTGTCTGCTTGCACGGCGACACCCCGGTAGCACTCTGCCGCCTTCTGGTAATCACCCATCCTGTAATAGACATCCCCCTCGTCTCCCAATACCCGCTGCATGTTACGACTTAGCGTGTCCTCATCTTTCCGCATATTATCTTTAACCAACTGGAGAAAACGCAACGCTTCCTCGTCCATCCCTTGGATTTGATAATATTCCGGGAGGGCATCCCCGCTTATAGGGTCGAGATGGGGGACGATATGATGGCGCTTGTAGAGCTTGTCGGCTTCCGCCAGCCGTCCCATCTTAGCAAGCAGCCAGGCACGGATGGTATACAACCGTTGTTTATCCATCTGGGCATAAATGGTGTCAGACTGTGAAGCCAGATGATGATATCGCTCTTGTTCCTTCGACATGCGCAAGGCTTCTTTATAGTTTCCGTTTTTTCCGTACTGTTTGGTTAGGAAGGCATAAAAGATACCCAACTTGTGATCCCTCTGCGGATGGTCTGCGTCCTTCAACTGCTCGACGGCTTCGAAACAGGTGCGGAAACCTTCCTCCAGATTTCCTTCAAGGCACAGACGCTTGCCCCTCATAAAGAATGCCAGCGCCTGATATGCCTTAGCGTTATTCTTCTTTGCCAGCATATACAACTGGTAGGAGGTTTCTGACAGCTCTTTCCACTGATAGAGCACGTCATAGGTACACATGATACGCTCCAACACTTGTAAATGCGTTTCAGTATTGTTTTCCAAGGAAGGCTCCTTTTGTGCCTGCAGGTAGTATGCAAGTGCTTTGTTATATAAGTGTTGGTCGCGACACGAGTCACCTTTCTCCATCAACAGGATAGCGGCATTATCTGTTGGTGCTGTCCTTCCTGGAACGGTCGTCAGAAAAAAGATGGTACATAATATGAGTTTACCGATTCGCATGGTATTCAGTTTTTCATTTAGCCATGCAAAAATATAAAATATTTTTCCCTCCACCAAATTTCTCCCTGAAAAAATTTGTTTGAAGGCTTTAATTCATTCATTTAAAGCCTTTAATTAATTCGTTTGGAGGCTTTAATCACCTCGCTTGAAGCCTTTATTTATCGGTATTTCAGCCACATCAAGTGATTTAAGTGATTCTATAATACACGAATTATATATATAGCAAAAATAATTATGGGGATAATTAATTTAGTAATATATAGATTTACAGAAAATACAATCACTTAAATCACTTTTGGAATCGGGATATTCTTGTAAACTATTCATTATCAGTAAGATAGAAGCAAAAATGTTTGATGGTTTTAGGATGCGTTGTAGAATAAATAAATACAACTTTCATCCTTTGTAAGGACATTGTCTCATTTCTCAGCCATCCATTCTCTATAAGGATGGCGACGTAACTGACTGTTGTAAAAACAACGGTCACCCGTTACCTCTTTTCCGATGAAATCGGGCATTTTTGGACTTTCACCAACCGATGAGAGCTCCACTTCAGCCATGACAAGACCCTCATTTTCACCAAAGAACTCATCAATTTCAAAGGTATGTTCACCGCTCTTTACCAGCCAACGCACCTTATCGATGATTCCCGGTTCACAAAGACGCATCAACTGTTCACCTTCTTCCAATAAAATCTCTTTCTCGAACTCATAACGGGAGAGTCCTCCATCCAGACTGGGACCTTTGATGGTGAGGTAAGCACGGTCGTCACGGATGCGTACCCTGACGGTACGTCCGCGCTCACTGCAGATATAGCCTTGTCGGATATGACTATGGCTGAACGACTCCTGTTTGTAGGAGTCGTTCAGTACCAGGAATTTCCGTTCGATTTCGATGTTCATTTACGACATCATGGAGAAGGTCCAGATCAGATAGATAATAGCGAGGATGATCAGTCCTCCGAAAATCCATGCCACTACTTTCTTACCCTTCTCTTCCTGTTTCTTAGCGTAAGCTTCACGCTTTGTCTGATTCTTTTTGCTCATAATATCTTCGTTTTATTGTTTATTGGTTATTGTTTTCATTCTTCGTCAGAAGAAGGGAATTCCATCAAGTATGCCTTGATGAAATCATCGATTTTTCCATTCATCACCCCATCGACATCCGATGTCTGGTAGTTCGTGCGATGGTCCTTCACACGACGGTCGTCAAAGACATACGAGCGAATCTGAGAGCCCCACTCTATCTTCTTCTTGCCAGCCTCTATCTTTGCCTGTGCCTCCAAGCGTTTCTTCATGGCACGGTCATAGAGCTGGGAACGGAGCAGTGCCATTGCACGTTCCTTGTTCTTTGGCTGGTCACGTGTTTCCGTATTCTCAATGAGGATTTCCTCTTCCTCACCCGTATCAGGATCGGTATACCAATAACGCAGTCGGACACCCGACTCCACCTTGTTGACATTCTGACCGCCAGCACCACTGGAACGGAAGGTGTCCCACGAGAGTTTGGCAGGATCGACATACACCTCGATAGTATCGTCAACTAACGGTGTGACAAAGACGGAGGCAAAAGAAGTCATACGCTTACCCTGGGCATTGAAGGGAGAGACACGCACCAAACGGTGTACCCCATTCTCACTCTTCAGATAGCCATAGGCATACTCGCCACCCTCTATCTGCATGGTGACACTCTTGATACCCGCCTCGTCACCGTCCTGGAGGTTGGAGATACTGACCTTATAGCCATGTGCTTCCGCCCACCGCTGATACATACGCATCAGCATCGATGCCCAGTCCTGGCTCTCCGTACCGCCTGCACCAGAATTGATCTTCAGCACACACTCCATTGGGTCCTCCTTCTGGCGGAGCATATTTTTCATCTCTAGATTTTCTATAAGCCCCAGAGCCACTTGATAGTCATGATCCACCTCGTCCTCGGTCACCATCTCCTCCTTGTAGAAGTCGAAGGCGAGCTGAAGTTCGTCGGCGGCACCACGCACCTCGTTATAGTCATCAATCCATTTCTTGATGGCTTTCACCTTCTTCATCTGCGCCTCAGCACGCTTCTGGTCTTCCCAGAAGTCAGGAGCCTGCGTACGAAGGTCCTCCTCCTCGAATTCTATTTTCTTCTCGTCAATCTTCAGATAGCGACAAAGCTTGTCTGTCCTATCCAAGACATCCTTTAGTTGGTCTTGTGTAATCATTATTCTTCGTACATCTTGTCAATCTCCGCCTTGTAGTTCTCATAAAGTACACGACGGCGGATCTTGAGGGTATTCGTCAGTTCACCCTTCTCCATAGAGAGGTGATGAGGCAGCAGGGTGAAGCGCTTCACCTGCTCATAATGGGCGAGTTGCTGCTGTAGCGTGTCAATACGCTCCTTCATCATATCCAGAATCTGAGGATCGGCACAAAGCTGTTCACGGTTCTCAAACGAGATATTATGGGCACGGGCATATTCCTCCAAGAGGGCATAGACCGGTACAATCAAGGCTGAAACAAACTTGCGCTGGTCGGCAACGATACAAATCTGATCGATATACTTGTCGACCAAGAGTTTCGACTCAATCATCTGCGGAGCGATATACTTGCCGTTACTGGTCTTGAAGAGGTCCTTGATACGCTCTGTCAGGAACAGTTCACCATCCTTCAGATAACCGGCATCACCTGTCTTGAAGTAACCCTCCTCCGTAAAGGCAGCCTTCGTCAGATCCTCACGGTTGTAATAGCCAGGCGTAATCGTCGGACCCTTCAGGAGAATCTCGCCATCCTCGCTAATCTTGATATCAATGCCTTCGATGGGCTGTCCTACCGAACCTACCGTATAGGGTTCTCCCAGATGGTCACAGGAGACGGTGGCCAGAGACTCCGTCAAGCCATAGCCGACAATCATATTAATGCCGATGGAATGGACAAATTCTTCCACATGGGCACTCACTGCGGCACCTGCCGTAGGGAAGAAATGGGCATTTTCCAAGCCCAGTTCCTTACGGACAAGGGAGAAGACGGTACGGTTGAGCATCTCATACTCCAGATGGAGGGCCATCGGCGGACGCTTACCACGACTCAAATACTCGATGTTATGCTTGCGACCTACTGCAAGGGCATGCATGAAAAGTTTACGCTGGACGGCACTGGAATGCTCGATCTTATCCATCACACCCATATATACCTTCTCCCAGAAACGGGGAACGGACGACATACAGGTTGGATGCGTCTCACGCATCGACTGCTGCACCTCCTGCGGGTGGGTGTTCACAATCATCGTAGCACCCTTCGTCAGGGAGAGAAGTGCCCATCCGCGCTCAAAGATATGCGTATAGGGCAGGAAGTTCATCACACGATCTTTCTCATTCACAGGCACACACTTGTTATTCGCCTCAAAAGCAGCATGGAACTGGGAATGAGGGAGGATGACCCCTTTAGAGTCACCTGTCGTTCCACTGGTATAGAGGATATTGGCGATATCATCGAAGGAAGCCTCCTTCTGTCGTGTCTCCACCTCCGTCTGACGGGGAAGATTCTCTCCGAGTTTCAAGAAGTCAGAGAAATAGAGGGCGTTAGGGTCGTGAGAGGATATATGCACCAACGGGTCGAAGACGATGATTCGCTCCAGTGTAGGACAGAGTGACACCACACGACGGGCACGGTCATACTGATCTTGTTCACCCACGAAGAGGAAGCGGATCTTCGCGTCGTTGATCATAAACTGGATCTGTTGTTCCGAACTGGTGGCATAGAAAGGAATCGTGACGGCACGGATGCCCCATGCACCAAAGTCACACTCCAGATACTGCACAGAGTTCTGGGAGAAGACACCAATGTTCTCCTGCACCTTTACACCGAGGTTCAACAGGGCATTGCTGACCTGCATGACCGTCTGTGACACCTGATTCCACGACAACGATTTCCACTCCTTACCTCCGAAATCCTGATAAATCAGCATTTCACGGTCGCCATATTGTCTGGCTAAGTCGTGTATCAACACCGACATGTGACTGTTTATCTGCATAACATCCCTATAATAATTATGTGCAAAGGTACGAAATAATTGACAATTGACAATTGATAATTGATATTTTTTTGTATCTTTGCATCAAGTATGAGATACAAAGGCTATACCAAAGAAGCGGTGGAACTGCTGAAGGCACTTATCAGTACCCCGTCCGTCAGTCGTGACGAGGCGGCTGCGGCTGACGTACTGCAACGACAGATCAAGGCATGGGGACTGCCCTGTAAACGTATCGGTAACAACCTCATCGTTGCCAAACGACTCAGCAAGAAAAAACCTACCTTGCTGCTCAATGCTCATATCGACACGGTGAAACCTGTGGCGACATGGACCCGTGACCCTTTCCAGCCCGTCATCGAGGACGACAGACTCTACGGACTGGGGGCTAACGACTGTGGCGGCGGACTGGTCAGTCTGCTGCAGACCTACCGCATCCTGATCCAGAAAAAGGATTTACCTTATAATATTATATATGTTGCCTCGTGTGAGGAGGAGGTCAGCGGAGCCAACGGTTTCTCTGCCGTATTACCACA
This sequence comes from Prevotella sp., assembly GCA_017645645.1. Lineage (GTDB taxonomy): Bacteria > Bacteroidota > Bacteroidia > Bacteroidales > Bacteroidaceae > Prevotella. Next base: position 165,152 of record JAGCOB010000008.1, on the reverse strand, counting down.
CTTGCCCAACATCGATGTTGCCATCGTAGGCGAGCCTACGGAAATGCAGCCCGCCATTGCCGAGAAGGGATTGATGGTGATTGACGGCATCGCCCACGGGAAGAGCGGTCATGCCGCCCGTAACGAGGGAGTCAATGCCATTTACGAGGTGTTAGACGACCTGCAATGGCTTCGTGACTATAAGTTCCGAAAGATCAGTCCGCTGTTGGGAGAGACGAAGGCGACGGTCACAGTGGTCCATGCTGGTACCCAGCACAATGTCATTCCCGACAAACTGGAGTTTGTCATCGACGTACGCACCAATGAATACTACCAGAACGAGTATCTCTTCGCCTTCCTGCAGAAACATATGAAGAGTGAATTGAAGGCACGGTCGTTCCGTCTGCATTCCTCCTCCATCCCACAGAATCATCCCCTCATCAGGAAATGCATCCGTATGAAGATGAAGCCTTTCGGTTCTCCCACCCTCTCCGACCAAGCCCTGATGCCGTTCCCTTCCTTTAAGTTAGGGCCGGGGGCATCTAGCCGCAGTCATTCCGCAGATGAGTTCATCTGCATCAGCGAGATTCAACAAGCAATCAAGAAATACGTGAAATTGATTTCGGGATAACGGGGTAATGGCATTCCGAAATGCCGAAATGCCGAATATCCGTGATGCGGAGCATCATCTTCCCAGCCACGATTCCGGATTCAGTTTCGCCGTCTCTTTTCGCAATTGGAACTGCAGGATATCATCCTGTCCTACTCGTCCTAAAGCCTGGCGGGTACTGACTTTCTGTCCCTTATGTACGCTGACAGAGGCAAGGTTACAATACACGGAGATATAACTACCGTGACGGACCATTACCACCATCGTGCCTCCAAAACTGAACACCGCACTCACCTCACCGTCATAGATAGAACGTGCCTGGGCACCAGACTGTCCCTTGATGTTGATACCCTTGTTATCTAGCGTGACATTATGCAATCCCTCCACGTTATACTGTCCGAAATGGCTCACAATACGATAGGGTCCGGTAATCGGTATGGGCAGTCTGCCGCGGTTGCTCTCGAAGTTACCACTGAGACGACGATCCTCGGAACTCATCGAATAATCCAAGGTTTCCGTATTCTTCTTAGCCTCAGCAACTTCCTTGGCATGCTCACGGGCTTCAGCCGCTGCACGACGCTCAGCAGCCAGACGGGCCTCCTCAGCCTCCTTCGCCTGACGCTCGGCCTGTTCACGGGCTTTTTTATTACGGGCAGCACGAGCCTCTGCCTTGGCTTTCTCCTCCTTCGCCTTCGCCTCGGCGATACGTCGGGCATTCTCCTTGGCAGCCTTCTCCGCCTCCGCTTTCTTACGTGCCAGTTCCGCTGCCCGTTTCTTCGCTGCCTCTGCCTCCGCCTTCCGTTTTGCCTCCGCGGCAGCACGTGCTTTCTGACGAGCTACCTCCTCAGCTATCAGACGGTCGATTTGTGCATTCAACGCAGCGTCTTTCTTCTTTTGCTGGGCAATGATATTCTGAATTTCCTTTTGTTGCTTCTGCAATCCGGAGACTACATTCTTCTGTTCCGTCTGCTTGCCTTCCAGTGAGCGACGCTCACTCTCACCACGTGCCAACAGTTGCGACTTATTATCACGGGCGGCCAGCAGTTCTACCTGTTTGGCATTCACCTCTGCCTGTTTCACCTTCACATCCTCTCCCTGAGAACGCTGATAAGAGGCATATTCACGCATGAAGCGCATCCGACGGAACATCTGGGTGAAACTGTTGGCACTAAAGACAAACATCAGCTTATTCTGGACCGACAGGTTACGGTGCATGTAACGCATCGACTTGACATATCTCTGCTTACATTCCTCCAGTTCCGACTTCAACCGGCTCAATTCTGTATTGAGCACCTCTATCTCCACATCCAGAGATGACAGGTCCTTACGGATGGTATCTATCGTACGACGCTTGACGGCAATCTCCGTATTAAGCATCATCAGGTTCTCCAGTCGCTTCTTAACATCCCGCTCATTCGTGCGCAGACGCTGCTCCTGTTCCTTAATCTGCTGTTGGAGTTTCTGTCGCTGGTTTTGAAGGCTCTGTACAGAGACAGGCTGTCCTGTCGACTGTTTTTTCTTAGCAGTCGTCTTCTTCGTTGCTGTCTTGGTCGTGGTCTTTTTCTTCGTTACAGCAGTAGTCTTCCCTTTCCCCTTAGAGGCCGTACGTTTCTGTTGTGCATACGGACTCAAGGAAAAGAACATCAGCAATAGGATTATCGCTATTTGCCTCATCCGCTATTACAAAGCCATAAAACGACGAAGAATTTCGTCTACAGACACCTCACGATATTTTCCAGAGATCTCAGTACGGGTCTCCCACTCTTCGTCATTACCCAGATAGTTGAGCGTCATACCCATCTTAATGCTCTTCGACGGGGTATTGAACAGGATGTTATGAGTATGGGGGAACTTCTTCTTACCGTTTGCCTTGAAGTCCTCATAGTCCCAGTTCAACTGATAGTTGCCACGGAGCTTATCCTCATACATGATGTTTGCCATCTTAATAAGGGCACCTTCCTTGTCTGCCAGCCAACGATAGGAAAGTTTGTCACTCTCCATCGAAATAATGGCATCCTCACCGATCATATCGGTCTGGTAGTTGTTCAGCAACTCGTCTGTCAGCTTTGACTTGCCTGGCTGGAACAGTTCGTTCCAGAACAAAGACTGCAGGGAATAGAAGTTCAAACCGCTGTTACGCATGAAGTCCAACTGGTTATAGTTTGCCTTGATGAACTGCTTGTTGATACGGTCCATGATCAGGACGTAATCCTTGGTGAACTCCAGACGTCCTGCCTCCACAAAGCCAAAGGCCATCAGTTGCAGACGGATTACATCATCACGTTTCATCTTCAGATTACCAGTCAGTGTCAACTGCTGATTACCCACCTCTACGGAGAATTTTACCTTGGAGGTAATGAATCTGGCATACTGGGCATTGTCATTCACTTTCTGTAAGAACTGCTGAGCCTTCATGGTTGACGGCGTCGTCGTCGTTTCTTTCACAGCCTTTTTCTGTGTGCCACAAGCTACCAACATCAATGGCAAAGCCAATGCGGCAAGTTTCATCATACGTAATGGTTTCATTCTTTTAGGTATTTTTTGAGTTTTATCTTTCTTGTTAATATCTGTCGGCGATCCTCTGTCCCCGTCTCCGACTTGGGCGAAGCTTTAGCCAGCGCCTGCTGCCAATAGGAGAGGGCTTGTTCACGATTCCCATTATGATAGTAAATGTCACCTGCGTGCTCGAGCAATACGGCCGACGTGTCGGAGTCACACTGCAGGGTCTGGTCAATATATATCTTTGCCTCGGCATAACGCTCCTGTTTGAAGAGTATCCAGGCATAGGTATCCAGGTAGGTGGCATTCTTAGGCTCTGCCTTGATGGTACGGTACGACATCTGCTCCGCCTTGTCCAGAAGGATCTCTTTCTCACTCAGATAATAGGCGTAGTTGTTCAGACAGCCGTAGTTGTCATCTTTCCACTGCAGACAGGAGTCATAGGCGGCAAATGCCTCCTTGTCCAGTCCTTTCTGGTGTAGCACGTCGCCCATCACCGCATAGAAATCACTGACGATATCCGGATCACTCTGCTGGCTAATGACACTGATACCATTCTGGAAAGCATTCAGTGCCTCGTCCAGTTTCTCCTGCTTATAGTAGGCAATACCCTGATAGTAATAAAATGCCATTTCATCAGGGTTATACTGCCGTGCGTCCTGACACAGCGAGATGATACGAGGCATATCCTCTGCCTGCCAGGCATAGCTGACCAACTGCAGACGAGCCGCCGCATTGTCGGGAGCAACCTTTAATACTTGATCCAGCACGGCACTAATGGTATCGTTAGGCATCTTCTTGAGATTCATATACGTCGCACAGAGTATGGCGACATCCGCATCCATCTGCGGCTGTTCCAGCATCCGACGGAAGAGATATAGCACCCGCGTTGAGTCACCTCCTTCCTGTTCGCTCTTTCCAATCTCCTGACGCATCAGCATGATACGGTCCTGAGACGTGACATTCTTACTCAGCAGTACCCGTTCAGTCAGTGCGTCCGCCTTGTCAGGGTCACCCTCGTCCTTCTCATAGGCGAGCAGTGCCATCAGCGCATTACGGTTCTCCGGCTCTATCCTGAGGATATCATCATAAATCTCGAGGGCTTTCTTCTTCTGTCCGTTCACAAACAGTGTATTGGCATAGAGTCCACGATAGTTCTGGTCATTGGGATACTGGTCCGCGAGGTTCTTCATTTCCGCGATAGCGGCTTTCTTGTCACCCAACTGGGTATAGAAATTACTCTTGGCATAGGAGAGACGCTCACTCTTGCCCTCCATAGTCTCCAACTTTGTCAGTGTCTTGATGGCTGCCTCATAGTCATGCTGTTCCTCATACAGCTGTATCAAGACTCCCAAGACATCATCACGGTCCTTGTGCTTGTCATAGAGGGTCTCAAGTACCTCTGCGGCCTTGTCGTACTGGCGCATATTGATGTACGCATTCGCCAGCGTCTCCTGGTAGGTGGAGTTCAAAGGTTCCAAGGCAGCAGCTTTCTCTATACATACTATCGCACGGTCTTTTTGTTTTAAAGCACCATAATACTGGGCAAGATAGTAATATGCCTCCGATTTGGTGGAGTCTATCTCTACACAACGGCGCAACAAGTCAAAAGCAGCATCATTGTTTCCTTTGGCACGCTCACAGATGGCTTCCAAGAAGAAGGCGTTAAAACGACGGGACGGAGATACCACAGACTGGGCCAGACTTGTCATTGCCCAACCAATGATTACCAACGTCAATATGTGCCGCCTGCTCTTCATCCTTTATTTTACTCCTGTATGTCCATAGCCTCCTTCGCCGCGCTCCGTCTGGTCGAGTTCCTCCACCACGACAAAGTCCGCTTGTTCATGACGGGCAATGACCATCTGGGCGATACGCTCGCCGTCATTGATGACGAAGTCTTCCTTCGAGAGGTTGACAAGTACTACGCCTATCTCTCCACGATAGTCTGCATCAATCGTACCTGGTGTATTCAACACGGTCAATCCGTGCTTCAGGGCCAGTCCGCTGCGGGGACGCACCTGTGCCTCATAGCCTTCCGGCAAGGCGATATGCAGTCCCGTAGGAATCAGACGACGCTCCAACGGATGAAGTGTGATAGGTTCGTCGATATTCGCACGAAGATCCATGCCTGCACTCTGCGGTGTAGCATAAGCGGGCAACTGTTGGTGCCCTTTGTTGACAACTTTTATCTGTATCATTTCGAAATGTTACTATAATAATGTGCAAAAGTAGTCATTTCTCTCCAAATAGCCATATTTTTCAAAGAAAAATGTGAGTTTTTGTACAAAAAAGACAACTTTTCACTCACTTATTACTATCTTTGCACCATGATGGACTGGAAACAACTCATTTCAAACAAGCGGTTAGGACAGGAATACCGTCATACGGAACGACATGACGACAGAACCGAATTCAAGCGCGACTATGACCGTCTGATCTTCTCTGCGCCCTTCCGCCGTTTACAGAACAAGACACAGGTATTCCCCCTGCCTGGCAGTATCTTCGTACACAACCGCCTGACGCACTCGTTGGAGGTCGCCAGCGTGGGTATGTCACTGGGCAATGATGTCGCCCAATGTCTCATCCGCCACAAATACCCGGAACTGAAAGACACGATGTTCGAGCAGATCGGACAAATCGTCAGCACGGCATGTCTTGCACACGACTTGGGCAACCCTCCCTTCGGACACAGCGGAGAGAAGGCCATCCAGACATTCTTCACGGAGGGAAAGGGGAAGGATCTCAGGGAGATGGTCAGTCCTGTCTTTTGGGACGACATCACCCATTTCGAGGGAAATGCCAATGCCTTCCGACTCCTGACCCATCAGTTCAAAGGTCGTCGTCCGGGTGGTTTCGTGATGACCTACAGTACACTGGCCAGTATTGTGAAATATCCCTTCGCTTCCTCTGTGGCAGGCAAAAAAGGGAAATTCGGCTTCTTCCATTCCGAAGAAGGATATTACCAGAAAATTGCCGATGAAATGGGTATTATTCGCATCTCCAAAGAGGGAGAACCGTTGAGATATGTCCGTCACCCGTTGGTCTATCTGGTAGAAGCTGCCGACGATATCTGCTATGAGATCATGGACATCGAGGACGCCCATAAACTGAAGATTCTCTCTTATGAGGAGACGGAAGCGTTGCTGCTGAGTTTCTTTGACGAGGAGAACCAGCAAAAGATCCGTGACCGTATTGCCTTTGAGGGTTTACAGGATGCCAACGAGAAAGTGGTCTATATGCGCGCCTGTGTCATCGGCAAACTGGAGAACGAGTGTGTCAGCACTTTTATTGAACATGAAGAGGAAATCCTTGCCGGCACCTTCCAGGGCAGCCTGATAGACCATATCAACGAACCCCAAGCCCAGGCCTACAAGAAATGTGCGGAACTGTCTGTCACACGTATCTACCGCAGTCGTCCCGTACTGGACGTAGAACTGTCGGGTTACAAAATCATGGCGACACTCATGGAACAGATGGTCGAGGCGGTGATGCATCCTGACCGTTTCTATTCCAAGCAACTCATTGACCGCGTCTCCAGCCAATACGACATCGACACTCCTGACTTAGAGACACGTCTCATGGCCGTCATCGACTATATCGCCGGTATGACGGATGTCTATGCGTTGGATGTCTTCCAGAAAATCAACGGAATCTCGTTGCCGATTGTTTAAGAGTTAATCTTTCCCCTCCTTGTAAATCACCTTGTTGGCACCAGAGGTGATGGCTATCTCATCACGATGCTCTACCATAAAAGTATCGATATGACGTTTCCGCTTCTCCTCGAAGATCTCGTCAATGGCAATCAGGATACCTGTCTCCTCCACATCACCGAAACCATAGTTGATGGCGGTACCGAAGAGTTTCATTGTAGGAGACAAGCCCATATAGGCATTGACCAATGGAGGGATATTATAGCCCATCTTCCGGATTTCACGATTCAGGACGAGATAGTCTTCCTTGAAGGAATGACCACAGAAAAGTGTCTCTAATTCTTTCGGATCACTCTCTAATTCCAGCGGTTTCATCGGGATAATCAACTTCTCCTTGTCGTCAAAGTATTTCTTCAGGAAATAGAGAATCATGTCACGACCCTTACGGATATAGGAGGGATACATCGTCATCTTGCCAAAGTAATAACGTACGTTAGGACGAATCACCGTGATGGCACCCAGACCGTCCCATAGGTTGTCGAGGGCAAACAGACTCTTGGCCCCCATGCGCGACGACTGGTAGGGCAAGGACACGAAGGAGCGCCCTAACTCTGCCGTATAAGGAGCATATTCCTTCAAGAATTTCTCGGAGAAATGGAACATATGACTCGTAGCGAGAATCGGCTGTCCCTTTTCGTCATATTCCCAATCTGTACCTAAAAGATAACGATACCCGCCGATAATCTCCTCCGCCTCTGGATTCCAGACAATCAACTGCTTGTAGCAATTGTCACAAAGGTCGAATTCATCGAGATCCATCGCCTTACCCGTACCTCCGCCAGCCTCACGGAACACAATCTCACGCAGACGACCAACCTCCTTCAACACGTTGGGAGCATTATGCACGGTCACTACATAAATCTCGTTGTTGCTCTTGTTAGTCAGACGCAACTGTTTGTCGGAGGTCAGTTCGCTCTTGAGCAATTCTTTGTCAATCGGCTGGATAATCTCTTGTTCCATAGTTTTCTGGCTGTTTGTCTTGGTTGTAGGGTTTATAGGGAATATACTTGGTTTTGTACAAATTGTGCCCATTCCATCGGAGTTTTGCTCTTGTCGAAAGTCTGCCAGGGAATGGGTTTTCCGATCTTCACCTCAAAGGTCTTACCGACGTTTTTATACATTTCGTCGACTAAAAACAACATCGCGAGGTTGAATTTCAGATGCTTGTCGCTGAAGTTTGCCAAACGGTAGAAAAATTTAGAGTTCTCACCACTGAAGTGGATGGGTACGATATCACGCTTGTACTCCACACTCTTGGCGATAAACGTCTTCGACCAGGGGATGTCACGGATGGTACCGTCACTCTGCTTGCGTGAACAGATGCCTGCCGGATACATCAGCATGTGGTTGTCGCTCTCGAATCCTGCTTTCACCATCGCCGGGAAGTTACGGCTCTGACTGCCCGTCTTATTGATGGGGATACAAAGCGGAGCCAGTCCGGGGAGATTCATCAACAGGTCGTTGACAAGATAGCGGAAACGACTGTCATAGTGGCGACCGATAATGGCACCTAAAGCAACACCGTCTTCTCCGCCCAAGGGATGGTTCGATACGAAAGTGTACAGGCGACCGTCGTTCTTGTCGGGCAGGTTCTCCTTACCTTTGATGACGAGTGTCATCTGTAGATACTCCACACAAGCCTCTAACCATTCCGTACCTGTCTTGTCACGACTCTCCCAGAGGAAGGCATTCACCTGATCCTCATGGATAATGCGTTTCAACCACGAAACGAGAAAGCCAGGGACCCATTTGGCCTTGGCTCCCATCTTGCTCTTGAGAATCTTTTCGATATCTATCGTTTTCTCCGAGATTTGTTCCATTCCTCTCACGATTTCACACTAACAGGATGCAAAAATAATCATTTTGTTTGAGAATCTGCACTTTTTCCAAAAAAAATGTGCAACTATTTCGCAAAAAATATTTTGAAAGTGGTCATGAAGGTCATGACCACATTTACCCCTTAACCATGAACCGTGAACCCTTCACCCTTAACCCACACCCCGGTATCTGTTAAGGTGTATTCCAGTATCTCCTATAGGGGTATAACAGCCTTTAGTATCAGACATAGCTGCCTTTAGAACACATCATAGAAGATACTCCGACAAGTGATAGAAGGCATTAGAATAAACAAACAGCTCTAAAGCAGAATCCCCCCACCAATATTTAAAAGTCTAAACCACTTAAAATCAGCTATTTATTACGTTTTAAGAAAATTTAAAAGTTTATTTATGAAAATAATGTGGGGAATTGTGGGGGATTGTGGAGGAAATTGATTAATTTTGCAACCGATATATCATTAAAAGAAGTACGCATGCGATTTTTAGGTAATATTGAAGCAAAGACAGACGCTAAGGGACGTGCCTTCCTCCCTGCTGTTTTCCGCAAGGTTCTGCAAGCCAGCGGAGAAGAACGGCTGGTATTGAGGAAAGACGTATTCCAAGCCTGTCTGGTACTCTATCCTGAATCCGTATGGAACGAGCAGATGGATCAGATGCGACAGCGACTGAACCGATGGAGCAAGCAACAGCAACAGGTGTACCGTCAGTTCGTCAGTGAGGTAGAGTTGATTTCCCTGGACGGCAACGGACGCTTCCTGATTCCCAAACGCTATCAGCGCATGGCAGCCATCGAACAGGATATCAAGTTCGTAGGCATGGGTGACACCATCGAGATATGGAGTGTCCAGAAAGCCGAAGAGCAGCAGATGACGCCCGAAGATTTCGGAGCCGCCTTGGAAGAACTAATGAAAGTTGAAAGTTGAAAATGGTGACAACCGCTGAGACATACCACGTACCTGTTCTCCTAAAGGAGAGTGTTGACGGACTTGACATCAAGTCTGACGGTATCTACGTGGATGTAACCTTCGGCGGAGGCGGTCACAGTCGTGAGATTCTTTCCCGATTAGACAAGAAAGGACATCTGTACAGTTTCGACCAGGATGCAGATGCGGAACAGAACATCGTTGACGACGACCGATTCACTTTCGTACGCAGCAATTTCAGATATCTCCATAACTGGATGCACTATTATGGTGTGGAACAGATCGACGGACTGTTGGCCGACTTAGGCGTGTCCTCCCACCATTTCGACGACGAGACACGCGGTTTCTCTTTCCGCTACGACGCACCACTTGATATGCGCATGAATAAACGCGCGGGCAAGACAGCAGCAGACATCCTCAACGAATACAGCGAAGAGGCTTTGGCGGACGTGTTCTATCTGTATGGAGAACTGAAGAATGCGCGCCGTATCGCTGCCGCCATCTGTGCGTACCGTCAGCAACAGCGGATAGAGACCACTGTCGATCTGACGAAAGCGACGGAAAAACTCATCCGCACAGAGAAAGAAAAGAAAAACCTGGCAAAGATGTACCAGGCACTGCGCATCGAGGTCAACCATGAGATGGACGCCCTGCGCGACATGCTGAAAAGTGCCACGAGCCTATTAACGACAAAAGGAAGACTCAGTGTCATCACCTACCACTCGCTGGAAGACCGTATCGTGAAGAATGTCATGAAGGCAGGAAACGTGGAAGGGAAAGTCGAACAGGATTTCTTCGGACGTATCTCCAGTCCTTTTAGGACAGTATCCAACAAGGTCATCACCCCGTCGGAGGAGGAGTTACAGACAAACCCGAGAAGCCGTAGTGCCAAACTTAGAATCGCAGAAAAGATATAGAAGCACATGAAGAAATACGAGATACAAGAAGAAATACGGGAAATCGAACTTCCCGTAGAGCCGGAAGAAGAGGAAGAACTGGATGGTAGTAAAGACGACCGTGCTGAAGAGGTGTTGCAAGAAACCATCAAGAAGATCAAGGAGACTGCCAGCGAGGAAGACCCCAGACCTTCCCAGCAGGTCAACCTCCGTACCATCCTCGGTGGTGACATCCTCACGGCAGAGATGGTACGCTCACAACTCTGGCTGTTTGTACTCATCGTTGCCTTCACCATCGTCTATGTAGCTTTCCGCTATCAGTGCCAACAGGACATGCAGACCATTGACAAGTTGGAGACGGAATTGAAAGATGCCAAGAACAAGGCACTTGCCGCCTCTAGTACGCTGACGGAGAAATGCCGTGAGAGTCATGTCCTCGACATCTTGAAACAAAACAAGGACTCGCTGTTACACATCGCAGACCAGCCTCCTTATATCATACAAATACCAGAATAAGAAACCGTCATGAGTAAATTCGACAATGATAAAGTAATGCCGCGCTATATGGCGATTGCCGTAGTGCTCACACTGGTCGGTCTTGCCGTCATCGGCAAAGCCTTCTATATCATGACGGCCAAGAAACAATACTGGACAGAGGTGGCAGACCGCCTGAAGAAAGACAGTGTCAGCGTGAAACCCAAACGTGGAAATATCCTCAGTTGTGACGGACAACTCATGGCAAGTTCTATTCCTGAATATAGAATCTTCATGGACTTCCAGGCTGGCGGTGAGAAAAAGGACTCCATCTGGCAAGAGAAGGTAGACTCCATCTGCATGGGACTCCACGAGATCTTCCCCGAAAAGAGTGCCGAGGAATTCAAGAAGCATCTGGAAGAAGGACACCAGAAAATGTCACAGCACTGGCCCATTTGGCCACGACGCATCGACTATAACACCTATACGGAGGTCAAGCAACTGCCACTCTTCCGTATGCCCAAATACAAGAGCGGCTTCCATGAGGAGGAATTCAACGCCCGCAAACGCCCGTTCTCTTCCTTAGCTGTGCGCACCATCGGTTCGATGTACGGTGCCAAAGACAGTGCCCGCCAGGGTCTGGAACTGGCCTATGACTCCATCCTGCGCGGAACTCCCGGTTTGACCAACCGCCGTAAGATCCTGAACAAATACATGAACATTCCTGTCACAATGCCTATCGACGGTTGTGACATCGTCACGACCATTGATGTCAAGATGCAGGACCTTGCAGAGCGCGCCGTCATCGACGAGTTGAAACTGATTGGCGGCGACCTTGGTGTGGCAATTCTCATGGAGGTACAGACAGGTGATATCAAGGCCATCGTAAACATGACCCGTTGTGCTGACGGAGAATATCGAGAGGTCAAGAACAATGCCGTATCCGACCTGCGCGAACCAGGCTCCGTCTTCAAGACCGCCTCTATTCTGGTCGCCCTTGACGACGGTGTCGTCGACACCACCTACCGCGTAGAAACTGGCTGCGGTATATGGCCTATGCACGGCAGAGAGATGAAAGACCACAACTGGCGGCGTGGCGGCTACGGCAATATCTCCCTCCCCCGTATCCTGGAGGTCAGTTCCAATATCGGTGTCAGTCGCATCATCGACGAGAAATACGGCAGTCATCCTGAGAAATATATTGAGGGCATCTACCGTACGGGTATTGCCGCAGACCTGAAACTCCCCATCAAGGGTTATGCACGCCCCCATATCCGTATGCCGGAGAAAGACAAATACGGACATTGGACGAACTGGAGTATGACCGCCCTTCCCTGGATGTCTATCGGTTACGAGACACAGATTCCTCCGATTTCAACGGTAACATTCTATAATGCGATAGCCAATGACGGTATCATGATGCGACCACGCTTTGTCAAGAGCGTCATGAAAGACGGTAAAGTGATTGCGGAGTTCCCGCCCGAGAAAGTGATGGAACGACGTATTGCGAAGCCACAAACAATCAAGACGATGCAGACTATCCTGGAACATGTCGTCAGTCAAGGACTGGGAAGAAAAGCTGGCTCACGGATGTTCAAAGTAGCAGGAAAAACGGGTACGGCACAGATTGCAGAAGGTGGCGGCTATAAGACCGGTATCGTCAAATACTGGTTGTCATTCGCCGGATTCTTCCCTGCCGACAACCCCAGATACACCTGTATCGTCTGTCTGAAGAAATCTGGTTTGCCCGCCTCTGGCGGCGGTATGAGCGGTGTCGTCTTCCATCATATTGCCGAGGGAGTGATGGCACGTAACCTGAAACTACACGTCAAAGACGCACATGACACGACCTCTGTGGCAATTCCTGACGTAAAGAACGGCAACATACTGGATGCCAACTATGTGTTGAGCCATTTAGGTATCAAGACCGACCCGTCCTGGAGCGGATCGTATGCAAATGGTAATCCTATCTGGGGAAAGGCAGAGCGTCAGACGAGTCAGATTGCCTTAAAGCAGACCCAGATCAGCAAAGGTATTACACCTGATGTGACTGGCATGGGAGCGAAAGATGCTGTCTACCTGATGGAAAGCCAGGGACTGAAGGTGAAGTTGCATGGCAGGGGAAAGGTCAGAAGTCAGAGTTATCCCGCAGGCAAACAGGTCGTAGAAGGAAGCGAGTGTATCTTAAGTCTAGAATAAACTAAAAACAAGCAATCGTATGATACTAACAGAACTGCTTAAATACGTCAAACCGCTCTGCATCATCGGTGATGAAGCTATCGACATCACCGGTGTGAATATCGATTCCCGGAAGATTGAGAAGGGACATCTGTTTGTTGCCATGAAAGGAACCCAGACTGACGGACATAAATTCATTCCCAAAGCGCTGGAACTGGGTGCCGCTGCCGTGCTGTGTGAAGACCTGCCTGAAGAGAAGACCGAAGGGGTAACCTATATACAAGTTTCCTCTACGGAGAGTGCCGTGGGATCCGTAGCCACCGTGTTCTTCGGAGAGCCTTCCAAGAAACTGAAACTGGTGGGTGTCACTGGAACAAACGGCAAGACGACCATTGCCACCTTATTATATAATATGTTCCGTAAGTTCGGACATAAATGCGGACTGCTCTCCACGGTCTGTAACTATATCGAGGACGAGGCGATTCCTGCCGACCATACCACGCCCGACCCCATCGAACTGAACCGCTTGCTGAGCAAGATGGTGGAGGCAGGATGCGAATATGCCTTCATGGAATGTTCCAGTCATGCCATCGCCCAGCAGCGCATCGGCGGACTGAAGTTCACGGGCGGACTCTTTACGAACCTGACACGCGACCACTTGGACTATCATAAGACTTTTGAGAACTACCGGGATGCCAAGAAGGCGTTCTTCGACAGTCTTTCCAAAGATGCCTTTGCCATCACCAATGCCGACGACAAGAACGGCAGTGTGATGGTACAGAACTGCAAGGCAAAGGTTAAGACCTACTCCACCCGTACGATGGCTGATTTTCGCGCCCGCATCATCGAATGTCATTTCGAAGGTATGTATCTGGAGATTGACGGACATGAGGTCGGCGTACAGTTTATCGGGAAGTTCAATGTCAGCAACCTCTTGGCGGTCTATGGAGCCGCCATCATGTTAGGCAAGAAACCCGAGGATATCCTCGTTATACTGAGTACGCTTAAGAGTGTGGCAGGACGCTTGGAACCCATCCGTTCCCAAGAGGGAGTCACGGCGATTGTCGACTATGCACACACACCCGATGCCTTGGAGAATGTGCTGAATGCCATCCATGAGGTCATGGAAGGAAAGAGCGGACAGATCATCACGGTATGCGGGGCAGGCGGCAATCGGGACAAGGGCAAGCGTCCGCTGATGGCCCAGGAGGCTGCCAAACAGAGTGACCGTGTCATCATCACCAGCGACAACCCCCGTTTTGAGGAGCCACAGGATATCATCAACGACATGCTGGCAGGACTCAATGCCCAACAGATGAAGAAAACTGTCAGTATCACTGACCGTAAGGAAGCCATCCGTACGGCTTGTATGATGGCACAAAAGGGCGATGTCATCCTCATTGCAGGCAAGGGACATGAGGATTATCAGGAAATCAAGGGTGTCAAGCACCACTTTGACGACCGTGAAATAGTGAGAGAGATTTTTGGCGTAGCCTAAATAGTAAATTGTAAATCGTCAAATAGTAAATTGATCATATGCTATACTACCTTTTCAGATTCCTAGAACAGTTCAACATCCCGGGAGCACATATCTGGTCATATATCTCCTTCCGTGCCTTGCTGGCGCTTATCCTGTCACTCATCATCTCAGCATGGTTCGGTGAGCGATTCATCAAATGGATGAAACGACGTAATATCTCAGAGACCGCACGGGATGTCAGCATCGACCCCTTCGGTGTGGAGAAGAAAGGAGTTCCCACCATGGGCGGTATCATCATTATCGTCTCCATCCTCGTTCCTGTCCTGTTGTTGGGACGTATGCGTAACATCTATCTTCTTTTAATGATAGTCACCACCATATGGCTCGGTTTTCTGGGCTTCATGGACGACTATATCAAGATTTTCAAAAAGAATAAAGACGGACTGAAAGGAATCTATAAAATCATCGGACAGGTATCCATCGGTTTTATCGTCGGACTGGTGCTCTGGCTCAGTCCCGATGCAGTGGTGCGTGAGAACGTCTCAGAGCCTCAGCAGAACAAACAGGAGATTGTCGTCAAGCATAAAACGGAGGCTGTCAAATCGCTACATACCACTATCCCGTTCATCAAAAACCACAACCTAAACTACTCGGACATCATGTCGTTCTGCGGCGACTACAAGGTGGCGGCAGGCTGGATTCTCTTTGTCCTGATGACGATTTTCGTCGTCACGGCTGTCAGCAACGGAGCCAACCTCAACGACGGTATGGATGGTATGTGTGCAGGAAACTCCGCGATTATCGGTGTGGCACTCATCATCTTTGCTTATGTGAGTAGTCACATCGTCTATGCTGCCTATTTTGACATCATGTATATCCCAGGCTCACAGGAACTGGTAGTATTCCTCAGTGCCTTCGTCGGTGCGATGATCGGTTTCCTCTGGTATAACGCCTACCCTGCCCAGATATTCATGGGCGACACAGGATCCCTGACCATCGGCGGTATCATCGGTGTCTGTGCCATCATCGTCCACAAGGAGTTGTTATTGCCGATCCTCTGCGGTATCTTCTTCATCGAGAGCCTAAGCGTCATCATACAGACCCAATGGTTTAAGATTCAGAAGCGCAAGGGCAAGCGCGTCCGTGTCTTCCGTGCCACACCTATCCACGACACCTTCCGCCGACTGGACTCCCAACTCGACCAGACCAGTACGTATATCCTGAAAGGGTGGCCCCATCGTCCCTTCCATGAGTCGAAGATCACCATCCGTTTCTGGATTACCACCATCATATTAGTAGCATTAACGATCATAACATTAAAAGTAAGATGAGCAGAATCGTCATATTAGGAGCAGGAGAGAGCGGTGCTGGTGCAGCCGTCCTCGCCCAGAAAAAGGGTTTCGACGTGTTTGTCAGTGACATGTCGAAGATCAACGAGAAATACAAGAAACTGATGGACGACCATCATATCGCATGGGAAGAGGGACAACATTCGGAAGAGAAGATTCTGAATGCCGACGAGATTATCAAGAGTCCCGGTATTCCCGATACTGCTCCTATGATTGTCAAGATCAAGGAAAAAGGGATCCGTATCATCAGCGAGATTGAGTTTGCAGGACGCTATACCAACTCCAAGATGATCTGTATCACCGGCTCCAATGGTAAAACGACGACGACGAGCCTCATCTATCATATCTTCAAGAAGGCGGGCTACGATGCCGGACTGGCCGGCAACATCGGTAACTCACTGGCCCTGCAGGTTGCAGAGGAGCCCCATGAATATTATATCATCGAACTGAGTTCCTTCCAGTTGGATAACATGTACGACTTCCGGGCCAACATTGCCATCCTGCTGAATATCACACCAGACCATCTGGACCGTTATGATTTCAAGATGCAGAACTATGTGGACTCGAAGATGCGTATCATCCAGAACCAGACGCCACAGGATGCTTTCATCTACTGGAACGACGATCCAATCATCAAGAAAGAACTGGAGAAATATCATATCCTTTCTATCCAATACCCCTTCTCTGAACTGAAGGAGAAAGGCAGTATCGGTTATATCGAGGAGGGACAATACAAGATAGAACAACCGGAACCCTTCAATATGGAACAGGAGTCTCTCAGTCTCACAGGCAAGCACAATATCTACAACTCCCTGGCAGCCGGTATCGCTGCCAATATCGCAGGAATCAAGAAAGAGGTCATCCGTAAGTCCCTGAGTGACTTCCCCGGCGTGGAGCATCGTTTGGAGAAGGTATGTACTGTCCGTGGGGTTCTGTATGTCAACGACTCCAAAGCGACGAATGTCGATGCCTGTTGGTATGCCTTGGAGAGTATGAAGACCAAGACCATCCTGATTATCGGCGGCAAGGACAAGGGCAATGACTACGACCCCATCAAGCCTTTAGTCAAAGAGAAATGCGCAGGGTTAGTATACCTCGGTGCCGACAACCAGAAACTGCACGACAACTTCGACGCACTGGGCATTCCCGTCCGCGACACCCATTCGATGAAAGAATGTATAGAGGCATGCTATGAAATGGCAGAACCAGGCATGACCGTCCTTTTGAGTCCGTGCTGTGCCTCTTTCGATCTCTTTAAGAATATGGAAGACCGTGGAGAACAATTCAAGGAATTAGCCCGCGCCCTATAAATATTCAAATAAGTAAATAGTCAAATAAAAAGGTGAACAAAAAAATAGGTAATATTTTCAAGGGAGACAAGGTCATCTGGATGGTGTTCTTCTTTCTTTGTATGATCAGTATTGTGGAGGTGTTTTCTGCCTCCAGCAACTTGACTTACAAGAGTCATAACTACATCGGTCCGATAGTCTATCATGCAGGAACAATTATCTTTGGTGTGGTGGTCGCTGTCATCACGCTGAACATTCCCTGCAGGTTCTTTAAGCTCATGACTCCCTTCTTGTTGCTTATCAGTGCAGTCACCTTGATATGGGTACTTGCCTTCGGACAGTCTATCAACGGTGCCAACCGTGTCATCCCTATCTTTGGTATTACCTTCCAGCCTTCCGAGATTGCCAAGGGAACTATCGTCCTTGCCACAGCACAGATTCTCAGTGCTATGCAACGGGAGAACGGTGCCGACAAGAAAGCCTTTAAGTGGATCCTTTGGATTACCATTCCTACCTGTTTCCTGATAGGTCTTGAGAATCTTTCCACAGCGGCACTGCTTTTCGCTGTCGTCATCCTGATGATGTTCATAGGACTCGTACCCATGAGACAACTGGGCAAACTAGTCGGCATCCTAGGTCTCTTCGCTTTCCTTGCCATCTCCATGGTGATGCTGGTGGGACATGACACGACGGGACAGGAAGTCACCAAGACGGAACAGACGGAACAACCTAAGAAAAAGAGTAAATTGGAGAAGATGCTCCACCGTGCCGATACTTGGAAGGGACGTATCCTCAAATTCGGCAAGGAGGATGTATCACCACAAGACTACGACCTAGACAAAGATGCCCAGGTGGCCCATGCCAACATTGCCATCGTGTCGAGTAACATCATCGGAAAAGGACCGGGACAGTCTGTCGAGCGTGACTTCCTCTCCCAGGCATTCTCCGACTTCATCTATGCCATCGTCATCGAGGAGCTAGGAATCTTGGGGGCCTTCGCCGTAGCCTTCCTGTATATCGTACTGCTCTATCGCGCGGCACGCATCGCCAGTCACTGTGAGAACAACTTCCCTGCCTTCCTGGTTATGGGACTCGCCCTGTTGCTTGTCGTCCAAGCTGCCTTCAATATGATGGTGGCGGTAGGACTTGCCCCTGTGACAGGACAACCGCTGCCCCTCATCTCAAAAGGCGGTACCTCCACGATTATCAATTGCGCCTATGTAGGTGCTATCCTGAGCATCAGTCGTTCGGCAAAAATGAAGAAAGAGCCCGTTGACGTAAAAAATATCGGGTAACATTCGTCAAAAAGAAATTTAATTCGTAATTTTGCAAGGTTCTCTATATATAAGGTATATGAAAGACGATTTAAGGGTAATTATCAGTGGTGGTGGCACGGGTGGACATATCTTCCCGGCCATATCCATTGCTAACGCTATCAAGGCACTCCGCCCTGAGGCACAGATTCTCTTTGTAGGTGCTTTAGGTCGTATGGAGATGCAACGTGTACCTGCTGCCGGTTATGACATCAAGGGACTACCGATCTGCGGCTTCGACCGTAAGAATCTGTTGAAGAACTTCAAAGTCCTGTATAAGATATGGAAAAGCCAGCGAATGGCAAAGAAGATTATCAAGGACTTCCAGCCACAGGTGGCTGTGGGAGTAGGTGGCTATGCCAGCGGTCCTACCTTGAATAAAGCCGCCGCCATGGGCATCCCTTGTCTGATACAGGAACAGAACTCATACGCAGGTGTCACGAACAAGTTGTTGGCAAAGAAAGCAGAGAAAATCTGTGTTGCCTATGACGGGATGGAGCGTTTCTTCCCTGCCGACAAGATTATCAAGACGGGTAATCCCGTCCGTCAGTCTCTACTGGAGACAACCGTCACCAAAGAGGATGCCGTTCGCTCCTTCGGACTGGACCCCGTTAAGAAAACAATTCTTTTGGTAGGCGGAAGTCTGGGTGCCAGAACCATCAACGAGAGCGTCCTTCAGCATTTAGACCTGATACGCAATAGTGAAGTACAGTTTGTATGGCAAACTGGAAAATACTACCATGCTTCCATCATGGAACAATTACAGAAAGAAGGACAGCCTGACAATCTGGTCGTCACCGACTTCATCAGTGACATGGGAGCAGCCTATCAAGCTGCCGATCTGGTCATCAGTCGTGCCGGTGCCAGCAGTATCTCGGAGTTCTGTCTGATTGGCAAACCTGTCATCTTAGTGCCTAGTCCCAATGTGGCAGAAGACCACCAGACGAAGAACGCGATGGCACTTGTCAACGTGAAGGCAGCCATCTATGTGAAAGACAGTGAGGCTTCTAAAATACTGATGCCTCTTGCCATCGACACTGTGAAGGATGAGGAGAAACTGGCCTCCCTGAAGGAACACATCCTCAAACTGGCCTTGCCTGATTCTGCAGAGATCATAGCCAAAGAAGTCATCAAACTAGCCCACTAAGACCATCCTATGGAACTGAATAATATCAAAGCAGTTTATTTCATCGGTGCAGGTGGTATCGGAATGAGTGCCATCGCCCGCTACTTCCTCAGTCGTGGACTGGTGGTGGCTGGTTATGACAAGACGCCCAGCGACCTGACCCGTCAACTGGAGAAGGAAGGGATGCAGATTCATTATGAGGAAAACGTGGGTAAAATCCCGGAAGCCTGCAAGGAACCCTCTTCCTGCCTGGTGATCTTTACCCCTGCCATCCCTGCCGAGCATCAGGAACTGCAGTATTTCCGCAACAACGGTTTTGAGATACAGAAGCGTGCCCAGGTATTGGGAACACTGACCCGTCAGCATAAAGGACTCTGCGTGGCTGGTACACATGGCAAGACCACCACGTCGACGATGTGTGCCCATATCATGCACCAGAGTCATCTGGACTGCAATGCATTCCTCGGAGGTATCTCCAAGAACTACGGTACCAACTATATCCTCTCGGAATCTGACTACGTCGTCATCGAGGCTGATGAGTTTGACCGTTCTTTCCACTGGCTCCGTCCCTGGATGACCGTCATCACCTCAACAGACCCAGACCATCTGGATATCTACGGTACGAAGGAGGCTTATTTGGAAAGTTTCCGCCATTATACCGAACTGATCCAACCTGGTGGGACCTTGATCATCCATCGTGGTCTGGAGATGAAGGAAAACCTGCAAGAGGGTGTTAGCCGTTATGACTATGCGCTTAACGAGGGGGATTTCCATGCGGAGAACATCCATATCGAGAACGGGGAGATTACCTTCGACTTTATCTCGCCCATTGAGTCTGTTACCCACATTGAACTGGGACAGCCTATCCCCATCAATATTGAGAACGGCATCGCCGCTATGGCGATGGCACAACTTGCTGGATGCACGGCTAATGAGTTACGTCAGGGGATGAAGACTTTCGGAGGTGTTGACCGCCGTTTCGATTTCAAGATCAAGAATGACAAGATGGTGTTCCTCAGCGACTATGCCCATCACCCGAAGGAAATCTACCAAAGTGCCAAAAGTATCCGTGAACTCTATCGCAACAGGAAGATCACCGCTATCTTCCAACCGCACCTCTATACCCGTACCCGTGACTTCTACAAAGACTTTGCCAATGCGCTGAGTCAACTTGACGAGGTCATCCTGACGGAGATATACCCTGCCAGAGAGCTACCTATAGAAGGGGTCACCTCTGAACTTATCTATAACAACCTGCGCCCTGGTATTGAGAAAAAGATCATCCGTAAGGATGACGTTCTACAGTTTGTCAAGGAGCATTCTTTCGAAGTGCTTATCGTATTAGGAGCCGGTGACCTGGATAATCAGGTACCACAAATAACAAAGATACTACAAGAGAAAAAATGAAATATTCCTGGGAGAAATCAGCATTCATCTTGATAGACATCGCACTGGCATGCTATCTGTTCCTGGCCATCACGGCTTTCAACAAGCCTGACGACCAAAAGGCGGTATGCACACAGGTGGATATCAATATTGAGGATGGAAAAGTTGAGGGCTTCCTGGGAGGTACGGAACTCAAGGAACAACTGAAGCGGGCTAAGGTCTATCCACAGGGACAACCCATGAAGGAAATTGATGTCCGCAAGATAGAGGAGACCATCCTTAAGAATCCATTTGTAGAGACAGCAGAGTGTTTCAAGACACAGGGTGGTCATATCAAGATCAACCTCACCCAGCGACTTCCAGTGGTACGTGTGAAGGCTGAAAACGGGGAAGACTACTATGTGGATGCTCATGGTGAGATGATGCCTAATACGCGGTATACCAGCGACTTAGTCGTCGCCACAGGACATATCACCCACGCATATGCCCAGAAAAAACTATCCCGCATTGGGACCTTTATCATGCACAACGCTTTCTGGCACAGTCAGATAGAACAGCTCAATGTACTCCCTGACGGAACGATGGAGATGGTACCACGTATCGGAGACCATATCGTCTATCTGGGAAATGCTTCTAACATCCAGCAGAAGCTGGACCGTTTGGAGAAATTCTACCGTTATGGTCTCTGTGTGGCAGGATGGAATAAATACTCCTACATCAACTTGGAGTTTGACAATCAGATTATCTGCAAGAAAAGAAGAAAAAATAAAATATAGAACAAAAGATGCCAAAAGAATTTATCGTTGCTATCGAACTGGGGTCATCCAAGATGACAGGTATCGCAGGAAAGAAAAACCTTGACGGCAGTATTCAGGTACTGGCAGTGGTGAAGGAGGAGTCTTCCTCATTCATTCGCAAGGGTTATGTGTACAACATTGACAAGACCGCCCAATGTCTGACGACCATTGTCAGCAAACTGGAGAAACAACTCAAGACATCTATCACACAGGTATATGTCGGCGTGGGTGGTCAGTCTATTCGCTCTATTCGCAATGTAATCTCCAAGGAACTGCCTGCCGACACGGTAGTTACCCAAGACATGGTCATCGAACTGATGGATGCTAACCGTAACATGAAATATCCCGATCAGGAAATTCTCGATGCTGCCGTACAGGAATATAAGGTGGACTCTCAGTACCAACTGGACCCTGTAGGTATCCAGTGCGGCCATATTGAGGGTAACTTCCTGAATATCCTGCAGAGGAAAGCATTCTATAAAAACCTCAACATGTGCTTTGAGGCTGCGGGAATCAATGTGGCGGAAATGTATCTCGCCCCACTTGCCCTTGCCGACAGTGTCCTGACAGAAACGGAGAAACGTTCTGGCTGTGTCCTGGTAGACATGGGTGCTGGCACCACCACAGTGAGTGTCTATTTCAAAAATGTCCTCCGACATCTTGCCGTCATTCCATTGGGTGCAAATAATATCACCAAGGACATCGCCTCCCTACAGATGGAAGAGCAGGATGCCGAGAAGATGAAACTGAAATACGCCTGTGCCATCACCGAGAATAACGAGATTGACAATAATCTGAAATACTCCATCGACCCAGACCGTCAGGTGGAAAGCCGAAAATTCGTCGAAATTGTAGAGGGACGACTGGAAGAGATCATCGCCAACGTCTGGTGTCAGGTTCCTGAGGAATATTACGACAAACTGCTGGGCGGTATCATCCTCACAGGCGGCGGTGCTAATTTGAAGAACATCGAGAAGGCGTTTACGAACTATACACATATTGACAAGATACGCACTTCCAGGTTCGTCACACAGACCATTGTCTCCACCTTGCCTGAGGTCAATGCCAAGGACGGACAGATGAATACGGTATTGGGACTGCTTGCCAAGGGTGACATCAATTGTGCAGGAGCGGACATCGATGCCAACCGTGACCTCTTCAATGAGAAACAACAACAGGATATACTGATAGACCAACGCAGGGCACGTCAGGCTGTTGAGACACCTGCCGGTGTGGTCCGTACGGTAGATGAGATCCGCCGTGCAGAAGAAGAGGCTCGTCAGAAGCGGGAGGAAGAAGAGCGTATCGCCCGTGAGAAAGCGGAAGAGGAAGCCCGTATCGAAGCTGAACGCCGTAAGGAAAACAGTTTCTGGAACAAAGCATTCAAAGGACTGAAGAAATTCGGACAAGAGATTATCAAAGAAGAAGACTAAAACATTAAGATTATGGCAGACAACATATTACTGGATTTCGGCAAGCCCGAAAAAGAGGATAGTATCATCAAAGTCATTGGCGTTGGAGGAGGAGGAGGTAATGCCGTCAACCACATGTATCGCGAGGGTATCCACGATGTGACCTTCGTGCTGTGTAATACAGACAATCAGGCATTGAACGACTCTCCCGTCCCTGTTCACTTACAACTGGGTAAGGAAGGTCTCGGTGCCGGTAATAAACCGGAAAGGGCTCGTGCTGCAGCAGAGGAGAGTATCGAGGATATCAAGCAGATGCTGAGCGACGGTACACGCATGACATTCATCACTGCCGGTATGGGCGGTGGTACAGGTACTGGTGCCGCTCCTGTTATTGCCCGTGTCTCAAAAGAAATGGGTATTCTGACGGTCGGTATTGTGACCATCCCGTTCCGTTTCGAGGGTGACCGTAAGATAGACCAGGCACTGGATGGCGTGGAAGAGATGTCGAAACACGTCGATGCCCTTCTGGTAATTAATAATGAACGCCTACGCGAGATCTATCCGGAACTTTCCGTGCTGGATGCTTTCGGCAAGGCAGACGACACCCTTTCTGTCGCCGCCAAGTCTATTGCAGAGATTATCACCGTCCACGGATTAATCAACCTCGACTTCAACGATGTGAAGACTGTTCTGAAAGATGGTGGCGTCGCCATCATGTCCACAGGATATGGAGAAGGCGAAGGACGTGTGAAGAAAGCCATTGACGATGCCCTCAACTCTCCATTGCTGAACGACAATGATGTCTTTAACTCCAAGAAGATCCTGCTGAGCATCTCATTTGCAGGCAGCAAGGACGGTAAGGACTCCTTGATGATGGAAGAGATGAACGATGTCAATGAATTCATGGCGAAGTTCGGCGACTTCGAGATCAAATGGGGACTCGCCACTGATCCGGAACTGGGCAAGAAAGTCAAGGTCACTATCCTTGCCACCGGTTTCGGCATTGAGAATGTCGACGGCATGGACGGACACCTGAAGAAGCATAGTCAGGCAGACATCAACCGTATCGCAGAGGAACAGGAAAAGGCAGCACAGAAACAAGACCGTCGCAACCGCTACTATGGCGGTGATGGGGCTGCCAAGCGTTACAAGCGTCGTCCCAACATCTACCTGTTCCGTCCGGACGACCTCGACAATGACGATGTCATCTCTGCCGTTGAGCAGACACCGACATACAGGCGCACCCGTGAAATACTGGACAGCATCTATAGCCAGGCAAGCGGTGAAGAGCCTCAGCAGTCCAATGAGGCGGCACAGGAGCCTATTCAGGGCACCATTGTATTCTCATAGAGAAGAAATCACTTCCATAAATCCTGAAGCACTGCCAGACTTTTCATCTCCGGAAAGTCTGGCAGATGTTGTCTGTAATACTGCATCAGTACATCCATAATACGATGACGGTCATGGCGAGACAGACGGAACAGGTGCATCGTCTGGAAGTCCATACGCATCATCAGATGGATCAGACGCGCCTCCGACGGTTGGAGAAAATCTGAATGGGTAGGAACCTGCATGGAAAAACAACCACTCCGCAAATCGAAGATGGCTTGCTCTTCATACCCTTCCAAATTTGGATAAAAACCCAGAAAACGGGAAAGACGGATCAGGAAGGTCAGGTGGAAATTGGCATAGCCCTCCGTGGAGGCATCCAACCATTGGACAGAGTCGGCAATGTAGTCAAACAACGGCTCGTTGTGTTGCTCTGAACGAAGACTATGACAGAGGAACTCTGCCACAAACAAAGCGATGGCGAGTTTCTCCGGTGAAGTAAATATGGACACATAGGGAGTCAGCAAACGAGCCTCAGACAGTTTCTGTAATTGCACTCGCTGACGGACATCAGTGGTAATCTCCAATAAAGTCAGAGGTTGGAAATACTGTTTCTTCAGACGCCCTTTTGCCGTCTTCGGTACCGTGACAATAAAGGAGAGTCTGCCCATTTTCCTCGTGAACATATCCACGATGATCTTGGACTCTCCATATTTAAAGGAGTGTAATACAATACCTTCCGTTTTCTCTATCATGAGGGCGAAATTACACAAAAAAGACGAAAAAAGTGCATTTTTCAGAAAGAAAATTTTGTTAGATGAAAAAATAGCAGTACCTTTGCGCCGCATTTCAGAAAAATGCGTCGCGAAGACTGGCTGCACCTCAGCAAAAAACAAGTTTTCTGCATTCGGTTTGCACAGTCATTGCACCCCTATGGTCCCTTCGTCTATCGGTTAGGACGAGAGATTTTCATTCTCTAAAGAGGAGTTCGACTCTCCTAGGGACTACTTAAATCCGCCATCTGCACAGCCAGATGCTACTCGTAAGAGGAACGGTGGCGGAGGGTTTCACAACCCGCCCAGGGCAGTCCGCAGGACGCAAGACCCATAAGCTTTATATTAACATCAAAATTATTAAAAAAATGGCAAATCACAAATCATCCCTGAAGAGAATTCGTCAGGACAAGAAAAAGGCAGAGCACAACCACTATTATGCAAAGACCATGCGTAACGCTGTTCGCAAGCTCCGCGCAATGACTAACAAAGAAGAGGCTGTTGCTCTCTATCCCAAAGTACAGAAGATGCTGGACAAGTTGGCTAAGACCAATATCATCCACAAGAACAAGGCTGCTAACTTGAAATCAAGCCTTTCACAACATATCAATCAGTTGGGATAATTTTTCACAAGAGATAATGGAGGACCGTGCCCTGAAAAGGTTGCGGTCCTTCTTTTTTTGCCCTCTTTTCCGAAGACCTAAAAATATTAATATTTTTACACATATTTTTTTCGTTTATTTCGTACTAATTTTGTATCTTTGCAACCTATTAAGGACTATTTGAAACAATGGCAGAAGAACTGAACAAAGAAAGTAATTATTCCGCGAGTAATATTCAGGTACTCGAGGGTCTGGAGGCTGTTCGCAAGCGTCCGGCAATGTATATCGGTGATATCAGCGAAAAGGGTTTGCACCACTTGGTAAACGAGACTGTCGACAACTCTATTGACGAGGCGATGGCAGGTTACTGTACCCACATTGAGGTAACTATCAACGAAGACAATTCCATTACAGTACTAGATAACGGACGAGGCATTCCCGTTGACGAGCATGAGAAGATGCACAAGTCGGCACTGGAGGTCGTCATGACCGTGCTTCATGCCGGTGGTAAGTTCGACAAGGGCTCCTATAAGGTGTCCGGCGGTCTCCACGGTGTGGGTGTGAGTTGTGTCAATGCCCTGTCAACCCACATGATGTCACAGGTATTCCGCAACGGACATATCTACCAACAGGAATACGAAAAGGGAAAGCCCCTTTACGACGTAAAGATTGTTGGCGATACTGACAAGACAGGTACTCGTCAGCAGTTCTGGCCCGATGGCACCATCTTCACCACTACGGAATACAAATACGACATTATTGCCCGTCGTATGCGTGAACTGGCATACCTGAACGCAGGTATCACCATTACGCTCACCGACCTTCGTCCCGACGAGGATGGTAAGCTCAAGGAGCCTGAGGTGTTCCATGCCAAGGAGGGTCTGAAGGAGTTCGTCCGTTACGTAGACCGCCATCGTACCCACCTTGTGGATGATGTCATCTACCTGAAGACCGAGAAGCAGGGCGTGCCCATCGAGGTCGCCGTGATGTACAATACCGACTATAGCGAGAATATCCACTCCTACGTCAATAACATCAACACCATTGAAGGAGGTACCCATCTTGCCGGATTCCGTGCCGCCCTCACTCGTACATTGAAGAAATACGCTGATAACGACCCACAGATCTCCAAGCAGATTGAGAAGGCGAAGATAGAGATTGCCCCGGAAGACTTCCGCGAGGGTCTCACGGCAGTTATCAGCATCAAGGTAGCTGAGCCGCAGTTCGAAGGACAGACCAAGACAAAACTCGGTAACTCAGAAGTTGCCGGAGCCGTCCAGCAGGCCGTAGGCGAGGCTTTAACCTACTATCTGGAGGAACACCCGAAAGAGGCTAAGATGATCTGCGACAAGGTCGTTCTCGCCGCCACAGCACGTATCGCAGCCCGTAAGGCACGTGAGAGTGTACAGCGTAAGAACCCGATGACAGGCGGTGGTCTGCCCGGCAAACTTGCCGACTGCTCGGAGAAAGACCCGAACGTCTGTGAGATCTTCCTCGTCGAGGGTGACTCTGCAGGCGGTTCTGCCAAGTCTGGTCGTGACCGTCATTTCCAGGCTATCCTTCCACTGCGTGGTAAGATCCTGAATGTGGAGAAGGTTCAGTGGCACCGTGTCTTCGAGTCTGAGTCCGTCATGAACATCATCCAGTCCATCGGTGTCCGCTTCGGTGTGGACGGAGAAGGTGACCGTGAAGCCAATGTCGACAAGCTGCGTTACAACAAGATCATCATCATGACCGATGCCGATGTCGATGGCTCACACATCGACACCCTTATCATGACACTCTTCTACCGCTTCATGCCACAGGTCATCCAGGGCGGTCACCTCTATATCGCCACCCCACCCCTCTACAAATGTACCTATAAGAAGTTCTCTGAGTACTGCTATACTGAACAGCAGCGGCAGGCATTCATCGACAAGTACGTGGAGGGACGTGACGACGACAAGGCACTGCATACCCAGCGTTACAAAGGTTTGGGTGAGATGAATCCTGAGCAGTTGTGGGAGACGACCATGAATCCTGAGAACCGTCTGTTGAAGCAGGTGACTATCGAGAATGCCGCTGAGGCTGACGAGATCTTCTCCATGCTCATGGGTGACGATGTAGAGCCACGTCGTGAGTTCATCGAGAAGAATGCTACCTACGCGAATATCGACGCATAAAATAGTTGCTTTTGGAAAGAAATCGGGAAATATATAAAGTGACATTGGTGGGAGGAGCCATCAATGTCATTTTGTTATTATTCAAGTTCATAGCAGGCATCCTTGGACACAGTGCCGCTATGGTCGCTGATGCCGTCCATTCGTTGTCTGACTTCGTAACGGATGTCATCGTACTGGTGTTTATCCGTATCAGCGGCAAGCCTCAGGACAAGTCGCACGACTACGGACACGGGAAATATGAGACTCTGGCGATGACCTTGATAGGTGCGGCATTACTCTTTGTCGCCATCGGCATTATCTATAGTGGTGCTGTTAAGATTTCCATCTGGGCAAATGGCGAACAGTTAAAGGCGCCTGGAATGCTTGCCCTATGGGCTGCCCTCGTATCCATCGTCTTAAAAGAGGGGGTCTATCACTATTCGATGGTAAAGGCACGACAACTGAACTCCCAAGCGGTAGAGGCGAATGCCTGGCATCATCGCAGCGATGCCTTGTCATCTATCGGTACGGCAGTAGGTATCGGCGGTGCCATCTTCTTAGGACAGCGATGGACAGTCCTCGACCCTGTCGCATCTATCATCGTAGGTGCGTTCATCATCAAAGTGGCAGTAAGCCTGTTGCGGAATGGTATCGGTGATCTGATGGAACAGTCATTGCCCGATGCCGTAGAGGAAGAAATACTACGATTAGCGGCTACGGTGCCCGGTGTAGCAGAGCCTCATGAGTTACGTACCCGTCGTATCGGTAATCACTATGCCATCGAACTACATATTTTGATGGACGGTGACATCACCCTACGGGAAGCCCACGACAAGGCTTCAGAAGTGGAAGATCTGTTGAGAGAACGCTATGGGGAGGAAACCCATATCGCCGTCCATGTGGAACCGAAATAGAAACATCAGCGACATATCATCTACTGAGCACCGTCGCTATCCCATTCCCAATTAGGATCGTCAATCATCTGGTTGGGGCTGGCGTTGAGGAATAACAGACGGTCAGTGGTCAGATGAGCCACTGTCATTCTCGGTGATATGTATAGTCTTTTCTTTCTCATCTCAGGGCTTGGCATGATAAGTGTGTCCGTTGTAGATATATAAGCCGCGCTGTGGTTTTCCATTCAGTCGCCGACCGTTGAGGTCGTAATAATATTGAGTACCGTCCTTATCGGTGGTACGTATCACTGTATTCTGGATAGGTGTCGTTTCCTCTCCGAAGAAGCTGACCAGTTGTCTGGAAGTAGAAGAAGCGTCAGCGATAAAATAACTGCGGAAGGCACCCACGAAGGCTTTCGGCTGGTTCTGCGGTACCTTGTGCCAGTTGCCGTCACTCTGCAGGATATATTTCGGATGGTCGGCATCATAGAGGTCTGTGTTGGAGATGAGCTTAAAACTTCCCTGGAATTTGTAATTGTCATGGGTAAGAGAGCCGCCATCGCCATTTTCCTGTATATGGTTTACAGTAATATTATCCAGCTGGAACATATCACCACTTTCTACGACCATCATATAGGGAAAACCCGGGTGTGTCCTATAGTGATTACCCTCAGTTCCTGGCTCACTGAATTTCGCAATAGTGACATCGTTCTCCGTCACGACACCGTCGAAGGTGTACAGTTTCACTCCCTTGCCCGTAAAGATGGTTGGAGTAAAGGGCAGACAGAAGGTATAGGCTTTCGGCACGTATTCATAGTAGCCCTCCCCTTCCTCGACATATCGGAGACCTGGTATAAACTCACGGTCGTACTGAGCGGAATAGCTCTTAAAACCGATAGGTGATACAAAATCCAGATGATCCGTAATGAGCAGGTGGTCACAAACATATCCATATGCCGTACCGTCATAATATACCACATTCGGCTCGTTGGGAGCAATATGCTCTTGGTAATTATGGGTATAGTTATTGTTCAAGAAAAACACCGTGTATTTATTGGCAAGATAGAACGGATTGGTAGGCAATTTCCGATCGAAGGTCCCTGATAGCGTCGTTGCATCACGCAAATCGACATACATCAGCTTGTCACAGTTGGCAAAGGCTCCAGGTGCTATGGATGTTACAGAAGATGGAACGGTCAGGCGATCTTCACTGGAGATCGGACAGCGTATCAACGTTGTCATGTCGTAGGTATATAATACGCCATTCTCCATCTTATAAGAAGTGTTAGACTCACTGACATGGATATCCGTCAGTTGGTCGCATCCGTCCAACCAACCGTTATAGGGAGCTTCTATCAGTTTTCCAATCGTGATGGATGTCAGTTCCTTACAGTCGGCAAAAGCCTCTTTACCGATGTAGAGCAGCTCATCAGGGATGACGACACGGGTGAGGTTGGAACCTGCAAAGACACGGTCTGCCACTTTCTTGACTCCCACCCCTTTGTAGGTACTGGGCAGTGTGATGTCAGTAGCACTGCCTGTGTAGCCGACGATGATATAGCCGCTGATGGTGTCATCATACTTATAGACAAAGCCATTGGCATCTTTCATCCCTGCCCACTCCATATATTGTTCCGCCAGCGATTTAGGCACCGGGCAGTCATCGCTCTCGTCGTGGAAATAATACCAGTGATAGAGCAGCTGGTCTATCAGCTGAAAGCCTTCCATCTCACTGACAGCGCTACATCTAAGATTGTCAGAAGTCGAAACATAGTTGCCATTGGCGTACTCCATGGTACCACTGGGATCCAGAAAAGCGGTGTGTACAAAAAAGCCTCCGTCTGTAAAGTCTCCCACAAGACCTCCTGTAATCGTACCCGTCAATGTAGCTCGCGAATAGCTGCGTTCCACGGAAGTACCATGGGTATCCGCCTTACCCACAACACCACCAATCGTAGTACCTTCCACACTATAGGCGACAGCACAGTCGCTGACAGTTACGTCACCCTGGCTGAGACCGATGATGCCACCGGCGATATTTCCCTTCACCTTTCCGTAGAAGTAGCAGTCGTCGATGTTGCAGTCCTTCGCATTGCCCACGATGCCACCGGCATTACCTGAACCTGAAACGGCGTTAGCACAATAGTAGGTTGTTGTTGATGACTTGGCATCATAGATGAGGATATCATGTATATGCGTATTGACGGCATGACCCACCACGACACCTACATTATCATGAGCTATCATACTGACGTTCTGCAGACAGAGGTTGCCGATCTGTGCGCACTTGGTATAGCCGAAAAGTCCTACGTTATCATTACTTCCGTCACCAGCGTTCTTCACATTCTTAATAGTATGCCCACCACCGTTAAACACACCCATGAAAGGATGCTCTGCAGTACCGATAGGTACCCATGAACGCCAGTTGATACGATCGTCGCTACCACTGGTATCATGGATAAGGTCAGCTGTGAGGGTGATGACATAGTCTCCCATATTGTCACCACTATTGACGCGATTACTCAGAGTAAGTAACTGCTCAAACGTAGAGACCTCCATTGTCTTTGTGGGGGCTGAATTCTCGCTGATCAGTCCGAAGGCTTCCTCCCATCCCACATCACCATATTTTGTCCTACGATAGCTGGCGCTACTGTATAGTGGTACATAGAGTGTACGCTCGCTGGCACGATCCGAAGTTGCCTCCACCGTTCCCTCATAGGCAAACACGTCTTTGTATAACCACGAGGGAGCCTCCGACCCTCCGCATTTCATCTCCTTGAGGGAGGTTAGGTTGACAAAGGCACCACTCCCGATAGTACTCACTGATGACGGTAACGTGATCTTCTGCAGACTGGAGCATCCTACAAAGGCAAAGTCGCCGATGGAGCTGACTCCCTCTTCCATCACCACCTCTGTCAGACTGTTGCACAGGCGGAACGCTAACTGTCCCACTTTCACTCCATATTTTTCACTATGGTAAATCGCACTGCCGGGAATCGTCAGGGTTCCTGCTGTATATTGCGGAATACAGGCATTCTGTCCGTTACCCAATATCACGATGTGGCTACCATTGTCTATGAGTGCCTCAGCAGTGACTGTTTTGCCATCATTGTCCAGTGTGATGGTGCCAAGCTCATAGTCTGCACGGACAGTAAGTGTCAGCAGCATACTCACTAATAGGATGATGTATCTTTGATGTCTCATTTCTCTTTCCTCTCAACGTTAAACGCTTCCTTATTTCTTTCCTTCCAAGACCCATTTGATCAGTCGGTAGTCAGGTGAGGGAGAGCCCCATACATAGAACTCCCTGCCACCACCCACATGGTCGTCTTTACAGTCATCGTCGAAGATATAGACATCCGCACTACCTTCACTGACGATATGTGAGGGGTTGACACCTGCTGCCTTCGAACGTGCTCGTGAGGTGTCGTGGAAATAATATTTCAGTCCGTTCTGATGACGCATGAACGACAACAGGTTGGCATAGGGTACCACCGTGTCGTAGGTCGTATGATAGAAACCGATACGATGGGTAGGGGTCCATCCCGTCACCAGCGAGTTGCTGGCAAGGGCACGGTGCAGGTCCTTCATCACACCACGATCTGAAGGAGTCTCTACTTCCGGTTGGTCTTGGCGATGAGCAGCTAAATTTGTAAAATAGTCGTATGCCTCACTGGTCATAATCTGACTCAGTCTGCCGTGTACATTGTCGTTTTTCTCTTGATAGAGCATTTCTGTTATCTGAGAACTTGAATAATGTCCGCTCTTCTTGACACCGTTCTCATCGGTATATACATAGTTAAGACCGTTCTTACGCATCGCCTTGAAGGCATCGTTGATTTTGTCGGTAGAATACTGGTTGTCCTTGTCCTTGCTCTTGGCATTGATGAAATCGATGACCCCTGTGCGCAGGAATTTCTCCGACAGATAGTCGCTCACCTTGTGACCACGCATGAAAGGGTTGCTGTCACACATACCCTTGAGGATCAACGGCATCACGATCGGCATGGTGACAGTATTCGCATCGTGTACGGTGTAGTTATCGCCATCATAGGAGGTACCGTTATCCAGCATATAGTAAAGCAGGTGTTCGACAGGGTCGTAGGGACCGTCACCACAGACAGAGCCGGCAAAGTGGAGTTCTGATGCTAAACCGTTCTCCTCGATGAAACGATGGGTCGCCAATGCCACGGAGCCGCCTTGTGAGTAACCCACACAGACACTCTTCCAACCGCTCTCAAAATCACAAAATTCCTCACCAGCTTCGATATTCGCATTGTAGAGTGCCAGTCCATAACGTGCGGCATCAGCTACCTGTCGTGCCGTCAGCTCCTGATAGAGATAGGGATGGGGGCGGTTCTTCGATACCCCGTACCCCTCGTAGTCAGGCATGATGACCAGACAACAGGGCTGGCGGAAGAAGTCATAACGTGCATAGCATATCTGCATTCCCACATCACTCTGCCATGAACCGCTGCCACCGCTCTTGTTATATTCCGTCGGGCACTCGTAGTTACTTGTGATGGTGACGTGACAGCCGATAATCACGTTGTTAGGCATGGCATGCAGACCGTCGAGAACCATCTTGGTGGGGACAGCCATGAGTGCCGACAGCATGATCTTATTACCATCAGCATCTACTGAGGGATAGTTGTAGGAGTATAGGTCGGCATCAGCCAGTGTCGCATTACCCTCCCCATGAATCTCACTGGGACTGACGCGTCTTCCAGCCCTTGCAGTCAAGACATCCTCAGGGGCTACGACACGGAGGGAGTCCTCATCAAAGAATGCCAGGTTATGTGCCGTAATCACCACATCAGCAGCACTGACAGGTTTTGTAGGGTCTATGGCAAAGCCTTGACCGTAGGCAACAACAGTTGCCCATAGACATAGGAATAAAGTATTTAGTCTTCTCATGTTCAAGCTATTTGTCTAGTTCTATGGCGCAAAGATAAGGATTAATATTTGAAAAATCAAGAAATCTTTGTTTTTTTACTTACTTATTCGTATTTTTGCACAATAAATATGTAACCATGAGGAGATTATTGACAATAGGACTATGGGGAATGACGTTGACAGCCTTCGCACAGCAACAGTTACCCATGCGACTGTGGTACGACAAGGCGGCACAGTATTTTGAGGAGTCGTTGCCGATTGGTAACGGAAAGTTAGGAGCACTGGTGTATGGTGGTGCAGACACCTGTCTTATCCACTTGAACGACATCACGTTCTGGACAGGCAAGCCCGTTGACCATAACGAGGGGGCAGGTGCTGCTGAATGGATTCCAGAGATACGCAAGGCACTCTTTGCGGAGGACTATGCGAAGGCAGACTCCCTGCAGCTGCATGTCGAGGGACATAACTCAGAGTTCTACCAGCCCCTTGCCACGATGTATCTGGTTGACTTGAACAAAGGCAGCGTGACAGACTATTACCGTGAACTGGATGTTGACTCAGCACTGTGCCATGACCGATACAGGCGTGATGGGAAAAGTATCACACGCGAATACTTCGCGTCGAATCCTGACAAACTCATCGCTATCCGACTGAAGGGTGATGTCAACTGCAAGATCGTGATGACGGCACAGGTACCTCATCAGGTCAAGAGTAGCAACAGCCAATTGACGATGACAGGGCATGCCACGGGCGATGCCAATGAAACCATCCATTTCTGTACGATGCTACAGGTGAAGACCGACGGACAGGTGAGCACTTCCGACTCCACGCTGACAATTGCGAATGCCAAAGAGGCTGTCGTCTATCTGGTCAACGAGACCAGCTTCAACGGTTACGACAAGCACCCTGTGAGAGAAGGAGCACCTTATATAGAGAATGCCACGGACGATATCTGGCATACCCAAAACTATACCTATGACGAGTTCCGCACACGTCATATCACAGACTATCAGCACTATTATGATCGCGTAAAACTGAATATCGGAGGAGATGGCACTTCCGTCCCTACAGACCGCATGCTGCGTGAACAAAAGGACAACCGGTATCTTGAAACGCTCTTTTTCCAGTATGGCCGTTATCTGCTTATCAGTTGTTCACGTACCAAGGGCGTACCTGCTAACCTGCAGGGACTATGGGCACCACAGCTATGGTCACCGTGGAGAGGTAACTATACGATGAATATCAATTTAGAAGAGAACTACTGGCCTGCCTTCACTGCCAATCTCGCAGAGATGGCGGAACCGTTGGATGACTTCGTCAAGGCGCTCTCCGTGAACGGCAGACATACCGCCCGTAACTTCTACGGTATCTATAACGGCTGGTGCGCCAGTCATAATAGTGACCTCTGGGCAATGACGAATCCCGTGGGAGAAAACCGTGAGAGTCCGATGTGGAGTTGTTGGAATATGGGTGGTGCCTGGCTCGTCAATACGCTCTGGGAGCGTTATGCGTTCACACAGGACACCGACTATCTGAAGACCGTCGCCCTGCCCTTGATGGAGGGAGCTAATGAGTTCTGTGAGAACTGGCTCGTCGAAGACCCTCACAACACTTTTTTCCGTATCACGGCACCCAGTACGTCACCTGAGAATGAGTATATCACCGACAAAGGCTATCATGGGGTCACCTGCTATGGCGGTACTGCCGACCTGGCCATCATCCGTGAACTGAAATACAATATCCTCCAGGCACATCACGTCATCGGTACACCCAAATACTTGTTGGAGATGGACAAAAACCGTATCATGCGACTCCATCCCTATACCATCGGCAAGGACGGTGACCTCAACGAGTGGTATTACGACTGGCAGGACAAAGACCCTAAGCACCGCCACCAGAGTCATCTCATCGGACTATATCCGGGGAGTCACCTCGGAATTCTCGGAGAACTCGGAGTACTCGGAGTACTCGGAGATCTCGGAAACCTCAGAAAAGCCTGCGAGCAGACACTCATCCAGAAAGGTAACGAGACGACTGGCTGGAGCACAGGCTGGCGCATCAACCTATGGGCACGCCTGCATAACGGAGAGAAAGCCTATCAGGTATATCGCAAACTATTGACTGCCGTCGCTCCGGAAGGTAATAAATCACCTAATTATATCAATGGCGGAGGCACCTACCCCAATCTCTTCGATGCACATCCTCCCTTCCAGATTGACGGTAACTTCGGTGGTACGGCAGGAGTCTGTGAAATGCTGATGCAATCTCAGCTCTCAACGCTCAACTCTACACTCTCAACTCTCCACTCTACACTCTCAACCATCGAGCTCCTCCCAGCCTGTCCGAAGGAATGGAAGGACGGAAAGGTCAGTGGACTCTGTGCCCGTGGCGGCTATGAGGTCAGTTTTGAATGGAAAGACGGGAAGGTGCGTCATGCCACCATCAAGGCGAAGAAGAAAGGCACCGTCACCTTATTATATAATGGACAACAAAAGAAACTTAAACTGAAAGCAGGACAGACACTCCCTGTGAAAATAGAACAATAGTATGAAGACAACCGAACATTCTCATATCGTAGACATTACACTCGAAGAGGCTAAGACGTGGAAAGAGGCTAAGTACATGGACAATGGACTGGTATTGACAGACCATATTGCAGATGCGCCCATTCCTCAGACCCCTGCCCGTATGAACTTCATCCTGATGGCACTGTGTCAACAAGGGACGGCCACATACGACATCGACACGCGTCAACAGACCGTCAAACCCGGTGACCTGCTATTCATCTCCGAAGGACATATCGTCAACAACTACCAGGCATCGTCCGACTTCTCCTGTCTGTGTATCCTGGTCAGTACCGCCTATTACCATAGTTTCGTACAGAACGTGAAGAACGTCTCGTCACTGTTGCTGTTCTCCATGAACAACCCCGTCGTAGCACTGACTCCGAGGGAGATAGAGGTCTATACCAACTACTACCGTGTCATCGGGGAGAAAATACAGGACACCAAGCATCATTATCAGGACGAACTGGTGAAGACATGGTTGCTTGCCATGTTCTATGATATGAGCAACGTCATCTGGCGTGTGGAACGGAATGAGAAGAAGGCACAGAGTCGTGCCGATGTCGTCTTCTCGAGGTTCATCCGTCTGCTGGAGGAACACTATCGGAAGGAACGACGGGTCAGTTGGTATGCCAAACAATTAGCGATCACGCCCAAATACCTCTCTGAGGTCGTCAAGGAGGTCAGCAAACGTACTCCCAACGACTGGATCGACCATTATGTCATCTTGGAAATACGGGTATTGCTGAAGAACTCTACGAAGTCCATCAAGGAGATTACAGAAGAATTGAATTTCCCCAACCAGTCGTTCTTAGGGAAATACTTCAAGGAACATGTAGGAGTCAGTCCTTTAGCGTACAGGAAGCATTAAGGAGCTGGTCTGCCACCTCACAGAGTTCCTCATACCACTCCTTGCCGAAACGGCGGATGAGGGGCTCTTTCAGAAACTGATAGACGGGAAGGTGTAATGCCTTCCCTTTTTCTACGGCATCCTTGCAGACAGCCCAGCGGTTATAGTTCAAACCGACAAGTCCGCCAGAAAACCGTTTCTCACGAATGGGATAGAGGGCACAACTGATGGGCTTGCAGAACTGCGTCTTCCCATTGCGATAGGCACTTTCCAACATACACAACCAACAAGAATCATTGTTCCGTGCAAAGACGCACTCTTTCCCTCTCACGATACTCGTCACCAAGTCACCGTCTTTGTCGGTATAGGCAACACCCTGTTTGTCGATGACACTCTGTGCCGATGCGGAGAGGTCGCCCCACACGGTATCCAAGGCTTCCTCTATCCCTGCTATCTCTTCCATCGTCACAGGGGCACCGTCACTTCCCTCCACACAACAGATACCCTTGCACTTCTCGTAGTCACAACAGAAGTACTCGGTGAGGATGTCGGAGGAAATGAGGACTCCGCCTACTTCTAATATGGGAGGAACCTTTGACAATTTACTATTTGACAATTTTCTATTTGACAATTTGTTACCAATTGATGGGTGTGATTCCGTTTTGTTCCAGATAGGCATTACAACGTGAGAACTGGTGTTGTCCAAACCAACCGCCACGGTTGGCACTGAGAGGGGAGGGATGTACAGACTCCAGGACGAGGTTCTGCGACTTGTCAATCATATACGCCTTCGAGCGGGCATAGCCTCCCCATAACAGATAGACCAGATGGTGACGATGGGCGGCTAATGCCTGTATGGCGGCATCCGTGAATTTCTGCCATCCTAACATAGAATGACTGTTTGCCTGATGGGCACGGACGGTCAGGGTAGCGTTGAGCAACAGCACTCCCTGTTCTGCCCAGCGCGTCAGATTACCTGATGTAGGTATCGGTGTACCCAAATCGGCTTGTATCTCCTTGAAGATATTTTGTAACGAAGGTGGAAACTGAATCCCGTCCTGTACGGAGAAACTCAGTCCATGCGCCTGTCCTGGCTCATGATAGGGGTCTTGTCCGATGATCACCACCTTCACCTTGTCGAACGGACAGAGGTTGAAGGCATTGAATATCAACTTACCAGGAGGATAACACGTCGTCTGCGTATATTCCTGTCGCACCGCTGCTGTCAACTGTGCGAAATAGGGCTTCTCAAACTCTTCGTGGAGATATGCCTTCCAACTATCTTCTATCTGTACGCTCATAACACTTTTTTCTGGTTTTGTTTGCAAAGGTAAGACAAAAAACGTATCTTTGCAAACAAATTATAGAGATTATGCTACCTTTCTTCAAGAAAAAACCGACAACTGGTTATCCGAAGTCCTTTGGCAAACAACTTATATGGCGTATCATGCTGAGGATGATCATCATCATGATTGTACCTGTGTTCCTGCTGTTCTGGTTGACATACAGCATTGTGACTTTAGGTGCCTTGGGAATCGGTGACCGTGTGTTGAAAGGTGAGAAAGAAGGGGTACGGCGTATCGCATCCGACCTCTACATGGCTACTATCAATATAAGACCTTTCATTGAAGAGGACCTGGACAAACCTGACAGGATGTATGACATCATGAACCGGATGCTTAAACTGAATCCGTATATGCGCAGTTGTGGCATCTACTTCATTGAAAGTTATTATCCACAGAAAGGGCGTTTGTTTGCACCCTATGCCTCACGGCGCGACAGTGTCATCATGGAGTCGCAGGATGCCTGCGATCAGGGAAATGATTACGTGAAAGCAGAGTGGTTCAAGGAAGCCATTTCCAGCAAGGAAGGCTATTGGGCAAAGGCTTTCCTTGATAATGACAGTGCGCAGTCGCCATTGGTGTCCTACCTTCTGCCCATCCATGATCGTCAGCATCGCACGGTTGCAGTATTGGGTGTTGACCTGTCACTCTCCTGGTTGAGTGAGAAGATACAGCCTGTCACCATGATTCATCGTCAGGATAAAGAATGGAATCCAAAATTTCAGATCTATTACTACATGACTGACAGCGCAGGTACGGTGTTGATACACCCTGACATGAAGCGTTTGGTAAAAGAGAACATCAAGTCTTATATGACAAAGGCATCTGGCAGCAATCTCGGAAGTCTGACAATCAACAATAGTAAACAGGATGAGATCATGTTGGATGGCGAAGATGTTTTTATCAATACTCAGAGTGTGAAACACACCAACTGGTACATCTCAATCGTAATACCCAAGATCTTTATCCATAGCGGCGGATATATCGTTGCCGGTGTCGCCATCACATTTATCCTGTTAGGTTTGCTGATAGTCTATTTCTTCGGACGCAAATCCATTAAAAAGGCGGTTAGACCGCTGAACCAGTTGGCAACCACTGCCGACGAGGTGGCAAAAGGAAACTTCAAGACAGAGCTGCCAGAGTTGAAGAGTCACGATGAGATACACCTGCTTCGTGACTCCTTCGAGGAGATGCAGCACTCCCTGACACAGTATGTCGAGCAGCTTCAGACTACCACAGCACAGAAAGCCACCATGGAGAGTGAGCTGAATATCGCGCATAACATACAGATGTCGATGCTGCCCAAGACCTTCCCGCCTTACCCGCAACGCTCCGATGTCGATATCTATGGCATGCTGGCACCAGCCAGAGCCGTCGGTGGCGATCTCTTCGACTTCTACATCCGTGATGAGCATCTGTTCTTCTGTATTGGTGACGTGTCAGGCAAGGGTATCCCTGCCTCATTGGTCATGGCAGTTACCAGGTCGCTGTTCCGTAATATCTCTGCCCATACCTCAGAGCCTGCTGCCATCGTGTGCTCCATCAACGATGCCCTTGTTGACAACAACGATACGGGTATGTTTGTCACTTTGTTCGTCGGTGTCCTCGACTTGAAGACGGGACGCCTGCTCTATTGCAACGGAGGTCATAACCCCCCATTGCTCATCAGCGACCAGGTGACTGAGATGTCCTGCGACCCCAACCTGGTGGTCGGTATCATGCCAGACTATACGTTCGTTGCTGAAGAGACGACACTTTCGCATGGTACCACTATCTTCCTGTTTACCGACGGGTTGAACGAGGCAGAGGATGTCACCCTCTCCCAGTTCGGCGATAAGCGCATCTATGATGTTGCCAGCTCAGCCATCACCGAGCATATCACCAAGCCTGCCGACCTCGTCGCTCACATGGACAATGCCGTCCACCAGTTCGTGGGGACAGCAGAGCAGAGTGACGACCTCACCATGCTGGCAATCCGCTACTATTAAGCCTACTCCAGTATCTTAGGCAAAATATCTGAACTATGCAAACGATTTTGATTTTTTTTCATCTTTTCCTTTGCATATTGCCCAATCCTTTGTATTTTTGCAGATAAATCTAAAAAAGGTCAGTGTATGAGAATCATGAGTAAAGTGTTCTGTGTAGTGCTCCTGTTGTGTGTGACTGTGGCGAAGGCGCAGTCTGTACCAGAACCTGACTTAGACAGTCAATATGCGACGGAACTTGTTAAACCAGATACTGTCGCTCCCGATTTCAAGATGAAGACCCTTGACGGGAAGACGTTTGAACTCTCACAGTTGAGAGGCAAGACTGTCGTTCTTGACTTCTGGGCATCGTGGTGTCCTGACTGTCGTAAGGATGCCCCAGAGGTGGTACGGATGTATAAGGAGTATGCTCCTCAGGGGGTAGAGTTCGTGGGTGTCTCGATGGACACCGATGTGGAGGCATGGCGGAAAGGCTGTGAACAATTCGGCATCACCTTTACGCAGGTCAGTGAACTGAAGAAATTCAAGGAGACGGATATTGCCAAAGCGTATGGGGTGAAATGGATTCCCTCTATGGTAGTAATAGACAAGGACGGCAAGGTAGTTCTTTCGACAGTGCAGTCCTATAAAGTAGATAAGTACCTGAAGGGTCAGTAGCGCCCGTTGCTGATGATGACACCGACCGCTGTCGATATTAGCAGCGGGCGCTGCTAATAACAGCAGCGTCCGCCGTTATACCGATTAGAACGTTACTTTCACCCTGAAAGTGCCTGTCTTTCTCCCTGCTACAACGGCACTTTCCACCTGTTACGATATACCCGAAACGATATTAGTAACAGGAGATTAGTCCTGTATCAAGTTCTCACCCGTCATGTCGGATGGTTGCTCCAGTCCCATGATATGGAGGATAGAGGGAGCCACGTCAGCCAAGCGACCGTCCTTGACAGTAGCAGAGTTGTTGTTTGTCACATAGATGAACGGAACAGGATTCAGTGAGTGAGCCGTGTTCGGTGTACCATCAGGATTGATGGCATTGTCGGCATTACCGTGGTCGGCAATGATGATAGCCTCATAGTCGTTGGCTTTGGCAGCCTCGATGACAGCCTTCACACAATTGTCGACAGCCCATACAGCCTTGGCAATGGCGTTATAGACACCCGTATGTCCTACCATGTCACCATTGGCGAAGTTCACCACGATGAAGTCGTACTTGTTCTCGTTGATGGCAGCGACGAGCTTGTCCTTCACCTCATAGGCACTCATCTCAGGCTTCAGGTCGTAGGTAGCCACCTTCGGAGAAGGCACCAGGATACGGTCCTCACCCTCGTAGGGAGCCTCACGACCACCGTTGAAGAAGAAGGTCACGTGTGCATATTTCTCCGTCTCGGCAGTATGCAACTGCTTCTTGCCCTGCTTGCTCAGGTATTCACCTAAGGTATCCTCCACGTTCTCCTTGGGGAAGAGGATATGAACACCCTTGAAGTTAGCGTCGTATGGAGTCATGCAGTAGTACTGCAGTCCGGGGATGGTCTTCATACCTTGCTCCGGCATATCCTCCTGGGTCAGTGCGATGGTCATCTCCTTGGCACGGTCGTTGCGGAAGTTGATGAAGATAACGACATCACCCTCCTCGATGCAGCCGTTGACAGAAGCATTGTGGATCGGTTTGATGAACTCGTCCGTCACACCCTCGTCATAGCTCTCCTGCCGATACTCTTCGGTATATTCGGGTACTACACCACATTCTACTGTCAACGAGAACAACGGCTCACCGCCCTCGCATTCAAATGGTTCATAGTTTCCCATCAGCTCAAAAAAAACAGCTTGACTGCTTACGGCAAACGTATGTCCCGCTACCTTGTAATGTTTCGTCATCATACTATGGGTCTACTTTCGGATGAACATGTTTCACAGATAGTCTCGCGGGTCAACTCTGTCGCCTCCTTGTTGGGCAGGTTCTTCAGATTATAGAAGGGTATCTCAGTGGCGAGCTGGCCCATCAGGGGGGTGAGCAACGCCATAGCAGCATCGTCCCACATGGGCATCATCACCTGGTTGAGCAATACAATCATCGCCTCCTGCTTCGTGAGGCGGCGGATGCTGTTCTCGGGGGCCTGTTCCAGGGAGATGAGCGCACGGATGGGCACCTGCTTCTGCTGCCTGATACCATCCTTGCCGTCCCACGGCATGCCGAAGCCTATCCATTGGCCATCGATGCGGCGAAGGCCTGGGCGGTCGCCGATGATGAAGTCGGCACCCTGATGCTCCACCCACAGCTTGGCCTGTGTCGATTTGCCCATGCCCGAGGGACCGAGGAACACCACGCCATAACCGTCTTTCTCTATCAGAGCTGCGTGCAGGGGCATTCCGTCGCGCATCGTCATGCCTGCCTCACAAGCGGCACGGATGGCAGAGGACATAGGAAAGCCTGGCATTATCCATCTTTGGATTCTTTCTTCATAGTA
Source organism: Prevotella sp. (assembly GCA_017645645.1). Classification (GTDB taxonomy): domain Bacteria; phylum Bacteroidota; class Bacteroidia; order Bacteroidales; family Bacteroidaceae; genus Prevotella. Next base: position 122,049 of record JAGCOB010000008.1, on the reverse strand, counting down.
AGGTTGTCGGGAGATGTAAAGCGTCATCTTGCTATAGTCTCTGACACAGGTCAGCACGTACTTGCCACGAATCTTGACGCTTTCCTCATCCATCCGCGAGACGAAAGACCAAGAATCCTGCGTGTCGTGGATATTAAAACGGTCTGTCGTGCAAACGATGGGACATTTGGTTGCCTCTGCCATTTTGCTCTCCAGCAATGCCTCATCGCCCAAGTGAAGGGTAAAGGTATGCGTGGCAGACATCACCTTACTGAAGCCAGCAAGGTATTCCATACGGTCGCTCTGACTGATGGCATCATCCACCAGCAGGCGATAATTGGCGAAGTAATAGGCTTTCATGGACTAAAACAATCTAGGGAATAAACGATGCAGTTTGTTCATCACCCTGAATGGTAACAGCAGAACGGGGCGCAGGAGCAACAATGAGTTCCAGAGGCGGAAACGCTTCACCCATCGGGGTGATTCGCAGTCGATGGTGAGCCGCCCGCGCTTGATGAGCAAAGCCTTGCCTAAGATTTGTGATTTGGGTTGCCAATGGTCGGGATGCGGGTTGCCGTCGCCGAAGGTCTGCACGCGGTCACCCTCTATCCGATAGAGACGATGCAGACAATAGTCACCGCCATTGTATTTGCCAGGGAACAGTACGATGTCGCCCACCTTCAGTTCCTCTTCCTTGACCGCAACAATCATCACGTCGTCGCGGAAGGGACGGACAAACGGCAGCATACTGCACCCTGTCACCTGAAACCATACGGGAATCTGTCCCGCTCCTTCAGGCGACTGCTCCAGCAGCGCTACCCATTGCTCTACGGTCAGCGATATCTTCTCCATCGTGTCTCGCTGGCGGAGGTCAGGCCACCACGCCTGCCTCCCGCAGCGAGTCGATGGTTTTCTGCACGTCAGCAAGGGCCTTCTCGGGCTTCACGTCATACTCGGCCACAAGGGCAGCAGCTGCTTCTTCGGCGGTCTTGCCCGCCTGCAGTTGTTCGAAAATCAGCGCAGCGGTATCGTTAAGATTCAGTGCACCTCCAAAGTCCTTGACATTAGCTCCCGTAGGCATGACGACATTCAAGCCGCACACCTTGCGAAGCACGAAATCCTTGTTCAATTGTAGTTCGCTCATTTAGTCCCAGTATAAGGGGCCGCCTTTGTCTTCACAAAGCTCTCCACTATAAATACACCCTGATGCAGCAATTCTGGTCTTGAAATCAAACTCTACCTTCTGAACGGTAGGCTCCTCGTAGGTCTTTTTTTTCGTTTCTTTTTCCATATCAGTTTTTTTATGTTCGTTATCAAAACTAGTCGATTATTCTTCGTTTCTTGTCTTTTTTACGGCCTTGTATCTTCCTTTCAAAAAATTGCAATAATCTGGATCGCACAGATGCTGGGCTGCCATCTTCTGGTGATGCATCGGACAGTAATGGCAATGAGTGTTCAGTTCGCAACTATGGCACGCCTTGGGCACCTCGTAGTTCTTCACCCCTTCGTTAACCTCGCCCCAAGCTTGAGGGAATCCATCCCGCAAAGGATAGCCACAGACCACATCCCTTGGGAACGATAAGCAGGGCACCATGACACCATCCCAGTTGATGGCAAAGCCCGTACGCCCGGCATCACAATACAAGCCCTTGTCAGAAAGCATGGGGCGATTCCTCCGCTTCATAAAGAACTCATGATCACCGGTAGAATATCCAGCCGAGAAAAGTTCCTTTCTCCTTTCTTTGATTCTCAGATCTTCTTCAAGGCTTATGTCAAAATCGGCTTTATGCCTTCCCGTATTCACATTGGGCTCAATAAGCGTATCGTTGACCAGCACGCTGACATAAAAAGACCGGGCCAGCTCCATCACCCGCTCCGTCCAAGGCGACATATAACTGCTGGGGGTTATCATAATCTGAATATGCAACCCCGCATCGATGGCTATCCGGATATGCCTGACCACCTGCTCATAAGCATCCACGCCCGTAACCGCCACATACGACTCGCTGTCGCAGCCATAAAGGGAGATGTCGAGTTTGAACGGCGGATATTCCTGAAACTTTTTGATGGCCTCCTCGTTGAGCAGAATGCCGTTGGTCTTGACGCGGGTAGTTATGCCATGGTTGATCAGGTACATATAGATGTCCCAAAAGGCTGGGTGCGTCATGGCCTCGCCGCCCGTCAGTAGTGCTTCCATCATGCCCGCGTCGATGGCCTGTTGGATAAGGGAAATCCATTGTTCCCCAGAGAGCATCTGATGCTTTACCGACGGGTCCTGCAGATGCACATAGCACATTTTGCAGTCGAGGTTGCACAGCGGTGTCAACTCGAAAGCGCCAGAATACGGGATGTCCGCCTCGCGGGTCTTCTCCAGTATCATCGCCAGGAACTCTCTATAGGGTAATTTGTCCATATTTTTGTGTTGGTGCGAGCAAAGTTACAACTTATTTATGAAATTAGCATTTACCCCCCTCATTTTAACACAGTTTAACCTTGTTTGTTAAAAGAAGAAAATATGTCAGGGGACAGGTGAGTGACATAAATGAATCCGCATGATCTGTGAAGGTTGTGCGGATTTTTGATGTTTTTAACTTAAAACCAGGAATGAGGAATAAGGTAACAAAAAAAGGTCGAATTATTATCGACCTTTTTTATGAATATTTATCGGAGAAACTTAATTGTCCGAAATCAAGCACTCACCCGTCATGTCTGCAGGTTGCTCCAAGCCCATGATATGGAGGATAGAGGGAGCTACGTCGGCAAGACGACCGTCCTTCACAGTAGCACTGTTGTTGTTGGTCACATAGATGAACGGAACGGGGTTCAGGGAGTGAGCGGTATTGGGAGTGCCGTCGGCGTTGATGGCGTTATCGGCATTACCGTGGTCGGCAATGATGATCGCCTCGTAGTCATTAGCCTTGGCAGCCTCGATGACAGCCTTCACACAATTGTCGACAGCCCATACAGCCTTGGCAATGGCGTTATAGACACCCGTATGTCCTACCATGTCACCATTGGCGAAGTTGACGACGATGAAGTCGTACTTGTTCTCATTGATGGCGGCGACGAGCTTGTCCTTGACCTCATAAGCACTCATCTCAGGCTTCAGGTCGTAGGTAGCCACCTTCGGAGAAGGAACCAGGATACGGTCCTCACCCTCGTAGGGAGCCTCACGACCACCGTTGAAGAAGAAGGTCACGTGTGCATATTTCTCGGTCTCGGCAGTATGCAACTGTTTCTTGCCTTGCTTGCTCAAGTATTCGCCTAAGGTATCCTCCACGTTCTCCTTGGGGAAGAGGATGTGGACACCCTTGAAGTTGGCATCGTAGGGAGTCATGCAGTAGTACTGCAGTCCGGGGATGGTCTTCATACCTTGCTCCGGCATATCCTCCTGAGTCAGTGCTATCGTCATCTCCTTGGCACGGTCGTTGCGGAAGTTGATGAAGATAACGACATCACCCTCTTCGATACAACCGTTGACGCTGGCATTGTGGATCGGTTTGATGAACTCGTCCGTCACGCCCTCCTCATAGCTCTCTTCCATGGCCTTCACCATATCCGTAGCCTGCTTACCAGTACCCTTCACGATGAGGTCATAGCCTTCCTTCACACGCTCCCAACGCTTGTCGCGGTCCATGGCATAAAAACGACCGACGATACTGGCGATGGCGGCATCATTGGCAGCGCAGACTTCGCTAACCTGACGGATAAAGCCGATACCAGAGTGGGGGTCGGTGTCACGACCGTCCATATAGCAATGTACAAACACCTGGTTCTTCAGACCGTAGGCCTTACCGATCTCGATGAGCTTGAAGAGATGGTCCAGAGAAGAGTGTACACCACCGTCGGAGGTCAGACCCATCAAGTGCAGTTTCTTGTTATTCTCCTTGGCGTATGTATAGGCGGCCTTCACCTGCGGATTCTCCATGATAGAGCCGTCCTTGCAGGCACGGTTGATCTTCACCAAGTCCTGATAGACGATGCGTCCTGCACCGATATTGAGGTGACCCACCTCAGAGTTACCCATCTGTCCGTCGGGCAGACCGACATCCTCGCCGGAGGCCTGTAACTGTGAGTGAGCAGAAGTTGCTGTTAACAAATCGAGGTAAGGTGTCGGTGTGTTGAAGATAACGTCACCCTTACCATGCTTACCGATTCCCCATCCGTCGAGAATCATCAATAATGCTTTCTTTGCCATTGTCTTTTACCTATTTAAATGTTACTCTATTTTCGGATGCAAAGGTACGAAATCTTTTGAACACAAAGATACAGAGATACAGAGAATTATGATAAAAAAGGTGAAAACTCCATGCCACATTGTTGTCGTATTCCATAAAAATACTATCTTTGTAACATCAACATAACAAAAAAGCTTATGACTAACCGAAAACAATTCACGATATGAAAACAAAACGATTTATCCTCATTGGCATGATCGCCACTATGACTATGACAACAGTAAATGCCCAACCCCAGCTTCGTGCAGACAATATCGACGAAGTCATCAAGGCAATGACCCTTGAAGAGAAAGCCAAACTACTGGTTGGCGGTGCTAACACCTTCTTTGGCGACCAAGCCGTAGTAGGCGGTGAAGCCGACCTCGTGGCTGGTGCCGCAGGAACCTCTCCTGCCATCCCGCGCCTGGGAATCCCTGCCACCGTATTGACAGACGGTCCTGCCGGTGTACGCATCGACCCGACGCGTAAGGGTACTGACAAGACCTACTATGCCACCGCCTTCCCGATCGGCTCTTGTCTGGCATCTACGTGGAACACCGAACTGGTGAGCAAGGTCGGTGAGGCCATCGGTAACGAGACCAAGGAATACCGTTGTGACGTCATCCTGGGTCCTGGCATGAACCTGCACCGTAACCCTCTCTGCGGACGTAACTTCGAGTATTATTCCGAAGATCCGTTGCTCACGGGAAAGATTGCCGCCGCCTATATCAAGGGTGTACAGAGCCAGGGCGCTGGTGTCTCCGCCAAGCACTTTGCCGTCAACTCCCAAGAGACCGACCGTACCAGTGTCGATGAACGTGTCAGTCAACGCGCTGCCCGTGAACTCTATCTACGCGGCTTCGAGATTGCCGTCCGCGAGAGTGACCCCTGGACCATCATGGCATCCTATAACAAGGTCAACGGACAGTTCTCCATGGGTAACCGCGACCTGTTGACCAGCATCCTGCGTGAGGACTGGGGCTATAAGGGTATTGTGATGACCGACTGGATCGGCATCCGCAAAGGACTGCCCACCATCACGGAAGTACAGGCAGGCAATGACCTCATGGAACCGGGACAGCCTGCACAGGTTCAGGAGATCATCGAGGGTGTGAAGAGTGGTAAACTCGATATCGCCGATGTCGACCGTAACGTGCGCCGCATGCTGGAATATATCGTGAAGACACCGAGCTTCCACCACTATCCTGCCTCTAACAACCCCGACTTCAAGGCACATGCCGCCATCACGCGCCAAAGTGCCGCCGAGGGTATCGTCATGCTGAAGAACAACGGCACACTCCCCTGGAACTGCCCCTCAGCCATCAGCCCTCAGCCATCAGCCATCAAAACCGTCGCCCTCTTCGGTGAGAACTCCTACGACTTCCTCTCCGGTGGTACAGGCTCCGGTTGCGTCCATCCGCCCTATGTCGTCGATATGCTCCAGGGCTTGGAGAATGCAGGCATCAAGTCGAGTGAGACCCTGACCGACATCTACCGTAAGTACATCGCCTATGCACGGGTGAAGTTCCAGGCAGAGCGACATCCTGCCAAGTGGTTCCAGACCGAGAGGATGGGACAGCAGAAATATCCTGAGATCGGCATCTCACCCATCGCCATCGACAAGGAAGTGGGGGGTGCCGATGCCGCCATCATCACCATCGGTCGTCAGGCTGGTGAGGGCATCGACCGTGACATCGAAACCGAGTTCAACCTCGTCCCTGAGGAGCGCGCCCTCATCGTCGATGTCTGCAATGCCTTCCATGCAGCAGGCAAACCCGTCGTCGTCATCATCAACTCCGGCTCCGTCATCGAGACGGCATCCTGGAGCAGCTATCCCGATGCCATCCTGTGTGCCTGGCAGCCCGGAATGGAAGGCGGTAACTCCATTGCCGACCTGCTGACAGGTAAGGTCAATCCTTCGGGCAAGCTCACCATGACATGGCCGCTGGCAGCCACAGACCATCCCTCTACGAAGAACTTCCCCGGTACCATGGACTTCTACACCTATCAGGTGACCAAGAGTTATGTGGGAGAGGCTCCCGGCTATGACTATACCAACCACGACGAGGATATCTACGTGGGTTATCGCTTCTTCGACAGCTTCGACAAGAACGTCGCCTACCCCTTCGGCTACGGACTCAGCTACACCACCTTCGAGTATAGCAAGCCTGCCGTGAAGGTCAGCGGTGACAATATCACCGTCAGCATCACCGTCAAGAACACCGGTGAGGTGGCTGGTAAGGAGACCGCACAGGTCTATGTCGCTGCACCGAAGGGACAACTGGAGAAGCCCACCCACGAACTGAAGGGCTTTGCCAAGACCCGTGAACTGAAACCCGGTGAGAGTCAGACGCTGACTATCCAGATGGCGAAACGCGACCTGGCATCCTTCGACGAGGCTAACAGCCGTTGGATTACCGAGGCAGGACAATACACCTTCGAGATTGGTGCCTCCAGCCGTGACATCCGAGGAACTGCCGTTGCCACCCTCACAGAGTACACGGAAAAAGTTAATAATGCTTTAGCACCGAAAGTTAAGCTGGAAATATTACGGAAATAGTAGAAATTATTTTGTCCTTTGTTTGATTTGCAGTAATTTTGCAGCAGCAACAACTATAATGTGAGACACTTATTTCAACTACTACTGACTGCAAGTCTGCTTATCACTGCCCCATGTAAAGCGGGAACAGGTCATCTCTTCACTCCCGACAAGTTGTCGAGTGGTTTGATAACGTGTATCTGTCAAGATAGGTATGGCTATATTTGGATTGGAACGGAATATGGTCTGAATAAGTTTGACGGATACCGTTATACTGCCTATCATCATAGCAGAAAGGACTCCATGACAATTTCCAACAACGAGATTGCCTCTCTTTTCGTGGATCGGGAGGGACGACTCTGGGTCGGATGTTCCAAGGGATTATCACGCTATGACTACGAGCATGACAATTTCATACGCTACACCTTCCCTGACAACCGCCATCCACGTGTCAGTTCCGTCTGTCAGACACCAGAGGGCGACTTGCTCTTCGGGACGGCAGGATACGGACTTTTCTCCCTTCGGAAAGGCAGTCACCATATCCTCTATGAGGATGCTTTCTGCAAAAGGAATCTCGACGACTTCTGCAGTCGCATCCATATTGATAGACAGGGGAACCTGTGGCGCAGCAGTCATCTTCCCACCATCACGCGCTTCTCTGTTAAGGACAAGAAACCTGTCAGCATACGCGACTATCAGACTATCTGCGGACATCCCTTGAAATACATCGAATACTCCGAGGAAAAGATGCTGATAGTCTGTCTGTATGGAATGATGAGTTATAGCTACCGGACAGGGGAGTTGCAAAAGGCAGACTTTGACCTCTCCCTCCTAGACCGTAATGTCAGTATCAGGAAAGCTTGTGTCGACCGACAGGGGAATATCTATATCGTGACTGCTGGCTGTGGACTGATGGTGATTCCCAAGGGGGAACGCACACTGCAATACATTGGGGATACCAATACTAAGATTGACCTCAACTCTGCCAATGTGGTGGATGTCATGGAGGACAAAGACCAGAACCTATGGGCAGCTTGCTATAACAAGGGACTGATCATGATTCCAAAACAGGAGGCTTCCTTCAACTCATGGAGTTTCTCCGACCAACATTATGTGACGGATGGAAACGTGACATCCATCGTGGCTGGAGAAGGAGACGATATCTGGTGTACGGTACAGAATAACGGTATCTACCGACTCGATCATACAGGACGTATCATCGGACATCCTATCTCTCCTGCCGGAACACGGATTATATACCGTGACAGGAACGGAAAATATTGGTTAACAACGGAAAACACACTGTACCGCTTCTATCCGAAGACGGGCAGAGCCGTCATGGAGAGAACCTTTGACGGACGAGGACTGAATTGTATGGTGGATGACGGACAAGGGCGGCTCTATATCTGTGTCTTCGGCATGGGCCTGTGCGTCTATGATACCAACACCCGTGAGATACAGATGTTCAGTATGCAACAGACCGACCGAAGCGGTGGTTGTCTGTGTAACGACTGGATTAAGGCGATGACCTTTGACTCCCGCGGGATGCTCTGGATTTGTACGACAAACGGTATTGCCATGATGAATCCACAAGGGTTTGTCTTCAACGGACGGGGAAGGAACACGCTACTCAAGGGACTCCAGTGCTATGCGGTTTGTGAGACGAAAGACGGAGATATGCTCATCGGGACGGAGGCCGGACTGTACCGCTATGACTGGAAGAGGTATCAAATGACGGAAGATGCCCATGCCAGACCTCTCACGGACAAAATGATATGTTCGATGGTCAAGGATAACCAAGGGGATGTGTGGATTTCTACCACTAACGGCATCTGGCATTATGCCGACAAACAAAAGCAGATATTGGGCTATGTCGGAGGAAACGGGCTGACGACCAAGGAATATATCCTCGGGGCTTCCCTGCATCTGGAGAATGATAAGGTATTCTTTGGAACGGCAGATGGTATCACGACATTCCTGCCACATGACATTAACAAGCAGACACAACAACTGGGCAAAGTCTTTCTGACACGCTTCTTCTGTAACGGGAGCTCCCTGAATCCGATGGAGGAGGATTTCCAGTTAGTCTTTAATGACAATACCTTTACGTTGGAGTTCTCACTACTCGACTACCAGAACACGGATAATATTGCCTTCCAGTACCGGATTAACGGTGGTAAGACATGGATGCAGACCCATGAGGGAGGCAATCAGATTACCTTCACACAACTGCCTCCCGGACAATATACGGTAGAGGTCAGGGCTACCAGCAATGGTATCTATAGCAAAAGCTCCCATATACTGCATATCACCATTCTGAAACCATGGTATAAGTCCTGGTGGGCATACCTCTTCTACGGTACTGTCGCAGCAGGTTTCCTCTTACTCATCCTGTTTAATATTGACCGCCAACGACGACGTAACTTGGAAGAGAATAAGATGCAGTTCCTCATCAATGCAACACACGATATCCGCTCTCCCCTGACACTGATCATGGGACCACTTGAGAAACTGAAACAACGAATCCATGACCCTGTGGTGCAGACATACCTGAACACCATCGACAAGAGTGCGAAACGGTTGATGCTACTCGTCAACCAAATTCTAGACGAACGGAAAATTGACAAGCACAAGATGAAATTATCGTGTACCAAGACAAATTTGAACGAGTTTATCCGAGGCATCTGGAAACTCTATGAGTATCATGCTCTGCAACGACATATCATCTACCGCTATGAATGTCCTGACGAGCCCGTCTCTGCCTGGATAGACCATATCCAATTTGACAAGATTATTGACAACCTACTATCGAATGCCTTTAAGTTTACAACTGACTACGGAGAGATTACTGTCCGCCTGAGCCATCCCCCAAAGAAACACTTTGCTACCATCGAGGTCATTGACAATGGCACTGGCTTTGAGGACGCCAAGACGGAACTTTTCTTTAAACGCTTCTACCAAGGCAGGAGCCCAAAGGGCTTGCCTGTCTGCGGAACAGGCATCGGACTGAACCTGTGCCGTGCTCTGACGGAGATGCACGGAGGAAAAATCAGTGCCGCCAACCGTAGCGACGGTCAGACTGGAGCTATCCTGACAATACAGCTTCCCATGGGTAACAGACACCTTAAACCAGAGGAGATGGAAGAAAACAAGAAGATTAACAAGACTCCAGGAGAGAAGAAACAGGCGACTCGTAATTTCAAAATACTGATAGTGGATGACGATCCTGAAATCGCGACGTATATCATGCACGAACTATGCGACTGGTATAAGTTCGACTATGCACCCAACGGTCGGGAGGCGTTGAAACTGTTGCTGACCAAACCCTACGACCTAGTCGTCTCGGATGTCATGATGCCTGAGATGGACGGTATCACCATGCTAAAAAATATCAAGTCAAATATGAACATCAGTGACATCCCCGTGATTCTGCTGACTTCCAAGTCGGAAGTTGCGTTCCGCCTAGAAGGTCTGAAGAAAGGGGCGAATGCCTTCCTTGCCAAACCATTCTCCATGGAGGAACTACATGTCCAAATAGATAACCTGGTTGACAACACACACCGTCTGAAGGGAAAGTACACTGAAATGCAAGTACAAAAAGACAAAGAGGGAGTCTTACAAGTAAAGGGGAATGATGATGCCATGATGGAGAAAGTGATGCTTTGCATCCGTGAGAATCTGTCAGATGCTGATTTTAATATTGAGCAACTGGCAGAAAATGTCGGTATGAGCAGAACACACCTGTATCGGACCATCAAGCGACTGACAGGCTTCAATGCCAGCGAATTCCTGCGGAACATACGCCTTGAACAAGCGGCACGACTCATCAAGGAGAAAAAAGTTAGCGTCTCGCAGGTGGCATATACGGTCGGATTCAATAGTCAGAGCCATTTCTCCATGATATTCAAGAAACATTTCGGAGTATCACCGACCACTTTTCTAGAAGAAAACAAGGAAATTAATAATCAAAAACTCGCTATATGAAAAAAATAGTATTTACCATCTTCTCCGTTGCGCTGGCTGCTGTGGCACTGGCGGAGGACGGACACCGGCTATGGATGAGGTATGATGCCGTCAAAACGGCACAGGTGGAGGCACCTACGGGATCAAAGACCATCGACATCGCCAAGGAGGAACTGGAGAACTACTTCCAGGGGGACCGCGTCATGCTGCGCATAGACCCTACCCTGCCCGACGACGAGGGATTCACCCTCGACGGCTCCGACGAACTGCTGGTGATAACGGCTCATCATGATATAGGACTGCTCTATGGGGCATACGAGGCGCTGCGACTGCAGGCGACGGACATGCCGATGATCAAGGAGACACAACGTCCGAAATTCAAACTGAGACTGCTCAACCACTGGGATAACCTGGACGGGACCATCGAAAGGGGCTATGCGGGGGAGAGTATCTTCGAGTGGTTCCACCTCGACGAACAACTGATACGTGACTATGCTCGTGCCAATGCGTCCATCGGTATCAACGGCTCGGTACTGAACAATGTGAATGCATCGCCTAAGATGCTCACAAAGGAATATCTGCGCGAGGTGAAGAAGATAGCGGATATCCTGCGACCCTACGGCATCCGCGTCTACCTCTCCATCAACTTCGCCACACCGATGGCGCTGGGACAGACGAAGACGGCTGACCCGAAGGATGCGAGTGTACGGGCATGGTGGAAGAAGAAGGCTAAGGAGATATACAGGCTCATCCCTGACTTCGGGGGCTTCCTGGTGAAGGCGAACAGTGAGGGACAACCGGGACCGGGCGACTATAACCGCTCGCATGCCGACGGTGCCAATATGCTGGCGGATGCCCTGGAGCCTTTCAACGGCATCGTGATGTGGCGCTGCTTCGTCTATGGGGCTAACCACAAGGGGGAGGACCGTGTCAAACAGGCGGTATCGGAGTTCCAGCCGCTGGACGGCAAGTTCCATAAGAATGTCATCCTGCAGACGAAGAACGGTCCCCTGGACTTCCAGCCCCGTGAGCCGTACAGTCCTGTCTTCGACCAGATCCGTGAGACACCTAACATGGTGGAGCTGCAGATCACACAGGAGTACCTGGGACAGTCCAAGCACCTGGTATACCTCGCCCCGATGTGGAAGGAGTTCTTCGAGTATATCGAACCGGACTGGCTGGCGGGCATCGCCGGTGTCGCCAATATCGGCAAGGATGCGAACTGGTGCGGACATCATTTCTCACAGGCGAACTGGTATGCCTTCGGACGACTGGCATGGAATCCTTCTCTGTCGTCGGAGAAGATTGCCAGGGAGTGGCTGGAGCAGACTTTCAATATCGACGAGAACTTCGTGTTCCTGATGTCCACGGTCATGGAGGAGAGCCGTGAGGCGTGTGTCAGCTATATGATGCCGCTGGGTCTGCACCATATCTTCAAGTTCGACCACCACTACGGTCCCGAGCCTGACGGTTTCAAGGCGGAGTATCCGTTGGAGTGGTGCCCTGTCTACTACCACAAGGCAGACAAGGACGGTGTGGGCTTCGACCGTTCCTCGACGGGTACGAATGCCGTGGGCCAGTACCGCGAGCCTTATGCCAGTCAGTATGACAAGTTAGAGACGTGTCCTGAGAACCTCTTACTCTGGTTCCACCATCTGCCGTGGGACTATAAGATGAAAGACGGGTCCACGCTCTGGGAGTCGCTGCAGTACCATTACAACCAGGGTGTCATCATGACGGAGACGTACCAGAACCTGTGGCATAACAAGATGCGCGCCTATGTCGACGACCAGCGCTGGCGCGAGGTCGACGAGCGGTTGAAGACTCAGGTGGAGAATGCCAAGGAATGGCGTGATGTCTGCCTGAACTACTTCCGACAGTTTGCAGAGAAGTGATTAGTGTAACGATTTTATACTATATCGGGTATAATTTGTGCTAAAACACATAAAATTATACCCGTTTTAGTATATTGTTCATAAAAAACTTGTATCTTTGTACCCGTTAAGGTATAAAATAGTTATGACTTTATCGGAACATATTAAACAAAAACGGAAGAAGAACGGCATTTCTCAGGTAGAGTTAGCAGAGAGGGCCGGGGTGGGACTTAGGTTCGTAAGAGACCTCGAACAAGGAAAACAGACATTGAGAATGGATAAGGTAAATGACGTTCTTGCCTTGTTTGGAGAATGTCTAGGACCCGTAAAGACTGATATTGTATGAAACAGGCAGGAATCTACGTAAATGATATTTTCTGTGGTATTCTTACAGAAGATGAGGAAGGTTTTCATTTCTCCTACGATGAGGCGTATCTGACCCGTCAGGAGGCTGTGCCCGTAAGTCCTACGATGCCCCTGACAAAAGAACAGTACGATAAAGAAATGATGTTTCCTGTCTTCGACGGACTCATTCCAGAAGGGTGGCTCTTGGATATTGCATCTACATCATGGAAGATTGATCCACGAGACAGGATGTCTCTCTTGATGGCTTGTTGTAAAGACTGTATTGGAAATATCAGCATAATACCATTAAACCATGAGTAAGTGTCTTTATTGTTATCAGGAATTAGAAGAAGGACAGGTGGATTTCCATCCCAGTTGCGCCCGTAAGTTTTTCGGCAGCGAGACAGTACCTCTACTGCCCTATACGCGAGACAACATGTCTGAACTGGCACGGCAAGTGATTCGTACCAGTGCTTCTGTTACTGGTGTGCAGGCCAAGATGTCGCTTGACGTAAACCGTGGAGGCAAGAATGAGCCCTCTAAATTTACCATCGTCGGTCTTTGGGGTAAGTACATCTTCAAGCCACAAAGTGCAAAATATCCCCATCTTCCCGAGTTGGAAGACCTTACGATGAAAATGGCTGATGTCGCACATATCCGCACTGCTCGCCATACGCTCATACGACTTGCCGATGGAGAGTTAGGCTATCTGACCCTCAGAATGGATCGTGGAAAGAAAGGCACAAAGATTTCGATGTTGGATATGTGCCAGCTTACCAATCGCCTCACAGAGCATAAATACTATGGAACTTACCAACAGTTGGCAGAAACCATCAAGAAGTACTCGTCGGCACCGATGCTTGACGTCCAACGCTTTTGGGAGGTGGTACTCTTCTCATGGATGACAGGCAATTCCGATATGCATTGTAAGAACTTTTCCCTGATAGACAATGGGGATGGGGAGTATGTCCTGTCACCTGCATATGATTTGCTGGCAGTACTACTGGCAGACCCTGCTGATACCGAGGAAATGGCGATGAGCTTTTCTGTAGGTGGCGGAAAAAGTGGTTTCAACTACAACACCTTCATGACCGCTTTCACACAGAGTGGTATTTCTACTGCCATAGCAGAGAAGATGATAGAACGAATGAGGGCTTGCATTCCCCAATGGAAAAACCTCATCAGCCAATCATTCCTACCAGAGAAGATGAAAAACGATTATTGCTTTTTACTGGACAAACGAGAAAGAGTTTTGACTGAATCCAGAGCCTCTTCTTATTAATTATCACCTTTCATGATGATATTCACCGTCGCCACGATGTCCGTGACGTTCACTTCACCATCCTCGTTCACATCAGCAGCGTCGAAGTCAAAGTCTGTAGACGGCTTGTTCATGATATAGTTCACCATTGCCACGATGTCCGTCACATTCACCTGTTTGTCTTTGTTGGCATCGCCGGGGATGATATCATCAATTTCCACAATCTCCTTGAACTCCTTCCAATAATCAGCAACCTCATAGGCACTCTTGCTTCCTTTTGGTACATACAATGTTGCATTCTTTCGGTTTGTGAACACATTTTGTGTAATTGCAACTGGAGTTGGATTAAACACCGTGACGGAGACAAGTTTAGAGCAATAGAAAGCGGAATTGCCATAACTCGTCATACCGTTACCAATGGTGAGAAACTCAAGACCAGAGCAATCTCGAAAGGCATAATCGCTTATTGTCGTCACATTATCTGGGATGTTAACGGAGGTAAGGCCACTACAACCATAGAAAGTCATATAGCCAATACTAGTCACGCCTCTGCCGATGGTGACGGAGGCAAGGTCTGTGCAACCATAGAAAGCATTATCACCAATACTCGTTACGTCATCACCTATAACATATTCTGTTACTTGTTCACCAAAAATATTTTTAAAATTGTCAGAATAAGTGTATGCTTTTGAGGCTACAGCATTAGAATTCAAGGTGACGGAGGTAAGGCTAGTACAGCCCACGAAAGCAAAGCCTTCTACTCTTGTCATGTCATTAGGTATGGTGACGGAGGTAAGCTTAGAGCATCCTCTGAAAGCACTATATCCAATGCTCGTCACACTATTAGGGATAGTAAGGGAGGTAAGGCCTTCGCAGTTATAGAAAATATAATTGCCAATATATGTTATGCTATTGGGAATAACCAAATCTTTAATTTCTATACTTTCATCACTATATAGATGACGAGCGAAATACAACGGATTGGATAAAGAATTGGCGAAATAAATTCTACACCATGCGGCAATGTCACTGGCAATTACCTTTGTAAGGCCAGTACAATTTTCAAAAGCATAATTGTCAATATGTGTCACGCTGTTGCCCATAGTGACAGTGGTAAGGTGAGAACAGCTAGAAAAAGCACTACTGCCAATACTCTTCACACTATTAGAGATAGTAACGGAGGTAAGGCTAGTACAACTATAAAAAACATTATCACCAATACTCGTCACGTCATCACCTATAATATAGTTTTTCACTTGATTGCCAAATATATTTTTCATATTGTTGGACTCTGTATATGCCTTTGAGATAATAGTATTAGAATTCAAAGTGACTGAGGTAAGGTAAGAGCAATCTTGGAAAGCATTATTACCAATACTCGCCACGTTGTTGCTAATGATGACGGAGGCAAGGTAAGAGCAATCTTGGAAAGCATTATTACCAATACTCGCCACGTTGTTGCCAATGATGACGGAGGTAAGTCTAGTACAACCATAGAAAGCATAACCACCAATACTCGTCACGTCATCACCTATAATATAGTTTTTCACTTGATTGCCAAATATATTTTTCATATTATTGGACCCTGAATATTCCTTTGAGACAATAGCATTAGATTTCAAAGTGACAGAGGTCAGGTGAGGGCAACTTTGGAAAGCTCCGTTGTCAATGCTTGTTACGCTATTAGGGATGGTGACAGAAAACAGATCGGAACAGCCATAGAAGGCATTCGCTTCAATGCTGGTCACACTGTTGGGGAGATTAACGGAGGCTAAGTCTGAACAACCAGAAAATGTACGATTTCTAATTCTTGTCACGCTGTTTGGGATAGTAACCGATGTCAGACCAGAACAGCCTTGGAAGGCACTCATGCCAATACTCGTTACACTGTTTGGAATATTAATGGAGGTAAGACCTGAACAACCGTCAAAAGCATTATTGCCAATACTCGCCACGCTATTTGGAATAAAGCTGTTTTTACAGCCGCTTATCAGTTTATTGGTGCTAGTTTCAATAATGGCATTACAATTTTCTCGAGAATCATATCGGATGTTTCCTGATTCTACTATCATAGAGGTAAGATTAGAACAACTGGTGAACGCCTTCACTCCAATGTACGTCACACTGTTAGGGATCGTGATAGAGGTAAGGCGACTGCATCCAGAAAAAGTCATATAACCAATGTACGTCACACTATTTGGAATCTCTATCGAGGTCAGACCACTACAACCTTCAAAGGCGGATTGGTCAATATTCACTACACTGTTACCAATGGTTACTGAAGTTACATTTATACAGTACTGGAACGCAGAACTACCAATGCTCGTCACGCTATATACCTTTCCTTCGTAGACAATATCAACAGGAATCTCGATATTACCCATATACCTCCCTGAGCCCCAAGATGTCACCTCGGCCTGCATATTTTCATTATCCAGATAATAGTACAAGCCATCCACTTGGATTTTGGTAGATGTGTCCCAGTCGGCAAATGCCCTTGTTCCTACCATGCTCATAATCACGGTGAGCAAGAATGTTATGTATTGTTGTTTCATCATATCGGGTTTGTTTTTCATTCGCAAAAATAAAGATTATTTCTGGATGTTGCAAATATTTCAAAATAAATTTCGTGGAAAGCCTGTCATAGAAGAAGCTGTTTTGAAAAATAATTGAGGAAATAGTTGGTAGATTGGAAGAAAGTTCTTAACTTTGACTTCGTCGAAGATAGGCTGCATCTCAAAAAACTCAAATAAAATTTGGTTTTTTGTTCGATTTGCACTATCTTTGCACCAAGAAAAGTAAGTCGTGAAAGGACGATGCATATGAGAAGTGCGAAGTCCCCGCCCGCATAACATCACGTTTCGGCGTAAACCTCCTTCACGCATTGAGGGGCAAGAACTAAGGCATCCACAACGGGATGCCTTTTTCTTTTCCTATATTCTGATTGCCGTTATACAATATTGCACCTTCTCTTGAGTCCTTCTCCTGATACCTACTGTCATCTTTACTTTGCCGATATAAGCCAGTTCGTATTCCATAATCATCATGCGTTCGAACGGTTTCTGATTCTTGTTGCCAGGCTTTGTCTTCTGTACTGACACTTTTCTGGCTCCTGTAAGAATGGCATCAAGTTGGAGTACTGCTAATGTTGACAAGTAATTCTTTGCTGCATGCTCACTTGTCTCTACAATAGAAACCATACGGATATTAATATACTCTTTTAGAGCAATATTATATTTCCGTTGTGAAGGATTCTGTTCTTTCCATTCACGATAGAAATCACGGATAATCATCTCACGTTTCTTGATACTCTCCAAAGAATTGTCTTCTGGAATTGTTAAGTTGATCATCATTTTAATAAATTTGTTGTTTGAAGAGGCAAAGATACGACTTTTTCTTATATTTTCTCCAAAAAATCGGGTTTTTCATTTTTCTGTAACATTTGTGATAGTATTGAGTTCAAATGTGATAGTCCGTTTGGAGAAAAACGACTAATTTTGCAGCAAAGTTTAGGATTTTTATTCAGAATTATTCAATATCAATTATTTTTTTGTTCTATTAATCAGGGACTACGCAGTGACTGCGTGGTCTTTGTTTTTTGTCCCAACCCATAGTCCTACAAAGGTGAAGAGACCATTGAGCATCAGTAACTCATAACCGAAATGGTATGCCCACAGATGTTGGGAGAGAGTGTCGAGGGCATAGCAGAGCAATGGGGAGGCGATGCAGATATAGGGGGTGAGACGGTCATTGGGCTGTAACTTGGTGAACAGGCCGAAGGCGAAGAGACCTAACAAGGGACCGTAGGTATAGGAGACCAGAATATAGATGGCATCAATCAAGGAGGTGGAGTTGACGGTGCGGAACAATAATATAAAGAGGACGAAGGCCAGACACATCACCAAATGGGTACGCTTGCGGAGCCGTTCGTCGTCAGGTCGTTGACGGATATCGACACAATAACTGGTGGTCAAGGAGGTCAAGGCGGAGTCGGCACTGGAGAAGGAGGCGGCAAGGATGCCGATGACGAAGATGGAAGAAGTGAGATGGAAGATGGAAGATGTATGATGGAAGATGGAAGAGGTGGACTGGATGAAGGTGGGAAGGAGGGCATCGGGACTGATGGATGATGTCTGATGGATGATGTCTGATGTATGAAGGCTGAGGGATGAGGGATGATGGAGAAGGGTGACGAGGAGGATGCCGAGGGAGAGGAAGAGGAGGTTGGCAGGCAGGAAGGCGACACCGTAGGAACACATGTCCTTTTGGGCATCACGGAGGGTCTTGCAGGTGAGGTTCTTCTGCATCATGTCCTGATCGAGACCAGTCATCACGACGACGATGAAGATACCGCTGAGGAACTGTTTCCAGAAATGATGAGGAGACTTCCAGTCGTCGAAGACGAAGATACGGCTCATCTCACTGTCTTTCACGACATCGACGGCTTCTCCAATCGTCAGGTGCATCATGGAGATGACCTGAAGGATGATGAGGATCAGGGCGGTGAAGAGACAGAGGGTCTGGAAGGAGTCTGTGAACACCAGTGTACCGATACCGCCACGACGGGTATAGAGCCATACGAGGAGTACCATACCCACGACATTGACGAGAAAGGGGATGCCCATGGGGTCGAAGACAAACTGCTGGAGAATCATACAGACGACATAGAATTTTACGGCGGAGCCTGACATCTTCGAGAGGAGGAAAAACCATGCTCCGGTCTGATAGGACTGCCAACCAAGACGCTGACCGAGGTAGGCATAGATACTGGTCAGTGACAACCGATAATAGAGGGGCAGCAAGACAAAGGCGACGACGACATAACCCACGATGAAACCGAGACAAACCTGCAGGTAGGTCATCTGGGATGTGAGTACCATGCCCGGCACGGAGACGAAGGTGACACCTGAGATGGACGCACCAATCATGCCGAAAGCGACCATATACCACGGGGCACGACGGTTGGCACGGTAGAAGGTGTCGTTGTCTGCCTTCCGACTCGTCAGGCGACTGATACCGTAGAGGAAACAGAAATAGAGGAGGACTGCTAATAGGACCATCGCACGTTATTCTTCCTGAAAGTCAAAGGACAACTGACCGTCGCCTAACATATTGAATGTTTTCCGATGGAATGGGGTGATTCCGTACTGGCGTATCGCCTCACGGTGTTTCTTGGTGGGATAGCCTTTATTGGAAAGCCAGTCGTATTGCGGATAGTCCTTTGCCAACGCATCCATATAGTCGTCACGGTAGGTCTTGGCAAGGATCGAGGCAGCAGCGATAGAGAGGTATTTACCGTCGCCCTTGACAATTGTCGTGTGAGGAAGGATTATTGGTTCAGGGTTCAGGGTTAATGGTTCATGGTAGGGTTTGAAGCGATTGCCGTCGACGATGATGGCCTCGGGACGTACTTTCAACTGGTCGAGGGCACGGTGCATGGCAAGGATGGAGGCGTTGAGGATATTGATTCTATCGATTTCATCGGGAGTGACAATACCCACAGCCCAGGCTACGGCATCACGCTCAATGATCTCACGGAGTTGTTTGCGACGCTTGTCAGTGAGTTGCTTGGAGTCGTTCAGTTCCTCGTTCTGATAGTCAGGTGGGAAGATAACGGCAGCAGCATAGACACTGCCTGCCAGACAGCCACGTCCTGCCTCGTCGCAGCCTGCCTCTATCTTGCCTTCGTAATAGTGACTCGCCAGCATCTTTAAAACATCTTACTGACACGTTGAATGCCTGCCACGAGGGTGTCTATCTCCTCTTTCGTATTATACAAGGCAAAAGAAGCACGAACAGTACCGGGGATGCTCAGGCGGTCCATCAACGGTTGTGCACAATGATGACCCGTACGGACGGCAATGCCCAGACGGTCAAGCAAAGTGCCGAGGTCGAGATGGTGGATTTGTCCGACGTTGAAAGACACGACGGCGTCTCTAGATGATGGCTGATGGCTGATGGCTGAGGTCTGAGGGATGCCATAGATTTTCATGTCGTCAATGGCTTGCAGTTGTTCCATCGCATAACGCGTGAGTTCCTGTTCATGTTGCTGGATATTCTCCATACCGATGGAATCGAGATATTCTATCGCCTTGGCGAGTCCATGGGTGGCGATATAGTCGGGTGTACCAGCCTCAAACTTAAACGGCAGGCGCTCAAAGGTGGTACGCTCCCATGTCACCTTGTCTATCATCTCACCACCGCCCTGATAGGGAGGCAGTTTCTCAAGCCATTCCTCTTTACCGTAAAGGACACCGATGCCTGTCGGTCCGTACATCTTATGTCCGCTGAAGGCATAGAAGTCGCAGTCCATCGCCTGTACGTCAATCTTCATGTGGGGAGCACTCTGGGCACCGTCCACCAAGACGGGAATGCCATGCTGATGAGCGATTTTCACAATTTCACCGACAGGATTCACCGTGCCGAGGACGTTACTGACATGCGTCACACTCACTAACTTCGTCCGAGTTGAGAGTTGAGAGTTGAGAGTTGAGAGGTCCAGGCGACCGTCGTCGGTGATGGGAAGATGCTTCACGATGATGCCGCGTCTCTGTGCCTGCAACTGCCAAGGCACGATATTGCTGTGGTGCTCCATGTCCGTCACGAGGACTTCATCACCTGCCTGCATCTGTGACTCGCAGAAAGAACTTGCCACGAGGTTGATGGCCTCTGTCGTGCCCCGTGTAAAAACGATCTCCTCGATCTTACGGGCATTGATAAACCCACGCACCTTCTCACGTGCTGCCTCATGCAAGTCTGTTGCCTGTTGTGACAGGTAATGCACCCCACGGTGTACATTCGCATTCACGTTGAGATACTCCTCGCGCATGGCATCCAGCACACACAACGGCTTTTGTGTTGTCGCGGCATTGTCGAGATACACCAACGGTTTCCCATATACTTCCCTCGATAAAATGGGGAAATCTGCTCTTATTTGATTGATATCATACATATTACTTACACAATTTACAGCCCTCACATTTGTTGAGTTCCCCACGGAAACGTTTCTCGACGAGATAGTGGAGGCGGTCACGGAGAGGCTCTAACTGCATCTTGTCGACGACCTCGTTGATGAAAGCATTCTGCAGGAGCATCTTGGCTTCTGCCAACGTGATGCCACGCTGACGCATATAGAACAGGGCGGCATCATTAAGTTGTCCGACCGTTGAGCCGTGAGCACACTTCACATCGTCGGCATAGATCTCCAGCATCGGCTGAGTATACATCCGTGCCTCCTTGGTGGCCGTGAGGTTCTGGTTCGTCATCTGCGATGTCGTCTTCTGGGCACCATGCTCTACCAACACACGTCCTGCAAAGGCACCTACCGCCTCATCGTCAAGGACATACTTATAGAGTTCGTTCGACGTACAATGAGTGGCACGATGCGTGATGAGCGTGTTATTATCGACATGCTGTTGTTTGTCGGCTATCACACAACCGTTACACTGGCATTCCGCCCCCTCACCAGACAGGGTAAGGTCGAGTTTGTTGCGCGTGACACCGTTATGCAGGGTGATGACGTTGTGATTGACACGACTATTCGCCTGTTGGTCGATATAGACATTGCTGACACGTACGTTCTTCGCATGTGTCTCCTCCAGGCAATAGAGGTCGAGGGAAGCATTCTCCCCCACAAAAGCCTCGATGACCTGTGTCGCCAGGAACTTCCTATCGTCAGCGGCATGGTCGCAGAAAAGCATTTTTATTTCGGCACCTTCTTCCAAGACGATGAGGACACGACGGTTAACCATCAAGTCGACATCACTGCGAAGGATATTGATGACCTGGATGGCACGTTCTACCTTGACATTCTTGGGGACATAGACGAAGAGACCGTCCTGTGCCAGCATCGTATTGAGTGCAGTGACGGCATCGTCTGAGGTATGAGCCAGTTTAGCATAATACTTGGCAGCGATATCGCTATACTCCCTGATGGAGCCGACGATGACGTTCTCAGGTAAATGAGCCTGAGGTAGTACTTTGTTATAGAACGCATCATTGACGACGAAATAAAGACTCGTGGAGAGGTTAGGCACGTCACAACGGAAGGTGTTATAGGGGTCCACAGGAATCTCCAGGCGTTTGAGGTTCAGACCATAGTCAGGGGCGAAAAGGGCTTGCAGGTCCGTGTATTTATAACGCTCCACCTTCCTGCTTGGGAAACCGGCAGACTTAAAATGCCCGAAAGCCTCCTCACGAACGGCATTCATCCATGCAGGCGAATGATCGAAGATCATCTGCCTACACTGTTCATACAGTTCTATATATTGTTTTTCGCTACCCATTACTCTTCTCCTATCTCCTCTTTGATCCAATCGTACCCATGTTCCTGAATCTGCTTGGCGAGTTCAGGACCACCCGTCTTCACAATCTTGCCTTTATATAATACATGGACAAACTGCGGACGAATCATCTCCAACAGGCGGTCATAGTGGGTAATCACGATACAGGAAGTCTCAGGGGTCTGGAGTTTATTGACACCCTCTGCGACGATACGCATGGCATCGACATCCAAACCAGAGTCTGTCTCGTCGAGGATAGAGAGTTTCGGCTCCAACATCGCCATCTGGAAAATCTCGTTACGTTTCTTCTCGCCACCACTGAAACCCTCATTGACAGAACGATTGGCAAGTTTCGAATCAAGTTCCACCACCTTCCGTTTCTCACGCATCAGTTTCAAGAACTCTGCCGCATTCATCGGTTCCAACCCCTGATACTTACGCTTCTCGTTGATGGCAGCCTTCATGAAGTTCGTCATCGACACCCCGGGAATCTCTACAGGATACTGGAACGACAAGAACAATCCCTCATGAGCACGGTCTTCTGGTTTCATCTCTAACAGGTTCTTACCATTAAAGAAAGCCTCACCTTCTGTTACCTCAAAAAGCGGATTACCCACAAGGACAGCACTCAGGGTACTCTTTCCAGAACCATTTGGTCCCATGATGGCATGCGTCTCACCATCGTTGATGACCAGGTCGATACCTTTTAATATCTCTTTCTCGCCAATCTTGGCATGCAAGTTTCTAACTTCTAACATATTTTTCTGTCTGCTTTATAAGAATGCGTAGCGGCAGATAAACAGGGCAGCCAACAGCATGGTGGCCCAGTTCATGTTGTTACGCTCATCCTTATCTTTGAACGTTCCTGACAGCAGGTGGATCAGTACATAAGAAATCACACCCATGAGGATACCATCAGAGATGCTATAGGTCAGCGGCATGAGCACGATACAGATAAAACTAGGTATAGCCGTTACATAATTGGAGAAATCAACCTTGCGGATATCGTACATCATCATCACACCCACCAATATCAGTGCCGCAGCAGTGGCCTGTGCAGGAATAGCCAGGAACAGAGGAGCGAAGAGCAGTGCCACAGCAAAACAAATGGCTGTAGTCAGACTAGTGAATCCTGAGCGTCCGCCTACGTTCACACCAGAGGCACTCTCAACGTATGTGGTTACTGTAGAGGTACCCAGCATAGCACCGATAGTGGTACCGATGGCATCAGCCATAAAGGCCTGATTCAAGTTCTTCACGTTGCCGTTGTCATCCACCATACCTGCACGGTTAGATACACCAATCAGCGTACCGATGGTATCAAACATATCGATAAACAGGAAGGTAAGTACTACCACCACCATATCTACCGAGAGAATATTATGCCACTCAAACTGCATGAAGATGGGACTGATAGATGGGGGAACAGAAATAATACCAGAATAATTGGTTATGCCTAAAGGAATACCAACGATCGTTGTTATCAAGATGCCAATGAGCAAGGCACCCGTCACACCTCTTACCAAAAGGGCTGCCGTGAGTAAAATACCAAAGATACTCAACAGCACAGCGACATCGTGCAGATTACCCAGTGTGATGAACGTAGATTCTGACGAGGTGACGATACCAGCACCCTTCAGACCTACGAAGGCGATAAACAATCCAATGCCAGGACTGATGGCACGACGCAACACCAAAGGAATGGCATTGACGATGTGCTGGCGCAAACCGGTAACGGTCAGTAGGATGAAGATAAGTCCCTCAATCATCACGGCGGTAAGCGCAAACTGCCACGAATATCCCATCGTCAGTACGACGGTGAATGCAAAGAAGGCATTCAGTCCCATGCCTGGTGCCAAGGCAAAAGGCAACTTGGCGTAGATAGCCATCACCAAGGTAGCTACTACAGCCGAGATACATGTTGTGGTAAACACAGCACCAGCATCCATACCCGTAGCGGAGAGAATACTGGGGTTGACGGCTAAAATATAAGCCATCGTCAAAAAGGTGGTAATGCCACCAATCACCTCCTTACGCAATGTCATGGTGGAGGGATCAAATCCAAAAAGTTTCTTTAACATAGTCTTTATCTTTTATCCTACAGTTCCTTCTAATGATACACTTAATAGTTTCTGAGCCTCGACGGCAAACTCCATGGGGAGTTTCTGGAGCACTTCCTTGGCATAGCCGTTGACGATCAAGCCTACTGCCTGTTCGGTGGGAATGCCACGCTGGTTACAATAGAAGAGCTGGTCTTCTGATATCTTACTCGTCGTTGCCTCATGCTCAAAGACCGCCGTGTCGTTATGTACATCCATATAGGGGAAGGTATGCGCACCACAGTCAGAGCCTAACAACAGGGAGTCACAGGAAGAATAGTTACGGGCATTATCCGCATTGGAGGTGGCACGGACGAGTCCGCGATAGGAGTTCTGCGAATGTCCTGCGGAGATACCTTTCGAGATGATTGTCGACTTGGTATTCTTACCCATGTGGATCATCTTCGTACCCGTGTCTGCCTCCTGATAGTTATTCGTGACGGCCACGGAATAGAACTCAGCCTGTGAGTTATCACCCCGTAAGACACAAGAGGGATATTTCCACGTGATGGCAGAACCCGTCTCCACCTGTGTCCACGATAACTTCGAATCGACACCGCGCAAGTCACCACGCTTCGTCACGAGATTGAGGACACCGCCCTTGCCGTTCTCATCGCCAGGATACCAGTTCTGCACGGTGGAGTACTTCACTTCCGCACGGTCTTTGACGATAATCTCCACGATGGCGGCATGCAATTGGTTCTCATCACGCATCGGGGCTGTACAACCCTCCAGATATGAGACATACGAGTCGTCATCGGCAATAATCAAGGTACGCTCAAACTGACCTGTATTACGGGCATTGATACGGAAATAACTGCTCAACTCCATCGGACAGCGTACCCCTTTGGGGATATACACAAACGAGCCGTCGGAGAATACCGCACTGTTCAAGGCGGCGAAGAAATTATCACGATAGGGCACCACAGAGCCTAAATACTCGCGTACCAAGTCAGGATGCTCCTTGATGGCATCACCGATGGAACAGAAGATGACACCCTTCTCACGCAGTTTCTCCTTGAAGGTCGTCTTCACACTGACAGAGTCCATGATGGCATCCACAGCGGTATTGCCACTCAGGGCAAGGCGCTCCTCCAAAGGAATACCCAGTTTGTCGAAGGTCTTCTCGAGTTCGGGGTCTATCTTCCCATCACCCTTTGGTTTCTTAGCGATCGGGTCGGCATAATACGAGATAGCCTGGTAGTCAATGGGCGGCACATGCACATGTCCCCATGTCGGCTCTTTCTGCTGTTCCCAATAGCGAAACGCCTTCAGGCGGAACTCGAGCATCCACTCGGGCTCCCCCTTCTTAGCGGAGATGAGCCGAACGATATCCTCGTTCAGCCCTTTCTCTATGATTTCAGTATGTACATCCGTTGTGAAGCCGAACTCATATTTCTGTTCTGCCACCTGACGGACAAACTCATTCTTGTTTTCGCTCATTAAAGTTTCTGTTCTACCTCAATCTCCATAAAGGTCTCGATGATATCACCAACCTGGATATCGTTGAAGTTCACCAGTGAGATACCACACTCCAAGCCTGTAGCGACTTCCTTGGCATCATCCTTGTAACGCTTCAGGGCATCGATAGGAGCCGTATGGATGACGATACCGTCACGGACCACACGCGCCTTGTCCTTGTTGTGTACCTTTCCTTCGATGACAAGACCACCAGCGACAGTACCCACCTTGGAGATCTTGAAGACCTGCTTGACCTCAATCTCACCAGTGACAACCTCCTTCTTCACCTTGTCGAGCATACCCTGCATGGTCTGTTTCACATCGTCAATGGCATCATAGATGATAGAGTAGGTATTGATCTCCACACCCTCACGCTCAGCGGCACGACGGGCATCGGCAGAAGGACGTACCTGGAAACCGATAATGATAGCCTCTGATGCAGAAGCCAGCATGACATCGTTCTCGGAAATCTGACCCACAGCCTTGGCAATCACATTCACCTGTACCTTCTCGGTAGACAGTTTGATGAACGAGTCACTGAGTGCCTCGATAGAACCGTCGGTATCACCCTTGACGATGATGTTCAACTCATGGAACTCACCCAAAGCGATACGGTGTGACAATTCGTCAAGACCAAGCTTGGTGGTGGTACGCAGACTCTGTTCACGCTGCAGCTGTATACGCTTGTTGGCTATTTCACGGGCTTCCTGTTCCGTCTCCATCACATGGAAGGAGTCACCGGCCGTGGGAGCACCATTCAGACCCAGGATGATGGCGGGCTCGGCAGGACCGGCCTTCTCAATGCGCTGGTTACGCTCATTGAACATCGCCTTTACCCTACCCCAGGCAGTACCAGCGATGACGACATCACCAATTTTCAAGGTACCGTTAGATACCAATAGGGTAGACACATAGCCTCGACCCTTGTCGAGTGAAGACTCGATGATAGAACCCGTAGCCTTACGGTTAGGATTAGCCTTCAGGTCGAGCATCTCAGCCTCGAGCAGTACTTTCTCCAACAGTTCATAGACACCAATACCTTTCTTGGCACTGATCTCCTGACACTGGTATTTTCCGCCCCAGTCTTCCACCAACAAGTTCATGTTAGCAAGGTCCTCACGTATCTTGTCAGGATTAGCACCGGGCTTATCAATCTTATTGATGGCGAAGACCATCGGTACGTTGGCAGCCTGGGCATGGGCAATAGCCTCCTTGGTGGTAGGCATCACCGAGTCGTCGGCAGCCACAATGATGATGGCGATATCCGTCACCTGGGCACCACGGGCACGCATGGCAGTAAATGCCTCGTGACCAGGAGTATCGAGGAAGGTGATACTATGACCGTCCTTCAGTTTCACGTTATAGGCACCGATATGCTGAGTGATACCACCAGCCTCACCGGCTATCACATTCGTATTACGGATATGGTCGAGCAGAGAGGTCTTACCATGGTCGACATGGCCCATCACCGTTACGATAGGAGCACGACTGATGAGGTCGTTCTCATCATCTGCCTCCTCCGTGATGGCATTCTGTACCTCTGCACTCACATATTCTGTCGTAAAGCCGAACTCATCAGCCACGATATTGATGGTCTCAGCATCCAGACGCTGGTTGATGGACACCATGATGCCGATGGACATACAAGTACCGATGACCTGGTTGACACCGACGTTCATCATCGTAGCCAACTCAGAGACCGTCACGAACTCCGTCAGTTTCAAAACCTTGCTCTGTGCTGCCTCTGCTGCCATCTCCTCGCTCATACGCTCCTGAACGGCATCACGCTTCTCACGACGATACTTGGCACCTTTCTTATTCTGGTTCTTAGAGGTCAGTCGGGCCAGTGTCTCCTTGACCTGACGTGCTACTGCCTCGTCATCCACCTCCAAAGACTTCACGGGACGGTTCTTCTTGTTCTTCTTACCACCGCCCTGCTGTTGGTTGTCCTGGAAATTCTGGTTACCACCCTTGTTCTTGTTCTTCTTATTCTGTTGCTGGTTAGCCTGATTGGCAGCAGCCTCAATATCCACCTTACCACTGCGAATACGCTCACGCTTCTTGCGCTCACCATTGGCAGCATGTTGTTGGGCTGCCTTCTCCTCACGCTCCTTACGACGCTCTTCCTTGGATTTCTTCTTCGGACGCGTACTCTGGTTCAGAGAAGAGAGGTCTATCTTACCAATCACCTTCACACCAGACGGATTGGTTTCTGCCTCTTCCTCGACAGACTCCTGTTCCTCAGATTCCTGAACAGATTCAGGCTCCTGAACAGCCACAGGCTCAGGTGTCGTTTTCTCCTGTGTCTCAACGACTGGTTCTTCCTCCGGAGCTTCCTCAACAGGTTCGGGTTCACTCTTCACGGCAACAGGTTTCTTGTTCAAACTGTCAAGGTCTATCTTTCCCACAGCCTTAAACTGGGGACGTAGCTCATTCAGTTGCTCTTCTGTCTGGGTGATTTTCTTCTCAATCTTCTCAGCCTTCTCAACTTTCTTCTCCTTGACTTTCTTGGGGAATATCTTCTCAGCCTGAGTCTTTACGGCTTTGTCACCGCTAAACTCACTGACCAAGGCCTGGTATTGCTCATCCGAGATCTTCGTGTTTGGCGTCATCTCGTCTTTTACCTCACCAAGGTCTTTCTTGTTCTTCAGGAAATCAACGGCCGTCTGAAGTCCTATATTCAGTTCTGATAATACTTTATTTAATCTGACTCCCATTTAATTACAACTTGAAAATTTAAAAATGTAACAATGTAACAATTAAAATGTTACTCAAACTCCGCACGGAGCACTTCCAAGAGATGGTCAACAGTCTCCTCCTCCAAGTCAGCCTTCTCAATCAGCATCTCACGAGGAGCATTCAGTACAGCCTTTGCAGTATCCAGGCCTATCTCCTTGATAGAGTCGATGATCCACTGGTCGATCTCGTCGGCAAACTCATCCAGGTAGATATCCTCATCCTCCTCTGCCTCATTCACGTCACGGAAGACGTCAATCGTAAACTCTGTCAACATAGAGGCAAGTTTAATGTTCAGTCCGCCCTTACCAATAGCAAGACTTACCTCCTCCGGATTCAGATAGACCTCTGCCTTGTGCTCTTCTGGATTCAGCACAATCCTGTTCACCTTGGCAGGACTCAGGGCACGCTGGATAAAGAGCTGGGTGTTGTTGGAGAAATTGATGACATCAATATTCTCGTTTCCAAGTTCACGGACGATACCATGAACACGGCTACCCTTCACACCGACACAGGCTCCTACAGGGTCGATACGGTCGTCATAACTCTCTACGGCAACCTTGGCACGCTCTCCTGGCATACGAGCCACACGACGGATGGTAATCAGACCGTCGTTGATCTCAGGTACCTCTGCCTCTAACAGACGCTCCAGGAACTGTGGACTGGTACGCGAAAGGATGATACGGGGATTATTGTTCTCGTTCAGCACCTCTTTAACGATGGCGCGAATGGTCTCACCCTTATGATAGTTGTCGTTGGGGATCTGCTCCATCTTCGGCAGATGCAACTCATTACCCTCGTCGTCGATGAGCAATACCTCACGCTTCCACATCTGGTACACCTCACCACTAACGACCTGTCCGACCTTGTCCTTATACTTGTTATACAAGGAGTCATGCTCCAGTTCCAGAATCTTGGAGGCCAGTGTCTGACGCAGGTTCAGAATGGCACGACGACCAAATTTCTTGAAGTCGACTTCCTCAGATACTTCCTCACCGACTTCATAGTCCGGTTCAATCTTCTGGGCATCCGTCAATGAGATTTCCTTGTTCTCATCCTGTACTTCACCATCAGCAACCACAATACGGTTGCGGTGAATCTCAAAGTCACCCTTGTCAGGGTTTACAATCACGTCGAAGTTCTCGTCAGAGCCAAAAATCTTAGCAATTACATTGCGGAAACTCTCCTCCAGTACACTGACTAGCGTGGTACGGTCGATGTTCTTCGTCTCTTTAAACTCCTGAAAGGTCTCTATCATAGAAGGACCTTTCGCATCTTTTTTTGTTGCCATTTCTTATTTTGTTTTTAATATTTACTATTTATTTGAAGGTCAACAGGTATTTGGTGTATTTCACCTCATTGACGTTGAAAGCTTTGTCGACCTCCACCATGACTGGACGTTTCTTGCCTTCCTGTTTCTGTTTTTCCTTGACAGTCACCACAAACGACTGTCCGTCTTCACTGACTTCTTTCAGGATGCCTTGCAGTTTCTTGCCGTCAAGAGCAAGGACTTCCACTTCTTTTCCAATATGATTCCGATACTGCTGAACAACTTTAAAAGGCTGACCAATTCCGGCAGAGCCTACTTCCAGTTCGTAATCACCCAATTCCTCACCCAGTTTCTCTTGCAAGAAACGGCTCAATTCTGCACAATCCTCAATCCATACACCATCGGTATGGTCAATTTCAATCACAATGCGACCGTCGGGCGTCATCTCTACGTCCACGAGGAAATACTCATTCTGTGAGAGCCATTCCTCAACTGCTGCTTTTACTACGTCTTTATTGATCATATTTCTGTATTAAAACAAGAATGAGAGGCTTTTTCAAGCCCCTCATTCCACTGAACGGTTGCAAAGGTACGCATTTCCTCGCAATTCTGCAAATTTTTTGGATATTATTTTCATTTTTGGACGGAAAGTATACGCTCATACTCTCCTGGCGTATTCAAAATGCGCTCTGCCTCCTTTATGGTTTTGTCATGTTCCAAGGCTGCCTCTACCTGACCTGCCTGAAAGTAATAGGCAGAGATAATATCCTGTTCTATCATATGTTGTATCTCCTCCCGATGGAAGTCCAGGTCATGGGCGATATCATGATGGTCGAGTTTCGCCTTCAAGGCTTCAAACTCAGCACGGGCCTCATCGTAATAACCCTCGAACTTGGCGACCTTAACCAGTTCGTCATACTGTTTCTTGCTCACCTGGTCATAGGTGAATCCTGCCTTGACCACCCGTTGTTTGAAATCTTCATAATCGGCATCTGTCAGATGGAAATCCTTGGGTGCGGCAATAGTCGGATGTTTGGCGATATAGTCCACGACATAGTCGAGCATCACTTCCGTAGAGTCCAGACGGTCCAGATATAGCGTGATATTTGCCATCGTATCAGGCTTTACCTCTATATCTGGCTTGATACCACCGCCATCACGAACCTCACGACCGTTCTTGGTATAGAACACCCGTGTCAACGAGTCGGGCACATGCTCCTTATACCCTCCGCCGCCATGCTTGTAGTTGATGGCCTGGATACAACGACCGCTGGGGATATAGTATTTGGAGGTGGTAAGCTTCAGATTACCATTGTATGGTACTTCGATATTCGGAATCTGTACCAGTCCCTTTCCATACGTGCGTGTACCTATTATTATTCCTCTGTCTAAGTCCTGTACCGACCCACTGACAATCTCACTAGCGGATGCTGTCTCGTCATTCACCAGGATAATGAGTGGCATCACGGTGTCAATAGGCTCCAGACGAGTCTTGTATTCTGAATTGGCACGACGGATCTTTCCTTTCGTCTCCACCAGTGTCACACCCTTGGGAATCCACATATTGGCGATATCCACACACTCTGCCAATGAGCCGCCTCCATTTCCACGCAAGTCAAGGATCAGCTTGGTGGCACCCTGTTTCTTCAAATCTAAGAAAGCACGTCGCATCGGCTTGGCAGGCTCACCCGTGAAAGTATTCAGGTTGATATAGCCAATCCCGTTACCACGCATCCCATAATAGGTAATCTCTGGCATCTTGATACTCTGACGCGTAATCTTAAAAGTCATCTTCTTACCTGTCGAAGGACGCTCTATCTTCAAAACGAAGGTCGTTCCAGCATCACCACGCAGATGCTCACTGACATACGAGACAGACTTATCGGTCATGATGGTATCGTCAATCTGCAGGATGATGTCACCCTTCTTCAACCCCACCTCAGCAGCAGGCATACCGGCATACGGCTCCTCAATGACGATACGCTTCAACTTCTGGTTATAGCGTATCAAAGCACCAATACCCGCATACTTGCCCGTCATCAGCATCTTCAAGTCTTTCTGCTTCTCCTCCGGATAATATTCCGTATAGGGATCCAAAGAACGGAGCATGGCATTGATTCCTGTTCCAATGACCTCACTGGCATTCAGAGTATCCACATACATCAGATCCAGATTCTTATAAATGGCATTGAAGATCTCGATATTCTTGGCGACCTCCAGATTATGATTCTTCACATCCTGTGCCTGCATGCCTTGTGTCATGAGGAACAGTAAGAAAAGAGAGCATATTTTATGTTTCATCTACCTATATATAATTATTATTGCGTGCAAAATTACAGAAAAAATAGGGAAAAGAGAATTTTTTCCCTAAAAAGTTTGCGCAATTCGGAAAAACGTATTACCTTTGCACCCGCAATCAAGCAAAACTGCTTCAGTAGCTCAGTTGGTTAGAGCACCTGACTGTTAATCAGGGGGTCGTTGGTTCAAGCCCATCCTGAAGCGCAAAAGAGAGTCGAAATCGACTCTCTTTTTGTTTTCCATAAGATTACAAAAGTACGCCTCCTTCAGGAGATTTCTATCTTCTTGTATCGTTTAAGTCCTTATGTCATACTATTTCACGACCAAAGGGAGTCAGTGCGATATGTGCTAACTTGAAATGTTGCTTGCCAAAGGGGATGCCGATAATCGTGATATAGAATATCACTCCGAGGAACACATGCGACAGACATATCCAGAAGCCCCCTACGATAAACCATAAAATATTCATAAACGTACTCAGGCATCCTGGCTGTCCAGGTTTCGTTTCCACCTTCTTACCAAAAGGCCATAAGGCAAGCATACCTAACTTCAGGCTCTGCAACCCAAAGGGAATACCGATAATGGTGATCATCAACACCAAACTAGACACTAGATACTCAAGAGCAATCCCTATACCGCCAAATACCAGCCAAATAATATTTCCTAATATTTTCATATTTACTTAGTCTATCATTCTTTCTAATTAGTTTGCTAAGGTACGACAAAAAACACAATTTGCCAAATAAATCGGAATATTATTTGAGATATATTCCTCGCATTGTTTGATCATCAGCGCACTATGTCTTTTGAAACAGACGAAGATCAGGATTTGTTTGACATGAGTATATATCAATAATTAAGACTACGGAATCTCTTATTTGATACTCTATAGCGAATCTTTCAACGAATAAAATTCTTACACCAGGAAGATCAGTCAAACGCCCAATCTCTGGCATCGTCTTTAAAATCTTTATCTGACGATGAATCATCTTCAGTATTCTCTTACTGAATCTGCTACTCCCATTTCTTTCATCAAAGTATGTAAGAATAGTTTCTAAATCTTCAATGAATAGTGGACTGTAATTAATTTCTAAAGCCATTTTGAGAATCTTTTTAGGAAACCTTCTTCCG
Organism: Prevotella sp.; assembly: GCA_017645645.1. Classification (GTDB taxonomy): domain Bacteria; phylum Bacteroidota; class Bacteroidia; order Bacteroidales; family Bacteroidaceae; genus Prevotella. The sequence continues at coordinate 88,594 of JAGCOB010000008.1, read as the reverse complement.
AAAGACATTTCCCTTTCTTTAAGTCTTCTTCTGCTTGATGAACTGCTTTTCTCATTTCCTTTGTAAGAACGATTCTTCCTAATTCATCTGTTTGGAAAGGCTCTGTAGAAACATTATGCTTTACCTTTCCCACCCTAACGCTTTCGCTCATAGGAGGCATCAATGGCTCTACCGCCATTCCAACACCTTCCTCTTCTTCGAATCGTTGATAATTTTTCTCTTCCATTTTATAGTTGTTTATTCGACTGCGAAGGTAATCATTTTTCCTATATTACGCAAGTTTTTATGTGAAAAAGTATCTTACTTCTTCCATCTGGCTTCTTACTTCGTTTATGTCAGTTACCTGTCCCCTGACATCTCCGGATAGAGTCATTGTCTCATCAATATCGGATATCTCATCCATTTTGGTGAGTCCTGAGTCACTTCATCAAGATACATGTAAGCCTGTTCCGGGAAGCAATAGAGAATCCATGCAGGGATGTTGTTGTCTTTATTCTCCAGCATCACCTTACGGACGATCTCACGTTGTTCCTGTTCCATCCGTGCACGTATATCCCTCTCTTTAGCACGTGCTTCCTCCCAGGCCTTGGGGTCCTCAGAGAAAACATCGATATGGAAAGTGCCAGGTCCAGCACTCCTTATCTCCTCGACTGCATTTTGCAGGCGTTGCGACATAGGGGAACCCTCTACTGCACCTTTCCACGTATCAACAGTAATATGGCGACTGTCGGGAATGAGGACGAAACCACCGCGTCCAGGCCTGTCTTTATTTTCCTGCAAACGGATGAAGTCATTCTTGTCCACTTCAACAATAACAGAAAACTTTGCATCATTGATGGGAATACGCTGTGCATTAGCTGTATCCTTGTTGACAATCAAGTACAACGTAGTCTGTGAAGACAACAGAGTACCGTCGATTGTCAGTTTTACTTTCTTCGCACACGCACTCAGGACAACCATCGTGAGCACTGAAAACATCATCATTCGTAATTTCATTGTTCTGTCATTTATTATTTCGGTGAAAGAATAAAGCTGTAGTGATGAGGTTTATTACCATCAATAGTGTATTGAGGCAGGGTATGCTTGCCCCAAGTGTCTGCTCCACCAACACCATGAAGCGTTAAGTCAATGTTCAGGTTGACAAAACGTCCACGTTGGATATCATTAGGATGACGGACACCGATAAGGTCTTCCTCACCATAGTCCCAAGCACGGATACATATGGGTTGACCACCGTCAATACGTAACTTCTGCTTGGGAGATGATATCTCGAACCAACGGATATCACAGCGATTGCCGTTATCCTGTGGATGGATATACTCTGTCTCATAATCCTTAAGCAATGTCTCATAGATACCGATAAAGGCAGAGCCTTTACGGTCAGGATAATTCTCCCAAGGACCACGGCCGTAATATTTAATCTGCGTAAAGTCGGCAGGCAGACGCATCCGCATTCCGAACTTCGGCATCAGGGGGATATCCGTCGCAGTGGGATTATAGTCCATCTCCACCATGATACGACCGTCCGACTTTAAAGAATAGGTTATAGTGAGGTCGGCACCTACTGGCAGTGACATCTCTGTAATGACCTGATTACCTTTTGCTCGGACAGACTTGATGGTGCGCTGTTCTGCAGCATGCTGCCAGACAGCAGTACGTTCTGCAAAGTGGGCTGCGTGCTGGTTGTCATTCTCGGGTTTCCAGAAATAAGGCTCAAGAGCATGATGTAGCATCTGTTCTCCATCTACTATCCAAGAAACCAATGCCCCTGTCTTGGAAATAATAACAGAACCATTCTCTGTATTCGCCATGAAACCATTGTCAGTCATCACGACTTTAGCATCCTCACCGCCAAAGGCAGGCCAGAATGTTTCAGGTTTAAGAACGAACTGTTCACGAGCCACGACGAATCCCTTTGGAGCCCAAGGTGTATCCTTCCGCAGACTGGCATAGACATTCAGTATCAGTTCTGGTTCGTTGTAAGGATTATAAGGAAAGGGTATCTCAAACCTGCCATCTTTCACTCTGGCAAGCTCGCCAATGACCTGCTCACCATTATGATACATCTCACAGTAGTATTCATATTCATCGATACCAGTGAAGAAGTCACGGTTGATAATACGGATATCATTACCCTCGCGAACAAACTGCAGAGGCTGATAGACATACTGCACCTCGTAATAATGCGGATGCGGTTTACGGTCTGGACCGATGAGTCCGTTGATACAGAAAGCATCAAGATTGGGCTTGTCACCATAGTCACCACCATAAGCATAATAACCGTCTTTTAGTAGTCCTTGGTCCACCCAGTCCCAGATAGCAGCACCGCAGATACTACTGTCAGCATAGATGACATCCCAATACTCCTGTAAGTTACCGCAGGAGTTTCCCATGGCATGAGCATACTCTCGCATCATAAAGGGTTTGTCTGTCACCTGCCGGGCATTCTTACGCAGGTCATCGGGATAGAGATAGCTTTCATCCCATATACAACTGTAACGGCGGTCACTATCATAGAACGGAGGACGTGTATTATCGAGTTCACGTACCTTATTATACATCGCCTCTATATTCGGTCCTACCGCCCCTTCGTTGCCAAGACTCCATAGAATCACACAAGGGTGGTTGAAGTCGCGCTTCACCAAAGACTCTGCCCTGTCAACATGTGCCTGCTGCCAAGCCAGATCCTCACCCATCTCCTCATTGGCGTATCCATATCCATGCGTCTCGTGATTCGCCTCGTCCATCACATAGATACCCCAGCGATCACAGAGCTCATAGAGATATTCGCGGTCCGGATAGTGTGAGGTACGCAGAAAATTGATATTCGCCTGTTTCATCAGTCGGATATCCTCTTCATAGGTGGCATCATCCACATAACGTCCTGTCTTTGGGTGATGGTCATGGCGGTTCACACCACGTAGTTTCACATTCTTACCGTTAATCTTGAAGACCTCACCAACAACCTCTACTTTCTTTACACCGAGATGGTAGTCGAAGTGTTCGATGACAGCACCCTTCACATCACGTAATTCTATACTGAAAGGATAGAGATATGGTTTCTCGGCAGACCATAGCTGCGGTTTGTAGAGGACATCATTCAATGTCAACATGGTCGTATCGCCAGCTATAAGTTTCTGGGCACTACCTGTTATCTCACGACCATCAATCTTCAATACGACCTGTAAATCCTTCGTTGTTTGCTTCCCAACATTACAAAGACTGATTGTCGCCTTTACATTTGCTTTGCTGTAGTCTGCATTGGGCTCAGCCGTCACCTGATAATCACTGATATGCACTAAAGGGCGTACCCATAACTGCACTGGTCGGTAAATACCTGATAGCCTCCACATATCCTGATCTTCCAAGTAACTGCCGTCACTCCAGCGATACACTTCAACAGCGAGTCTATTCTTACCTTCACGCAGATATTTGGTAATATCAAACTCAGCAGGGGTCATTGAGTTCTGGCTATAACCCACCTTCTGTCCATTCACCCAAAGGTACATCGCAGAATGGACACCACCAAAATGGAGAATAAGATTCTTTGACAGCATTTCCTTCGTAACATCGACAAACGTGACATACGACCCTACGGGATTACGGTTCTCGTAGGCTGTCCAGTCCTTTGGAGGTTCACTGGTGACGCTGGGGCGATTGCGTTGGAACGGGTATTCAATGTTAGTATAGATAGGAGTTCCAAAACCCTGTGTCTGCCAGTTACCAGGTACAGTTATTCTTGCCCAGTTACTAATATCGTAGTCCTCTTTGTAAAAGTTGACAGGTCTCTCTTCTGGGTTACGACTCCAGTGAAACGACCACTGTCCGTCGAGACTTACAATCTCCTTACATTCTTTTTCTTTCGACGGCAACTGCAATGTAGCATGATAAGGCAGTTTGTTGATACCTAATACAGACGGGTTCTCCCAGTCATTGACTTGCGCTTGAGCTGTCAATGTCTTCAACAAAGTTAGAAGTATTATAGTCTTTTTCATCATTGTGAGTTATTTAGTTGCAGAAAATATGAATAATACAATAACGTTTATTATTATGTCTGATACTCAAACCAGTCAACATCAACATATCCGCTGACTGCTTCATTATTAAACTGGGTAAAGAGTCCAAGCATCACACCAGTAAAGCCGCCTATGGTTTCAGTACTCAGAAAGCGGTATTCCATTTTAGCCAATTCAACAAAGTTTGTACCATCAATCGAAGCAAGCATATAGTAGAAATCCTTGTCTGAGGTAATGCGTAGCCAGACCTGGCTGCCATTTATCTCCATTTCTTTTTCGGAGTGACTGGTTTGACCTAAACGTACATTTGACTTGATAAAGGTATGTCCGTTCCGTTTCTCAACCACCACATCATAGTGGTTCAGCGGAGCGGCGTAGGCGGTGATGCCAGCCTGCATTCCTTCTGTCAGCGAAGAAATATCCAATAATGCCGTAGCCGTAAAATCCAGTTCTGTCTGACGGCGAGCTATGAACGTAGGCGAAGCTGTAGCACTGAGGTCTGTCTTGGAGGGGTAGAGACGTAAAAAACCTTTGCGCTCCGTCAGCGAATAGCATGTATAATCAGGATTGCACAGACTCATCCAACCCATTGGCAGACCAAGGGAATGATAGCTGTCTGGGGATACATCACGCTTGATATAGTTAAATTCTTCCCTTATAGGATCTTTCGCCATAGGGACTAATGGCAGTGTCTGGCATCGCATGTCCGTCTTCAGCGTGCCGATTTCCGTCCCCTGGCTACCGCCTACTACTGGCCAGCCGTCTTTTTCCCACTGTACAGGTGCCAACATGGTCTCACGCCCCATCACATGTTGCAGATAACCACTAGTACGGTATCCCAGGCAGATCATCCACCACGATGAGTCAGATGCTTGCACCAGATCTGCATGCCCCAGTCCTTGGATGTTGCTGTTCTGCATCTTCATATTAAAATGCGAGAGAATAGGGTTGGCAGGATTAGGCTCGTAGGGACCGAATAGGCTCTTACTACGCAGGATGTTCACATGATGTCCATGTTCTGTACCACCTTCAGCCAACAATAAATAGTAGTAGCCGTCTTTTTTATAAATATGTGGTCCTTCGGGGTAGCGTCCGCCTAACCCAACACCCAGATAATGTATCTCACCCAACTGCTTACCTGTCTCCACATCTATCTCACAAATCTTGATCTCGCCTTCTTTCCAAAGGAAATAGCATTTGTCTTCCTCGAAGTAGAGCGTGGGGTCACAACTGCCGATAGCAAAGTCTATCACAATAGGTTCCGACCACTCACCAGCGGGATTGTCTGTCCATACATAAAAGTGGCGGCGTGAAGGGAAAACCGTCGTCACCATGTAAAAACGTCCGTTGTTATATCGGATAGTAGGTGCATAGATACCGCTATTGCCATCAGTTCCTTTCAGATCCACCTGAGACGGACGCGTCAAGCAGTTACCCACCTGTTCCCAGTTCACCAGGTCTTTCGAATGAAATACTGGTACACCTGGGAAATACTGAAATGTACTATTAACGAGATAGAAATCATCGCCGACACGGCACACACTGGGGTCGGCATGGAAGCCTGGAAGCACTGGATTCTTGAATCCTTGAGCATTCATCTCTGTCAAGACAGTAGCCAATAAGGCAACAGCAAATACTTTCTTTATCATCTGTCATTATTATTCCGTTACAACTTCAATATCTCCATACCCCATGCGCTCACCACCAGCAAGCCGGTCAGCCTCGAAACGCAGTACGCGGACTTTGGTGGGGTTGAGTCTCACGTTCTGCCAGATGGGGTTGTTCACAATGTTCGAGAACTCACCCGAAGCCAACTTCGTCCAATGACTCCAATCAGTAGATGCCCACAATGTATAATGGGTAATGATTCCATCAATACCACCTTGTGGCGGTAGATAGCGGAAGGAACTGATTGTCTGCTCGCTATCCCAGTCGATGAACATCTGTTTAGGACTTCCGAAGAAGATGTGCAGGGCTGATGATTTCTTCTCACCGCTATTGGGTATGTCTGCCGTAAGTTCAGGAGCAAGGTAAGCACCCAGCTTTTTGATCACCGGCTCACACTTGGCGTCAGTAATGGTAAAACGGAGTTTCGTAGCTTTGACAGTGGGAAAACAGATGATACGACGATGACCAATGGTTGTGAGTCCGTCACCATTCTTTCCCGAGCTTTGCTCGCCTACCCGTAGCCTTTCGACCAATTCATCTTTCAGTGGTTGCCATTGTCCGTCAACAAGTGCTTCAAGGGAAAACTTCTTCACACGCTGCCCTTGGGCAATGTCTTCCTCAACAAGGAAACGGTTAAAGGTTGTTGGTTTATTAAAGTAGATGATGGTTTCATTTCCTTGAGTCGTTGTCTTGGCTGTGGCTACCAGATCGGTCTTAAACACTTCATCAATCATTTTCTTAAAGGCAATGCCTCGTAGACTGTCATTCGGATGGATGCGCCCGTTGGGAGCAATAGGGAAATTCAGCAACAATGTGGAGTTACGGCCAACAGATTTATAATAGGTGTCCATTAGTTTCGAGAGACTCTTCACATGCTCGTTCTCTGCATCGTGATAGAACCACCCTGGACGGATACTGGTATTCGTCTCACCAGGACACCATACGTCACCATCTTCCACACCATAATGTAACATCTGATAAGGTACATCACCATCATGATACAACAAACTCCAGTTCGTCTCTCCTACATTACCAGCCTCGGTACCTACCCAACGCAGATCACCACGATCGCTGCCATCGTTCCATATCAGGCACTTGGGTTGCAGTTCACGAATCATCTTATAGGTCTCTGGCCATTGATAATATGTAGTACGATCTATCTTTCGTGTCTCGTTGGCACCACCATACCAGCCGTCACCACCATTGGCGCCATCGAACCATACTTCAAAAATGTCTCCATAGTTGGTGAGTAGTTCACGCAATTGGTTGCGGAAATACGTGACATATTCTGGTCGTCCATATTCTGGATGATTACGATCCCAAGGCGAGAGATACACTGCAAACTCCAATCCTTCCTCACGACAAGCATCAGCCAGTTCACGTACCACATCACCCTTGCCATCCTTCCAAGGTGCGTTCTTCACGCTATATTCCGTATACGCTGAAGGCCACATACAGAAACCGCAATGATGCTTGGCAGTAAAGATAATACCTTTCATGCCTGCCTGTTTACAGACACGCGCCCACTGCTTACAATCAAGGTCGGAGGGATTGAACAACTGTGGGTCTTCATTGCCGAAGCCCCATTCCTGATCAGTATATGTGTTCAGTGAGTAATGGATAAACGCATACATCTCCATATCCTGCCACCGCAACTGGTTAGCATTAGGTAGCGGACCACAAGGATTTACAATTTGTGCCTCCAACGTCAGAGCACACCATAGCACTATTGAAGATAGTAATAATCGTTTCATGTTTAGGTAGTTTTATGTTGCAAAGATAAATAAAAAATGATATATGAGCAACACTTTAAAATAATTGTTGTATCTTTGCAATACAATAACAAAAACAATATGAGAATCCTTTTTTCATTTTTTCTCCTGCTAATGACAGGATGGAGTGCCACTGCGACTTATGGTGAAGACGGCAGTCGTCTATGGTTACGACTCGACACCGTTAGCACGTCTACGATAACAGGCGTGAAAGGTACAGCCATGACTGAGTTACAAACCTACTGGCAGGGTGGTCCTGTGATGCTGAAACTACAGAAAGGCATCGCCAAAGACGGCTACACCATCAAGAGCCAAGATGGAAAGATTGTAATAACGGCTGCCAGTGATGCAGGACTGCTTTATGGAGCCTATCATCTGCTACGCCTGCAACAGACAGGAAAGGACTGTGCATCGCTTAATATCAGTGAGGTACCTGCTTACGATCTGCGTATCCTGAACCACTGGGACAATCCTGATGGCACAGTCGAGCGTGGCTTTGCTGGACATAGCATCTTCGTGAATCCAGACCCTGCTCGTATGAAAATGTATGGACGCGCCAATGCGTCTATCGGCATCAATGGAACAGTACTTAATAATGTGAATGCCAAGCCCGAGGCTTTGTCGACTGAAAGTCTGCAGAAAGCCAAGAATATTGCAGACCAGTTACGACCTTACAGCATTCGTGTCTATCTCTCCATCAACTTCGCCTCACCCATCAAGGTAGGTGGACTAAAGACTGCTGATCCACTCGACGCGGATGTTATTCGATGGTGGAAGAATAAAGTGAATGAGATATACCAACTGATCCCAGATTTCGGTGGATTTCTCGTGAAGGCGAACTCCGAAGGAGAGCCTGGTCCGCAGGACTTCGGACGCACACATGCTGATGGTGCCAATATGCTGGCTGGTGTACTCAAGCCTCATCATGGTATTGTGATGTGGCGCGCCTTTGTCTATAAGCCCCAAAGTAGCGATCGTGCCAACCAAGCATATGAGGAGTTTATGCCACTTGACGGCCAGTTTGCCGATAATGTTATTATCCAGATTAAGAACGGTCCTGTGGACTTCCAACCCCGCGAACCATACAGTCCGTTGTTCACTGCCTTGCAGAAAACACCGATGATGGTGGAGTTCCAGATAACACAAGAGTATCTTGGTGCTGCCAACCATCTTGTTTATCTCGCCCCCATGTGGAAGGAATTCTTCTCGTTTGTGAAGCCCAACAGTCTGAAAGCGATGGCTGGTGTGGCAAATATCGGCGATGATACGAACTGGTGCGGACACCACTTTGCACAGGCTAACTGGTATGCTTTCGGACGACTGGCATGGAATCCCTCACTAACATCAAAAGAGATTGCGGAAGAGTGGCTGGAGGCAACTTTTGGTAACTCTACTGCGGCTGCTAATTCCCAATTAGTCAAGCTTATGCTCGACTCCCGTGAGACCTGCGTCAGTTATATGATGCCACTGGGTATCCATCATATCTTTGCAGGAACGCACCATTATGGACCAGAACCTTGGTATAGTCCGAAGGGATTAAGAGCCGACTGGACACCACCTTACTACCACAAGGCTGACAGTATCGGATTAGGCTTTGATCGCACACTGACAGGCTCTGCTAATGTCAAGCAATATCCAGACAAACTCTGCCGCCTCTACAACGATATCAACACTTGTCCTGAGAACCTGCTGACATGGTTTCATCATGTCCCTTGGGATCATCGCATGAAGAGTGGTCGTACCTTCTGGGATGAACTATGTCATAAATATGATGATGGTGTTCATGAGGTGCGTCATTTCTTGGTTGTATGGGATGCTATGCAACCCTATGTTGACACTCAGCGTTTCGACGAGGTACAACGCAAACTCCGCATCCAGGCTCGTGATGCTGAATGGTGGCGCGATGCCTGTCTGCTCTATTTCCAGACATTCTCCCATCGTCCTATTCCACAAGACGTAGAACATCCTGTCCATAACCTCGACGAGATGATGCAGTTCACCATCCCCATCAGCATGTATGAGAATCCTGAGAGCGGATATAACAAATAATTATTATATTAAATAAAAAAGGTCCCACCCATCTGGCTGAGACCTTTTTCATTTATTGGAATGAATTAGAAATCCATCTTGTCGAGTGTATCCGTGAAGTCCTTCGGCTCTTCGTTAGGCTCATGATACTCCTCATTGCGCTGAGGACGCTCACGATGCTCATTACGAGGATGACGATCATTGCGCTCACGGCGTTCTCCACGCTCAGGACGAGGACCACGCTCAGGACGCTCACGACGACGCTGCTGTGGCTCTACATAGTCGGCAGGTTTCTCTACCAATACACGATGAGAGAGTTTGAACTTACCGGTCTTTGGATCAATCTCCAGCAACTTAACGGTAATCTTGTCGCCTTCCTTGATACCAGCCTCCTCAACGGTCTCGAGACGCTTCCAGTCAATCTCTGAGATATGAAGCAGACCGTCTTTGCCAGGCATGAACTCTACGAAGCAGCCGTAAGGCATGATACTACGGACAGTGCCTTCGTATACCTCACCGATCTCAGGGATGGCAACGATAGCCTTGATCTTAGCGATAGCAGCGTCAATGCTCTCCTTGTTAGGACCGCTGACCTGAATCTTACCGACACCGTCTTCCTCATCGATAGTGATAGTAGCACCTGTGTCTTCCTGCATCTGCTGGATAATCTTTCCACCAGGACCAATGACAGCACCGATGAACTCCTTCGGAATCTCGAAGGCCTCGATACGAGGAACCCAAGGCTTCAACTCTGGACGTGGCTCGGCAATCGTATCGGTGATGCACTTCAAGATATGCTCACGACCAGCCTTTGCCTGCATGAGGGCTTTCTCCAGAATATCGAAAGAAAGACCATCACACTTGATATCCATCTGGGTAGCAGTCAGACCATCCTTTGTACCAGTGGTCTTGAAGTCCATATCTCCCAAGTGGTCCTCATCACCGAGGATGTCACTCAATACTGCATATTTGTCCTCTCCAGGGTTCTTAATCAGACCCATAGCGATACCAGATACGGGTTTCTTCATGGGAACACCGGCATCCATCAGTGCCAGAGTACCAGCACATACTGTTGCCATAGAAGAAGAACCGTTAGATTCCATAATCTGTGAAACGACACGAACAGTATAAGGGAAGTCGGCAGGAATCATCTCCTTCAGACCACGCCATGCAAGGTGTCCGTGACCAATCTCACGACGACCTACACCACGCTGTGCCTTTGCCTCACCAGTACAGAAGGGAGGGAAGTTATAATGCAGGAGGAAGCGCTGATAACTCTTGTCGAGTACATCGTCCACCAGTTTCTCATCGAGTTTAGTTCCCAGTGTGACTGTCGTCAGTGACTGTGTCTCACCACGAGTGAAGATACTGCTTCCGTGAGGCATAGGCAGTGGAGAAACCTCGCACCAGATAGGACGAATCTCATCTGTCTTACGACCATCGAGACGGATACCCTCATCGAGGATACAACGACGCATGGCATCACGCTCTACATCGTGGTAGTAACGATCCATCATCGCATATTTCTCTTCCAGCTCATCCTCTGTCAGTTCAGCATGCTCACCAGCATACTTCTCTTTGAAGTCAGCGAGAATTTTTTCAAATGCCTCAGCACGAGCATGCTTCTCGAGAGCCTGTTTGGTGATATCATAAGCGGGCTGATAGAGTTCCTTGTTCATACGCTCACGCAGTTCCTCATCGTTCACCTCGTGGTCGTACTCACGCTTCACATCCTTACCGAGTTCCTTGCTCAGCTCAGCCTGCAGCTCACACATCGGCTTGATGGCATCCATCGCAGCTTTCAAGGCACCCAGCAGATCCTGCTCGGAAACCTCCTTCATCTCACCTTCCACCATCATGATGTTCTCTGCAGAGGCACCTACCATGATATCCATGTCGGCTTCCTTCATCTGCTCGAAGGTGGGGTCAATCACATACTCCCCATTGATACGAGCCACACGAACCTCAGAGATCGGGCACTCGAAGGGGATATCGGAACATGCCAGCGCTGCCGATGCTGCAAAACCTGCCAAAGCATCGGGCTGATCAACACCATCGGCGCTGAACAGCATCACGTTGACAAAAACTTCTGCATGATAATTGGAGGGGAACAGCGGACGGAGCACACGGTCTACCAGACGGCTCGTCAGAATCTCATTGTCCGAAGCCTTACCCTCGCGCTTGGTGAAACCACCGGGGAAACGTCCTGCGGCGGCATACTGCTCTCTGTAGTCTACCTGCAGAGGCATGAAATCTGTTCCGGGAACTGCATCTTTTGCGGCACAAACAGTAGCCAGCAGTACAGTGTTGTTCATGCGGAGCATCACACTGCCGTCGGCCTGCTTTGCCACTTTCCCGGTCTCAATTGTGATGGTTCTTCCATCAGGCAACTGAATACTTTTCGTAATTACGTTCATCTTAATTTAAAACATCTAAAAATAAAAAATAATTGCAATCGTTTGCAAATTGGGCGCAAAGTTACTCATTATTATATAAAGAAACGAATATTCCTTCATTATTTTTCTTTTTTTATGAAATAAACCTTAACTTTGCAGCCGAATCATCTATTACTTAACCAATGGCCATCAGATATACCCATAAGGAAGAGCTTTGGAACGCATGGAGTCATGCGGGAGGTATCGTGATGGGTGTGGCCTTCGGCATTGTGTTCCTGGTGATGGCGTTCAAGGGCGACAACCCATGGGCACGATTGGGGGTTTGTCTGTATCTCTTTGGAATGTTAGGCAGTTATGCCGCTTCCACCATATACCATACACTGCCCCGTCGCTCGAAATGGAAGGAACGATTGCGTAAGTGGGACCATGCCGCCATCTATTGGCATATCGCAGGCTCGTATTCTCCTTTGACACTCGTTGCCTTGCGCGCACATAGTTATTGGGGGTGGGTACTCTTTATCTTCGTTTGGGCATGTGCCATCGTGGGTACGATCATCAGTTTCATCAAACTGAAAGAGCATTCGAACATTGAGACTTTCTGTTTTATCGGCATGGGCTTGAGTGTTTTGGTAGCCTTCAAGCCCCTGTTGGATGCGGTCTCTACTGCCGCCGTCATCTGGCTCATCGCCGAGGGTGTCGCCTACATCACGGGAGCCGTCTTCTATACTTTCCACAAGAAGAAATATATGCACTCCGTCTTCCATTTCTTCGTCCTCCTCGGCAGCATCTGTCACATCATTGCCGTCTGGGACGTGTTGATGGAGTATCTATAACCCATCGATACCTAGGTCACAGGTCAGGTTTGTTAGCGGAACCATCTCTATGATTATTCTATTTCTCAAAAATAATCCTTAAAAATTTGGAATATAAAGAAATAATTTCTACTTTTGCAACGGTAAACAATAATTATAATAATGAAAACAAAAGCAGAAGTACTAACCCGGCTTCGTAAGTCCATCGCAAAGAAAAAAGCATGGCTCGAAAAGAGTGATGAAGAACTTGCGAGGATTTATTCTGAACGTCATGGTATAAGTTCTGTGCTTGGCTAAATTTCAAAGAATAACAATGAACAAACTCAACTATTCACGAATCCAAGCAGCAAGTCCATATCACGTAGAGGAAATTTCAAATGGTATTTATCTGTTTGAGACAGAACATGACGTACTCTATAAGATTGAACTTGAAGAAGACGCTCCCATAGGTGATTGTGAAACTTATCAGTTTTATATCAATAACATTCGTCAAGTCCGTGCAGAACATGATACTAAAGTCAAACAAACTGTGATGGCAATATTACTTGAATTCTTTCGTGTCAATGCTTCTGTGGTTCTTTATGTCTGTGATACCAGCGACGGCAGGCAACGCAAACGTAGCCTGCTTTTTCAAAGATGGTTTCAAGAGTATAATCAAAACCATCAGTTTACTATTCTATTCGGATGTATTCGAGATGAGAAAATTGATAACTATGTAGGTATTATAGTTGAGCGTAACAATCCTCAATACCAATCCGTCATTGATGATTTTAATGAAACGCTTGAAATGTTTCATGCAAACAAACCTGAGTAATTTGCAGTTACAGGACTAGCACGGGAGTATTTTGACAACTTCCCCCGTGGCTTGCGCCCTCTGTTTATCGTGGTTTGAGTCACATGACGGGAGAAGGGGAGTAGTTTTTTTTAAAACTGTCATCTGTCACTGTCACCAACTTTAAAATTACATGGTGAAAACACGGGAATGCCTTCTATCACTTGTTCGGATATCTCCCACACTTCATGCTAAAGCCTCCTATACCCCCATGGGAGGCATTCCTTTACCCCCATAACAGGCATTGGCATGAAGCATAGAAGGCTTTCTTTTGTTTTTGGAGGACATATTATACTATCTTTGAGTTAGGCGGCACATATCTACCCGATACCCCCTAGCAAACGCATGGATAGGCGGCACATATCGCATGGATAGGTGCCGCCTAACTCGTGCAAAGTGTAGCAAGAAGGTAGCAGGATAAAAAGCAATCCTGCTACCCCTCAATCCCTTTATTTATCGGCATTTCAGGAAAAAGATAGCAGGATAGCAGTTTTATTTCTTTTTTTACCTCATGTAGTGCTGGAACGGCTTCCATGGGTTATTCCGATGGCTTCCAATGGTCGTGCCGATGGTTGCCAAGGGGGTGAGGAAAAACATCCATGGGTGAAAGCGATGGTTTCCAAGGGTCGTTCCAATATCTCCTATGGGGGTATAGGAATGCTTCCCATAAGTGATGGGAGATATCGGAATACCCCCATAACAGGTATCGGCATAAAGCATAGAGGGCATTCTTTCGGCTACGTTTCAGAGGTATTGGGGATAACCTAACATTCTTAAACGAGTAAACGCCCACGCCTGCTGGCGTGAACTATCTACTTCACTTCTTGAATGTTTCTTCTAATTCCCCAATTATCTGAAACAAGAATCTAAAAGTGGATGTTCATCCTATATGTCCATGTGAAATTATCTCAGCCCATAGGCATTTCATGTTTTTAGAGGGTTTGACAATTATTCACTATTTCATTCGCAAAGATAGAAATAAATTCTTAAAGTCGCAAATAAATGAGGAAAAGTTGGAAGATTCAGTAATAATATGTATCTCTGACCTAAAGGTCGAAGATAGGCTGCACCTCAGAAAACTCAAATAAATTTGGTTTTCGTTCGGTTTGCACTATCATTCGCATCCTGAATAGAATAAATCAACTATTCAACAAATATTATGCAACAGACACAAAAGGTAACAGGTGAGATTGTGATGTACCAACCAGATGAGACCATTCGGCTGGAAGTGAGAATGGAAGACGAGACTGTGTGGTTGACTCAGCAGCAAATGGCAGATTTGTTTGATAAGGACAGAACTGTCATAAGTCGTCACATACGAAATATATATAAGGAAGAAGAACTAAAAAGGGATATCACATGTGCAAAATTTGCACATATGGGGTCTGATGGTGATCAGGAGTATAAATATACTGCCTATAATCTTGATGTTATCATTTCGGTAGGTTATCGTGTCAAATCTAAACGAGGCACCAAATTCCGTCAATGGGCTAACAAAGTTCTGAAAGAATATCTGTTGAGAGGCTATGTCGTCAATACGCGAATTGCAGCACTGGAGCAGCACTCAGCAAAGCAGGATATGGTGATACAGGAACTGAAAACCAAGGTAGACTTCTTCGTGCGAACTTCATTGCCTCCTGTTGAGGGCATCTTTTACGATGGACAGATATTCGATGCCTATGCCCAAATTGTAAGTCTTATTAAGCAGGCGAAGAAGTCAATAGTATTGGTAGACAACTATATCGACGAGAATACGCTGACAATGTTGAGCCGTAGAAATGCAGACGTTACAGCCACCATTTATACACGTCCTCTCACGTCCCAGCAACAACTGGACGTGACACGTCATAATCAGCAATACATTCCTGTAACTGTCAACATTTGCCAGAGGAATCATGACCGTTTCCTCATCATCGATGATGACGTGTATCTCTTTGGTGCTAGCCTGAAAGATGCAGGCAAAAAACTCTTTGCCTACATCCGTATGCAGGAGACCAGTGCTCAAGATTTATTAAGTGGAATAAGGTAGTTTTCACCTCGGGAATTCACATGCCGACTGACCATGACTCAATTACCGATTGAAGTAAAATTTATGGATATTCGTTCATTTTACACTACCTTTGACCTTTGGTCTAAGGTACTCACGCTCGAAAAAACTCAAGATTCTCTTGGTTTTTTGCTCACTTAATCGTACCTTTGAGACAAGTCTCGAAGATAGGTTGCACCTCAGAAAAACTCAAATATATTTGGTTTTTCGTTCGGTTTACACTATCTTTGCATCCAAAATTTAAATAATAGTACTATTATGGCTTATACACGTATGACCGCTGCAGAGGCTGCAGCACTGATTAAGAATGGCGACCAGATCGCCATGAGTGGCTTTACACCTGCTGGTGTAGCCAAGGCAACGACTAAGGAGTTAGCAAAGATTGCTATTGCCGAGCATGAGGCAGGACGTGAGTTCAAGGTGGCTATCTTCACAGGAGCATCTACAGGTCAGAGTACCGATGGTGACCTTGCCAACGCACAGGCCATCAAATATCGTGCTCCCTACACGACAAACCCTGATTTCCGCAAGCATGTGAACATGGGTGAGATTCCTTATAACGACCTGCACCTGAGTCACATGGCACAGGAGTTGCGCTATGGTTTCTACGGACCCGTTGACTGGGCTATCCTCGAAGTCTGTGACATTGAGGAGGTAGGCAACGACTATCGTGTTTATCTGACTGCCGCAGGTGGTATCTCTCCAACGGCTGCCCGTCTTGCCAAGAAGGTCATTCTGGAACTCAACTCGTTCCATAACCCCAATGCGAAATATATCCACGACGTGTATGAGCCGTTGGATCCCCCTTATCGCAAGCCCATCCCCATCTTCAGTGTAGGCGACCGCATCGGTGTTCCTTATGTGACGATTCCGAAGGAGAAGGTTGTGGGTGTCGTAGAGTGTAACATCCCTGATGAGGCTCGTGCCTTCAAGGATAGCGACCCTGTAACAGATAAGATTGGTTATCTGACTGCTGAGTTCCTCGTTGCCGAGTTGCATGCTGGTCGTATGCCAAAGGAGTTCCTGCCCTTGCAGAGTGGTGTAGGTTCCACAGCCAATGCTATCCTCGGTGCACTGGGTCAAGATAAGCATGTGCCCGACTTCAATATCTATACGGAGGTGTTGCAGGACAGCGTGGTAGGTATGATGCTGAATGGACGTGTGAAGGATGCCAGTGCTTGTTCTCTGACCGTCTCTAACGAGTGTCTGAAACAGGTCTATGACAATATGGATTACTTCAAGAACCACCTGACACTACGTCAGAGTGAGATTTCCAACCACCCCGCCGTCATTCGTCGTCTGGGTGTTATCGCCATCAATACTGCCATCGAGGTGGATATCTATGGTAATGCCAACTCTACCCATATCTGTGGTACGAAGATGATGAATGGTATCGGTGGTTCTGGTGACTTCATCCGCAACGCCTACCTTAGTATCTTCACTTGTCCTTCTGTGGCAAAGGGTGGCTGCATCTCCAGCATTGTTCCTTTCGTCACCCACCAAGACTCTTCGGAGCACGACGTGAATGTCATCGTGACAGAACAGGGTGTTGCAGACCTGCGTGGCAAGAGTCCGATGCAGCGTGCACAGACTATCATCGAGAACTGCGCACATCCTGACTATAAGCAGTTGTTGTGGGATTACCTAAAGTTAGGAACAGGTGGACATACCCACCATTGTCTCACTGCTGCTTTCGCTATGCACGACACACTGGCTCGCAAGGGTGACATGAAGTTGACTGACTTCTCAGAATACGTGAAATAATGGAATCGAAATTAGTTATATATAATACGCTGACGAGGCAGAAAGAGCGCTTTGAGCCGCTGCATGCCCCTAATGTGGGTATGTATGTCTGCGGACCTACCGTCTATGGCGATCCCCATCTGGGACATGCGCGTCCAGCCATCACCTTCGACTTGGTGTTCCGCTATCTGAAGCACTTGGGTTATAAGGTGCGCTATGTGCGTAATATCACAGATGTAGGTCACTTGGAGCATGATGCCGACGAAGGCGAGGATAAGATTGCCAAGAAGGCACGACTGGAACAGTTGGAGCCAATGGAGATAGCGCAGTATTATACCAACCGCTATCATCAGGCGATGGAGGCACTCAATGTATTGCCTCCCTCTATCGAGCCGCATGCCACAGGACATATCATCGAGCAGCAGCAACTGGTACAGCAGATTCTCGACAACGGTTTTGCCTACGAGTCGAACGGTAGTATCTATTTCGATATCGAGGCATATAACAAGAAATTCCAATATGGTATTCTGAGTGGTCGCTCACTGGAGAATATCAAGGATGAGAGTCGTGAACTGGCAGGTATTGGAGAGAAGAAGAACCAGGCAGACTTCGCCCTTTGGAAGAAAGCACAGCCTGAGCATATCATGCGCTGGCCAAGTCCTTGGTCAGACGGTTTCCCTGGCTGGCACTGCGAATGTACAGCAATGGGTCGTAAGTACTTGGGTGAGATGTTCGACATCCATGGTGGCGGTATGGACCTCGTCTTCCCACACCATGAGTGTGAGATAGCACAGGCACAAGCTTCCATGGGTCATCCTGCCGTCAAGTATTGGATGCACAACAATATGTTGACCATCAATGGTCAGAAGATGGGTAAGTCGTATAATAACTTCATCACGCTGGAGCAGTTCTTCACAGGTAATCATCCGTTATTGGAGAAGCCCTACACTGCTATGACTATCCGTTTCTTCGTTCTGAGTGCCCATTATCGTGGAACAGTGGACTTCTCGAACGAGGCATTGCAGGCAGCAGAGAAAGGATTGGAGAAATTGATGAATGCCATCAACGATTTAGACAGAATCACTCCCTCTGAGAAATGCGATGCCGAGACAGAGAAGGTCGTCAAGAGTCTGCGCCAGAAGTGCTACGATGCCATGAATGACGACTTTGCTACGCCACAGGTCATCAGCAACCTTTTCGAGGCATGTACTGTTGTGAATAAACTCATCGACCACAAGGCAACCATCTGTGCCGACTGTCTGAAGGAACTCTCTGAGACAATGCGTCTCTTCACCTTCGATATCCTCGGACTGAAAGCAGAGAAGAGTGGTACGAATGACGAGCGCGAGGCTGCCTTCGGTAAGGTGATGGACATGGTACTGGAACTTCGTGCCAAGGCAAAGGCAGACAAGGATTGGGCTACCAGTGATAAGATTCGTGATGAACTTGCTGCCGCTGGCTTTGAAGTGAAAGACACCAAAGACGGAGTCACTTGGAAACTGAATAAATAATTGACAGTTGACAAATAATAAAAGAGGCCTACGGAATTTCGTAGGCTTCTTTTGTCATATAGACTGCAACAGTCTTGTCACGCAGATAGTCTGCTGACATATACATCAGCCCATCGTATGGATTATGTGTTCCCCATGAGTTCTTCATCGTAAAGAAAAGACGATGCTGAGGGTCACGGGCAATACCAATAATGGTCATACAGTGATTATCGGTAGGGGCAGACTGGTTATGGCGATCGGCAATACCTTCCTTAAAAGAGAAGCCAGACTCATGCGTATCACCTTCCCAACAGACGGCATGACAATGACGGACGGCTCTTTCCACATGTGCCAGCAGAGAGTCTTTGGGGATATTCAAGAATTTGTTATGCTCCCAGTTGTCAGGAACGTCAAGTACCACCTCTTGATCATAAGGATGCTCGTCAGTAGATGTCAAGGCGATATACTCATCAGGGGCACAGACGCTGTGTGCAAACTCCAAGGGTGTATAACGGGCACCTAACATAAAGACCCAACGAGGCTTAGGCAGTTTATGACAGGAAGAGTCGGGATAGGCATCATAACTGACGATACCATACTTACCTATTACATTTAATAAGGTATGTCCCATGCCACGCAGATTTCTCCGTTTGACGACTCGTTCGATATAGGCAGGAGAGAGATGTACGGAGTCGCCTTTTGCAATATGCTCCGTCTCGATGGTAGCCAGCATGGCATACGCCCAACAAAGACTTGTCTGTCCCTGGTCTTTGACAGGAGTCATCGGCAGGCGCACCTCGTCTGTAAACACCACTTTCTGACGCTGGTGACAAGCCGTCAGAGAGATGACTATTAATAAATAAAGAAACCTCTTCGTCATTTTCAAATGCAAAGATACGCATTAATTCATAATTAATTATTAATTTTGCCCCCGAAATGAATAATAATATCAGAGATTTCGAGATTATGGCACCTGTCGGCAGTCGCGACTCCCTTGCGGCAGCGCTGAAAGCAGGGGCAGGTTCTGTGTATTTCGGTGTGGAGCAGTTGAATATGCGCTCGCACTCCGCCAACCACTTTACCATTGACGACCTGAGGGAGATAGCCGCCACTTGTAATGAGTATGGTGTGAAGAGTTATCTGACTGTCAACACCATCATCTATGGAGAGGATATCGCCTTGATGCATGAGATTATCGATGCTGCTGTCGAGGCAAAGATCTCTGCCGTCATCGCCTGCGATATCGCTGTGATGACCTATTGTAGACAAAAAGGGATGGAGGTACATCTCTCCACTCAACTGAATAT
The DNA here is from genome assembly GCA_017645645.1 of Prevotella sp. Lineage (GTDB taxonomy): Bacteria > Bacteroidota > Bacteroidia > Bacteroidales > Bacteroidaceae > Prevotella. The sequence goes on along the minus strand of JAGCOB010000008.1, from coordinate 68,483 downwards.
CTCGAACATCGAGGCATTGAAGTTCTATGCCCAGTTTGCCGATGTTGTCGTCCTTGCCAGAGAGTTGAACCTCGACCAAGTGGCAGAGGTTTATCGTCAGATAGAGGAGCAACATATCTGCGGACCCTCTGGTGAACAGATACGCATCGAGATGTTCTGTCATGGTGCCTTGTGTATGGCAGTCAGTGGCAAGTGCTATATGAGTCTTGACAATACAGGACGCTCCGCCAATCGGGGAGAGTGTATGCAGATTTGTCGTCGTTCCTATGTCGTCACAGACAGAGAGACTGGCACAGAGTTGGAGATAGACAACAAATATATCATGAGTCCGAAAGACTTGAAAACCATCCGTTTCATCGATAAGATGATGCGCAGTGGTGTGAGGGTCTTTAAGATAGAGGGACGAGCACGTGGTCCAGAATATGTGATGACGGTAGTACAATGCTATAAGGAAGCCATCCAGGCTGTCCTTGACAACATCTTTACGGAGGAGAAGAAAGACGCATGGGACGAGCGTCTTTCCGCTGTTTTCAATCGTGGTTTCTGGGATGGTTACTATCTTGGACAACAACTGGGTGAGTGGAATAAGCACTATGGCTCCTGTGCCACAGAGCGTAAACAGTATGTCGGCAAGGGTGTGAAGTATTTCTCCAAACTCGGTGTGGCAGAATTTACCTGTGAGGCTTGTGAGTTCTCGGTAGGTGACAAGATGCTCATCACGGGTCCCACTACTGGTGCACTCTATGTGACTGTTGATGAGATTCACGACGACACGCAGTCAGTGCAGACAGCACAGAAAGGAACACGCGTCAGTATTAAGGTGCCGGAGAAGGTGAGACCCAGTGATAAACTGTTTAAAATAATAACGGTATAACGGAATGCCGGAATAATGAATAAAAAAGATGGCAACAATTAACGAGATACAAGACGAGATTATAGAGGAGTTTGCTGGTTTTGACGACTGGATGGACAAATACCAGTTACTTATTGACCTTGGTAATGAGCAAGCGCCTCTGGACGAGAAATACAAGATAGAGAGCAACCTGATAGACGGATGCCAGAGTAGGGTGTGGCTGGTTGCCGACTATGTCGAAAGGAGAAACGAGAAAGGAGAAATGAGAAATGTCATTCTCTTCTCTGCAGAGAGTGATGCCTTAATCGTAAAAGGAATCGTTGCTTTATTGATTCGTGTACTCTCAGGACAGACACCCCAGGACATCCTGGATGCCGAGCTGTATTTCATTGATGAAATCGGTTTGAAGGAGCATCTTTCGCCTACACGCAGTAATGGTCTGCTGGCAATGGTGAAGCAGATGCGGATGTATGCCCTTGCCTTTAAGACAAAAGGTTAGTTGCCTTTCTCGTAAGCGTCGAGTTTCTTCAGATAATATTCCTTGAAGTCGCTCCAATGATAATATGGAGCAAGGTCACTCTTGATGGGTAGTGTTGCCTCCTCTTCGTTGAGCAACACCTTGACCAGTACGTCCTTGTCAAGGGGATTCTCCCGGTAGAACACAAACTGGATATTGGATGCCATCGGAAATACCACACATGCCCACCATCCATGAGTTTCCAACTCCTCTAAATTGAGTGTCTGATAACCGAATTGGTTGAGTTCAAGTAAACAGGTTAACGGCAACACCATCGTCTCATGTCCGAAGCGCAACTGAGCCCCAGGCTTTTTTAACAAGAGACAACTGTCTGCCTCCTCTATCATCTTACGCAACAGGAAACGCTGCGTATAGGGTTGCTTACCACCATTGAGCAACGACGGACCATAGTTGAAATACCACCAGGCATTCTCCTTCTGCCAGAACCGATGGATATCCTCATAAGTAAAAATATCCAAGATGTCTATCTTACTTCCCATACTGGTGTTTTGCTGGATGAGGGCAGTCTTCAAAAGATAATAATTCAGCCATATCTCATCCATCTCTGTCTTGGCATAGACAGAGTCATTGAAGAGCAAAGACATTAAACGGGGATTATGCTCACGTCCTTCACAATAGATATCATAAGCCTTTTCCGTTGTGGGAGTTGACATACTGTCACGCAACAGCTTGTCCTGATGGTTCATATACCACATGTCATGTTTGGAAGCATCCATACGAATCTGCAGTTTAGGATTACGAGCCTGCATGGTCAGTAAGGCGGCCCCCATAGAGAGGATACATCGGTTGACTGTGGTGCTCTTGGCATCAATATGTGCCTTACCCTCAAAGACCTCAGGGAAACGGTCCATCATACGACGTGCAATCCCTTCGTTTTGCTGTTTTCCTAACTCCGACAAATCGCCCCAACGTCCTTCTGAGTCATCGATAATCTCTTTCAATTGCTGTAAGACATGTTTTCCAAGAGGTGTCAGTTTGTCTGCAGAGTCTGCCTTTGCCAGCATCTGATAAGGCACGTCATATCCTTTTCGGTTATTCAGGTAGCGAGAGCCGTGACGCCCATAATGACTGATATAGAAAGGATGCTTCCCTGTCGGAGGCGGAGTCTGTTCCAAAGAAACGGAATCCGGATAGATACAATAATTACTGGCGGAGAATCGACGGTCCTCACTAATACGATCGAAGGCAGAACGGGACTGCGCAATACCTTCCGTCATCATACAGGAAAGTATGACGACAAGTAGTAGTAAACGGTATTGTATCTTAATTCTCTTGATAGGCATCGAGTTTCTTCAGGTAATAGTCACGGACGACATTCCATTTATAATAAGGTTCTTCTTCACTCTTCACTGGCAGGCGCACCTCATTCTCATTCAATAACACTTTCACCAGAACATCTTTGTCCTGCGGATTCTCCCGATAGAATACAAGTTGGATATTTGCACCCATCGGAAAAACCCTGAAGTTAACCCATCCCTTCCGTTCCAAAGACTCCAGGTTATCGGTTTGCAAGCCATAATTATCTAATTCCATCAGACAAGTCAGAGGGAGTACCATCGTCTCATGGCCGAAACGCAAGGTGGCACCAGGACAATCCAACCGAATACAACTATCCGCTTCCTCGATGATCTTACGCAACAGGTTACGCTGACTATACGGCTGTTTTCCACCATTCAACGGACAGGCTCCATAATTGATATACCATGATATATTCTGCAACCTCCAATAATCGTAAATCTCCTCGTCAGAGAAAAGGTCATATAGGGTTATCTTCTTTCGGGACTCTGTATTCTGAATACTGCCTGCCAATTTGAAAAGATTGCCAGTCAACTTCTTGGCATCCACTTTTTCACGGACATATTCTGCATCATTGAACAGTTTCTCCATCAGCAAACCGCTATGGTCGTACTGATTGACATACTCCTGAATCATCGCAGTGATGGCAGAGTCCCTTCTCTGACTCCTCAACTTCTTATCCTGGAAATTCATGTAATACATGTCAAACTTGGAGGCATCGTGACGGATACGCAGGTTGGGATTCTTCGTCAACAGCTCCAGCAGTTCATTCTCCATGGAAAGGATACAGCGAATCACTATCGTACTCTTGGCATCGATATAGACATCACCTGCGAACACTTCCGGGAACCGCTCATACATCCGCTTGGCTATCTGGTGGTGCTGTCTGGCACCTAATGGTGTCAGTTCTCCCCATCGATTATAGGCCTCGTCACCCAATATCGTTACCCGTCGCAGTACATCCTTTCCCAACGGAGTCAGTTTACCCAAGGAGTCTGCCTTTGCCAAAACATGACGAGGATCACTATAGTCTTTCTTATCTACGAGGAACCTCGATCCGTGTCGTCCATAATGACTAATATAGAAGGGCTTCTTCCCTTCTGGGGCATCAGTCAATTGTGCCTGCTGGGGTCCTGGATAGGCTAGCAGGTTACTGGCTGATTTATGGATGTCAATTTGTATCTCCTCCTGTGCCGTAGGGGCTTTCTGAGCTTTCAGCCCGACAGAAAAACCTACAAAAACAAGGGTAAACAAAAGTTGTTTCATCAGTTTCGTCAATTGATATGGGTTGCAAAGATACAAAATATAGTTGAAATTCTTGCAATTGTTTAACAAATTCTTTGTATTTTACTTTTTTATGACTATCTTTGCACAATAGACAAATAATATTTTGCGTATGGCAAAGAATCTGCAATGGCAAGATGACTACTGGCTCCTCCTGATGCAATTGTACCTCAAGAAGCCTTTAGGGGTAAAACCCATGTACTGCAAGGCGATGGTTGACCTTTGTATGGAACTGCACATCGCACCGCAGATGTTGTTCAACAAGATGTGTGAGATAGCCAACCTGGAAACCCCTCGTATTGAACGCATCTGGCAGGAATATGGCAAGAGTCCCCGTCGACTGGCTCGTGCCGTCAGATTGTTACGTCAGATGAAAGGGTTTGGCAGTAACAACCTGTTTTATGAGGGTGTTGATGTTCAGGAGACCTTCGAACGCGACTTCCGTCCTGTATGCAACGAGAGTCCTGTCACTCCTGTCATGCTGACATTGATTCTCGACCAGTATTTCCGCCTGACCCCTATTACGATGGTACCTGAGACACCAGAAATCCAACAACTGGGGCGACAGCTGAAGATGCCTGCCCATGAGATTGTCGACATCATGAACCTTTACCAACACTGTGACCCCTACCTCAAGCGCAAAGATCCTGCAGAGAGTCCTCTTTATCCTTTCTGTCGGGAGATCTGGCAACACTATGGGAATAGCGACACGGAACAACTTGCCTCCTATGCGAGACAGTTAAAAGAGTATTTCAAGTAAATGGCACAGGAACAGATACAAGAACAGCAACAGACCCTCGCACTGAAACAGACGCAGAGTATCACGCAGCAACAATTATTGCAGGCGCAACTCATCGAACTGCCCATTACCCAACTGCTCGAACGTGTCAATGCAGAGATGGACGATAACCCTGCCTTGGAATTGAAAACCGGTGATGATTCAGATTATTCAGAGTTCTCAGAGGACTCCGAGTTCTCAGAAAATTCTGAGTCCTCCGATGACTATGAAAAAGACGAAAGGCAGTCAGCTTTGGATGCTGCCTTGGAGAATATCGGCAGGGATGACGAAGAACTGCCTGTCTACCAGGGAGGTGTTGCTGCCCATGAGGAACGGGAGGAGATGGTCTATGGAGAGACGCTGTCGTTCTATGACCAACTCAAAGAACAGATGGGAGTCCTTGACTTAAACGAACGACAGCGTGACATCATGGAATACCTGATTGGCTCTTTGGATGATGACGGACTGCTTCGTAAGTCTCTCGATACCATCAGCGACGAGCTTGCTATCTACCATTCCATCGATGCCACTCCACAAGAGATCGAACAGGTTTTACACCTGTTGCAGGAGTTTGACCCTGCAGGCATCGGCGGACGTTCCCTTCAAGAGTGTCTGCTACTGCAAATACAACGCCGGGAGCCTTCTAAGTTACGCAATCTGATGGAGCGTGTCGTCAACGACTATTTCGAGGCGTTCACCAAGAAACACTGGCAGCGAATCCAGCAGGCACTGCAATTGAATGATCTGCAGATAGAAACCCTGATTGGTGAGTTGCGCAAACTGAATCCGAAACCAGGAGCATCCCTGGGTGAGACGGTAGGACATTCCCTGCAACAGATTACCCCCGACTTTATTGTGGACACACAAGACGACGGAACGGTAAGTTTCCAGTTGAACACGGCAGAGATTCCTGAGTTGCATGTGTCACAGTCGTTTACAGATACCTTGCGTGAATATCAAAACAACAAGGACAATATGAGCCGCCAGATGAAGGAAGCGTTACTCTATACCAAGAAGAAGGTGGATGCCGCCCAAGGATTCATCGAGGCCATCAAAGTACGTCGGCATACGCTGACAGCGACGATGAAAGCCATCATTCAATGGCAACACCGTTTTTTTGAGGAAGGCGATGAGGCTTTGCTGCGTCCGATGATCCTAAAGGACATCGCAGAGAAGACCGGTCTTGACTTGAGTACTATCTCACGAGTCAGCAACTCCAAATACGCTCAGACCCGTTGGGGCACCTTTCCTCTGCGCCATTTTTTCAGTGACGGTTATGTGACGGCAGAAGGCGACGAACTCTCCACAAGGGAGATTAAAGCTGCCTTACAGGATATTATTGAGACAGAAGACAGACAGAAGCCATATAGCGACGAAACTTTGGGGAAGCTTCTCGCGGAGAAAGGATACCCCATTGCCCGTCGTACGGTAGCCAAATACCGTGAACAATTAGGCATACCCATTGCAAGACTAAGAAAATGAGGCAGAGACAACAGATTATAATGGTTGCAAGGGTCATCAGTATACTCTTCACACCTTTCTATCTTCCCATCATCGGGTTGATAGCCTTGTTTACCTTCAGTTATATGAACATCTTCCCATGGTCATATAAGTTGCAGGTACTCATTATGGCATACCTCTTCACCATCCTGTTGCCCTCCCTGTTAATTCATTTCTATCGTCGCCACCAAGGCTGGAGCCTCATTGAACTGGGACAACGGAAGCGTCGTATGGTACCTTACGTCCTTTCCATCGTTTCCTACTTCACTTGTATCTATATCATGGAGCGACTTCATTTACCCCATTTCATCATCTCTATCCTGATTGCCGCCCTAATGGTACAAATTATCTGTGCCCTTATTAATGTCTGGTGGAAGATTTCTACCCACACGGCAGCTATCGGAGGAGTCGGAGGAGCCTTGTTTGCCTTTGCTGAGTATATGGGTTTCAATCCTGTATGGTGGTTATGTCTGATATTCCTTGTTGCAGGCATTTTGGGCACCTGTAGGATGATACTCCGTCAGCACTCCCTCTCGCAAGTCATCGGAGGTTTCTGGGTGGGCTTCTTCTGTGCTGCCTTTGCCATCCTTTTTATATAAAACTCAAAAAAGAAAGAAATATGAATCCAATTGTCAGTATTATCATGGGCAGTACCAGTGACCTGCCTGTCATGGAGAAAGCCTGTAAATTCTTAGATGATATGCAGGTACCGTTTGAAGTCAATGCCCTCTCAGCCCACCGCACCCCTGAGGCTGTCGAGGAGTTTGCCCGTAATGCCAAAGGTCGTGGCATCCGTGTCATCATTGCTGCTGCCGGTATGGCTGCCGCACTACCTGGTGTCATTGCAGCCTCAACGACATTACCTGTCATCGGAGTGCCTATCAAGGGAATGCTTGACGGTCTCGATGCGATGCTCAGCATCATCCAGATGCCTCCGGGCATCCCTGTGGCAACTGTTGGTGTGAATGGAGCCCAGAATGCCGCTATCCTTGCTGTGGAAATGCTGGCGTTATGTGATGAGACTATTGCCCAACGACTTTTCGACTATAAGGCAAGTCTGAAGGATAAGATTGTGAAGGCCAACAAGGAACTTGCCGATGTGAAATACCAGTTCAAGACCAACTAATATGAGAAGAAAAACCACTATCACCCACGTGGGCAATATCGCCATCGGAGGTGACAATCCCATCCGCATCCAGTCGATGGCAACCGTTGATACCAACGATACAGAAGGCTGTGTAGCACAGGCGAAACGCATCATCGACGCTGGTGGCGAACTGGTTCGTTTCACTACCCAAGGTACCCGTGAGGCGGAGAACATGAAGAATATCTCGGCACGACTGAAGGAAGACGGTTATATGACACCCCTTGTTGCCGACGTGCATTTCACAGCTCATGTGGCTGATGTGGCAGCCCAATATTGCGAGAAAGTACGCATCAATCCTGGTAACTATGTCGATCCAGGGCGTGTCTTCAAGCATTTGGAATACACGGATGAGGAATATGCAGAGGAACTGAAGAAGATAGAAGCGAAACTCATCCCCTTCCTGAATATCTGCAAGGAGCATCATACCGCCATCCGCATCGGTGTGAACCACGGTTCTCTTTCCGACCGTATCATGTCACGCTATGGTGATACGCCAGAGGGCATCGTGGAGAGCTGTATGGAGTTCCTGCGTATCTGTAAGCGCGAAGACTTCAACGATATCGTCATCAGTATCAAGGCTTCGAATACGGTTGTAATGGTCACAACCGTGCGCCTGTTGGTCAAGACGATGGACAAGGAGGATATGCACTATCCACTCCATCTTGGAGTTACAGAAGCAGGAGAAGGTGAAGACGGACGCATCAAAAGTGCTGTGGGCATTGGAGCCTTGTTGACGGAGGGCATCGGAGATACCATCCGTGTGTCTCTTTCTGAAGAGCCAGAATACGAGATTCCAGTGGCTCGCAAACTGGTAGATATGATAGAAGAGTGTACTGCCCTACGTGCTCAAGCAGAAGCCAATATCAAGGACGATACCATCATCCTCACCCTTGATGCCCCTGATTGGGAAACACTGCAACTGAAAGCTGCTATGGCAGTGGGTGCCTTACTCATCGATAAGAAAGCTACGAAATTGAGTATTCGTAATGCGTCCTTCGAAGAGGCACGTCTTATTGAACTCGCCGACAACATTCTGCAGGCCGCAAGAGTGAAGTTCACCAAGACAGAGTATATTTCTTGTCCTGGTTGCGGCAGAACACTCTATAACCTCCAAGAAACCATTGCCAAGATCAAGGCAGCCACCAGTCATCTGGTAGGTCTGAAGATTGGTATCATGGGGTGCATCGTCAACGGTCCTGGTGAGATGGCAGATGCCGACTATGGCTATGTAGGAGCAGGGCGTGGCAAAATCAGTCTCTACAAGCAGAAAGTATGCGTAGAGAAGAACATCCCTGAAGAAGAAGCCGTTGACAAACTTCTGGAATTGATCAATAAGGATCTTCAATAACTATTGCATCAACAAGGCGGAGAGTTCCTTCATGCCCTCACTGGCACCCTTCTGGATCTGTTTGACATTACTGCCTGCAGAAATGGGGTTGGGGTCGATGAGGTATACAGGAACTCCCGGGCGGACATAGTGGATGAGTCCGGCGGCAGGATAGACAGCCAATGACGTACCGATGATGATGAAGATGTCCGCCTGCTGGGCTTCCTCAGCAGCAACACTAATCATAGGCACTCCCTCACCGAAGAACACGATGAAAGGACGAAGCAAAGAACCATCACCAGCCTTCGTACCAGGCTCCACCTCACAATTCTCCGGGGTCAGGGTAATCTGGTAACGGGGATCATCGACATCCCGACTGGAACACACCTTCATCAGTTCGCCGTGCAGGTGGATGACCTTTGACGAGCCTGCCATCTCATGGAGATTGTCAACATTCTGGGTCACCACCGTCACATCATATTTCTCTTCCAGTTTTGCTACAAGACGATGTCCCTCGTTGGGCTGTGTGCCTATGCATTTCTTGCGCAGCATATTATAAAAGTTTGTCACTAATGTCGGATCAGCCTCCCATCCCTCATGAGTTGCCACCTTTGCCACGGGATAGTTCTCCCATAAGCCGTCAGCATCACGGAAAGTCTTCAATCCACTCTCCACCGACATTCCTGCACCAGTCAATACTACGATCTTCTTCATAAGCCTTTCTATTTATTTTTTGCAAAAATAATAAATAATTGAGAGTTGACAACTGAGAATTGAGAAATATTTGTTATTTTTGCAAAATTAAACAGAAACACCATGAAAGTATTACGCGACAGAATCATGCAAGACGGACGCTGCCTAGAGGGCGGCATCCTGAAAGTAGACCGTTTCATCAACCACCAGATGGACCCTTACTTGATGAAACAGATTGCCATTGAGTTTATCCGTCGTTTCGCTGACGAGGACATCAACAAAATTGTGACCGTGGAGGCATCAGGTATCGCCCCTGCCATTATGCTGGGTTATCTGATGGAACTGCCCGTCGTCTTTGCCAAGAAGAAGAAACCTTCCACTATGGAGGATTTCTATGAGTCGACGGTACGCTCATTCACCAAGCAACGAGAATATCCCCTGACCGTCAGCCGTGAGTATCTGACGAAAGAAGACAGGGTATTGTTCGTTGACGACTTCCTTGCCTATGGTAATGCCGGGCTGGGTATCATAGACCTCTGCCGTCAGGCAGGAGCCACCATCGTAGGCATGGGCTTCATCATCGAGAAGGAATTCCAACACGGCAGGAAAGTATTGCAAGAGGCAGGCATCCGTCGTATAGAGTCGCTTGCCATTATCGAGTCACTGGAGGATAACAAGATTAAACTAAAATAAAATATCATGGAAAATAATAACAGTAAGCTTTATGAGTTGGACGGCAAGGTGCCCATAGCACAAGCCATACCCTTTGGACTACAACACGTATTGGCGATGTTCGTAGCGAATATCACCCCTATTATCATCCTTGCCAATGTGGCAGGCATCAGTCCTGCCATCAGTTCGACACTCATCCAGAACTGTATGATTATCGCTGGTATAGGAACCCTCATCCAACTCTATCCCATCTGGCGCATCGGTTCCCGTCTGCCCATCGTCATGGGTATCAGTTTCACATTTCTCTCTGCCTCTCTTGCCATTGCCACGACACAAGGCATGGGTGTCCTTATGGGTGCCGTCATCCTCGGTGGTATCATCGAGGGATTACTGGGACTGTTTCCCAACTACTGGACCAAACTTATCCCCCATGTCGTAGCAGCCACTGTAGTGACAGCCATCGGATTCTCGTTGTTGCCTATCGGTGCCAACTCGTTTGCCGGAGGACAGGGTGCTGCTGACTTCGGCTCTATGAACAACTGGATTGTCGGCTCATTCACCCTATTGGTGTGTCTGGGTTTCCAGATATTCTCCAAAGGATTTCTTCGTTCCCTGTCTGTCCTCATTGGTTTGATAGCCGGTTATATCCTTGCCGTCTGCATGGGAATGGTCGACTTCGCTGGCTTGCAAAATGTCGGAGTTGTATCCCTGCCAAACTTCATGCCCTTCAAACCGGAATTCAACTTAGGAGCATTCCTTTCCATCCTCGCCATCTATTTCGTTTCTGCTACAGAGACCATCGGTGACACCAGTGCGCTGTGTTCAAGTGCCTTGAATAGAACCACCCATAAAAGGGAAATGGGATCCAGCGTTGCCTGTGACGGTTTTGTGAGCAGTGTGGCAGGACTCTTCGGCTGTACGCCTATCACCTCATTCAGCCAGAATGTGGGTCTGGCCGCTATGTCGGGTGTCGTCAACCGCTTTGCTATTGCCACTGGTGCCTGTATTATGATATTAGGCGGCATCTTCCCTGCCGTGGGTGCTCTCCTCACAACCATCCCGCAAGCAGTACTGGGCGGTTGTACCATCATGATGTTTGGCTCTATCATGTTTGCCGGTTTCCGTATGCTTTCCAACTGTGGGTTCAGCGACCGTAATATGATTATCGTCGCCATGTCTTTGAGTGTGGGACTTGGATTCACGCAGGCAGCAGGTATGTTCTCTATCTTCCCGCAGATGATTCAGACCGTCTTCGCAGAGAACTGCGTCGCAGTGGTCTTCCTACTTGCCGTCATACTGAACCTCGTCTTACCCAAAGATAATAAAGAGAATCCACAAAGGAAGAATGGGTGAACTGACCTTCCGCAAGCGCATTGCCCTTGAACTGGCAGCACAGATCAGTCGGAACATCCGCAAGGAGCATCCCCTGAGACAACTCTTCTGGGAATGCACCTTGCGTTGTAATGTGAGTTGCCGACATTGCGGAAGTGACTGCAGGAAACTCTCCGAAGTAAAAGACATGCCCCGTGAGGATTTCTTCCGCGTACTCGACAGTATTGCCCAGAAGACGGACCCTCATCGGGTTTTTGTGACCATCACTGGTGGAGAGCCTCTGTTACGTGACGATCTGGAATTATGCGGACAGGGAATCTACGAGCGTGGTTTCCCCTGGGGAATGGTAACCAACGGACTTATCCTGACTCCAGAACGTTTTGAATCCTTACAGGAATCAGGCATGCACAGTATCACTGTCAGTATGGACGGACTAGAGGAGAACCATAACTGGATGCGCCGTCATCCGCAGAGTTTTCGGATGGTCGACCAGACCCTGGACCTCTTCGCCCAACATCCGCAAATCACCTCTGATGTCGTCACTTGTGTCAATCAACATAACTATGACCAATTGCCTGCTATGCGTGACTACCTTATCAGCAAGGGTATCGGCTACTGGCGTATCTATTCTATCTTTCCCGTAGGACGTGCCGCCAACGACCCGATGATGCAGATCAGTGATGAGCAGTATCGGGGAATGCTCGATTTCATCCGCCAGACCCGTCTGGAAGGAAAAATCAATGCCTCCTACGGGTGTGAAGGCTTCCTTGGACGCTATGAGGGAGAAGTCCGCGAGATGTTCTTCGACTGTCAGGCTGGGGTAACGGTAGGCTCTGTCATGGCTGACGGTTCTATTGCTGCCTGTGCCAGTATCCGTGCCGACTATAAACAGGGAAATATCTATGAGGACGACTTCATGGAGGTTTGGGAAAACCGCTATGCTCCCTACCGCCACCGCGAGTGGATGCGTAAGGATGAATGTAAAAGATGTCGCTATTGGCGTTATTGTCGCGGTAATGGTATGCATCTCCGAGACAGCGAGGGCAATCTTATTCTCTGTCATTTAAAACGTATTCATAATGCCGATAAGATGGTTAAATAATCTTTATTTAAGAGATTATTCAATTATAACTACTAATTTTGCACCCAAATTCAAAAATTCTTGAATTATGAAAAGGATTCGTCATACCATTAATGCTGTGCTCTCTGCCATTATAGTGACTTTGGGCTTTGGTTCTTGTGTGTCCCAGAAAAACTATAATGCAGCTCAGGAGGAAATCAAACAACTCCAAGAGAAGAATGCTATCTTGGAGAGTGAGATTCATAACCTGCAACAACAAATCAGCAGTTTCAAGGATTATCAAAAACAATTTGAGGAGCGTAAGGTCGTGTATGGACCTCGTCCTACCGAATATAGAGAGAAGATCAATAAATAGAGTTACATATTTTATTATATTATAGAGAAAAATGGATAAGGTAAGTTATGCTCTGGGCTTAGGTATTGGTCGCCAGTTGGCACAGATGGGAGCCACAGAGCTGAATATCGATGATTTTGCCACTGCTATCAAGGATGTGATAGCAGGCAATGAATTAAAGGTGTCCAACCGTGATGCCCAGCAGATCGTGCAGGAGTATTTTGCCGCACAGGAAGAGAAAATCAACAAACAACGTACCGAACAGGGAAAGGTACATAAGGAGGCTGGTGAGAAATACCTTGCTGAGAATGCCAAGAAGGACGGTGTCATCACACTGCCCAGTGGTCTTCAGTATCAGGTGTTAAAGGAAGGTAACGGTAAGAAACCTTCTGCCAAGGACTCTGTAAAGTGTCATTATGAAGGTTTCCTCATCGACGGTACTGTCTTTGACAGCAGTGTCCAGCGCGGTGAGCCTGCCGTCTTCGGACTCCAGCAAGTCATCGCCGGATGGACGGAAGGTCTGCAGTTGATGCAGGAAGGTGCCAAATACCGTTTCTTCATCCCCTATCGTCTTGCCTATGGCGAAGGTGGCGCAGGTGCCTCTATTCCTCCTTACGCAGCCCTCATCTTTGATGTGGAGCTTATTCAGGTGATGTAGGTCGATTTAACGTTATATCGGAATAACGTAATAACGAAGGATATTAATCATTAAACAATAAGAACAAAATGAGAAAGTTTACTTTTGCTGCTCTTGCAGCAGTTGCCGCAGTCACATTGTTCTCTTGCGGTATGGGCACTCCCAAGGCAAACCTGAAGAGTGACATTGACACAATCAGTTATGCCATTGGTATGGCTCAAACTAACGGTCTGAAAGATTACCTCGTTAATCGTCTGGGTATTGACACAGCCTACATGGACGAGTTTATCAAAGGACTTAACGAAGGTGCCAACGCCGGTGACGACAAGAAAAAGGCAGCCTATTACGCTGGTATCCAGATTGGTCAGCAAATCAGCAACCAGATGGTAAAAGGTATCAACCACGAGTTGTTTGGCGAAGATTCTACCAAGACGATCTCCCTGAAGAACTTTATGGCAGGTTTCATCAGTGGTACAACAGGTAAAGGCGGTCTGATGACTGTAGACTCTGCCCAGATAGTTGCTCAGTCGCTGATGCAGACCATCAAGGCTAGAACGATGGAGAAAGAGTATGGTCCTAACAAGGTGGCTGGTGAGAAGTTCCTCGCTGAGAATGCCAAGAAAGAAGGCGTGAAGACACTTGACGGTGGTGTCCAATATAAGGTCATCAAGGAAGGAACTGGTGCCATTCCCGCAGATACCTCTCGTGTAAAGGTACACTATGAGGGACGTACCCTCGACGGTAAGGTCTTCGACAGTTCCTATAAGCGTGGTGAGCCTGCTGAGTTCCGTTGCAACCAGGTTATCAAGGGATGGACTAAAGCTCTCGTTCATATGCCTGCAGGTTCTGTATGGGAAGTCTATGTTCCTCAGGAACAGGCATACGGTGCTCGTCAGCAGGGTGATGACATCAAGCCGTTCTCCATGCTCATTTTCAAGATTGAGTTGCTGGAGGTGAATCCTAAGAAGAAATAATCTATGAGAAAAATCATCATTGCGGCACTCGTCCTTGTGACGGGTGCCTCTTTTAACGCCATAAGTGCACAGAAGTTACAGTCACGTATAGATACCTTGAGTTATACATTGGGTATGACTCAGACACAAGGCTTAACAGACTACCTGACTAAGCAGTTGAATATCGATCCACAATACATGGACGATTTCATTAAAGGTTTGAAAGAGTCTGTTGACAACAGCAATGACAAGCGGAAGGCAGCCTACTATGCAGGCACCCAGATTGGCATGCAGATTACAGGACGGATGCTCAAGGGTATCAACAGCGATCTTTTCGGTAACGACTCCACACAAAGTATCTCCCAAGAACTCTTCATGAAGGGATTTATCTGCGGTGTTACCGGCAAGGACGGACTGATGACCGTACAGGAGGCAAATAAAAAGGCACAAGCACTGATACAGTCTGTCAAGAGCGAGGAGGCACTGAAGAAATATGGTGACAACAAGGCTGCTGGGGAAAAGTTCCTTGCCGAGAATGCCAAGAAAAAGGATATAAAGACCCTCAAGGGGGGAATACAGTATAAGGTCATTCAGGAAGGCAAAGGAGCAATCCCTACCGCTACCCAGAAAATAAAGGTACATTATGAAGGACGTACCCTCGACGGTAAGGTTTTCGACAGTTCCTACAAGCGTGGTGAGCCTGCTGAGTTCCGTTGCAACCAACTCATTAAAGGATGGATGGAGGCACTTACCTATATGCCTGTCGGCTCTATATGGGAGGTCTATATCCCACAGGAACTGGCCTATGGCGAGCGACAGCAAGGAAATGACATCAAACCTTTCTCCATGCTGATCTTCAAAATCGAACTTTTGGACATCTTAGACAAATAAAAACAAAGGGAGCAGAACAAAAATCTGCTCTTTTTGTTTAATTTTCTGCAAATTTCTTTGCAAATTGTTGCTTATATCGATTAATTTACCTACTTTTGCTTACAAATTGTAAACTTAAGACCCCATTATCAATATGGCAACTACAGACAAAATTGACAATCTCGACAAGAAAATCCTGAATATCCTGTCAAAGAACGCACGCATCCCTTTTAAGGATGTCGCCGCAGAGTGTAATGTTTCCCGCGCAGCCATCCATCAGCGTGTACAGCACCTGATAGAGGCGAACGTCATCATGGGCAGTGGCTTTGATGTCAACCCCAAGAGCTTGGGCTATAGCACCTGCACCTATGTGGGTATCACTTTGGAACGTGGTTCTATGTATAAGGATGTAGTAGAATGTCTGCAACACATCCCTGAAATCGTAGAGTGTCATTTCACCACAGGTCCCTACACCATGTTAGTGAAACTCTATGCCCGCGACAATGAACAATTGATGCACCTGCTCAATGGTCGACTGCAGGATATTCCCGGCGTAGTGGCTACAGAGACACTCATTTCCCTCGAACAGAGTATTAAGCGTGAGATTCCCGTCAGTATAGAAGAATAGCCTATGAAACGTTATGACTGGCAGTCGCTGTTGACAGAGAATGTCTATTCGACATTTCCTGAGACAACCCATAAACCCGTCATCGGTATCACGGGCAATTATGGTGAACTGACCTGTAAACTCGCTGAAGGTTATTACAAATCGGTTGAGAAGGCAGGAGGCGTTCCTGTCATCATCCCTCCTCTTGCCGATACGGATGTCATCATCAACACGCTGGAGATGGTTGACGGACTGATACTCAGCGGAGGAGGCGACTATGACCCTCGCTATGCAGACGAAGAACCTGATCCGAAACTGGGTGAAATCAACGAGGAACGTGACCTTCCAGAACTCTTCATCACCCGTCTTGCCTATAACCGCCAGATTCCTATTTTGGGTATCTGCAGGGGCATCCAAACCCTCGCTATGGCTTTGGGTGGAAAGGTCAAGCAAGACATCACAGACATCGCCACCCTCAACCACTCCCAGAAAGAAGACCGTAACGTCGCTACTCACAAAGTCGTCATCGAGAAAGACTCTATCCTCTCTCAACTCTACACGTTAACCGCTAACCGTTCCACGCTCAACGTTAATTCCTTCCACCATCAGGCAGTCTGTGACTGTGGTGACAAGTTCTGCGTTGTGGCGAAATCGGAGGACGGTATCATTGAGGCGATGGAGAGTCGTGAGTTCAAGAGTATCATCGGCGTACAATGGCATCCCGAATGTCTTGACGATGGACTGCCTCTCTTTGAGTGGCTTGTCCGTGAGGCGACATCCTATCATCAGGCATGTATGATGCACCAGCACATCATGACCCTTGACACCCATTGCGACACCCCGATGTTCTTTCCTCAGGGTGTTGACTTCGGGAGCCGTGACGAGAGACTACTCGTCGACTTGCATAAAATGACAGAGGGGCATCAGGATGCTACCATCATGGTGGCATACCTCCCCCAGCCTACTGAACAGCCTAAGGCTTTTGCCGACCGTATCTTTGACAAGATAGAGAATATTGTGACAAGCCATCAGTCTTATCTTGCTCTTGCACGGACACCCAACGATCTTTGGGAGAACAAGCGTAACGGGCGGAAAAGTATCATGCTGGGCATTGAGAACGGTATTGCCCTTGACGGAAAACTGGATAACCTGAAATATTTCGCCGAAAGGGGAATCGTTTATATCACTCTCTGCCATAACGGCGACAATGATATCTGCGACTCCGCGAAGGGAAATCAGACTCACAATGGTATCAGTGCCTTTGGAAAGGAAGTCGTCCGCGAGATGAACCGCCTGGGCATTATGGTCGATCTCAGTCATGCCAGCGAGAAGAGTTTCTACGATGCTTTGGAGATCAGCAAACTGCCCATCGTATGCAGCCATAGCAGTTGTCGTGCTCTCTGTGACCATCCCCGTAACCTCACTGACGACCAGATGCGTGCCCTCGCAGCCAAGGGCGGTGTGATGCAAATCACCCTCTATCATGGTTTCCTTCGTCCTGACGGGGAGGCGACGATAGAGGATGCCATCGCCCATCTCGAACACGCTATTGAGGTCATGGGTATCGACCATGTCGGACTGGGCACTGACTTCGATGGAGACGGAGGCATCCGTGGACTTGCCGACTCTTCCGAGTTGCTGAATTTCACCCGCCGACTGATGGCACGTGGCTATGCTGACAAGGATATCCAGAAAATCTGGGGAGGCAACTTCCTCCGTGTGATGACACAAGTACAAACCGAAAAGAAATAAGTCTATGATTACCTACCAAAACGAGAATGTCCGTTTCCCGAATATCAAGAGACGTGAGACCACTGCTTGGATCCGTCGTGTGGCTGGCACCTACGGCAAGAAAGTGGGAGAGGTAGGCTATCTCTTCTGTGACGACGAACATATCCTGGAGGTCAACCGCCAGTATCTGGGTCACGATTATTATACCGACATCATCACCTTCGACTACAACGAGGGCAATACTCTCAATGGCGACCTTGTCATCTCCCTTGATACCATACGTTCAAATGCTGAACTCTTTCAGAAGGACTATGACGAAGAACTGCATCGTGTCATCATCCACGGCATTCTTCATCTCTGCGGCATCAACGATAAAGGTCCTGGTGAACGTGAAATCATGGAGGCTGCTGAGAACAAGGCACTTGCCTTACGGTAATACTATATGGGAAAGGAAATCTTCCAACGGGCAGAAGCGTTGCTGGGTACAGAGGCGATGGAACGCATCAGTGAACAACGAGTCATCATCTTCGGAACAGGTGGTGTGGGCTCATGGTGTGCAGAGGCTTTGGTACGCACAGGAGTTCGCTTGTTAACCATCGTAGACTTCGACTGCGTGGATGTGACGAACATCAATCGGCAATTGATGGCAACGACACAGACGGTAGGACAACCGAAGGTGGAGGCTTTGCGGAAGCGACTGCTGGAGATTAACCCTGATGCGGAGATTACCGCCCTGCAGAAGACTTTCTCTGAAGAAACAGCAGACGAATTTGATTTAGACAAGTACGACTATATCATCGATGCCATCGACTCCCTGAAGGATAAGGCACTACTCATCCTCAAGGCATGTGAAACGGAAGCAAGACTGTTCTCGTCCATGGGTGCCGCCCTGAAACTCGATTCCACGAAGATACAGGTGGCAGAGTTCTGGAAGGTAAAGGGTGATCCTCTGGCCCGTGCCCTCCGTAACCGTTTCAAAAAAGAGAAAACTTTTCCAAGACATAAGTTCCAATGTGTCTATAGCGATGAGGCAGGCCAAAAGCCGACAGCCAACAGCCAACAGCTTGCTAAAGGCTCTCTCGTCCATATCACAGCCACCTTCGGCATGACCCTTGCAGGACTGATCATACAGGATATCAGACGACTGGTATTGCTGCTGGTACTGATGATGACGCTGGGCATCCATGCGCAGAATACTGATCAGAAGCGACAGGATATAGACTTAGATAGTCCTACCTTCGTGCCGACAGTGAAGGTGGGTAAGGTCTTGGAAAACGGCGACAGCATCCAGTATATGGAGATGAACAATGTCTATGTCTACCCGCCTATCACCTTCAGCAGCAAGAAACAACAGCAGGCCTATAACCGTCTGGTGAAGAACGTGAAGATCGTACTGCCTATCGCCAAAGAGGCACGTGCCATCATGATGGAGACAGCAGAGTTCTTGGAGACACTGCCAGACAAGAAAGCTAGGGATGCACACATGAAACTCGTGGAGAAGAGTATCATGAAGGAATATAAGCCCCGTATGAAGAAACTCACCTACTCACAGGGAAAACTACTTATCAAACTCATCTATCGTGAGAGCAACTCCTCCGGCTACGAACTCATCCAGGCCTTCCTGGGTCCCGTACGTGCCGGTTTCTATCAGGCATTTGCCTGGGCTTTCGGAGCGAGTCTGAAGAAGAAATACGACCCAGAAGGTATCGACCGCCTCACAGAACGGGTTGTCCTGATGGTAGAGGCAGGACAGATTTAATTGAGCGTGGAGAGCTATTCGTTATATATCAACTGTACCAAGGTCTGCCCGACGGCTTGCAGGGTGTTCTTGTCGATATGCTGCATATCGTCCTGAATGGTATGCCATGTAGGACCGAAGGAACTCTGTTTACAGTCAGGATAGCAATTGATGATATCAATACAGGGGATATTTGCCACATCGTTCACAGGGATATGATCATCTGTCACGCCACCACTTTCCTTCATCGGGAAGAAACTGCCATAGCCTGCAGCATTGGCGGCACGCCATACCTTCTCTACAACAGCACCTGCCTTCTGTAAGGAATAGGATTCCTGATAGAACTTCGCACCCTGTCCACCTACCATATCAAGGAGGATGGCATATTGATAAGGCTGTTGGTCGTTAGATTTTGGCTGTTGGCTATATTCTTTAGCCCAATACTGGGAACCCAAAGCCCATGAGTCTGTACCGTCACCTTTCTCATCCCATTGGGGAACGCCCCAGTCTTCTGCATCGAAGCAGATGAAGTCAACAGTGATATTCAGGGAGTCGTTCTGTTGGATGAGTCGTGCTAACTCCAACATCACGGCAACACCACTGGCACCGTCATTCGCTGCCATCACAGGTTTGTGCCAGTTGGCGGAGTCAGGGTCATTATCAGCCCAAGGACGACTGTCCCAATGGGCGCAGATAAAAATCTTTGCTGTTGGCTCTTGGCTATTAGCAATTGGCTGTTTCGCGATGATGTTCGTACTTTTGAGTATCGTACCGTTATAGCCCTTCAGATCGGCTTTCTGCATCTCGACCTGATAACCGTATTGTTGGAACTTCTGTTGGATCCAGGTACCACAACGCTCATGGGCATCACTGTTCATCACACGGGGTCCGAAGTCACACTGGGCGGCACAGAAAGCATAGGCGGAGTCCGCATTAAACTGAATCGTGACAACAGGTTGTTCCTCTACAGGCTGTTTCTTGATCGTGCTACAAGCCATCAAGCCAATGAGGCTCACCAAATATAAATACTTCTTCATGACGATTAATCTTGTTTCTTAGGCAGGAACTCAGAGACATCCCTTCCGAAATGCTGCAACTCACGGACAAGCGAACTGCTGACACTGGCATACTGGGGCTCTGCAAACAACAGGATGGTATCGATGCCGCTGATCTGACGGTTGATGTCCGCCTGGTCACGTTCATATTCGAAGTCCTTAACGGAGCGGACACCCTTCACTATATAATAAGCACCCTGCTCTTTAGCAAAATCAACAGCAAGACCATAGTAGGGTTTCACCTCTATACGCGGCTCGTTGACATAAAGCTCCTTGATGGTCTGCATTCGCTGTTCTGCCGGTTGCATATTAGGCTTATGTACCTGATCGCCCACCACGCCAATCACGAGGCGATCGAATAAGCCCAAGGCTCTTGTCACAATAGAATCGTGACCTACGGTAAACGGATCGAAACTTCCTACAAGAACACCGACACGCACGGCATTTCTCTTTTCTTCATTTTCATTTCTCATTCTTCATTCCTCATTTCTCATTTACTCGAAGAGGTTCGGTTGCATGATATTCCCCGTATAAGGATTACGCCCGAAATGACGATAGGCCAATTCTGTCACCATACGTCCGCGAGGGGTACGCTTGATAAAACCTTCCATAATCAGGAAAGGCTCATAAACTTCTTCCACTGTTCCTGCATCCTCTCCAATCGCCGTTGCAATGGTGGTGATACCCACAGGACCGCCCCGGAACTTATCGATAATGGTCAACAGAATACGGTTGTCTATCTCATCCAGTCCAAACTTGTCGATATTCAATGCCGTCAGGGCTACCTTCGTAATCTCCGTATCGATGCGTCCACTACCCTTGACCTGTGCGAAGTCACGAACACGACGCAACAAAGCATTGGCAATACGAGGCGTACCACGAGAACGGCGTGAGATCTCGGCAGCGGCATCCACGGTGATAGGAACACGTAAGATGCCTGCAGAACGCTCGATGATTTTCTGCAACGTCTCCGGCTCGTAATACTGTAAGTGCATATTGATACCGAAACGGGCACGCAACGGCGCTGTCAGGAGTCCGCTACGGGTGGTGGCACCCACCAACGTAAACGGATTGAGGTCTATCTGTATCGAACGAGCCGAAGGACCCTTGTCTATCATGATATCGATACGATAGTCTTCCATAGCGGAATACAGATATTCCTCCACGACGGGTGACAGACGGTGTATCTCGTCGATAAACAACACGTCATTCTTCTCCAACGAGGTCAGGATGCCTGCAAGATCGCCTGGTTTGTCAAGTACAGGACCGCTGGTAATCTTAAAGCCCACGCCCAACTCATTGGCGATGATGTTCGAAAGCGTCGTCTTACCCAGTCCTGGAGGACCATGCAACAACGTATGGTCGAGGGGCTCTCCACGATATTTCGCCGCCTCCACGAACACCTGCAGGTTCTCCACCACCTGTTGTTGTCCACTGAAATCACTGAACGACAACGGGCGGAGTGCATTCTCAAAGTCTTTCTCAGAACTGGAGAACTGCTCTTGTCGGATGTCAAAATCTTCGTCCATCATTTATTTTTGCCTACAAAGATACGAAATTCTATAAACTTTTATTATCTTTGCCGAGAAAAAATCAAAACAATCTATAATGAAACGCATTTTACTACTGACCCTGACAGTCCTGACGGCCATTGGCATGCAGGCTTCCACTACCCTCCCCTTGAAAGGGAAAGTCATCAACCCTACGGATCAACATATCCAGTACGTGGGACGTATCTGTTTTGACAACCCCATGCGTCCGCGCTTCACCTTCCCCGGTACACAGATCAATGCGCGTTTTACGGGTACGTCGCTGAGGATGATGGCGAAACCGAAGAGCGGTTATTTCATGGCACAGATTGACGAGGCGGCGCCTTTCAAGGTAGCGTTCATGGGCGAACGTGACTCCGTGGTGACGCTAGCCACAGCACTGCCGAAGGGGGAGCATACCGTTCGTCTGATGTATGTCATCGAGGGCTATGAGCTGAAACCGTCGTTCTGGGGATTCATCCTCGACAACGACGGTATGATGCTGGATGCTCCTGCCCTGTCTGACCGCCGTATAGAGTTCGTCGGCAACTCCATCACCTGCGCCTATGGTAATGAGAGTACCAACCCGAACGACCATTTCGAATACGAGACGGAGAACCACTATCTGGGGTATGCCCAGCAGACCACCCGTAACCTCGGTGCGGTGGCCCATGTCGTGGCGCGCAGCGGTATCGGTGTCTACCGTACCTATGGCGGTCCGAAGACGGGTACGCCTGAGAATGTGATGACGACGGAGTATGAGTATACCAACCTCTACGACCGTTCGGAGAAGTGGGACTTCTCCCGCTATCAGCCCCAGGTAGTATGTATCAACCTCGGCACCAACGACCTCTCCACCAATAACTACGACGTGAAACTGTTCAAGCAGGCGTGGAAGAAGTTCGTGGCACAGGTGCGCCAGCATAACCCGAAAGCGAAGATCGTGCTGCTCTGCGGTTCGATGCTCAACGGCAAGGAACTGAAGATTGCCAAGAACACCTTGAACGAGGTCATGGAAGAAGCCAAGAATACTGGTGACAACGAGATATACCGTTTCGACTTCACCCCCCAGGACGGCAGTCTTGGCTTTGGTGCCGACTGGCACCCCTCTTTATGGCAGCACCAGAAGATGGCAGGAGAACTCACTGCCTTCCTGCGTTCCCTGATGCACTGGTTCTAAGCCTCTTTCTCTGAAAGTTGTCTGAAATACTGGCGAATGGCATCTACCAAGACGTCATTCTCCTCGGGTCGTTGTGTTGACACACGGAAGAAATGGTTGGAAAGTCCCATGAAGTTCTGACAGTCGCGAACCAGGATGCCATGTTCGTGAATCAGGTAGAACTTGAGGTCCGTACTCGTCGATTGCTCTATCTCACAAAGCATGAAGTTCGTCTTGGTCTCAAAGACACGGATACCGTCAATCTGCCGTAAGTTGGTACGCAGGCGCTCTGTCTCCTCCAGATAGGAAGCCAGGTCAGGGATGACCGGTTCCGTCCGTTTCAAGAGGAACTTACCTGCCTCTATGGCAAGGGCACTGACAGCCCACGGATGCTGCAGACTACGCAATATTTGAATCGTGGAAGGACTTCCTGTTACATAACCTAACCGTAAGCCGGGCACGGAAAAACGTTTACTGAAGGAATGGAGCACCAACAGGTTATGACAGTCCTGTACTTCCCTGGGGTCAATGAGGGGTTCCAGTGTATAACCCTCGTACGACTGGTCAACGACAAACGTATAACGGGGCGAACGACGGACGATATACTCGATGATACCTTTTGTCATCACATTACCCGTCGGATTATTGGGATTACAGATCCAATAGACACGGTCACTGGGCAGGGAGGTGAGGTCGTCGGTATTCTCATACGAGATGATATGATTGTTGATACGGCAGGCATCAGCATACTCGCTGAACGTAGGCTGCGGGATGATGGAGGCACTATGGTGCAACATCTGTGCAATGAGGTAGATCGCCTCCGTGGCACCGTTTGTCACCATCACGGCCTCAGGCGAGATGCCCAACTCCAAAGCGATAAGTTTCTCTAGTGAACGGGGCTGTGGCTCCGGGTAGTTGTTGAGCAGATGGAGGTTGTCGGCAAGATAAGCCTTCAATGCAGAATGGTCAGCCTGCTGGTAGATGTTCGAACTGAAATTCAGTCGCACCATGTCCGCGTCATAGCGATAGATATCGTCTCCGTGTCCGTCAATCATTCCGTTACTCGTATGGTTAGTGTCTGGGCATTGAACTGGATGCCCTTATGTTCTATGAATCGACTCAACACCCCATCGTCAGCCAACTGGCGGGGACTGCCCACACTCAGTTTTCCTGGTTCCATCAACCAGATACAGTCAGCCAACTGCAATGACAGTTCTACGTCATGGGTAGAGAGGAAGATGGTCTTCTGCTGTTCCTGAGCCAGTCGGTGAAGTAGTTGCATCACCTCCACCTTACTAGGGAAGTCAAGGAAGGCGGTAGGCTCGTCAAGATAGATAATGGAAGTCTGCTGGGCGAGTGCCTTGGCAATCATCACCTTCTGTCGTTCACCGTCACTGAGGGTATGGATAAACCTGCCTTTTAATGATTCGATGCCCACCAAGGCTATCGCCTCGTTCACGATACGGTGGTCGTCGGCATGAAGGGTTCCCCAAAATCCCGTATAGGGCGACCGTCCCATGCCCACCAGTTCCTCGATGGTCATGTTACGCACATCCGGCTTCTCCGTCAAGACGACACCTACCAGGCGACTCAACTGTTTATCTGAGTACTCTGAGATCTCCGAGTACTCAGAGTTCTCGGAGTTCCTTAGTAGTATCTTTCCCCCAAGGGCTGGCTGGAAGGCAGAAAGCGTGCGCAACAGCGTTGACTTACCGATACCGTTACGTCCTAGCAGACAGGTCAGCTCACCGCTATGGATAGCGGCATCCAGGTGTTCAGCCACCACTGTCACCTGCTTCTTCGTCTGATAGCCAATTGACAGGTCAGTAAGTCTTACCGTTTCTTCCATGTTGTTATTAAAGACTTTGCAAAGATAAAAAATAAATATTAATTATCAATTATCAATTATCAATTATTTTGGAATAGCGACGAATCAGTTTGGCAAAGAGCGGATTCTGGGAGAGGACTTCCGGTTCACCAATCATCAACAACTGCTTCCGTGCCCGGGTCATGGCAACATTGAGTTTACGGTCGATGACATGACCGTCCTCCTCAAAGCAATTCGCGGTGAGGAAATCGAGTTGATAGGGATGCCGGACGGTAAAGCTGTAGATGATGACATCCCGCTGGCTTCCCTGATACCGCTCGACAGTATCAATGGAGATATCCAACAGGGCAGGAATGTCCAGTGCCTCTATCTCACGACGTATCATGGCTATCTGGTTGCGGTAGGGCACGATGACACCCACTGTACGATGGACATCGAAACGTTCACCATACTGGCGATAGATGCGGTGCAGGAGATCAGC
Organism: Prevotella sp.; assembly: GCA_017645645.1. GTDB lineage: Bacteria > Bacteroidota > Bacteroidia > Bacteroidales > Bacteroidaceae > Prevotella. Next base: position 43,060 of record JAGCOB010000008.1, on the reverse strand, counting down.
GACGAGACGTGCCTCCTGGGGGTTGACTTTGTCGCTAGTAATACTAGTATCTCTAGATGAACTAGTGTCACTAGTTGAACTAGTATCACTAGGGAAGAAAATGACGCGGTGCTGCTTGAGGAGGTCGTCCAAGGCATCCTTAGATGGTTGTGTGTAGTTGAGTTGCTGTTCTTCCTGATGAGGACAAGGTACAGTTTGCAACTGCTCCTGGGCATAGAACATCTCGTTGGGGAAGGTGGCAATATCCGGATGCATCCGTCCCTGCCGTTGTAGGATGGCCGTGAAGGCAGTACGTTTTGCTTCCCTTTCGATACGCAGCAACCGTTCAAACAAGGACTGACGGCAACCAGACAAATGCGGCACATCATCAGGTTGTTGGATGACGGCAGGCAGTTGTTTATGGTCGCCTATCAAGATGAAACGGTCGATCTGTGGTGAGGCAAGGATGCCGATGATGTTAGGGTCCAGGATCTGCGAAGCCTCATCGACAATACACAAAGAGAAGTGTTTCAGTTGGAAGAGGTGAGGGCGTGAGAGCATGGTGGAGGTCGTGCATACCACCACCTTCGTATCGATCATCCGTTGACGTACCTCGTCCATCCGGGGACGCTCTCCCATCACCCTGTCCAACAGATGATCGGCAAAACGAGGGTCACAAGAGGTCTCACTTCCCTGTCGGAGGTAATCAATCCCTGCATCCGTCAGCATCGCACAAATCTCATCCACGGCACGGTTCGTGTAGGCCATTATTAAAGTTGAGAGTTGAGAGTTTAAAGTTGAGAGTTCCTCCTCTACGAGGAAGCGAAGTGCCATGGAGGTCTTGCCTGTTCCTGGAGGACCTTGCAGGATGAAATAATCCCGTGCCTGTTTGGCCTTCAGAAGGATATCGTCATAGTGGGGATGATAGGAACGCGAGAGACGGAGGGTATTGTCACGACGGGGCTCTCTTTCACCCAAGAGCAAGGCACGACGGTCTGGGGTTGCCGTACAGAACGCCTGTAAGGAACGGATGGACGAGGTCGTGCCACGATCCGAGAACGAAGGCTCGATGGCATAGGTACTGTCCTCGAAGACCTCCGGATGCTGTTGTCCGTCATTGAGTCGTACCGTCACCTCATGGTCGCTCAGTTGTTCGATGACACCTTTATACAAGATGGCGGCACACACCTTGGGTTCTCCCTCATAGGCATAGAGGCACACCATGTCATTACGACGGAAATTAGGCAGGAAGTCGTCGCCCATGTCAAGAATCGAGAAAGTCAGGCGGTCGAAGCCGCTATAGGGTGATGACTGTTCCTTGTGTAAGATACGCAAGCCATAGAAGATGCTGCCCGTATCCCGTTTCTCCGTCAGCGGCATATTCCACAAGTCAGCCACAGCACCGCCCTGTCCCTCCTGGGTACCTACCTTCTGTGCCAACTGTTCCCGATAGACGAAGAAAAGCATCCGCTCCACATACGCCCGTTCTGTCTCAGAGAGTGTCTTCAATACCTCTATCTGAGGCATGATACTTCCTATCCCCTCCTGTGCCATCTTAAACTCCTGTGCCACAATCTGGTTACGCAAATGAATCGCCTCATGGAAGAGTTTCTGGTAGTAGTTCACTATCAACAGTCCCTGTTTGGCAGGATAACGGGAATAGAGCAATCGGATATCCACCTTATCGGCAGGGAGATGGAAGTTATAGCGCAGGACACCATAGTAGAGTAATAACTGCACGTAATGAGCCTCGGCATAGAGATGGGAAGCCATCGTGGTAAGGTCGGAGGGATGTTCCAGGTTCCAGTTCTTCCCAGATTTCTGCTCCACCAACAAATCCTTGTCACTCGTCATCAGGTCGACACGTCCCTGCAGTCCTAAATGCTCACAGACGAAGGAGGGCTCTAAGAGAGGAGAGAGGAGGGAGGAGGAGAGTTGGGTGACTGCCTCCTTGATATTCTCCACTTGTCGGTAGGCGTCTTCCTTGAACTGCTGGGCATTAAAGTTCAGACACGTGCAGAACTGCAGGACCTGTTCGCGGAACGAGTGGCGGATGGTATCGTTGACTTGAAAGTCCGCTTGGTTGATAATGTCGTCCAAGGCAGCACCCGCAAAGTTACCCAATAGGATGGGCTGTGTATTGGCCTGCGGCTTGAAACGTCCTAAGGTATAGGCGATGGGCAGATGTTCCCTGTCAGAGAAACAGGCAGCAAGGGAAGAGATGTCCACGAGGAAGTCAGGTTCCACCACGATGAGTTTAGGTTGGATGGTCTGTCCTTCCCGATGACATTCCAACAGGTTGAGTTGCATCCCCTCTGTCAACAAAGGCCGCAACGTCTCATCATCCGTCTTGATACACACACTCCCCTCATCCGTCGTTGCATAGATATACTCATCATCCCACCAGGACACCACGCAACGCACATAACGCTGGTTGATCTGTAAGGTGAGGTTGGTAGGACGGCCCATGGTGGGAATACGCGTCACCAACTCATGGGGAATATCCTCTGAGAAGACAGCGGAGATAAAGAGGGCAAGGGCACGCACGTCATAACGGAGGTCATCACGGGTCAGCACACTGTCTTTCCTGTTGGAATGCCGTCGCATGGTCTGGACGGCGATACGGTCGGCAATACCCATCCCTGCTACCTTACACAGATAGTCGGTCTGTGCCATCAGGTTACCGAAACCCTTTCCGCTGCCCCTCAACGCCTCCGCACAGGCAAGTACCAAAGTCTCATGCATATAGCGCAGCACAGCAGCCGAAGGCTCTGCCTGTACGATCTCCATACAACGCTCAAAGAGTTCCGTGACTTTCATGCCTGCGAAGTTACGAAATATTTTTCACTTTTCGTTCTCACTTCATCAAAATTTTGTACCTTTGTCGTGGAATAATGACGTAAGGTTATAATAGTTACTAGACGATGAGTACAAGAAACTTCCTCTCAGCAGTCTTCCTGCTTCTTTGCATGATGGCATGTCGTCAGCAAATGCCCAAGGCATACGTTACGGAACTGGACAGTAACGACAGCCTCTCCATCGTGATAGGCGACTCTAAGATGATTGACTATCATAGTGAGCGTCTCGGCATCGACATCACCTATCCCTCCTTCCTTCGCCACCAGTATCTGGAGGAGGACCAGATGGAGGTCTTTATGAACGAGGATGTCTCCCTCTCATTCATGGTGAAACATTTTGATGACGAGTTCAGCCGCTCCCCCGGACAGGACATGATGGGCATGGGTGCGGAGCTGCTGGAGGCTGGTGACGACTACTCCATTCACACAGGGCAGGACGGTGATCTCGAATATTATGGTAAAGTCCTTGACGACAGTCTTCGCTTCATCACCGTCATCCTCCGTTACGACCCCCCGCCATGCTGAGGCTGTCGAGCCCCTCAAAGAATTAGTGCGCGACTACCACCTGTGAACACTATATTTGCAGCAAACAAATAATTAAGACTGCCTTGGCGAAGTTTACCGCATGCGCTGGAACGAGGGTTTGTGTTCTGTTGCTTGATAAATTTCTGACTCATGGTTTTAATTTTTAAAGGTTAATTACTAAGATTGACTGTGTTGATTCAGATCTGCAGCTCCTCCTCATTGTCAAGTGCAAAGATACAACATTTCCATTGCGGTCTACGAATTTTCAGGTGACTTTTTTTTATTTTTTTTTGTCTTATACTGATATCTAATCCCTAACCTCTAACCCCTAACCCCTTAACCCTTAACCCCTTTCCAGTATCTGTTAAAGGGCGTTCCAGTATCTTCCATAGGGGTATAACAGCCTTTAGTATCAGGCATACTAGCCCTTAGAACAGGTGATGGCAGATACTGCGACAAGTAATCGCAGGCACTCCGATGCGCACAGGACATCCCCTTGTGGAATCACAGGGGGACAGTCCTTGTGAGGTGGCATACAAACTGATACAGGCGAGGAAGTTGCTCCCTCGCCTGTATCTATTAGGAAAAATAAAAATGTAGATTAATGTCGGATCATCTTAATACCATTCTGTATGACGACACCTTTATAATCATTACCGACACGCTGACCTTTCAGATTATAGAAAGGCTTAGTGAAGTCAATCTCAAATTTCACGATACGCTCCTGGATACCAGTGGGCTCCTGCATCTCCTCATAGGTACGCTCACCCTCTACACGCAAGTTGGTAAGCATAGGATTGGATGAAGACCCCTTCGTGCGACCGATATACAGTCTGTCATAGGCACGTGTCAGGACAATACTCTCGTAATCAGGAACAGCCGAGACCGTGCTGGCATTGACCAGAGGATTGGTGGTCAGCACGATGTCAGGAGTCTCACCGATAATCTGGAAGAGGTCCAACTGAGACTGTGCACTTTCTTTTGAGCTATAGACACCAGCAATCCTCACCACATCGTTCTTCTTGAATCCTGCAGGCGGTATAATCTCCAGATAATAGTCTGTAGCCGTATAGTCGTTCTCGAACTCTATGCAGGAAACATTACTGCCATCCTTCAGTTTCACGAACTCGTTAGAGACATTATGCTTTGTCATGTGCTCCTTTCCAGGATACTCGACCAGTGCGGCTTGGTTTTCCTCACGTCCCAGTATCTGTACAAGTTCGATACCATAAATACGCACTGGCTTAGAATATTCAATAGTATATTCACCAATGCCAATAGGTTCAGCAGATATTAACGGACGGAAATAACTAATCTCTGTTACGGAGCTTGTGCTGCTACTGCCACTACTACCGAAACCAGACGAAGGAGGATTGGTCAGGTTGTAGTTGTTGGTTCCAGGAAAGAGTGATGCGCCCATGATTTTAATACCATCGAAAGCAGAGAGGTCGATGGACACCTTGTCATCTTCAGCAGGGACAGCGGTTACTGTGCCTTTCAGAATTGTACGACCGTTCTGTTTCACGGTGATCTCAACATCCTCGTCAGTCTTCTTGCGAGGAGCGGCGTAAATTTTCAACGTACCCCCCATTCGTGCTATCATGCTCAACTGATAATTGTCATTGGTCTCACTTTTCGTATCCAGATACTCGGTGAAACGAGTAATGAACATAGAGTCACAGAACTCAACATCATTAGGGTCTACAGCGTGGTAGAAGTAGGTAGTATCAGTTGCTATCTGCATCTCTTTTTCAGTGTCAGTGATGTTGATTGACAGAGTGTCTTGCTCTGTAGCAGGACTTGCCGAACTACCAGGATCTTTGGGAGTTCCGTAGTTGTTCAGGCTACATCCATAAGACTCAGCGACCTCACCAGGAGCCACATCACCATTCCATCTAACCACTTTTGACACTACCAATGTGTCAAGACCATTCCCTTTGTCCTCTTCACTGGAGTCTTGAGCAAAAACCCCATTGACGGATAACACAGCCGTCATTAAAAGTAAAAGTTTTCTCATAAACGATATCATTTTAAATATTACCTTTTGTCCATGGAATGTCATGTCGTCAACACCATTACGATGAGATTAATCATACACAGGACGATCGCCACAAAAAGGAAAAAGATCACCACCATCAACCAGTGTTCTCTCAACCTGCCGTTGAGAGCACCCCGCCACTTATGGCGACAAATGAACTGATGAATCCAAGAATTGTGCGATTCCTTCATACTGACATTTTATCAAAATTGCACAAAGGTAACCAATTTAATATGCACATACAACATTAAAGACAAATGGTCAAGGCTTTATGGACAAAAAGTAAAAGGCAAAGACAAAATTAAAAAGGGTTCTGGACAAAATAGAAAGCAAAAGCGGACACGGATATTATATGCATTCGCTGTTTGCCCGACGGTATTGGGTGGGAGAGATCATGAACTTACGACTGAAACAACGGCTGAATACTGAGACATTGGAGAAACCCGCCTTCGCCGTGATATCATTAATTGGCAGGTCAGTGGTGACGAGTAATTTGCTGGCATACTCCAGACGAAGGTCACTGGCGAACTGGGGCAGGGAGTCGTATTTGCTACCTTGAGAGAATGCCGCACCCACCCTTTCCTTTGAGATATGGAACTCATTCATGATCATCTGGCGGTCAAATGACGGGTTGAGGAATAGCTGTCTACGACTGACTTCCAGTTCTATGTAATGAAAAAGCTCCTCTGGGGACATGTCGTCAAGGGAGGCTTTCATGGGTTCGTCACGTCTCTCCTTATTAATAATAGCCTCCTTTATCTGCAAGGCAAGGACCCGGTTCTTCTGTTGCGTCTTCTTCCATTGGCAGGCAGCATACCATGTAAGGAACAGTCCCATCAACGCGAGGACACCAATGAGAATGGCTACCATAGTGGCATATTGCTTATAGTGCCTCTGTTGCTTGACCGCAATAGTGGCATGACGCTTCAGCAGATCATAGGCATCAGCATAACGTCCCTGAGCCCTGGCAGTCTCGGCACGACGCAATAACGTGTCGGAACGAACATCATGGAGCGTGTTTTTCACTGGCGGTACAGGCTCTTTCGTGCCATTACCCGCACATCCCATCATACTCATCAGCAGGAAGACTATCACCCATCCGCAGCATGTTCTCACATACCGCAGAATGAGTCTCTGAAAAATCCCGCTGCCCCTATGATTCGATTGCTTTATCATTTTTTTAAACACGATTTGGCAAAGATACAACTTTTATTTCAAAGAACAAAATGATTATATGAAAATGAAAAGAAAACCAAAATCTTTTGGCATTTTGCTCAGTTTGCACTATCTTTGACCTCCGGTCGAAGGTACTAACGTTCGAAAATGCTCAAATAAATTTGGCATTTTGCTCACTTAATCGTACCTTTGTCCTTTGAACCAAAAACTATATTGGATATGGAGAAATATCTTGCTGACGCGCATCGCTATGAGAATGGGATGCAGTATGAGCGTTGCGGACGCTCAGGAGTGTTGTTGCCTAAGGTGTCACTGGGTATGTGGCATAACTTCGGAAGTGTGGACCCCTATGAGCGTAGCCGACAGATCGTGCGCTATGCCTTCGACCATGGAGTGACCCACCTCGACCTTGCTAATAACTACGGTCCTTCTGCGGGCTCTGCCGAGGAGACGATGGGACGTATCATAGACGACGACCTGCGTCCTTATCGTGACGAGTTGTTTATCTCCACCAAGGCAGGCTATGGGATGTGGGACGGTCCTTATGGAGACTGGGGCTCACGTAAGTACCTGATATCTTCGTTGGACCAGAGTCTCAAGCGCATGCACCTGGACTATGTCGACTTGTTCTATAGTCATCGCTACGACCCTGACACGCCGTTGGAGGAGACGCTGCAGGCATTGGTGGATATCGTACGAGCCGGAAAGGCACTCTATGTGGGCATCTCCAACTGGCCCTTGGAGCCGTTGCGTTTCGGTATAGAATATCTGAAACAGCATGACACCCCCCTGTTGATCTATCAAGGAAAACTGAATATGCTCGATCAGGCACCCATCAACGAGGGAATCCTGCAACTATGCCATGAGTCAGGAGTAGGTTTTATCGCCTTCTCACCCCTTGCGCAAGGTATGCTGACAGACCGTTATCTGAACGGTATCCCCAAAGACTCCCGTATGGCAAAGGGTATGTTCCTCAGGGAAGAGATGCTGACACCGGAGCTGTTGCGACAGCTACGCCAATGGAACGAGGAGGCGCAGCAAAAAGGCGAGAGCCTCGCGGAGATGGCCCTCGCCTGGATTCTCCAACAAAAAGGGGTGACTTCCGTCCTCGTAGGAGCCAGTTCCACGGAACAACTGGCACGTAACCTCCGCTGTATCGGGGCACAGGCTCCTGACAAATAGACTTACTCTACTTTCGACGTCATCTCATTACGCAGACCCTTCATACCCGTCAGATAACACTTGGCAGAGCCAAACGACAGGAAGAGGTCAAGGCGTACGGGCAGGTGGTTCTTGTCGTCGGTGACGAAAAGACGGATAAGTTCGTGGTTCTTGCCGTTCTCACGCTCGATAAACGAGAACATGAGGCAACGGAACTTCGACTTGCTGTTACGCATCTTAATCGTCGTCTTTCCCGTATATTTCAACCAAGAATTCGACAGACGACGGGCATCGCTGATAGGCATGGGGATATTCTCGCCCACCTTCAGTTTAGTGACATCGAAGTTACGGGCACGTAGGAAGATACTCATCATGTCATAGATACAGTCTTTGTATTCCGCATCCTTCCAATGTACCTCTCCGTCATGGTCGATACGGTGCATCCGCAGATGGCAGTTATTGTTGGGATAGGTATACCACAACTCGTCCACATAATAACGCTTGCCCTCACGAGCTCCCTTGCGGAAATAGAGGGGTGAGACATCCAAGTCAGTATAGCACAACAGGGTGTCACGCATGACAAAATAATCGTCGAGTTTACTATTACCACGGGTAATCAGACTGCTACGGAAGGCGGGCTTACCGTTACGGGTGGACTGTACGGTAGACATCGATGCCGTGCCTACCTTCACCCATACGAACTTCCAGTTGAAATAGAGGTCGTATGAGAGGAACTCACCCGACTTGAATGCCGTGTTCTCAATACCACACTGAGCATGGGCAGCCATGATACTGCATGATGCTATCATGATTAACAATAACCGTTTCATCATATATTTACTCCTTTACTTTCTTTACATATTCTATTCCCATCTCACGGGCACGATCCGCATTCCTGTTACGCAACTTCTGCTGCTCCTTGTCAGGTTTCTGTTTGGTAATGGCAGCAGGTTTCTGCCGTACCAACGGGGTACCTGTCAGATTCCAGGGCAGGGTGACGTCAAACTTCTCCTTACACTCGATGCTCTGGGGGTAATAATACATCTCCTCTGCCTGCAAGTCCTTGTCATAGTCGCCCGTATCCCATTTCCCGTTCCCGTTACGGTCAATGAAGGCACGAAGGTAATAGACACCGGGCGAGAGATAGAAGAACTCCACATTGCCATCAGCGGCACGTACCTGTTTGAGAGGCTTGTCATTCTTGTCAAGCAGTTCCGCCACTACGGTCGTGTCAGTGATACCGCTCAGTTGCATCAACAGGGTGGCATATTCGTCCATCGCCTTCACCTTGATACCTTGTTTATAAGGTGACGAGGCCAGCCCGTAGATATCCACAAAGGCAGCGGAGTCGATTTCCAGACTATACTCCGTGTCCGGCTGCCATTCGGCAATAAACTCATAGGTCCGCAACATCAAGTCCTTCCGATGGAATTCAAAGGGTGTATTATACCATAACGTGTCTATCTTCGTATAGAGGTGGATGGCTGACGTGTCACAACGGACAAGCGGAGACTGCATCTCAAAAGTGACAAGATAGTCGGGATCCATCTGTGACTTAACCTTGTAAATAACCGGTAACGACTTGGGAGGCATGATGCTGTCGTAAGGCTCTCCCCTTTTTTTCAGTTTCTCCTGGGCCTTCTCCCACTCCTCCCTTTCTTTCTTCAGTTCCTTCTGTCGCTTCTCATACCTTGTCTTCGACAGGACTTCCACCGTATCCACCTGGGTACATAATACTCCCATGGTATCTGTCATCAGATAACTCAGTTCCATGCGTAGCGTATCCTGATTGACCAGGGTGGTATCCTTCAACCAATAGGTCAGGGTGTCTTTCTTGGCACTTGCCTCCAAGACAAAGGCATCGTCAGCATTAAAGTTCAGACCTCTGATCTCAGGCAGTTTCTCATTCCCGTAACTGAAATAGAGCGTGAAACGGTCCGCCTCTGAACGGTCCGGCTGTTTCAGCAGGTAACGGTCTGTCTGTATCTCCTGGAAGGCCAGCAATACGATATCATCGGGATAATAATGGATATAGGGCACCCGGATGATATTATCGATATGCAGGGTGTCTTTCCATATCGTGTCTTGGCGGATATCCGGCTTTGACGATGGCTGATAAGTCTGATGTGAGAAAGCAATCATCTCACTCTTCTGGTTGAAGACATAGTCACCGTCTGCATCCTGCAAGGCATAGACACGGTATTCACCGGGGGCTACGCCCTTGATGACAAAGCGTCCCCGTCCGTCAGTACGTGCCACACGTAACAGGGGTTTCTTCTTGAAGACAGTATCACTGAGGTCGTCATAAAGACCTACCAGAATACCCTTCACTGGCTCCAGGCTGGAGGCATCCAGCACATTGCCTGCCACCTCAAAGGTGTCTATCTGCTCTCCTGTCGAGAAAGTAAAGGTATAGTTTCCCAAGGGATTACCCTCGTTGTTATCGCTGATGGCATCACTGAAATCGATGGTATAGGTCATATTCGGCTTCAGCGTGTCTTTCAGTTCCACTACAATCTTCTTGCCTGCCGCCTTGATTTCCGGCATCTCCATTTGCGGAGGTGACACGATGACGTTCTGTGTGGCATCGGCCAATTTGATATACTCGTCAAACTGGATGGTGATCTTCTTGGTCGTCACCCCTGTCGCCCTGTCTGCCGGGGTAGAGCCGATGATACGTGGCGGGTCGTCGTCGAACCAACCACCGTCAGGCTGTCCCATACGGGCACAGGAATTTGCCAACAGCCAACAGCCAACAGCCAACAGCCAATATTGTAGTTTCCTCATACGTTCAGTTTCAGTAATTGCTCCATATGCTCACGAGTATTACTCAGACGCGGCACCTTATGCTGTCCACCCAACTTTCCACGCAGTTTCAACCAGTTATTAAACAAACCAGCCTTGGCAGGGATGATCTCCAGGTGCTGCAATGTGATATCCTTATAACGCTTCGCCTCATAGTCGCTGTTCACCTCCTGTAGTTTCTTGTCCAGTAAGTCGCCAAACTGCTGCAGGTCAGCAGGAGCCTTCGAGAACTCGATGAGCCACTGATGGCGGCACTTCGCATTGGCATCCATAAACACGGGGGCTGCCGTATATTCCAAGACCTCCGCTCCCGTCTGCTGACAAGCAAAGGCAAGTCCCTGCTCGGCATTGTCTACGATGAGTTCCTCACCAAAGGCATTGATAAAACTCTTCGTACGACCTGTGATGACAAACTTATAGGGGTTCGTACTCGTGAAGCGGATGGTGTCGCCAATCATATAACGCCACAGACCACATGACGTGGAGATCAGCATGGCATAGTTCTTGTCTTTCTCGACAGCCCAGAGAGGGACAATCGTGTCAGTGCCCATCTCCTGGAACTCATAGAACACCCCATAGTCCAACATCAACAGCATCGACTTGTCAGTCGGGTCATCTTGCAAACCGAAGAAGCCCTCTGAGGCATTATACGTCTCCATATAATGCATCTTGGGCGAGGTAATCAACTGCTCATACTGTTTGCGATAAGGGGTGAAGGCGACACCGCCATGGAAGAACACCTCCAAGTTAGGCCATACCTCCTCCAGATGGGTCTTTCCCGTAATCTCCATCATACAGTTCAATACGGAGAGCATCCACGAGGGAACACCAGAGATATTCGTCACGTTCTTGTTCATCGCCTCACGGGCAATACGCTCCCGTTTGATCTCGAAGTCCTGCAACAAGGCCGTCTTCTTCTTCGGCACCCTGACAAGGTTGGCAAGGGGGTTGATATTCTCGATGAGGATGGCACTGAGGTCACCGACCAGGGAATGGGGCAGGTTATAGTTAGGGGCATGACTGCCTCCTAAGATCAGGGCTCGTCCGTCAAACAGACGTGAATGGGGATTATTTCTCAGATAGAGGGCTACGGAGTCGAAGCCTCCTGCATAGTGGATCTTCTGCAGACCCTCATGACTGACAGGAATGAATTTTGATTTGTCATTGGTCGTTCCCGATGACTTTGCATACCACTGCACACGACCTTTCCACAGTACGTCAGACTCACCATGACGCATACGGTCTATCTGTTCCTTCAGTTCCTCATAGGTATTCACAGGACAGTGCTTCGCAAAATCGTCATAGCCCTTCATGGCGGGAAAGGCGTATCTCCGCCCGTATTCCGTATCCTTGGCTTCCTTCAACAGATGGTGCAACACCTTGCGCTGCAACAGTTCTCCGTCTGTCTGGTATTTCTCCAGTGCCTTCATGCGAGGCACGAATATCTGTCTTACTAAACTTGTAATACTCATGGTCTTGTATGTATATACAAGGTGCAAAGATAGTGTAAACCAAATGAAATGCAAAATAAATTTGCATTTATTTTTATTTACTGCTTGCTTCCGCAAAGGCGGCTTCTTCGGCCTCTGCAATAATTTCCTCGCGGGTCTTAGGCTTAAGTTTTACACTGACGTCGTCCAAAGAGAAATCATCCTCTGTTTGTATCTGAGCCTCTGGGGTTTCTTTTTCTGTGGGTATCACCTGTAACTCTACCTCCTCAGGCACGCTGACAGGCTCCTCCTCCATCTTGGTACGCGCTGTCTTGGCGGCAAAAACAGCATCGATAAACTGGGGCTCACGACGGAGACGCTGAAGGGTTTCCTTGGAGGCGAGCTGGTGACTCTCCTTCTTGCTGTATCCCTTGCCGACACAACCCTCTACACCTTCAAGGACAATTTGTGTAGTGAACACAGGACTGTTTTGCTCATCTATCGTCTGTTCCAACTGGACAAATTCTATGCTGACCTTGTTTTTCTGGCTCCATTCCAGGAGTTTCGACTTGAAATTGACTTCCTTATAGGCAACCTTGTCGATATTGATGAGTTGCTTGAGGATGCGTTTCTCCATGAATTTCATACAGGCACCATAGCCACGGTCAAGGTAAATGGCACCGACCAAAGCCTCAAAGGCATTACCACCCATATAGCTATTATGTGAGGAGGACAGACCTGAGGTGGCAATCAGGTCTGTGATACCCATCTCTTTGGCTAGTTTACCTAACGTCTCCCGCTTGACCAGTTTAGAGCGGGCATCGGTAAGGAAACCCTCCCGCTTTCCCTCAAAATGGCGGAAGACGATATCACCCACCACGGCATCCAGGACGGCATCACCTAAAAACTCCAGCCGCTCGTTATTCAAGGGACGTCCCTTCTCATTACGTTTCCGCAGACTTTTGTGCAGAAGGGCCTGTTTATAGTATTGGATATGACGGGGATAGAAGCCAAGGACTTTGTATAAAGAAGAATAAAGCTCCTTCTCTTTGCGGAAAGGGAGCCTTATTCTATCTAAGAAATTAGAGTTATTCAGCATACTTTTTGAATACTACACAAGCGTTATGACCTCCAAAACCGAAGGTGTTACTGAGTCCTGCACGGACTTCACGCTTTTGAGCCTTGTTGAAGGTGAAATTCAAATTGTAGTCAATCTCCTCGTCTTTGTCGTCGTCCTCGTGGTTGATGGTGGGAGGAATGATGTCATTCTTCACGGCAAGCAGGGTAGCCATGGCCTCTACGGCACCAGCAGCACCCAGCAGGTGACCCGTCATCGACTTGGTGGACGAAATATTCAACTTATAGGCGGCATCACCAAATACCTCCTTGATGGCCTTTGCCTCAGAGATATCACCCACGTGGGTGGATGTACCATGCACATTGATGTAGTCAATCTCATCAGGCTGCATACCTGCATCCTCAAGGGCATTCTGCATCACAAGCTTGGCACCCAGTCCCTCAGGATGGGAAGCGGTGATATGGTGAGCATCGGCACTCATGCCGGCACCTACCATCTCGCCATAGATCTTCGCACCACGAGCCTTGGCATGCTCCAGTTCCTCAAGAATCAGACAACCGGCACCCTCACCCATGATGAAACCGTCACGACTGGCACTGAACGGACGACTGGCCTTTTCGGGTTCGTCGTTACGGGTAGACAGTGCCTTCATGGCATTGAATCCGCCCACACCTGTCTCACAGATGGCAGCCTCAGCACCACCAGCTACAATCATGTTAGCCTTACCCAAGCGAATCAGGTTGAAGGCATCAGCCAGTGCATTCGACGAAGAGGCACAGGCAGAAGCTGTGATATAGTTAGGTCCGTGGAATCCATACATGATAGAAATCTGACCTGCTGCGATATCAGCAATCATCTTAGGAATGAAGAAAGGATTGAATTTAGGTCCATCCTCTCGATGGGCACCATAATAGCCGACCTCTTCCTCGAAAGTCTTGATACCACCGATACCCACGCCAAAGATCACACCGATGCGGTTCTTGTCCTCTTTCTCAAGGTCCATGGCACTGTCGTCGACAGCCTGCTTGGCAGCAATAATGGCAAGTTGGGTATAACGGTCCATCTTACGTGCTTCCTTGCGATCGATATAGTCGTTGACATTCAGGTTCTTGACTTCACAGGCAAACTGCGTCTTGAACTTAGAAGCATCGAAAAGGGTAATCGGAGCAGCACCGCTTTTACCAGCCAGCATAGCCTCCCAAGTCTCCTCAGGATTATTACCAAGTGGTGTAACGGCACCCAGTCCTGTTACTACTACTCTTTTTAATTCCATATATTTTTTTGTTTATACCCCCCTAAGTTAGGGGGGGCAGGGGGTCTGAACAAGATAATCCCCCAAGTTATTGAGTTGAGGGTCTGAACAGAATACTATTACATCTCTTCAGACCCCCAACCCCCTAACTTAGGGGGCTTTCATTATTTTGCGTTCTCCTCGATGTATGCGATAGCATCACCAACGGTACCAATCTTCTCTGCCTTATCGTCGGGGATAGAAATACCGAACTCCTTCTCAAACTCCATGATGAGCTCTACTGTATCCAGTGAGTCAGCACCCAGGTCGTTAGTGAAACTTGCCTCTGGCTTTACCTCTGCCTCGTCAACACCGAGCTTGTCTACGATGATTGCCTTTACTTTGCTTTCAATTTCTGACATAATCTTGTACTTTAAAATGTTAATAAAATGATATCTATTTTCTGTGTGTGCGACCACAAATGTGGCTTAGCGGGTGCAAAGTAACGAATTTTTATTGAGTTACGCAAATAAAATGAATAAAAAAGCACTTCGTTTTGCACAAACCACTATAACTTGTGCAATATTTTAAGGACAAAAGGGGTCATTTTGACATTTCTACACGTCAAAATGTTCTCTTCGGAGCGGATAATGGTTACGCAACGATTCAAAATCGGAAGGATTGGACTTGAGGGCAAAAGTATCCTTCAACGGATTGTATAATTCCAACGGATCTCCCGTATAAGGGAATGTTGCAGGCAGTTTCGGAGGCATCACCTTACCGGGATGGGGCAGACCGAAATGGCGACAGAGGGCATCCATCACCATGTTGTCGGCATTCACCTTCCCGTCGGCGGAATAGCCTGCGATATGAGGTGTCCCGATAAACACACGGTCGAGTAATGGAAGATGAAGGCGCGGTTCACCTTCCCAGACATCAATCACCGCATCACGCACCCTCCCGTCCTGTAGGGCAGATAACAAGGCGAGATTATCGACGACCTCTCCCCTACTTGTATTTATTATATATGGTATACGCGACAGACGATGGAAGAACGCCTCATCTGCCATGTGCCAGGTGGCATATTCTCCCTCACGGGTCAGAGGAACATGAAAGGTAATCACATCTGCCTGTCGCTCAATGATATCCAAGGGGACATAACTGTTGGTCTTTGGCTGTTGGCTGTTGACTTTTTCCAACGGTGGGTCACAGACAAGGACACGCATACCCAACTGTTCTGCGACTGCCTTGACTTTAGAGCCGACATGTCCACAGCCCACAATACCCAGGGTCGACTGTTGGAGGGAAAGTCCCTTCTCACGCTGTAATAACAACAGGGAACATTCCAGATACTGTGCCACAGAGGCGGCATTACAGCCGGGACAACTCGTCCATGCTATACCGGCACGTTCTAACCAACCTCCGTCAATATGGTCGAAACCAATAGTCGCCGTGGCTACAAAACGTACCTTGCTACCTTTCAGCAATGCCTCATCACAACGGGTACGGGTACGAACGATTAAAGCATCGGCATCCCTGACATCAGCAGCATGGATAGCAGCCCCGTTCATCGGGCAAACCTCGTCTGTCAAGAGACGCAGTTTCTCCTGAATATAAGGAATCTTATCGTCTACCACTATCTTCATCTTGGCTGCAAAGATACAAAATATATTTAAATTATCCCTTTCCAATTCTCAATTCTCATTTTTTTTCGTATCTTTGCATCCATAATCAATACATTAAGCTAATGTCATTTACAGAAAAAGCCAACAAGATTTTCAATCAGGCGATTCGCGATTACCACCTGAAAGACAACGTAGACACTCCTATTTCGAACCCTTATGAGCGTGAAAGTATTGAATATTCACTCTATCTAAAATGCTGGATAGACACGGTTCAGTGGCACTTGGAGGATATTATCCGTGACCCGCATATCGAACCCGTCAACGCACTATCCATCAAACGCAGGATAGACCGCAGCAACCAGGACCGTACAGACCTGGTAGAGGAGATAGACACCTATTTCCGCAAATACTATCAGGACGTAAAACCTTTGCCTGCCGCCCGCCTGAACACGGAGAGTCCTGCATGGGCAGTAGACCGCCTGTCAATTCTTGCTCTGAAAATCTGGCACATGCAAGAACAGACGCAACGTAAAGACGCTGACCAAGAGCATATCCTGAAATGTCAGTCTAAACTAGATATCCTAAAAGAGCAACAGGTGGACCTCAGCACTTCCATCGACCAGTTGTTAGAAGACATTGAGGCAGGACGGATATATATGAAGGTATACCGTCAAATGAAGATGTATAACGACCCTGCTACGAATCCGGTACTTTATAAAAAGTGAAAAAAGAACACATCCTCATCATCCGTTTCTCTGCCTTGGGCGATGTCGCCATGGCTGTGCCGGTGGTCTATTCCCTTGCCCGCCAATACCCTGATGTGAGGATTACGGTACTGAGTCGTGAATATGCCCGTCCGTTCTTTGAGAATCTGGCTCCTAATGTCGGGTTCATGGAGGCAGACCTGAAACGGGAGTATCATGGTATCAAGGGACTTAACGCCCTCTATCGCCGACTGGCTGCCAAGCAGTTTACTGCCGTCGCCGACCTGCATAACGTGCTGCGTTCTGAGTTCCTGCGTATGCGCTTCAACCTCGGACCCTACAAGGTGGCACATATCAACAAGCACAGGAAGGGGCGCCGTCTTCTGACATCCGTCAACAACAAACAACTCATCCAACAGCCCACCTCTTTCCAAAAATATGCCGACGTGCTGGAAAAGCTGGGCTATCCCGTGGAACTCGACTTCCACTCCATCTTCCCTGAAGGCGGTGGTGACCTGAGTCTGTTGCCACAAGACGCTCAACGCTCAACGCTCAACGCTCAACTATGCATCGGCATCGCCCCCTTTGCTGCTCACGAGGGAAAGATCTATCCGCCCCGACTGATGCAGCAAGTTATCGAGCAGTTGATAGCCAAATATCCTGAAGCCCGCATCTTCCTTTTCGGCAGGGGAAAAAGAGAGGACGAACTATTCCCACAATGGTGCAGCCAGTACAAGGCATGTGTCTATGTGAGCAGTATGCTGGAAACCATCAAACAAGAACTGATCCTGATGAGTCATCTCGACGTGATGCTGTCTATGGACTCCGCCAATATGCATCTCGCCTCACTGGTCGCCACTCCTGTCGTCAGCATCTGGGGTGCCACCCATCCCTATGCCGGATTTATGGGGTGGAACCAAGGTTCGGAGAATGCCATCCAGATTCCCCTCGACTGTCGTCCGTGTAGTATCTACGGACAGAAGACCTGTCAGCGCGGCGACTATGCCTGTATGAATCGTATCGCTCCAGAGACCATCGTGGAGCGTATCGGTCAGATATTATCATTAAAACCTCATGTCTAACTTAAAAATTGAAGCATTATGAAAAAGTACATTTGCGACGTATGTGGTTACGTGTATGATCCTGAAGTAGGTGATCCCGACAGCGGTATCGAGCCTGGAACAGCCTTTGAAGACATTCCTGAGGACTGGGTATGCCCCGTCTGCGGTGTCGGCAAGGATGATTTCTCTGTAGAAGAGTAAGTATAAACGAAAATATAAAATGTCATTAAAATGTGGTATCGTAGGACTTCCCAACGTGGGTAAGTCCACTTTGTTCAACTGTCTGTCGAGTGCCAAGGCACAGGCAGCCAATTTCCCTTTTTGCACCATAGAACCGAATGTGGGTGTCATCACCGTTCCTGATGAGCGACTTACCAAACTGGCAGAGATCGTACATCCAGGACGTATCGTCCCTGCGACATGTGAGATCGTGGATATCGCAGGACTCGTCAAGGGTGCCTCCAAGGGTGAGGGCCTGGGTAATAAGTTCTTGGGTAATATCCGCGAGACGGATGCCATCATCCATGTGTTGCGCTGCTTTGAGGATGACAACATCACCCATGTCGACGGCACCATCGACCCCATCCGCGACAAGGAGATTATCGATACGGAGTTGCAACTAAAGGACCTGGAGACCATCGAGAGTCGTCTTGCCAAGACAGAGAAAGCGGCTGCCGCCGGTAATAAGGATGCCAAGTTGGAAGTGTCTGTCCTGAAAGCCTATAAGGAAGTGCTAGACCAAGGCAAGAATGCCCGTATCGTAGAATTCGAGAGCAAGGACGAACAGGACTGTGCCCGTAACCTCTTCCTGTTGACGGCCAAGCCGGTGCTGTATGTCTGCAACGTCAGCGAGTCGGATGCGAAGTCGGGAAACGACTTCACACAGAAGGTAGAGGCTTTGGCGAAGGAGGAAGGTGCCGAGGCGATGATCATTGCCGCCAAGACGGAAGAAGACATTGCCGAGTTGGAGAGCTATGAGGACAAACAGATGTTCCTGGAGGAATTAGGTTTGGAGGAGAGCGGTGTCAACCGCCTCATCAAGAAAGCCTACTCCCTGCTCAACCTCGAGACATTCATCACCGCCGGTGAGATGGAGGTAAAGGCATGGACCTACAAGAAAGGATGGAAAGCCCCGCAGTGTGCCGGTGTCATCCATACCGACTTCGAAAAGGGCTTCATCCGTGCAGAGGTCATCAAATACGACGACTATATCCAGTATGGCTCCGAGGCTGCCGTCCGTGAGGCAGGCAAGATGGGTATCGAAGGTAAGGACTATGTCGTGCAGGACGGTGATATCATGCACTTCAGGTTCAATGTCTGACAGGAACTATAGGTACTATGGGAACTATAGGCACTATACTATATTATATCCACTGGAATCCCAGTGTCGGCTTTGGTCCGTTCCGCTGGTACGGATTGTGTTGGCTGTTGGGATTTGCTGCCGCATACTTCTTGGTGCGACGACTCTATCGGGAACAGAAAATCAAGGACGAGCTCTTTGAACCACTATTCCTTTACTGTTTCCTCGGTATCCTGATTGGTGCCCGACTCGGACATTGTATCTTTTATGAGGCAGACTATTTCCTGACTAGTGGGAAAGGTGTCATAGAGATGTTCCTGCCTATCCGTTTTCTGGCGGAAGGGGGTTGGAAATTCATCGGTTATGAAGGACTGGCCAGTCATGGCGGGACCCTTGGTTTGATAATAGCTCTCTGGCTCTATGTGAGGAAGACCAAACTGGGTATTTGGACGGTATTGGACAATATCGCCATTGCCACAGGCTCGATGGCATGTCTTATCCGACTGGGTAACCTCATGAACTCGGAGATTATCGGTAAAGTGTCTGAAGTGCCCTGGGCATTTATTTTCGAACGGGTGGATATGATGCCACGCCATCCCGGACAGTTATATGAAGCCATCGCCTATGCCATCCTGTTCTTCATCATGTGGACACTCCACAAACGGATGCCGGAGAAAATCGGTACGGGCTGGTATTTCGGTTTCTGTCTGACCTATATCTTCACTTTCCGCTTCTTCATCGAATACACCAAGGAGATCCAAGAGGCATTTGAGGCATCCCTCCCGCTTGACATGGGACAGATTCTCTCCATCCCGTTCATCCTATTGGGTCTCTATTGTATGTTCCGTAAACAAAAAATATGATTCGCAAAGTTCTCATAGGGTTTATCTGTTGCTGCTTCTGCACTACGCTCGTGGTGGCACAGGAGAAGAAAGACACTGCGTTCCAGAGTCTTTACAAACGCTATTACCAGCTTTTCGGCACCAACCAGAAAGAGAAGTTCTACAAGGCCTCCGCTGAAATCCAAAAGTATTATAAAAAACGGGGTGACTTGACTGCCTATTATAAGATACGACAGAATGAGATCTTCTACGATACGCAGTATGGAGAGTCTTATAAGGCTATCAAGAAGGTTCATGATATGATGGAGGACATGAAGGAGGACGGAATCAACCACTATGAACTGGTCTACAACACCTTAGGTGCCATCTTTGAGACACGGGGTAATTACAGGATGGCCGAACACTATTACGAGATAGCTGTCAGGAATGTGTTACCAGAAGATACCGCCACCCTCGTTCATGCCTATGCACAACTGGCTTCGCTTAAAGTAACAAGGGAGCCCGACAAGGCATGGGAGTGGAACGAGCGTATGGGCGCCCTGTTAAAAAAGAGCGATCCTTTCTATAAAGTCTATCTCGTCCTGAAAGGGGAAATCTATTTCTTCAAGAATAAGAAGACGAACTTTCAGCAAATAAAGAGGGTCTATGATGACTGTATCAAAAATACTCCAGACTATAACAATTACGGATATCAGATCATGGACATTATGCAAAAGGCTTTTGAGGGGAAAACCCATGAGGCCTTGCAGCTATTGGAGGGTGACATCCCAGACCTTCCCGCAATTAACCGTTGTGAATTCCGCATCCATATCTATGACATGAATGGAGAGAAAAATCTTGCCTTGAAGGAAGTCAACCGGCGAAGGGACCTCCGCGACTCGCTGAACAGCGATATGATCTTCAATAATATCAATGAGATCAATGCCCAGGTAGGTATTTCCAAACTCAATGAGAAAGCCGCCAAGGAAAGGGAGATGTGGCTCTTTATTGTCATTCTGTTACTGCTCCTGGCCCTCGGCCTGATCGTCTCCCGTTACCTAGTTCGCCGTCGTTACCAGAAGAGGATCATCAAGCAGAACGAGCTGTTGGAGATTGCCTTGAGTGAGGCGAAGGAGTCCGACCGCATGAAGAGCTCCTTCATCGAGCATGTCAGTCATGAGATACGTACTCCACTGAATATCATCACGGGCTATGCACAGATTATCTCCAATCCTGATTTTAAGTTGAATGAGGAACAGCGTGGCATGATGCTACAGGCTATCAGTCAGAACACGGTAGCCATTACGGATATCGTCAACGACCTCCTGGAGATAGCACAAGACGAGAGCAAGGAACGCTATCGCCGGGAAGATACCATTACCATCAACACACTCTGCCGGGATCTCATGTCAGATGCGGAGAAAAAGAACGACAAACACCTGAGACTAAGCTTCCAGACAAAACTCCCTGACGACTATACCATCAAAAGTAATGAGAGTGGCATTGACAAGATTCTCCGCCATCTCTTAAGCAATGCCCTGAAATTCACAGAACAGGGACAGGTAGAACTCTTTGTCCATGAGAGTCCCGACCACGGCTGTGTCCGCTTTGTCGTCACGGATACAGGAGTGGGTATTGCCCCGGAACATCAGGAAAAAGTTTTTGAGCGATTCTATAAGATTGACTCCTTCAAGCAAGGCTTTGGACTAGGATTACCGATGAGCCTTAAGATCGCCACCCTGTTAGGCGGTGCCCTTGCCATTGACAAGGGCTATACAACCGGAGCACGGTTTATCCTGACACTTCCTACAGCATAAAAGAAGAAGTCCTGCAAAAAAGCAGGACTTCTCTTTGTCTGTTTATGCTCCCTTCAGGCGTTCTGCCATGGCTCGACCTAAGGCCTCACAGGCAGCCTTGGTCTCTGGTGTCAGACTCTGTTTGATCTCCACAGGCTCGCCTACAGGTTCGTAATGCAGTTTCTCCTCATTCCAACGGGCTATCTCACTGACAGCCTTGGAAGCCCAGCCGTAGGAACCGAACCAACCCAACAGGTGATTCTTGATGTCCTTGCCTGCCAGTTCAGAGAGCAGCACGTCCATCTCGTGATAGAGGGCGGTATTGTAGGTGGGAGCACCGACAATCAGTCCCTTATAACGGAACACGTCGCGGATGATATAGGAATGATGGGTCTTCGAGACATTATACATCACGATATCCTTCACACCAGCCTCAGAGGCAGCACGGGCGATGACCTCGGCGGCACGCTCGGTATTGCCATACATCGTACCATAGCAGATAACGAGTCCAGGCACTGTCTCGTATTTCGACATGCGGTCGTATTCTGCCACCACCTTATCGATATACTGGTGCCATACGGGACCGTGGGTGGCACAGATATAGTCGAGTTTCACGCCTTCCAGTTTCTTGAGGGCATTCTGCACGGGCGTACCGTACTTACCGACGATATTGGAATAGTAGCGTACCATCTCCAACCAGAACGTGTCACAGTTGATCTGCTCATCGATCACACCTCCGTTCAAGGCTCCGAAACAGCCAAAGGCATCACCAGAGAAAAGGACGTTGTCACAAAGGGTCACCATCGTCTCAGGCCAGTGGACCATCGGGGTCAGCACGAAGTTCAGCGTGTGACTTCCCAACTCGATGGAATCGCCGTTTTTCACCTCTACCGTACCATCGACAATCCCATAGAAGCCCTCCATCATCTGGAAAGTCTTCTTGTTGCCGATGATCTGGATGTCCGGATAATACTTCTTGATCAGGGCAATGGAGCCGCTATGGTCTGGCTCCATGTGGTTAACCACCAGGTAGTCGACAGGACGTTCCCCGATCACCTCATGGATATGTTCGATGAACTGGGTGAAAAAGTCCACCTCAACGGTGTCTATCAGACAGACTTTCTCGTCATCAATCAGATACGCGTTGTAACTCACGCCATTGGGAAGGGGCCACAAGCCCTCAAACAACGACTTGTTACGGTCGTTGACACCCACATAATAGATGTTGTTGGTAATTGCTTGCATAGTAATATTTTTTTAAGATTCTTCCATCAAGGCTAATGCGGCTTCCAGTTCCTTTTTCTTCTGGTCGCCGAACGCCACCGAGACACTGTTATTGATACTCTTACAGCACTCGGCAGAGAACTCCAGGGCACACTGGATAATCTGGTCCCACTGGGCTTCGGTGAGTCCACCGTCTATCTCCCGACGGGTGATGCCGTTCTTGATCATTCCATAGACAAATCCTGCATTGAAGTTGTCACCTGCACCGATGGTACTGACCGTCTGAAGAGCAGGAACAGGGTATTGTTTTTTGAAAGCATTCTCTGCCCGCAACTCTACAGGCTCGGAAGCACGGGTAAAGATGAATTTCTTGGTGTAGAAAGAAATCTGGGAACGGTAGATGGCATCGGCATCACTGCGGTTGAACAGGATCTCAAAGTCTTCCGCCGATCCCCGCACGATATCAGCAAGTTCCAGGTTCTCCAACAGGTTAGGTGTGATCTTGATCACCTCATGACGATGGGAGGCGCGGAAGTTGACATCATAATAGAGGATGGCACCATGCTGACGGGCATAGTCCAGGAACGCATAGACCTGTGGGCGGATGACAGGGTTCAAGGAGAAATAACTGCCGAAAACAACGATGTCATCGGGATGGATCTCCGGATAGACATATTCGATACGGTCGTTAGGGTGGTCCTTATAGAACACATACTCCGCATCATTCTGGTCGTTCAGGAAGGCGAGGGAGATAGGCGACTTGGATTCCGGATAGACATGGAGGTGGGTGGCATCCACGCCGTTCTCCTCCAGGAAATGGATGATATGACGACCTACCCGGTCATTGCCTGTCTCACTGATCATACTCGCCTGAACGCCAGAGCGTCCCAAAGATACGATGGCGTTGAACGTGCTACCGCCCGGCACGGCACTGACAGGCTGCTCATGACGGAAAATGATGTCTAAAACGGTCTCTCCGATTCCTATAACTTTTCGCATACTCCAATTTTTGCCCACAAAGATAAGAAATAATTATGAACTATAAACTATGAACTATAAACTTTTTTGTACCTTTGCACCCGAAATGACAAAATATAACACATATACGTTGTCAAACGGGTTACGTATCATCCACCTGCCCTCCATGTCCCCTGTCGTCTACTGCGGCATCGGTATCAGAACCGGTTCCCGACAAGAGGAGGTGGGAGAGGAAGGACTTGCCCATTTCTGTGAACACGTGACCTTCAAAGGGACGCACCGGCGCACCGCCCTACAGATCCTCAACAGTCTGGAGCGTGTAGGCGGCGACCTGAACGCGTTTACCAACAAGGAGGATACCATCTTCTATGCTGCCATCCTCAAGGAACACCTGTCAAAAGCCGTCGACCTGTTGACGGATATCGTCTTCGACAGTGTCTACCCTGCCACAGAGATAGAACATGAGAAGGATGTCATCTGCGATGAAATCGAGAGTTATAACGACTCTCCCGCAGAACTGATCTATGATGAGTTTGAGAACAAGCTCTTCCAAGGCCATCCCTTAGGACATAATATCTTAGGGACACGGGAACGGGTAAAGGGTTTCACCGCTGAACAGGCGCAGCATTTCACCAGACGGTATTACTGTCCTGACAACGCCATCTTCTTTGCCTATGGGGACGTGGACTTCAAGCAACTGGTGAAGATGGTTGTCCGGCATTCCGGCATTACGGCACCCCGGGATTCCGGCATTACGGCACCCCGGGACCCCGGCATTACGGCACCCCGGGATTCCGACTTTCCGGCTTTTCAGCATCACCAGGCACACGTCATGCTGGGAACCCGTACCTTTGCCTTCAACGACCCGCGCCGCATGCCCCTCTACCTGCTGAACAATATCCTCGGGGGTCCCGGGATGAACACCCGACTGAACCTCTCGCTGAGAGAGAAGGCCGGTCTGGTCTATACCGTTGAGAGTACGATGGCCAACTACAGTGACACGGGTGTATGGTGCGTGTATTTCGGATGTGACCACCACGACGTGAAACGGTGTCTCCATCTGGTCCACCGTGAACTCGACCGTGTGATGCAGCACCCGTTGAGCGAGCGACAACTGACGGCTGCCAAGCGACAGTTGAAAGGACAGATTGCCATTGCCTGTGACAACCGCGAGCAGTTCGCCCTCGACTTTGCCAAGAGTTTCCTGCATTATGACAAAGAACGCGATATCGATACTCTCCTGCAACAGATTGATGCCATTACGGCACCACAAATACAGGACGTGGCACAAACTTGTTTTGAAACCAACCAATTACAATTACTAATTTTATAGATGATGAAAAAGAAAGTAATCATAGCATGTCTTGCCCTTTCCTTTCTGTGGATCGGTGCCAAGAAAGATGACGGTGTCATCACGAAAGAGAACGGTGTCTATGTGGTGAATACCACTTCCCTTGCCACCGATGTAGAGGGCTACATAGGTACTACTCCCTTGAAGATCTATATCAAGAAGAACAAGATTCAGAAGATAGAGGCTCTTCACAACCAGGAGACTCCCAAGTACTTCGCCAGGATCAAGAAACAACTGCTTGACAAGTGGGACGGCATGACCGTGAAGGAAGCCCAGAAGGCACAGGTGGACGGTGTGACAGGTGCCACCATGTCTTCCGAAGCCGTCAAAGAGAATGTCAAGAGGGGCCTGGACTACTACCAGAAGCACAAGAAATAGTCTTTCCCAAGAGCTTTGCTTGTTAAATTGTTTTAAAAATAGAGGAGGTGATTACATTTCCTCTATAATTATATGTATATTTGCCCTATTGTTTAGGACAATAAGCCCAATAACTGTAAAACGACATATAAACTATGACCAAAAGAAAGACACTCTATGTGTTGCTGACTGTATTATCTGTCCTCGCCATCGCCTTTGCAATATCTTTCTGGGTATGCAACCGCGCCATGAAGGCAGAGGTTCATACACGCTATGTGGGCATCATGAACGTGGCCTCCGAGAAAATTGCCAAGACTGCCAGGGGCATGGAGATGAATGCCATGAACGTATTCGACGAGGTGGAGAAGCACCTGGGCTCTCCAGCATCCGTGATTGCCGCCCTGGAGAGTAAGACCAGTCTGAACCCAGAGGTCAGGGGCTATTTCGCTGCCTTCGAGCCCGACTATTTCCCACAGGAGGGGACATGGTTCGAGCCTTATGTCGTCCATGTGGACAGCAGTGCCTTTGAGCTTAGACAAGTAGGCTCTGCCCGTCATAACTACCATAAGTCGGACTGGTACATCCGTGCCAAGAAATCCAACGAGAGCTTCTGGTCGGATCCCTACTATTACTATGACGGAACGAATATCAGCGGTCACTATACGACATTTGTCAAACCGGTCTTTGACAAGACGGGACAACTGGCGTGTGTCTGTGGAGCCGACATGACTTTCGAATGGCTGGCAAAGGAACTGCAGCGCATCGACGAAGAGAGCAAGAACAACAGTCTGCTGAACAAGTTCCTGACGTATGAAGCCGACTTCTATACCGTCGTCATCAACAGCGACGGCAGCTGTATCGCCCATCCTGAAGGGAAGAGCGTATCGATGACGGAGGAGTTCCTGAAACGCGACCTGGAACAAAAGAAAAGCGGTACTGTGGACATGGAGGTCAACGGGGTGCAGGCAACGGTCTATTACGGACCTATTGACCATGTCGACTGGTCGGTGGCTGTCGTCGTGACCAAGCAGGCTGTCCAGGGTCCGTTGATCAAACTGGGCATCATCTTTCTCCTGACAGCGATCATCGGATTGGTGGTGGTAGGACTGGTATGTCGTCGTATCGGAAATGTGGAAACTGTCTAAGATAAACATCCCCTACACCTCGCTCAGACTGAACCTGATGGTGGTCTGTGAGATCGTGTTACTGCTCTTGATATCATTGGCAGTACTGCTCTATTTCTCGCGCCAGACACTGAAGGAGGAGGCGAAGAAGAATGCCGAGCAGACACTGGAGGCTACGGTGCTGCACATTGACAATATCATGATGAGCGTCGAACAGACGACATTTAATGTCTATCAGGACCTACAGGGGCATCTGGACCAGCCTGACCGTATGTTTACCTACAGCCGCAGGATCGTGGAGACAAATCCCTACATCGTGGGCTGTGCCATCGTCTTTAAACCTGACTATTATCCTGGTCATCACTTGTATATGGCTTATCTCCACCGTAAGGGTAGCGAAAGCATGACGAACGAAATGACGGAGCTGGAGACGTTAGACAAGTTTACAAATTGTCCTTACACTGAACAGAGATGGTATACGGAACCCATGAACGTGAAGCAGCCTTGCTGGGTGGGACCGCTGAAGAACGAGGAAGCCGAGCGGGAGGCGCTCATCACCTTCTGCCTGCCGATATACGACCATGGTGAGTGTGTGGGTGTGGTAGCTTCTGACTTGTCTATCGAGGTGCTTACGAACATCATCCATTCTACCAAGCCTTTCTCACGCGGCTATGCTGTGCTGCTGAACGACAAAGGCTCGTATGTGGTTCACCCTAACGAGGAGAAACTGAAACGGGAGACGATATTCGGAAAGACACTCGTGAATAATCCGGAAGCCCAAGAGGCAGCCCGTGTCATGGTGGCTGGCGAGACTGGCAGTAAGGCATTCCATATGGACAGGGAGGAGTGGTATGTGTTCTACAAGCCCTTCCACAGCACCAGAGTATATGGGATACCGATGAAGCAGTTGGGCTGGAGTGCCGGTGTGGTCTTTCTGGAAGATGATATCTTCGGCGACTATAACGTCCTGACATACCTGGTGCTGGTCATCACCGTCCTCGGTATCCTGTGCTTCTTCATCTTCTGCCGGATGCTGATCCGCCACCGGATGAAACCGCTGCGCATGCTTATAAAGTCTGCCCAGCGTGTGGAAGAAGGCCATTATGACGAGATCGTCCCCAACACACAGCGGGAGGATGAGATAGGACAGCTGCAGGAACACTTCCAGCAGATGCAGCGGTCGCTCTCTGCCAAGTCCAGCGAACTGAAACAGTTGACGGAGACCCTGAAGGAACGTGGCGAGGTGTTGCGGAAGGCCTATGGCAATGCCCAGGGCTCCGACCGCATGAAGGCGACATTCCTCCACTATATGACGACCCAGATGACAGAGCCGTCGAGCCTCATCGAGCGCAGTGTCATCAAACTCAGCAACAACTATGATGCCATCAGTCCTCAGGAGGCGGACTATGAGGTGGAGGTCATCCAACAACAGGGCAAGGTGATCCTCGACCTCCTCGACCACATGATTGAAGCCTTGAAGATTGAGGCAGAAGAGGCTGAGAAGGAAATAAACGCAGGAAAGGAGGTGAGCCATGAGTAAACTAAGACGTAGCCTTTCCAAGAGACTCAGCCTCGACATCATGCTGCTGGCCATACCGGTGTTTGTGTTGTCACTGGGCATCTTCTATCTCCAGTCGCGCTATCTCATCCGCCAGGAGGCGATCGAGCGTTCCAACAGTATTCTCAAGACGACGGTCCAGCGCGTGAATAATTATATGAGTACTGTAGAGACCTCTATCAATGCCAATGCATGGCTGCTCGAGGAGAACTTCCGCCCCGACTCCCTGGAGGCTGTCTCCCGGCGCATCGTGAGACTCAATCCCCATATCCTCAGCTGTTCCGTCAGTGCCGAACCTGACCTCTTCCCGCAATACGGACGCTATTTCTCTGTCTATACCGTGAACGAGAAACTACGGGAAGGCGACGACACGTCAGCAATGAAAGGCTCTATCATCTCTGTCCGGGAGACGGACTACGAATACACTGACAAGATGTGGTACAAGGAACCGCTAAGACTGGGTAAGTCCTGCTGGGTGGAGCCTTTCGGCGAATATACACAAGGAAAGATAGACCATAACGACGCTGTCGCCACCTACTGCAGACCGCTCAGTTCGGAGAAAGGGGATATCTTAGGAGTCGTTACCGCCGACTTCTCGTTCAGTCAACTGGCAAAGAGCGTCACGGATACAGAGCACCCCTATCCGGATGCCTACTTCATGCTCCTGGGCAGTGACGGACGCTACTTCATCCATCCTGACACCACCTGTCTCTTCCGAAAGACCATCTATACGGATGCCAACCCGAACCAGCATGCAGAAATGATTGCCCTGGGGCATGAGATGACAGAGGGAAAGCAGGGTACCATGCATGTGAACGTGAACGGCCGTCGCTGCCACGTGTGCTACCATCCCGTTCCCGGAACCGACTGGAGTCTGGCGATGGTATGTCCTGACAGTGAGATATTGGTAGGCTATCACCGTCTCGCCTACGTCATTACCATCATCATCTTCCTCGGTCTGCTGACCATTCTATGGCTGTGTAACAGGGTGGTAAGACAAACCGTCCACCCCATCAACCAACTGCTGAGCCATACCCGACAGATTGCTGACGGCAACTATGACGAGGCGATTCCGTATACCGACCAGAAGGACGACATCGGTGCCCTGCAAAATGGTTTTATCAAGATGCAACAGGCACTTCATGACCACCTGGGACGTATCCACCAGACTGCCGAAAAGATCAGGAAGCACAACGAGGAACGCGCCCGTGACATGGAACTGGCAGAAGAGGCGGTTAAGAAGAAGACGACATTCATCCAGAACCTGTCACACCAGATACGTACCCCGTTGAACATCATCATGGGCTTTGCCAATGTGATACACGAGAACATCGTCTCGCGCAGCAAGGGAGCAGATGCCCAGGATCCGTTCCATGACATCAACGTAGGCAAGATTACGGACACGATGAAACACAATACCATCCAGTTGAAACGGATGATACTGATGCTTTTCGACAGTTCCTCTACCGTCGATGAACTGATGGGTAACAGGACGGACGAGGTGTCGTGCAACGAGGTGGTCCGTGAAAGCATCGACTATACACTCGGACATTTCCAGAAACTGGATGTCAAGTTTGAGAGTGAACTGTCCGATGCGACCCATATCCTGACCAGTCATATCTACCTGACGCGTACACTCCGGGAACTCCTCGACAATGCCGCCAATTACTCTGACGGCAAACATATCACCCTGCAGGTGTCCCAGACGGAGACCACAGTCAACTTCACCATCACGGACGTAGGACCCGGACTGCCGGAGAACGCAGAAGAGCTGATCTTCAAGCCCTTCATCAAATTTGACGATATGTCGGAGGGCCTCGGACTCGGTCTGCCGCTCTGCAAGCGCCATGCACTCAGCCTGGGCGGCGACCTCATCTACGACAAAGACTATAAGGAAGGCTGTCGCTTCATCTTGCAAATGCCGAAATAAGAGGCTATGAAGAAGGTTGTCATCTTGATCGTCGGTCTGTTGCTGACAACACATGTCATTGCTCAGATTCCCTATTATGCAGGAACGGTGGGCAATGGGAAGATTTATGGCTATACGTCTTTGAAAGTCCGACCGGGCATCAATCATCAGGAGACCTATACCACCTTCCAGTACGGACTGGGCGACCACTTCGCCACGGGTCTGGACCTTTACACAGCTCCGGGCAGTACCTATTGGGGAGCCTTGGTGCGCTATGGCTGGACTGTCAGCAAGTGGTTTAACATCGGTGCGGAGATGACACCCTCCTTTAACCTGAACGACAGTTTCAAGTTCTCCTACCTCACGTCAGCCCTCTACCTGAACGGTGCCATCTCCAGGAACGGTCGCCTGTTCTGGTGTACGAATACCTGGTGGATTGTCAACAGGGACTCCCCCTTCACCCTCTCCAATTACGAGTACCTGGGCTATACCATCCCCCTGAAAAAAGGATATGCCATCACCCCCATGGCAGGCACGATTCATTCCTGGAAGTTTGACCAGGACGTCGACATCGCCGCAGGATGCTATCTCACCCTCAAGAACTGGAACGTCTATGTCTGGGGCAACGACTTCCTGAAAGACCATCCAAGGTTCATCCTTGGCATAGATTTTGTGTATTAAATACGATTTTTTGCGTCTATTCAGTTTTTATGTAACAAATTTGCATGAAATAAGTTCAAATGTGATAATCACTTTGAGAAATTATTCGTAAATTTGCACTCGAATACTATGGCACTGGCGTGTGCCCGGTATTCATTTTCGTGGGAAAAAGGAAATGTAGCTTTCAACATCATCAAATCCGTAAAAAACAATATTCAAGGAAAGCTGCTGAATGTCCATACGAGGTGTGGACTTCAGTGGCATTTTTCTTGAATAGAGGGTTACGGATCCCTCATGATGTTGAAAATGCCCAGAAGTACCACACCTTTCTCCTGCGGAGATACAAGAGCGTATATAACCTATTATTAACTAAATAGAGAAGCTATGAAATTAACTTACTATCAACACTTCAAGGATACCTGTCCACAAGAAACTTCCCTTGAGTGTGTGGTGGAAATGACCAGGAGCGACGAGCGTGTCGCCAGAAAGACTGAGGCACACCGTGCCCGACCCGAGGCAGGTCACAAGGATGCCTGTCCGTTGTTTGCCGTCGCCGCCGTCATGGCTGGCGGCAAGCGTGAGAGAGATATCGTGAGTATGACAGGTTTGTCAATGGTCGACGTGGATCATGTAGGCGGCTCCCCAAATGAACAAAAAAATAAACTAAATGAGCTGTTCCTCCAGATCTGCGCCGACCCTCACACTCTCTTCTGCTATCGTACCATCAGCGGCAACGGCATCCGTGTCATCTTCCGCTATGAGCTGAACGCGGACGACAGCCTCGACCAACAGATCCAGTTCTATGCTAAGGTGTTTGCCTATGGCAATGACTATTACGAGCGACATTACGGTGTCGTAGCCGACGGACAGTGCAAGAATGTCGGCAGGCTGAGTGTCATCTGCCATGACCCGGAAGCCTACTACCATGCCGGTGCCGTGCCGTTTACCAGGAAGGAGATCCTGGAGGGGGCAGACCGTGTGCTGGAGAACAGGAAGAAGGTACGCAAACAGGAACGTGAGATGAAACGTATACAGGCCCGCTTCGACGAGACCATCAAGGCTGAGGTGGAAGCCGAAGGGGGCGTGTATGCGACGGGCTCGCACAACGACTATGTGATGCGTGTCGGTTACAAGCTCAACCAGTGGGGATTCAGTAAAGAGATCTCGATGAAATGGGCGAAAATGACGTTTCCTGACTATGAAAAGGCAGCCAGTGTGGTGGAGAGTTGCTTCCAGAAAACGGAAGAGCACGGCATGCGGCGGAGGTCGGCGGCATACGGCAGCCTGGCATGGATGACCGTCGAGGACATCCAGTCATTCCTGAAGGCGCATATCCAACTGCGCCATAACATGATCACCGGCAGGGTGGAATACCTGGCGGAGAAGGACGGGGAGTGGAAACCCGTCTCCGACCGTATCGTCAACTCCCTGTGGCGGAAGATGGCAACGGAGGGCAGGGTGAGCTCACAGGATGTCTACCGCGTCATCCAGAGCGACTTCGTCGCCCAGTACCATCCGTTCAAGGAGTACCTGGAGAGCCTGGAGAACTCTGAGAACTCCGAGTCCTCCGAGAACGACTATATCCGGGAACTGGCGGAGACGGTGACCGTCAAGGGCGGTCCTGAGAAACAGCAACTCTTCTGCAACTACCTCCGGAAATGGCTGGTGGCGATGGTGGCAGGATGGGTCGACGACTCGGTCGTCAATAACGTCATCCTCGTACTGATCGGTCCACAGGGTATCTACAAGACCACCTGGTTCTCGTGTCTGCTGCCCCCTGCCCTGGAACAGTATTTCTACACGAAGACCAATGCAAACCGCATGGGACGCGACGACCTGCTGACACTGGCGCAGTACGGACTGGTATGCTGTGAGGAGCTGGACACCATGCGACCGGCGGAACTCAACCAGTTGAAGGCTGCCGTCACCATGCGGTCGATCGACGAGCGGGCTGCCTATGCCCACTTCCAGGAGCACCGTGCACATATCGCCTCGTTCTGCGGAACGGGTAACAACCCCCAGTTCCTGAGCGACAAGACGGGCAACCGCCGCTGGCTGCCCTTCGAGGTGGAACAGATCCGCTCGCCCCGTGAGCATCCCTTCCACCACGACGACATCTTCCGACAGGCGTACCGCCTCTATAGAGACGGGTTCCAGTACTGGTTCTCCAAGGAGGAGATAGAATGCCTGGAGAACCATAACAAGGATTACGAGACCTCCGACACGGAGAAGGAACAGGTAGACCTGTATTTCCGCAAACCGTCGGGAATACAAGAGGGCGTGTTCATGCCCATCTCCGAAGCCATCAAGATCGTGGGCGAGAACTCATCATTGCGACTAAGCAATGTCCTTATGGGAAGGGCTTTCATGGAACTGGGCTTTACCCCGAGGATATGTCAGCACACCCGTGGCTATATCGTGGTGATACGCTCCAAGGAAGAGCGTGATGCCCACCGACGCAGGATAGCGCAGGGGGTTGAGGAGTGCCTGGAAATCCAAAAAGTAACAGATGTAACAGATGAACCGGTACTTTTCTGATACCTCCTCGTGGGCGGACGGGCAGGCGCAGCGCCCGTCCGTCCGCCTACGTATAGACTTTTACAAACTATCTGTTACATCTGTTACATCTGTTACCATCAACACCCATTCACCCCATTATGCCCCAAAAACGAACCTACCACAAACACGAGCTGGCAGTCCTCGCCAACCGCTCGCCCTCCTCCATCACCCGCTATTTCCGCCAGCACCGTGCCGAGTACCAGGCACTCGGCATACCACCCGGTGCCCAGACCATCTACGGCAAGGCCCTGCAGAAATTCTGCGAAGAGTATTGTATCGACTTATAGTGCAGGAGTTAGGAGGCACCTATCCCATCGATACCCGGCACCTATCCCCCCGTTACCCGGCACCTTTCCCATCGATAAGTGCCGCCTAACTAAGCCCAATACGGGAGAGAATGTGTTGTGGAGATTTTTTCCCTATTCTTTGCCTTAACAAATTAATTTCGTACCTTTGCAAAAGAAAAGGCAGAACAGGAGAAATGGCAGAGGAAATCTGTCATCAACTGGAAAGAGATAGGGAATGACAACATTATTCCAAGACGTAACATTTTCGATTGTTTTGTATACTATATTGGTGGAAAAGTAGTAACTTTGTGACCGAAATCAACCTTAAAGAAAGTAACGATTAAAAAAGATAAACAACAATGAAGAGAAGAACAAAACCTGCCTCCCCCAGACACCTGGGGCTACAAACACTTAGGGGCGCATGGATTCGGCTGAGTATGACGCTGCTCGTGATGCTGCTCACCGCCACGATGGCGTGGGCACAGAACGTTGACCTCTCGACGCTGACGGAAAACTACGAGGTGCAGAACGGCGACGTGCTGACCGGCACGCTCAGCGCCAATGTAAAGGTCACCATTGCCAACAGTGCCACCGTGACACTTAGCGGCGTAAGCATCAATGCCAACGGTACATGGAATGGTGAATATGCAGGACTTACCTGCGCAGGCAATGCCACCATCGTCCTTGCCGACGGTACCACTAACACCGTCAGGGGATTCAATGCTCTTTATCCCGGCATATACGTTCCCGAAGGCAATACGCTCACCATTCAGGGCGACGGCTCGCTCGACGCTATTGGTGGTGGTGCGGGTATCGGCGGCGGCTATAATATCCCCTGCGGCAATATCGTTATCAATGGCGGTACCATCACCGCGACGGGTGGTACCCTGGCGGCCGGCATCGGTGGCGGCTATAGTGCTACCTGCGGCAACATCACCATCGGTACAGGTATCACCCAACTCACCGCTAACGGACAAGGAACCTACAGCATCGGTGCCGGCAACAACGGCACCTGCGGCACAGTGACTGTCTGCGGCGTAGAAGGTGCCATTACCGAAAAGCCATTCACCTGCTTCCACTATACCGTTCACTTCGATGCCAACAACGGCACAGGCACGGCCATAGCCGACCAGTCCTTCATCTACGGCATCGCCCAGAACCTGACGGCCAACACCTATACCCGCAATGGATTCACCTTCCGTGGATGGAACACCGCTGCAAACGGTGCGGGAACTGCCTATGCCAATCAGGAGAGTGTCAGCAAGATGGCTGACGTAACGTCTGGGAGCACTGTGACGCTTTATGCCCAGTGGAACATCCCTGGACTGACCTACAACACCGAGGGAAACTACTTCGAGATTCCAGATGCCACAGCGCTCAACACGCTCACTGCCTTCGTCAATGCCGGCCACAACTGCGAGGGCGTGACGTTCAAGCAGACCGGTCCCATCACGCTGACGGACGACTTCACACCCATCGGCGAACACAAGAGTCCGGGTTATTATATGTTTAGCGGTACCTATGATGGCAACAACCAGACCATCAGCGGTCTGAACGTCAATGGCGACTACTCCTACGCCGGCCTCTTCGGTTATCTCTATAAGGCTACGGTAAAGAACGTCATCCTCGTCAGCCCTATCATCAGCAGCAGCACAAACAACAGTGGTGAATACTTTGCCGGTGCCCTCGTCGGCAGGACGTCGAGCACCAGTGGGGAATCAGAACGCAGTACCATCACCAATTGTATCGTCATCAGCCCCACCGTCGGCTTCAGCAACGAAGGTGGTACACCGTATGTTGGCGCCATCGTCGGTGATATCCGCGGCTCCTACGACCAGGTCACGAACTGCTATTTTTACGACACGCAGCACACCTATACCGCTATCGGTGACCCCACTATGATGATCTATTATCCAACCGTTTCCCAGGCCCATCGCATTACCTTTGGTGACCATGTCCACGCCACCAACGACATTTCAATCACCAATCACCCTGAAAGAGGTTTCACTTATAACGAGATAGATTACCACCGTGACGGCTTCGAGATAGAGCTGTCCAGTACGGGTCTCGTCGCTGAGACCCAAAATGGCTATCGTGTCGGCTTCAGCGTCGATGGCGGACAGACGTGGCTCGACGGCAACGTCCTGACCGTAGGTACCGACTGCCACGATGCCACCGTCACGGCAAGCAACACGGCTCCTATAGACTGGGCAACCGTCACTGACGGAATTGAAAATGCTCCCTACCTGATAAAGAACACTGCGCAGATGGAACTGCTTGCACGCCGTGTGAACAACGGCGTGAGCGACTACAGCGACAAGTATTTTGAATTGGATAAAGACCTGATCTACGACCAAAACGTAGCGAATAACCATACCGCCATCGGTACCGCCGCTCATCACTTCTGCGGCAATTTCAACGGCGCTGGCAAGGTGGTGGCATTTGTCAATATCAATAAGGCTGCTGACTACCAAGGCCTCTTCGGCTATACTGACGGCGCTACCATCCAAAACATCCAGCTCACCGACAGCGAGATAACGGGTAATGAATATGTAGGTGGCATCGTGGGATATGCCAAGGAGAACACCGTCACGAACTGTCTGCTCTTCCGCGACGCAGTGACGGCGACCACAGGCGGCGTGATCATTGGCGGCAGCAGCACCACCACCATCTCCGCCAACTTCCACAACGCCAGCACCTATAACAACCAGAAAACTGGTGTCAGCACCATCGTGGGTGACGTCGTAGGTGGTGCCTTCGGTGCCCGTAAAATCATTCTGGATGAAAATATCGCAGTGGACAAGGATGTAACCACCCCCGCCAACGGCTTCCCTTACGGCAGCCAGAAATACTTCCGTGACGGCCTGGAACTCACGGTGAGCTACACCGGCACGGTAAACGACCAGTATTCTGTCAGTTTTGCCCTTAACGATACCCCCATCGAGAACGACGTGCTGACCGTCACCCCCGCCTGCGATGGCAAGACTATCAAGCCCGTCTTCACCGTCGTCAAGA
The DNA here is from genome assembly GCA_017645645.1 of Prevotella sp. Classification (GTDB taxonomy): domain Bacteria; phylum Bacteroidota; class Bacteroidia; order Bacteroidales; family Bacteroidaceae; genus Prevotella. Next base: position 6,450 of record JAGCOB010000008.1, on the reverse strand, counting down.
ATCCTCAAACCATTACCTATATGAAGGCCGACGGCACCACCGCCACGCACGACGCCCTGCCGCTGGACGGCAACGAGACCAGTCTGGAGGCCGGGGAATGGTACTATGTGGGGGAGAATATCACCTTCGACCACACCCTTAATCTACAGGAGGGAGACGTCACCATCATCCTCTGTGATGGCAAGAGCATGAACTTTGGCGAAAGCGATAATAAGCTGTGGGTAAAGAGCATCGACGGTGCTTTTTCCAACCTGACCATCTACGGACAGAGTCTTGACGCCACCAAAGCCGGTACGCTCAATATCTATACAGACAAGGATTACCTGTACACCTGCATTGATACGAAGACTTATACACAACACAGTGGTAACGTGAATATCAGTGCCGGAAAACATTATGCCATCGATGTCAATGCTTTCACACTGACAGGCGGCAGCTTGAGCATCGATGCTCAATCCGTTGCCGTCTGGTCACTTAACGACCTCACCGTCAGCGGTGGCATACTGGATGCGAGAACAATGTCCAACAACGCCGTGCTTCAAAGCTACGAAGGTGACATCGTGCTGGGATGGACGAACACCACCGACCGTATCTATGCCTCAAGCTACAGTGCGGCGGGGAAAGTCTGCATTGCTGATGGTCAGGCCCTGAAAGATGCCAACTCGTCGACCTTCTTCATGGGGACAGTGGCAAATCCCAATGACATCGCCACCAAGACGCTGACACCCGCTGTCTGTTATACCTTCGACTGCGGTACTGGTGCCCCGACCGTCGACCCTGTTGTCGCCGACCCAGGCACAGTGATTGCTCAGCCCGCCACTCCCGCGTGGGACGGTCATACCCTGCTGGGCTGGTACACTATCGACAATATCGGTCCTGACGGCACCGCCTACGACTTCAGCCAAGCGGCATATACTTGTCTGACGCTCTATGCCAAGTGGACGGGACTGGATTATGCCCTCACCTACGACCTGGCCAGCGGTGAACTGCCCGAAGGCAAGTCGAACCCTGCCACCTTTACCGTTGAAAGCGCTGATATCACACTGGTAAACCCCGTGCGCACAGGTTATACCTTTGCAGGCTGGACGGGAACAGCACTCACCGAGCCCACCACGACAGTCACCATCGCTACTGGTTCGATGGGCAATCGCACCTATACTGCCACGTGGACGCCCATTGTCTATCCCATCCACTACATCCTCGATGGCGGAGAGGTCAATGAATACACCCCTAACCCTACGTCTTACACCATCGAGAGCGACGACATAGAGCTCAACAATCCCACGAGGGAAGGCTATTTCTTCCTGGGCTGGACGGGTACCGACCTTGACGGACTGACGACATACGTCACCATCACTAAAGGCAACTATGGCGAGCGCACCTATACCGCCAACTGGAAGAAGGCTAAGGACTTTACCGTCTGCACGGCTGTGGTGTCCAACCCGACATATAACAACGGCTACAGCGTCAGCTCCTTCTATTACTACGACACACCGATTATCAAGGTCTGGGACAGCGAGGGCAACCTGCTGGACGACACTGAATATCGCTTTGAGAATATGGAGAGCATCGACTATCCCAATTACGAGGATAACCCTTGTACCCGTGTGGGTGAACACTGCCGCGTTACACTTGAAGGTTTGGGAGACTGGATCGGTCAACTGAACGTCGATGTCGTCATCCTGAACACGGACAAGTCCGCAGTAAGTGCCCTGCTCTCCGATACCGGCAATAACAGCGCAGTCCTCACTACGCTTGCCAACACCACAGTAGCCTACATCACCCTTAACGGTCGTACCCTCTACAAGGACGGCGACTGGAACACGCTGACGCTGCCATTCGCAATGACGGCAGAGCAGATTGCTGCATCGCCGCTGGCAGGAGCTACCATCAAGGAACTGCTGACATCATCGAACCTCGACAGTGATGGTAAGTTAACGCTGAACTTCAGCGAGGCCAAGACGACCATCGAGGCTGGCAAGCCGTATATCGTGAAGTGGACTGCCGGCGACAACATCACCGATCCCGTGTTCTCTGGTGTGACCATCGACAATAGCAACCGCGACGTGACCTTCACCGGTGGCACGTTCAAGGGTAACTACAGTCCGCTGGAGATTACCGACGCCAACCGTGACAACATCCTGCTGCTGGCTGCCGGCAACAAGCTGGGCTACGCCACGACCGACCGCACCATTGCCAACGGCAAGGCACTGGGTGCCTTCCGCGCATACTTCGATATTCCAGTCCCAGGTGCTGCTCGTAGCTTCGAACTGAACTTCGGAGATGACGGAACGACGGGAATCGTTGACAATAAACGTGAAACAATAACCAATAACCATTGGTATGACCTGAGCGGACGGAAGCTGAGCGGCAAACCGACGAAGAAGGGCGTGTACATTTATAATGGTAAAAAGATAGTTGTAAGATGAAAAAGAAATTATATATCATCCCCACGACACAGGTAGTCGTGCTGCAACAGCAGCACCACCTGATGGCAGGAAGTCCCTTTGTCAAGAGCCTCCCCGGTGCTCCTGAAGACATCGACTTGGATGGCGACGGACTGGACGACAGCGACATCCTGAGATAAACAGACGTATATACACTCACATCCGCAGACTCACCTCTGCGGATGTTTTAATAATATATGACAGGTACCTGTCCCTAGTCTTTATTATTCTCAAACTTATGGAAGGCATCGACGATTTGCTGGTGTTTTTCACTGGGGACGCTGACCACACGGAGGTTTGTCTTATCACTCAGACGAAAGGCGTTATCTATCATGTTGAAGTTTACATACCAGGAGAATTCGGTTGGTTTGCGTTCTGTGATGTTTCCTTGTTCATCCATCAGCACAAAACCGTACTTAAAGTCTGATTCCTTTTTCCCGTTTTGATTATCAATGAACATAGTGGTCATGAATCCGGCAGGTTGATCCACCGTCCAGTCATCGAAAGCCAGGATGGTGTATATTTTGCCATCGGCCTGATCGGTCCACAGCCACACCTTGTCCTTCATCAGCTGCCTATATTCTGTCATTAGTATCTCATGCGATAGGGCATATATTGTCCCAACATCCTCCATTCCTTTAGCTCGTTGTCCCTCTGGCAATTGATTGTTGAGAATAAATGCCTCACGGATGGTTTTGACTGCATCAACATCACCATAGGGGTAAACTCCCGACGAATGAAGCAACCATTTCATAGAACCAAGTAAGGCAATGCGTGGTGGTATGGCTGCATTTTGATTGCCCAGCTCATCAACGTATGCACGGATGGCCTGCTCATAGCAGCCTATCATCTGATCGAAATTTTTGTTAGCCATCCCTATAATAGACATGAGTTCAAATGACTTGCCGAGGATTGTATCGCGCTTTACTGTCTGGCTCTTTGCAATCTCAAGGGCACGAGTGGCATACTTTTCTGCCAGTATCGTATTGGGGGTGCCGTTATACTCGCTCATATAGAACTTTGCCGCGTTGTATTGTTTCTTCCAATCTTGTGGGGCATCATCGGCGGCCTTTGCCGGATGCTCACCTTTCTTGATGGGCGATTCTGCCTCTTGTGCGTTCACCACGGTTGTTGTCATTGCACAGCAAAGGAAGAAGGTGAGCACCATTCTTCCAGCTGCATGGTTCATGAGATTCTTTTTCATTGTCATATCGTTTTTATTTACTCGGCGTAATCGTCGAACCCACGACTCCATTGCTCTGATGTCGTACCATCGCCCTTTGGCAGAGAGCCAGCCAGTAATTGGAAGTCAGCCTTCAGTTCTACGACCTCGGTCTGAGGGATGATATATAATTTCTTTTTCATATTTTTTCTGGAATTAAGGAGTTAAAGGAGTTAAGGAGTTATGACAATAGTCTTGCCATTGTGGATGTACAAGCCCTTAGCAGTTGGCTTTTGACCATTAGCTATGCGACGCCCTTGCAGGTCATACCACGCATCATTTATCATTCCTTCATTTCCATTTCTCATTTCTCCTTTCTCATTTCTCATTTCGAAGAGGCTCGTCGTCTCACCCTCTTCCAATCCATAGTAGTCACGACTGTCTGCAGGAGCACACTCCAGATGTGCCTTGTACGGATTGAGTGAGGTGCCTGTGAACTTATAGAAACCCACTACGCCATCCTTAGCTGCCAAGGTATAGACATCGTAGGTCGGATTGACTTTACCGCCACCTAACAACGAGTTCGTTGTGAAGTCGAAGGCGTCACCTGTTTCCGCACGGTCGATGTCGTACGAGGATGTTGTACTCTTCAGTATCACCGCATGGCCTGCAGGGATGAATCCACCTTCTACCTCTGTCAGCGTCAGTGCCGTTTCTTCGCTATTCAGTGTAGCGATATAGGCTGTCGTTGTGCTTGCGTCAACCTGATAGCCTGCCGTTGGGTGATAGAATGTCGACCAGTATTCGCCTGCATGAGCAGGATCCTCGTTGGCTATCAAGCTGCACGTCGGGAGTGTCAGCGTCACGTTCTTCAGCGATTTGATTTCCGATTGATTCGAATTGGTGTATATCTTCGTGCCGTCGCTTACTGACTTTCCATAGGCAATGGAAACATCGCTGTTAAAACTGCTGGCTGTGAAGCTGTCGAAGGCGCTTCTCATACTGAGAGCGACGTAGCCACTGATGCCACAACCGCTATCGCCTCCGTTCGCCGTGAGGGTACCACCACTGAAATTGACGCGACCATTTATAGCGGTACCACCAATGGATGTGGCAGCCAGCGTGCCGCCCTCCATTAGGACACCATATACGACAGTATTACATTTGATAGCATCCTTACCATTTGCCGCAGTGACGGTGAGTGTGCCTCGTTTGAGGTTGAGGTTGAATTCGCTATCTTTATGAAGAGAGAGGGCTGCATAGTTGGCGTCAATGTTGACGTTTCCACCGTACTGATTGTAGCACCACAAATCGACGGCGGCTTTGTCGGAGGCGTCGTTATAGACGTTGAGCCTGCCCGTCTGTCCGCTCTGTCCGTAGATGGTGAGGGAACAATCATCATGGCTATCTACGATACCGTAGTCGTCGTTGATGCGATTGTCAGGAGTACCGATGTTCATGGTCGCACCATCGCAGAGGATGATGTTTACGTGGTCGTTAATTTGAATACTGCCACAATAATCGACTGTGCCCGTAACGTAGTACCAGCCACCATCGAGCTCACTTTCTTCACCCGTCAGCACGGTGTAGTCCGTGCAACACTTCGTAGTACCGTCTGCGTCGATGTAGGGGATGATTTCTCTCCAATTGACTGTCGCTGTCACGTCGCCAGCAGGCATATCGAACGTATAGACACCTTCGTTTTCCGTTACGGTAACGTCATTGTCGTTGGCATCCTTCACCGTGTAACCTGCGAAAACTTTACCTTCAGGTGCGTCGCCGTGACCCAGCGTGACGGTGGTGCCCTGATAGTAATATTCCGTGTTATCGTAAGTCATATCGGCTGCAGTACTCTTCGTCGTCCCTTCGCTGAGTGTCAGGGTGCCGATGACGGTTGTAGTCCAACTGCTGAAACTACCCGTATTGTTGTACATATTGTTCCAGTCCGAGTATGTATCTGTGCCGTATGCCGTGCCGTGGAAGTAGAACTTCTTGTTGGTATTCGAGCCGCCGATGACAAGAGCATCGCTTCCAAGGAATGGTGGCGTGGCGGGAAGCATCGTGACCGTCACCAGAGCACTGCAATCATAGAACGCCCACTCACCGATGCTCGTCACGCTGGCGGGGATGGTAATGGAGGAGAGGCTAAAGCAACTATCGAATGCATAGTCATCGATGGTGGCTAACTGCGAACCTGCTTCAAAGGTGACTGTCGCCAGAGCCGTGCAAAAATCGAATGCACTATATCCAATAATAGTGGCGCTGGCGGGGAAGGTGACTTCCGTGAGTTTGGTGCACTGATAGAAAGCGTAGTCCCAAATCGTTGTCACGTCGTCGGGGATAGTATAGGTAGTGGCTGTCTTTGCTGCTGGATAAGCCACGAGTTCCGTGCCGTCATACGTCAATAGCACGCCGTCCTCGGCCTTGAAAGCCGTATTGCCTGCCGCCACCGTGAAGGTCGCGAGTTTGGCGCATTCAAGGAAAACACCGCTATTGTCAATGGTCGCCAGCCCAGTACCGATGTTGAACGTCTCCATGTTTAGACACTGATTGAAGGCACCACCGTCAATGTTCGTCACACCATCGGGAACCGTGAATTCCGTCAGACCGTAGCAGAGTTCGAAGGCTTGCCCGCCAATCGTAGTCACGCTGTTCGCAATGGTGATGGAAGCCAGCTTTTCGTGATTTTTAAAAGACCCTTTGCCAATGCTTGTCACACCATCTTCTATGATAACAGTGGTGATGCCATCTTTGTAACTATCCCACGGCATCTCACCCCAATTGGCATCCTGCATCGCACCCGTGCCACTGATGGTAAGGGTGTAGTTGGGAGATGTGCCG
>JAGCOB010000007.1 GCA_017645645.1 Prevotella sp. | reverse complement strand
TTGAGAGTTGAGAGTTGAGAGTTCTTCCTCTGTAAACTTCGAAAGGAAGTCACCACTGTTCAATACCTTGAACAAGAGTTTATCACCTTCCTCGCCATATTTACCCATCAGGGTCTGCAAGGTCTCCATGGCAGGTGTCTCTATCTGCTGGAAGCCATAGAGTGCATAGACCTCACGGATGGTATTGAAGATGTAGTTACGCTTCGCCATCTCCACGGGACCGAAGTCACGTGTGCCTTTTGGAATACTTGGTTTCTGTGCCATTTACTTTCTTACAATTGTCTGGTCGCGGTCCGGACCGATAGAGATAATCTTGATAGGAGTCTCCAATTCAGCCTCCAGGAACTGGATATAATCCTTGAACGCCTGCGGGAACTGGTCTTCACTGGTAAACTTCGTCATGTCCGTCTTCCATCCGGGAAGCTCCTTCTAGACGGGCTCGATGCCCTCCTCTATGTTATAGGGGAAGTAGTCTATCTTGTTACCGTTCTGCTTGTAAGCCACACAAGCCTTGATGGTGTCAAAGTCGTCAAGGACATCACTCTTCATCATAATTAACTGAGTGACACCGTTCACCATGATAGAGTATTTCAGGGCTACCAGGTCAATCCAGCCGCAACGGCGCTCACGACCAGTCACCGCACCATACTCATGTCCCAGGTCACGGATCTTCTTGCCTGTCTCGTCAAACAGCTCCGTGGGGAAAGGACCGGCACCGACACGGGTGCAATAAGCCTTCATGATACCATACACGTCACCAATCTTGTTAGGACCGATGCCCAGTCCCGTACAAGCACCTGCACAGATCGTGTTGGAAGAGGTCACGAAAGGATAAGAGCCGAAATCGATATCCAGCATGGTACCCTGTGCTCCCTCGCAAAGAACACTCTTGCCGCTCTTCAACAGGTTGTTGATCTCATGCTCTGAGTCGACAATGGGATACTGGCGCAGGTACTCGATGCCCTCCAGCCATTTCTTCTCCACCTCCGTGATGTCATAGTCGAAATTCAGAGACTTCAAGATGGCCTCGTGACGAGCCTTCGCCTTCGCATATTTCTCTTCAAAGTTCTCAAGGATGTCACCAACACGCAGACCGTTACGGCTAACCTTATCCGTATAGGTAGGACCAATGCCCTTACCGGTGGTACCTACCTTATCCTTACCTTTCTGTGCCTCATAGGCAGCATCCAATACACGATGAGTCGGCATAATCAGATGTGCTTTCTTGGAGATATGCAGGCGGCTCTTCAATTCATGACCGCTTGCCTCCAAAGCCTTTGCCTCGTCCATAAACAAGTCTGGAGCCAGTACGACACCGTTACCGATGATGTTCACCTTGCCTCCTTGGAAGATGCCGGACGGAATACTGCGAAGCACATATTTCTGTCCTTCGAACTCCAAGGTGTGACCGGCATTCGGACCTCCCTGGAAACGAGCCACGACATCATACTGCGGGGTCAGCACATCGACCACCTTACCTTTTCCTTCATCGCCCCACTGCAAACCGAGCAGGACATCTACTTTACCTTGATTCATTTGATCTTTTTATTTTGAGTTTTCTGTTTCTTCTTCTGAGCCTTGATACGTGTAATTTTTGCCTGACACGTACTGCATATCCCATAGATATACAATGAATAGCCATCTTTCCGAAAACGCTTCAGGTGCATATTACCTATCGTTTCGGAAATCTGGGGGGACTTGATTTCCGTGACCTCTCCACATATCGTGCAGATTTGATGGCTATGGCTGTTATTGTCATAACATGCCTCGTATTTGGTCTGTCCCTGGAAACGATGCCTAATGACCAGTCTTAACTCCATAAACAACTTCAAGGTGTTATAGAGTGTTGCACGACTGACAGGGAAATTGTTCTCCTCAGACAGTTTCTCACTCAGTTCGTCAAGTGTAAAATGACTGTTAATATCATAAACAGCATCCAATATCGCATATCGTTCAGGAGTCTTCCGGTGATTATTCATCTCCAGATAGTTCGTCAGGATCTGCCTGACTGTTTCCCTAACACTTTCTTTCATATACAATTAATACCAAAAACCGCACAAAATTACAACAATTTATTTAGAATATGGCATTAATTATTTAAAAAAAATCTAAATTGAGGGATTTAAGGGCACTTTTAGCCATTCGTTCATAGACAAGACCTAATTCTGAAAACCGGATAATGCATTGCATGGCTGCCTTCCGAACAATCAAAGAAGGACCCTGTAAAGCCGCCAGTGCCTGGTCAATAAACTCGTTGATACCCCGTTCATTGGGTTCCTGCTTGTTCATAAACAACCGCGTCAGTATATGAAAGCCACACAACTGGTACAGTTCTTTCTCTGAAGCCATCCACTGATAGGCAAGGTCTGCAGCATAAGGAAGATACTGATACAAATTGAAAGCAGCCTGTTCTGCTATCTCCTGAGAGGTTGTCTGCTCCATCCAGATATCCGCCACTTCCCGCAGCATCTTATCAGCAGGCATCATCATCGTGGCGAGAATCTTACATTCTCTCACATCCGCCTTCCATAGTTCAATGGCAAGGTCATAGTCTTTTCCTATCTCTTCGGCCTTTTCTCTTAACATGGGAATGGATGCACCCCAGTTGAGTTTATAGTCAACACCCTTGTCGCGCATCGACTGAGCCGTCTGTCCGTCCATCAACTGTCGGAACGACTGTTTGATTTCCTTAACCCTTTCCTGTATCTGCTGATTCATATTAACGTGCCGTATTCCGTGCTATAGCGTAGCATCTGCTGTGCATAGCCCTCCGTATAATCTACTTGTATATCGGTCATCTCCCCCTGTTCATTCCTAACAGGAACCAGTCTGGGATTAATAAAACCCTTATAAGGAGCCAGATTCAGGCGTTTATAGCGTTCCAGTATCTCCTCATGAATAACGGGATCCACCTTCACGGCATAACGCTCTACCAACTCTCTTGCAGCCTCATAGTCTCCTTCGCTCTTAATGCGCTGTATCTCTGCCAACAATGCTGCAATCTGCTGACGTAAGGAAACATAGTCATTAATGCGGAGATAGCTCTTCCCCTCCCGCTTGATCAGTGAGAGTGTATTACCGTTCTCCAGACACCAATGGGCTATCAACGCCCGGTTACGCATATGTGCCTCCTCTATCTGATGACCTGGCTGTATACGGGTCAGTTGGGTCAGCAGCCCGTTCATCATATAACTGTAATACTGTGCCTTATAAGCTTCACCGTCAGGAAGAAGCCCCAACTCAACCAGTTTGTCATCTGCTATATAATAGAGTCCGAACAAGTCGGCACGTGCCTCCTCAATAGTGTTACCATAGGCTTTCAGGGCATCAGGGTCCGTTCCCGGCAACAATTGTCCGCTACCATGTCCCAAACACTCATGCAGATCGGTATGAAGATCATCACACACATCACCATACCGGTTAATCATGGCAAGCGTCTCCCCGTCAATCACAAACTCCTCTTTGAAACCGTTTCCACGGGCTGCCTTGTTATAGGCATCTGTAATATTGCTGATGGTGATGCTCTTACTTCCATACTCCGCCCTGATCCAGTCGGCATTGGGCAGATTAATGCCAATAGCCGTAGAGGGATACTCGTCGCCACCCAGCATCGCGGCACAGATGGCATTGGCCGTCACACCCTTGACCTGCCTCTTACGGAAACGGGGATTGATAGGGGAATGGTCTTCAAACCATTGAGCATTCCGACTGATGGTCTGTGTCCGTTTCGTCGCCTCCAGGTCTTTATATTCCACAATACCTTCCCATGACCCTTTCAAAGCCAACGGGTCACCATATACCTCGATAAAACCGTTGACAAAGTCTATCCGTCCCTCCTGCTCACTCACCCACTCTTTACAATAGGCATTGAAACATTGCAGGTCACCCGTCTTATAATAATCTGTCAAGAGTTCTATGATACGAACCTGCCGAGAGTTCTCTGCATAATACTTTGCCTGCTCCAGCCAATAGACAATTTGCTCTATCGCTTTCGAATACCTGCCACCGACACGCCAGACATCCTCATATAGACAACCGTCTTTCTTCACAAGCGTGGAATTCAATCCAAACGAAGGAGGCTCATCACCCTGATAGGAGGATTTCTGTTGCTGATAAAAGGTTTCCGCCTCATGCTGACTGACTCCCTGATAGAAATGACAGGCTGAGGTCATGACTAAATCCTCTCCATCATTCTTGTTCACCCTTTTCGGAAGAACAGTAGGGTCAAAAATCACAGGAAACAACTCTTGGCATAAGTCATCCAGCGTCTCACCCTCACGAAGTGAAAGGTTGTCAACAGGTATTTCCTCCAAGACTCGTCGAAGATACTTCTCACTAAAACCTGGCAGGAATTTCCCACAACCATAATGATGATAAATGCCATTGGAAAACCATATTCTCTTCAAATAGACTTCCAATGCCATAAAATCCTCTGTATGACGGTTTATGTCCGGATTCGTATAGACCGTCTCCAGTATCTTGCGAATGCGAAGATTGTATTTCCCAAACTGATCGAAAGTGATATCCCGACCATATAAGGTTGCTTTTGACAAGGCATAGATATATCGTTTCTGACGAAAAGTTAACTGCTCAAAACCAGGTAACTGGTATCTGAGCAGTTGAAGGTCAGCAAAACGCTCATCTGAATATCTAAACATTCTTTTTCTTCTTTTTTGTGCGTTTAACCTTGAGCGAAGGATGATTTTCAAAATGTTTCATACGATATTCCCGTGGAGTCATGTTCATGAATTTGAAGAATGAGGCATAGAACGATTGGCGATTAGCAAAGCCGACCATATCACTCACCTCTTCCATCGTCAGTTCCTGATAGCGTTTGTCCACCATAAGGGTCATTGCCTCTTCAATCCGGAACTTGTTCACAAACGACGTGTAATTCATATGAAACTGTACATTGACCACAGCAGAGATATAGCGAGTGTTCGTCCCTAAATCCTCTGCCAGTTTCTTTGCAGAGTAATCCTTGTCCTTGTATTTCTTTTGCATGACAATGACATTTAGGATTTTTCCCTTCAGTTCATCCATCAACTGAGGGTTCACCAAAGTCCGATATGTGGCCTCCTTGACTTTTTTCTCAGTGAGATTATACTTTGCCATAGTCGTAATGATTAACTACTGATTGATTTTGTATTAATTCTTTGCAAATATAGTAAAAAAAAATAATATTCATCTATTTTTGAACAATTTTTTAGAAAAAAGAGATAACTTTGTACCAAATTTCAGGAAATGGAGATAAAAAACATCCTTAAAAGCTATTATGGTTACGACTCTTTCAGAGCCAACCAAGAAGAGATTATCAACGCTGTTCTACTCCGACAAGACTGTTTAGTGCTTATGCCAACAGGGGGAGGTAAAAGTCTTTGTTATCAAATCCCTGCCATTGCCATGCCAGGAACTGCCGTCATTATTTCGCCATTGATCAGTTTGATGAAAGACCAGGTGGAAAGCTTGAATGCCAATGGCATAGAAGCTGCCGCGCTGAACAGCGGAAACGATTACAATACTGATACGGTTGTACGACGTAAATGTATGAACGGCACACTCAAACTTCTTTACATCTCACCAGAGAAATTACTTACAGAGATTCCCTTTTTGTTAAAACAAATGACTATCTCATTGTTTGCCGTTGACGAAGCGCATTGCATCAGTCAATGGGGACATGACTTCCGTCCGGAATACACCCAACTTGACATCCTTCACAAAGAATTTCCTGATGTTCCTATCATGGCCCTCACCGCTACCGCTGACAAGATTACCAGACAGGACATCATCAAACAACTCCAACTGAACAATCCTAAAGTTTTCATCTCCAGTTTTGACCGTCCGAACTTAAGCCTTACCGTCAAAAGAGGATATGCAACCAAAGAAAAAGACAACTATATTCTGCAGTTTATCAAGGCACGTCCTTTGGATAGCGGCATCATATACTGCTTAAGCAGAAAGACTACAGAGAAAGTTGCCAAGTTCCTAAACGAAAAAGGAATACACTCTGCTGTATACCATGCAGGACTCCATCAGAGCGAACGTGACAAAGCACAACTCGACTTTCAAAAAGACGACGTACAGGTAGTCTGTGCCACCATAGCATTTGGTATGGGTATCGACAAGAGCAATGTACGTTGGGTGATTCATTATAACATGCCTAAAAGCATAGAGAGCTTCTATCAGGAGATCGGCCGTGCCGGTCGTGACGGAGCACCCGCTGACACCGTTCTTTTCTACTCCCTTGGCGATGTGGTCCAACTATCCCAGTTCGCCAAAGAAAGCGGTCAGAAAGATGTCAATCTTGACAAACTGCATAGGATGCAGGAATATGCGGAATCCAATATTTGCAGAAGACGCATATTGTTAAATTATTTCGGAGAGCAACGGGATTATGACTGTGACAATTGTGATGTCTGTCAAAACCCACCCCGTCGCTTTGACGGAACGGAATATATCCAGATGGCATTAAGTGCCGTCAAACGTACGGAAGAGCAAATACGGACATCTACCATTATAGAAATATTAAAAGGCATAGCCTCTCCTACCGTCAAGCGCAAAGGTTATGAGAAACTGAAGACTTTTGGAATCGGTAAGGCTGTCTCTACGACAGACTGGCAGGACTACCTGCTCCAGATACTCCAATTAGGATTTATAGAAATTGCCTATGACCAAGGCAATATCGTCAAGATCACCCATAGCGGCAATGATATTCTCTATGGACGCAAACGTGCCGAACTATGCGTCATAGACCACACCGCCAAGGAAATCACGAAGCCCAAGAAACGCTTGCATTTGGAAATCCCTACCATTACCATTCCAGGATTACCAGAGACGACAGGCACAGAAGACAAGAAGCTCTTTGAAGCACTTAGAAACCTCCGTCGCCAATGTGCAGATGAAGAAGGTTTTCCACCCTATATCGTATTTAGCGACAAGGTATTACACGCCCTCGCCACTATCAAGCCTGTATCTCTGGAAGCTTTTGGCTATATCCAAGGCATCGGGGAGCACAAAAGGCAGAAATACGGAGAACGTTTCACAGCCTTGATTAAGAAATACGTCTAAGGACGAAGGTCTTGCAATCTAATATCACGAAGAGAATAAAGATAGTTGGAACGCAGTTCAATAGCCTTGTTCCATTGCTCAGAAAACAGATGGGATAAATCAACATCTAATTTCCATTGTCCATTAGATTCCAGACGGTCTATCATTACGCCCAGCGTCAGATTGTTGATATCCTCGGCAGGCAGGAAATGGGAGGTCTCCCCTTTCTCGTCACTGGTCAACTCAACGATTAGTCCCGCATCCATTAACTCCACTAACAAATCATTGACGATACGGATAGGTATCCCAGTGTCAAAACGCAGGTGCGAGGCAGAATAAGGTTTCTTCCCTTCAGCAAAACGACGACAGATGTAACTCATCAGCATGGCACACAACATGGTGCGGTCGCGATGACTTAATTCGTTGGTATCTGCATCATAGTCGTAATAGTCAAGATACTGATTGGCATAACATAGTTCTGCGCCAAAAAGACATATCGTCCAAGAGATCTGCACCCACAGCATAAATAACGGAAGAGCGGCAAAAGATCCATAAATGGCATTATAGCCCGACAAAAATATCTGAGAATGAATATAAAATATCTGCAGTCCCTGCATGGCAATACCGGCAAGAATACTTGGTACTATCACGTGTCTTGCCTTCACATGGGTATTGGGCATAAAAGTATAAAGGGCGATGAACATCACAGACATCAGTACATAGGGAATCAGGTCGATGAGGAAACGGATGGCAGGTCCTAGCATCAGGTAGTCAGGCATAGAGTCTGCGATGGTCGCCATGAAGATAGATATACCAGAGGTAACGACAATGATGATGGGAAAACAGAAGAACATCGCCATATAATCTGTGAACGTCCGGAAAATACTACGTGGTTTCGTTACCTGCCATATCTCGTTAAAGGCATCTTCGACATTACTTACCAGCATTAAAACGGTGTAAAACATAAACAGCAGACCCACGCCAAGGAAAATACCGCTCTTCGTATGGACCAGATAACTGTTAACGAATCCGACAATGACCTCTGCCACCTGTGGCTGTGACTCAAAGGCATTCCTGAACCATACCTCAATATACTTACTATAGCCAAAACCACGGGCTATGGCAAACACCACCGCAAGAATAGGAACAATGGCAAGCAGTGTGCTGTATGTCAACGCTGCAGCCCTGGTCATCACCCGTTTCGAAATAAAGAAGCGAATGGCGATAACCAATTTCTTCAGGATCCCCACCAACAGGAACACCATGGGAGAGACATCGTCCTTCGTAATCCTCCACATGTCTGTCTCGAAGAACTGGATGATTCTTTGTATCATCTTACTCATTGTCGTCAAAATAAAAAGAAAGCACTGCCTCTGTAAGCCGGGTTCTGTTTCTCCCTTATAAAAGGATGATGTCTGTCATTTATCTACTCCGCAGGTCACCCTACGGCTCTAGCATTCTACCCTCCATCGTATTACTCGGACGGGCAATCCTCAGACGATGGTATACGCGAACTTGCAGCCCCCAGATGGAACAGCCCGACGATCACCCGTCGACTGGTGGTCTCTTACACCACCTTCTCACCCTTGCCATAACGGCGGTTGTTTTCTTCTTCCATATCCAGCCGTCACCGACTGCTTCTACTTTCAGAAGTGGGGCACCCTCTGCTGCCCGGACTTTCCTCTCGTGTCCTTACCTCCAACCCATTGGACAGAGGCAGTTGACACCAGCGACAGACCGAGACACTGCTTTCCGCTTGCAAAGATAAGCATTATTCATCAAAAAGAGTCATCAACATACAGAAATAATATGATTTTTATTTGATTATGTCTTCTTTTCTTTGTACCTTTGCACCCTATTATGGAAGAAAAGATAACTATGTATATGGATAATAGAAACAGGTCATTCTCGATGATTGCCGATGTTGAAGGTGATTATAGTGACCTCAGCAGTGTAGAGATTCCCGAATCCCTTCCTATATTGACTGTACGCAACATCGTATTGTTCCCAGGTGTTGTCGCTCCTATCCTTATCGGACGTGAGTCAAGCATGAAACTGGTACGAATGGCAGACAAAACCGGACAGTTAATGGGTGTTTTCTGTCAACGTGACCCCGAAACAGAACAGCCTATCCGTGCTGACCTTTACGATATTGGCGTCTATGCTAAAGTATTGAAACTGCTGACATTGCCAAATGGTAATATCACGGCAATTGTCCAAGGTTTGGGACGTATCAAGTTGATGGAACTCCTGAAATACAAGCCTTATCTTGTAGGACGTGTGGAATTTGCCCCGGAAGACGAGCCGGAAAGGAACGACAAGGAGTTCCAAACGGCCATTGAAGATCTGCGTAATCAGACAGCGGAATACATTAAACTGAACGACGAGATTCCAGAGGAGGCAGCCTTTGCCATCAAGAATGTCGGAAATAATATCATGGCACTGAATTTCATTTGCTCTAACCTGCCCTTCTCGGTAAAAGAGAAAATGAAACTGTTGATGATGTCATCCATCAAGGAACGGTTATTCAACACCATGAAGATTGTCAACCGCGAGATAGAACTCCAGACACTAAAACTGGACATCCGCAACAAGACCCGTGATGACATTGATGAGCAACAACGTAATTACTTCCTGCAGCAACAGATTAAAAATCTGCAGGCAGAGATGGGCAATGAAAGTTCACCGGAAAAGAAGGATCTACTGGAAAAAGCAATGACCAAGCAATGGAGCGAGGAAGTGGAGCGTATCTTCTATCGTGAGATTGACAAACTTGACCAACTGAATCCACAAAGTCCTGATTTCAATATTCAACTCACATACCTTCAGACATTAGTGTCCCTGCCATGGAATGAATGCACGGAAGATGACCTGCGCTTGGATCGTGCCCAGAAGATTCTGGACCGTGACCATTATGGCATGGAGAAAGTCAAAGAGCGTATCCTAGAGTATATTGCCGTCCTTTCACTACGAGGTGATTTGAAGTCACCTATCCTCTGTCTGTACGGTCCTCCGGGAGTAGGTAAAACCAGCCTCGGAAAATCCATCGCCGATGCCCTCAACCGCAAATACGTACGTGTCTCACTGGGCGGACTGCACGATGAGGCAGAAATCCGAGGACACCGTCGTACCTATATCGGTGCCATGCCGGGACGAATCATCAAGAATATCCAGAAGGCAGGTTCTAGCAACCCTGTGTTTATCCTTGATGAGATAGACAAAGTCACACAGAACACACACAACGGAGATCCAGCCTCTGCCATGTTGGAGGTATTAGACCCAGAACAGAATAATGCCTTCCACGACAACTACCTGGATGTTGACTATGACCTGTCGAAAGTCCTCTTTATCTCCACAGCGAATAATCTCGGCACCATACCCAAACCTCTGCTTGACCGTATGGAGATTATAGAGGTCAGCGGCTATATCACAGAGGAGAAATATGAGATTGCCAAACGTCACCTGATTCCCAAAGAGAAAGAGAATACTGGATTGACGGACAAAGGTTTGACTTTCAACAAGGCTGCTATTGAGAAGATCATTGAACAGTACACCCGGGAAAGCGGTGTGCGTCAGTTGGAGAAACAAATCAACAAGGCACTCCGCAAGATGGCTTTCCAGAAAGCAAAGGACGGACAATTACCTTTCCTGAAAATCACTCCCACAGAACTGGAGGGACTGCTTGGCAAACCACCGTTCTATCGTGACATCTATCAAGGTAATGCCTATGCCGGTGTAGTGACAGGTCTTGCCTGGACAAGTGTCGGTGGTGAGATTCTATTTATTGAGACCTCTCTCTCAAAGGGCAAGGGGTCCAAACTAACTTTGACAGGAAATTTAGGTGATGTCATGAAAGAAAGTGCCGTTATCGCTTTGGAATATGTGAAGGCACATGTGGATGTCCTCGGTATCGATTATCGTATCTTCGACAACTGGAACATCCATATCCATGTACCGGAAGGGGCAACCCCGAAAGACGGACCTTCAGCAGGTATCACCATTGCCACCTCTATTGCATCGGCATTAACCCAACGTAAAGTTCGCAAGAACACTGCCATGACGGGTGAAATAACCCTCCGGGGTAAGGTTTTGCCTGTCGGCGGTATCAAGGAGAAGATTCTTGCCGCTAAGCGTGCCGGTATCACGGATATCCTCATGTGCCGCGATAACCAGAAAGACATTGAAGAGATTCCTGAAATTTACCTGAAAGGTGTCAATTTCCACTATGTGGAGAATGTACAGGATGTCTGGAACTTCGCCTTGACAGACGAGGTTGTGGAGCATCCACTAGACTTTACTATCCCTGAAGAAGAGAAAAAAGAGAAATGACATTTGAATTGCAACATACAGACTCTGCAAGTGAAGCACGTACAGGACTGATTACTACCGACCACGGACAAATCAGGACACCGATTTTCATGCCTGTAGGGACAGTAGGCAGTGTCAAAGGAGTTCATTTCTCAGAACTGCGTGAACAAATAAAGGCTCAAATCATCTTAGGGAATACCTATCATCTCTATCTCCGACCGGGGTTGGAAATCCTCCGCAAGGCTGGTGGTCTTCATCAGTTCAACACCTGGGACAGACCTATTCTTACCGACTCAGGAGGTTTTCAGGTATTCTCTCTGACAGGTATCCGTAAACTCCGTGAGGAAGGATGTGAGTTTCAAAGTCATATCGACGGTTCACGACATATCTTCACGCCAGAGAATGTGGTAGATACCCAACGTATCATCGGAGCAGATATCATGATGGCACTAGACGAATGTCCTCCTGGACAGAGTGACTACCAATATGCCAAGAAATCATTAGGACTCACCCAACGGTGGCTTGACCGCTGCATCAAGCGATTCAACGAAACAGAGCCGCTCTATGGATACCACCAGAGTCTGTTTCCCATCGTTCAAGGATGCACCTATAAGGATTTACGACAGGAAGCTGCAAAACATGTTGCAGACAAAGGAGCTGACGGCAATGCTATCGGTGGACTGGCTGTCGGCGAGCCTACAGAGGTTATGTATGAGATGATAGAGGTGGTCAATGAGATATTACCCAAAGACAAACCCCGTTATCTAATGGGAGTGGGAACACCTCAGAACATCCTGGAGGCTATTGAGCGTGGTGTGGATATGTTCGACTGTGTAATGCCTACCCGTAATGGTCGCAATGCCATGCTGTTCACTTATCAGGGTACGATGAACATGCGCAACAAGAAATGGGAAGATGATTTCTCACCCATTGACCCAGAGGGCTGTGACATCGACCGCATCCATACCAAGGCATATCTTCATCATCTGTTCAAGGCACAGGAACTGCTTGCCATGCAGATTGCCTCTATCCACAACCTTGCCTTCTATCTACGACTGGTTACTGATGCCCGTCAGCATATTGAGCAAGGAGACTTTGTACAATGGAAATGTTCCGTAATTGACGACTTAGGACGTAGACGATGAAAGAGAAATGGCATGATATCATCAGAAGGGTTAGGCTGTTGTGGACACGACTGCCAGGGGGACGACTTGCTCCATTGAAAAAATACAATCCTTTCCAGTACATCAAGCGAATGGACTGGTATATTATCAAAAAGTTTATTGGTACCTATATCTACTCCATTATCCTGATTATCTCTATCTCCATCGTCTTTGATATCAACGAGAATCTGGCGAAATTCACGGCTTACCATGCACCTTTGCGCGCCATCGTCTTCGACTACTACATGAACTTCGTTCCCTATTATGCTAACTTGTTCTCACCACTGTTTGTATTCATTGCAGTCATATTCTTCACCTCGAAACTGGCATCTAACTCCGAGATTATAGCCATGCTTGCCTGTGGTATGAGTTTCAAACGACTATTACGCCCATACCTTATTTCTGCCGCATTGATTGCAATTCTGAACTTCTATTTAGGAGCTTATATCATCCCAAAGGGAACAGTAGTCAGACATGACTTCGAATCGCTATATAAGAACAATAAGAAGAAAACCACAGCCACAAACATCCAATTGATGGTCGACCGGGGGACTGTTGCCTATATCTCACAATATGATGACATCCGCAAGACTGGCTATGGATTTTCCCTTTATAAATTTGACAAGAAAAAACTGGTGAGCCACATGACGGCAAGTATCATACAATATGATACTATCAGTGATTCCCGCTATCATTGGAAGGTACGAAATTATAAGATCCGAGAACTGAAAGGTATGCGTGAAAAGATTACCAGTGGCTCTGAGATCGACACCCTCATCCAGATGGAACCGATGGACTTGATCTTCTCGAAGGGTCAACAGGAGACTTTCACCTCACCGGAGTTGCTTCAATACATTTCCAAGCAACAAGAACGCGGCTCCAGTAATGTAGTACAATATGAGGTGGAATACCACAAACGAATAGCCACCTCATTTGCCTCATTCATACTGACCATTATCGGAGTGTCACTATCATCCCGCAAGCGGAAAGGTGGTATGGGAATGTATTTAGGTATTGGTCTTGCCCTGTCATTCTCCTATATTCTCTTGCAGACCGTCAGTGCCACTTTTGCCATTAATGCCGACACTCCCCCTATACTTGCCGCATGGGTTCCCAATATATTATATGCGATTATCGCCTATTTCTGTTACAGGCAAGCTCCGAACTGATGATTTTTGAAGAGACATATCTGAATGACAATATCCTCGACGCACTTTATGATATGCGTTTTGAGGAGATGACTCCCGTACAAGAGAAATGTATCCCTGAGATCCTTGACGGAAACGATTTGATAGGTGTGGCACAGACTGGTACAGGAAAAACCGCAGCCTATCTGCTCCCCATCCTAAGTATGATAGATGACGGAGGCTATCCCAAAGACGCTATCAATTGTATCGTGATGGCACCAACTCGCGAACTGGCCCAACAAATTGATCAAGCCATGCAAGGCTTTGGCTATTATTTGGATGGTGTATCTAGTGTTGCTGTTTACGGTGGCAACGACGGAAATCGCTTCGATCAGGAAATGAAAGGACTGAAGATGGGAGCCGATGTCATTATCGCCACACCGGGACGACTGCTCTCCCATATCCGTATGGGGTACGTTGACCTCTCCCGCCTCTCTTTCTTCGTACTTGACGAGGCTGACCGTATGTTGGATATGGGCTTCTCGGATGATATTCTCCAGATTGCCAAACTCTTACCAAAGAATCACCAGACAATTATGTTCTCGGCAACAATGCCTAATAAGATACAGCAGCTTGCGCGTACCTTATTATATAATCCAATAGAGGTCAAAATTGCCGTCAGCAAACCCGCAGAAAAGATACAGCAGTCTGCATATATCTGTTATGAGCCACAGAAACTGCGTATCATCCGTCATTTGTTTAAGGCAGGAGAATTGAAACGTGTCATCATCTTCTCCGGCAAGAAAGAAAAAGTGAAGGATATCACCCGGGAACTTCAACGGATGCACATCAACTGTGCACCAATGCACAGCGACCTCAGTCAGCAGGAACGCGACGAGGTGATGTACCGCTTCAAGACTGGACAGGTCGATGTACTGGTCGCTACGGATATTGTGGCTCGTGGTATAGACATCGATGATATTTTAATGGTTATCAACTATGATGTCCCCCGTGATGCGGAAGATTATGTTCACCGCATTGGACGTACGGCACGTGCACAGCGTGACGGTGTTGCCATCACCTTTGTCTCTGATAACGATATGCGTTATTTTTCCGATATCGAACGTTTCCTAGAGAAAGACATAACCAAGAATCCCCTACCTGAAGGATTAGGAGAAGCCCCTGTATACCAGAAATCTGCTCCTCGGAAGTCTACCAGAGGACGTGGAGGGAAATCACGTGGCGGAAAGTCACATGCCAGAAAGCCACATCATGGAAAGAAACAAAGTCAAAAGAAATAATGGCCAATCGTTTGCACACTAAATTTATGAATTTTCTTTAAAAAGATTTTATTTGTGCGCCTACACAGCCATTTTGTCGAAAAATAATTGGTAAAAAGTTTTGTTGGTATTAAAAAATGTAGTAATTTTGCAGCAGTTATCCTGAAAACAATCTTTTTACCTTAAAAGGACTAATACCTATTGAAGATATGAAGCGATTGCCTGTGAGGGTCATCGCTTTGTTTTTTCTCCCTATTTTCTTGGTGGATTCAGATATTTTTTGTAATTTTGCAGCCGATTTAGTCCGTGGTGGCTCGGTTAAGACTTGGCACGAGGCCATGCGCCATGCGGAAAAACCCGTTTAAACAATAACAAAACAATGTACGCAATTGTAGAAATTAACGGTCAGCAGTTCAAGGCAGAAGAGGGCAAGAAACTCTTCGTCAACCACATCAAGGACGTGGAAGCCGGTAAGACTGTTGAATTCGACAAGGTACTGCTTGTCGACAATGAAGGTTCAGTACAGGTAGGTGCACCCACCGTAAGTGGTGCCAAAGTTGTGTGTGAGGTTATCAATCCCCTCGTTAAGGGTGAGAAGGTGATTGTCTTCAAGATGAAGCGTCGTAAGGACTCTCGCAAGAAGAACGGACACCGTCAGCAGTACACGCAGGTAGAAGTTAAATCAGTAATTGCTTAAAACGTAGGAGGAACAAGAAATGGCACATAAAAAAGGTGTAGGTAGTTCTAAGAACGGACGTGAGTCAGCAGCTCAGCGACTCGGCATTAAGATTTTCGGTGGCCAGAAGGTTGTTGCAGGCAATATTATTGTTCGCCAGCGTGGCTCTAAGCACAACCCCGGTAACAATGTTGGTATGGGTAAGGACGACACCCTCTATGCGCTCGTTGACGGAACGGTTCAGTTCCACAAGGGCAAGCGCGACAAGAGTGTTGTTTCAGTAATTCCTGAGGCATAACACCGTCGAGAACAAAATTTATACTCCAAACAAACACAGAATCCCAAATCTCATCCGAGATTTGGGATTTCTGCTTCCGTCCATCACAATGACTAACAGACTTGCAAGTTCTTTATTTTGTTCTTTGATAGAAATTCCTAAGTGCGCCTTGGTTGACTCCCCTACTCGCTAACTTGTCGAGTTCCCTTCGGGCAGCCTCCTTGCGACCTAAGCGTATCAGTACGTCAATACACGAAAACTGGTAGTCCGTATTCTGAGGATCCAGTTCTATCGCTTTCTCCCAGTCATAAAGGGCTGCGTCATAGCGTTGCATATCTGTTTCCAACGAGGCACGAGCGACATAGCCAGCGACAGAATCAGGATGCTGTTCCACGACGATATTCAAGAGGTCAAGGGCATCATTACGTTTTCCCATCAACTGGTAGACATACGACAACCCCAAGCGCGCCTCCATATGAGTCGGCTTCTCCAGCAAGATATCGTTATAGTCATTCTTCGCCAAGTCGTAGCGACGAAGATGCGTGTATGCATAGGCACGGTAGAACAAGGCAGTGAGATTTTTCTCGTCATTTCGGAGGATCAGCTTACACTCATCCACTGCAAACTCCCACTGCTGCAACTCAAGGTTGACAGCCGCCTTCCGCAGATGCAGGTCGACGCTATAGGGGGACTGTGCTATCTGCTGAGTAAGGACGTTCAGCGAGTCACGCCACTGTTGGTTGCTTTGCGCAAATCCTGCTTGTTGCTGTGTCACAGCAACAAGCAGGACAAGCAGCATCAAGCCTTTTTGATATAGTCTACGATCCATGCACCGACTTCTTTGGTACCATACTTAGCACCGCCTTCCACCTGAATCTCAGGGGTACGCACATTGGCATCCAGGGAAGCATTGACAGCCTTACGAATCAAGGCGCCCTCCTTCGTCAGACCGAAGTGCTCCAACAGCATCGCAGCAGAAAGTATCTCAGCAAGAGGATTAGCGAGGTTCTGTCCTGCTGCCTGGGGCCATGAACCATGAACAGGCTCAAACAATGGGGTATGCTCTCCCAATGAGGATGATGGCTGCAAGCCCATCGAACCTGTGATACAGGATGTCTCATCTGTCAGGATATCACCGAAAGTGTTCTCCGTCACGATGACATCGAAGAAGCGAGGCTCTGTCAGTACGCGCATAGAGGCATTGTCGATAAACATATAGTCAGTGTTCACATCAGGATACTGCGACTCCATCTCCTTGGCAATCTGACGCCACAGACGAGAACTGGCAAGTACATTTGCCTTATCCACTACTGTCAGGTGCTTTCTGCGTTTCTGGGCTGTTTCGAAGGCAACCTTCAGGATACGCTCAATCTCCGGACGGGTATAGATATCTGTATCGTATGCCTTGTCGTTGTCCTGGTACTTCTCACCAAAATACATACCACCCGTCAACTCGCGGATCACCACAAAGTCGGCACCCTTCAACAGTTCGTCTTTCAACGGACTCTTGTGCAATAGGCAATCAAAGGTGGCGACAGGACGCACATTGGCAAACAGACCGAGTTTCTTACGCATGGCAAGCAGTCCCTGTTCAGGACGAACCTTTGCCGTAGGGTTGTTGTCAAAGCGGAGGTCACCGACAGCAGCAAACAATACCGCATCAGCACGCATACACACGTCATGGGTGGCATCAGGATAGGGATCTCCTACCGCATCAATGGCATGAGCACCGCAGAGTGCCTCCTCATATTCAAACTCATGTCCACACTTCTCGGCAATAGCGTCCAACACGGCTACGCCCTGTTTCATGATCTCTGGTCCTATTCCGTCGCCAGGGAGAACGGCAATTTTCAGTTTCATATAATAATTAATTATTTAATTCTTTTTCTACAATATTCAACATCTTAAAGGTAGCCTTGATGGCTGCCTCCGTCTGGTCGGCATCCAAACCACGGGTACGGAGGAGTCCGTCATTATAATGCCACGTAATGACCGTCTGTACCAAGGCATCGGTACGACCGCCCGGCGGAATGCTGACCTGGTAGTTAGCAAGAATCGGGAATGTGCGATCTAGGTGTTTTTTGTAGATATAGCGCAACGCTTTGACGAAAGCATCGTACTGACCATCGCCGACAGCACTACCCTCATACTGCTTTCCGTTAATCTCAACCTTGATATTGGCACCTGGTCGAAGACCGTAAGCCGTTGATACTACATAACTTACAAGTTTTACTTTATCTTCCGGCGCATCGTGCTTCAAGACATCGGATACGATATACGGCAGGTCTTCCTGTGTCACAATCTCCTTCTTGTCGCCCAGTTCCGTGATACGCTGCGTGACACGACGCGTCTGTTCGGGTGTCAGCTCCAGTCCTAACTCCTCCAGGTTCTTGGCGATGTTCGCCTTTCCGCTGTTCTTACCCAGCGCATATTCGCGCTTCCGTCCGAAACGCTCAGGTATCAACTCATTATAATAGAGTTTGTCCTTGGTGTCACCGTCGGCATGAACGCCAGCGACCTGTGTAAAGACATTCTCGCCGACTATGGGCTGGTTGGGAGCCACGGCGATACCGCTAAAGCCCTCGACCATCCGACTGATCCCGTTCAACTGACTCTCGTCGATATTCGTCTTTGCATGGAACTGGTCTTTCAGGATGGCCTGTACACTCGCCATCGGTGCATTACCGCAACGCTCGCCCAGACCGTTAACCGTCACATGCAGTCCTTTTGCCCCACTCAAGACGGCAGCAAGGGAGTTCGAGACGGCAAGATCGTAGTCGTTATGGGCATGGAAGTCAAAATGTACCTGCGGATAACGCTTGACCATCTTACGGAAATACTCAATGACCTGCAGGGGATTCATTACACCGAGGGTGTCGGGGAGCATGAATCTTTTGATAGAGGAGGGAGAAGGGAGGAGTGAGGAGGGAGGAATGAGGAGGGAGGAGAGTGTATCCATCAACTGATAGACGTAGTCGGGAGAGTCTTTCATGCCGTTGCTCCAGTCCTCCAGATAGAGGTTGACGGAAAGACCTTTCTCATGGGCATAGCGCACCGTCTCCAGGATATCGGCGATATGCTCCTCAGGAGTCTTATGCAACTGAAGGGTACAGTGTTTCAGGGAGCCTTTGGCAAGGAGGTTGATGACCTTACCGCCGCAGTCGGCTATCCAGTCGACAGAGGCTCCGCCGTCTACGAAGCCGAGCACCTCTACCCTATCCAGCTTGTCTGCCTGACGCGCATAGCGGCATATCATCTTCACAGCCTCTTTCTCGCCTTCCGATACCCGTGCCGAAGCCACCTCGATGCGGTCGACGTTCACGTCACGCAACAGCGTACGGGCAATGACCAGTTTCTCATGAGGCAGGAACGACACGCCGTTGGTCTGTTCACCGTCACGGAGCGTCGAGTCCATAATCTCGACAAAAGGCAGGATGCGCTGAGAAGCGTTTATGCGTTCTGCTGTTCCCATTGTTCTATCTTATCCTTGTTCTGGATAAGGAAGTCGATATCGTCCAAACCGTTGATCAGACAGTGTTTCTTGTAGCCGTTGATCTCAAAGGTCTCCTGCCTGCCTGTCGCCTTGTTGGTGACCGTCTGGTTGGGGAGGTCGACTTCTATCAGCGTTTTCGGATCTTTCTGAATACTCTGAAAGAGTTCTGAGAGGAAACTCTCAGAGACGACGACGGGCAATACGAAGTTATTCAGTTCGTTGTTCTTGTGGATATCCGCAAAGAAACTGCTGATAACTACGCGGAAGCCATAGCCGGCAATCGCCCAGGCGGCATGCTCACGACTGGAGCCGTTGCCGAAGTTCTTGCCTGCCACGAGGATACACCCTGAATATGTCGGGTCGTTCAGTACGAAGTTCTTGTTGACAGTCCCGTCGGCATTATAACGCCAGTCGCGGAAGAGGTTATCACCAAAGAAGCTCTCCTCACGTGTCGTTGCCTTCAGGAAACGGGCAGGGATAATCTGGTCGGTGTCCACATTCTCCAATGGAAGGGGTACACAAGTGGATGTTATAACGTTGAATTTCTGTTTCATAATAGTGTTCTTGGGTCGGTTATTACTCCTGTGACGGCTGCGGCTGCGGCTACTAAGGGTGAACAGAGGATGGTACGGCTGCCAGGTCCCTGACGACCCTCGAAGTTACGGTTGGAGGTAGATACGCAATACTTGCCGGCAGGCACCTTGTCATCATTCATGGCGAGACAGGCAGAACAGCCAGGCTGGCGGATCTCGAAGCCGGCAGCCTCTAATATCTTATCCAGTCCCTCCTCCCGGATCTGACGATCAACAGCCCATGAGCCAGGCACCAACAAGGCGACAACGTTATCAGCCTTCTTGCGTCCCTTGGCAATAGAAGCGAAGGCACGGAAGTCCTCAATGCGTCCGTTGGTGCATGCACCGAGGAAGACGTAGTCTATCGGTTTGCCCAGCAGACACTCCCCAGCCTTGAAACCCATATAGTTCAGTGCCTTCTCAAAGCCCTGTTCAGGTGATTTAGCTTGAGCTGCATTTGCAGGGATGCTTTCTGTGATACCAATACCCATACCCGGGTTGGTACCGTATGTGATTCGCGGTTCGATATCCTTGGCATCGAATACCAGTTCCTTGTCGAATACGGCATCGTCACCGCTTTTCAGCGTCTTCCAATAGGCAACCGCCTTGTCCCAGTCCTCTCCCTTCGGAGCAAACTCCTTCCCTTTTATATAATCAAAGGTCACGTCATCGGGAGCGACAAAACCGCCACGGGCACCCATCTCGATAGAGAGGTTACAGAGTGTCAGGCGACCTTCCATCGACAGTGCGGTGATGACATCACCTGCATATTCCACAAAGTAGCCTGTGGCACCAGAGGTGGTCAACTGACTCATCAGATAGAGGGCTACATCCTTTGCCGTCACGCCCTTCTGCAGCTGTCCGTTGATGTTAATACGCATCGACTTGGGTTTCTGCTGAAGGATACACTGGGAAGCCATCACCATCTCCACCTCAGAGGTTCCGATACCGAAGGCAACGGCACCCATAGCACCATGCGTCGAAGTATGAGAGTCACCGCAGACAATCGTCATACCAGGCAGTGACAGTCCCTTCTCAGGACCTACCACATGAATGATGCCATTTGACTTGTCCATCATGCCATAGTGTGTCAGTCCGAAGTCCTTGGCATTCTGTGCCAGTGTAGAGACCTGCTTAGCCGATACAGGGTCCTCGATAGGCTTGTCCTGGTCGTGCGTCGGCGTGTTATGGTCGGGCATACAATAGATATGGTCGGGACGGAAGCATTTCAGTCCACGAGCCCTCATGCCGTCGAAAGCCTGCGGTGAGGTCACCTCGTGGCAGTACAGACGGTCGATATACAACTGGGTGGGACCGTCCTCCACTTTCTGGACGACATGTTTGTCCCAAATCTTATCGAATAAAGTGTTCATATTTCTTTTCGGAATTACGGAATTACGGAATTACGGTATAACGACTTATTTCTTGAATTTATTGATACAGTCAATATATGCCTCGACGGAAGCCGTCACGATATCCGTATTGGCACCGAAGCCATAGTAGAGACTGCCGTCGTATTCCACCTGCATGTGTACCTTACCCACATCGTCAGAGCCTTTAGAGATAGCCTGAATGGTGAACTCCTTCAGGGTCATCTGCTTCATGATGATCTTCTTCAATGCCTTGATAGCAGCATCCACAGGACCGTTACCAGAGGCAGCAGCCTCGAATTTCTGTCCGGAGATATCCAGTCCGATAGAAGCCACGGACTTCACACCCTTACCAGTGGTAACCTGCAGGAATTCGAGTTTCACGGCATGAGCCTCAGCAGTATCTGCACCAGCCAGCATCAAGATGTCGGCATCGTTGATCTCCTTCTTCTTGTCGGCGAGCTGCAGGAACTTCTCATAGACCTTGTCAAGCTTCTCTTCCGGGAGTTCCACACCGTTCACACTCAGGCGGTATTTCAGGGCGGCGCGTCCTGAACGGGCTGTCAGCACAATGCTGTTATCATCGATACCCACATCCCTCGGATCAATAATCTCATAGGTCTGCACATTCTTCAGCACACCATCCTGATGGATGCCGGAAGAGTGTGCAAAAGCATTACGTCCCACAATAGCCTTGTTAGGCTGGACGGGCATGTTCATCAGACTCGATACCATACGGCTTGTCGGATAGATTTTCGTGGTATTGATATTGGTATCAATACCCAGTCCCTTATGACACTTCAGGATCATGGCTATCTCCTCCAACGAGGTATTACCGGCACGCTCACCGATACCATTGATAGTGACCTCCACCTGACGAGCACCACCCATCACACCGTTGAAGGTATTGGCAGTAGCCATACCGAGGTCGTTATGACAGTGGGTAGAGAGGATAGCCTTGTCTACACCATCCACATGATCCTTCAGGTACTTGATCTTCTCGTAATACTCCTGAGGCAGGCAATAACCTGTCGTGTCGGGGATGTTGACAACCGTGGCACCGGCCTTGATGACAGCCTCGACGACACGAGCCAGATATTCGTTCTCGGTACGTCCTGCATCCTCGCAGTAGAACTCCACATCCTCCACGTACTTCTTGGCATACTTCACGGCAGCCACGGCACGTTCGATAATCTCCTCACGGTTGGAGTTGAACTTATATTTGATATGGGAGTCGGAAGTACCGATACCCGTATGGATACGCTTGTGCTTCGCATACTGCAGAGATTCGGCTGCCACGTCAATATCTTTCTGCACTGCACGCGTCAGGGCACAAATGGTAGGCCATGTCACCGCCTTTGAAATTTCAATGACGGAATTGAAATCGCCTGGACTGCTGATGGGGAAACCCGCCTCAATAATATCCACGCCCAACTGCTCCAGTGCTTTTGCCACCTGAATCTTCTCTACTGTGTTCAACTGACACCCAGGAACTTGTTCGCCGTCCCGAAGTGTCGTGTCGAAGATAAACAATCTGTCGCTCATAATTCTCTTTATACCTTATTTATTACTATTTTCAAAAATTGTCTGCAAAATTATACTATTTTTGCTCAACTGCCAAATAAATCGTAACTTTATTTGGAAGAAATCAAATAATTTCTTACTTTTGCAAGATAAATTGAAACAATTCTTACATTTGTACTATGAATAAAAAAGTTTCTATCCTACTCTTAACTCTGTCTCTCTGTTGCACATCCATGAACGCACAGGAAGCTCAGAAAAGTGAACTGCAAAAAAATGCTGAAAGTGCAACAACCATCCCTGCCGCTCGTCATTCCTATATCCGGGCTTATGAAGACTATGTCAGCAAGGGGCAGTTGCAACAAGGTGTAGAATGTGGCACAAAGGCTGCGGCTTTATATTCCAAGGACGGTTTGCATAAAGAGGCTTTCGAACTGTTGCGTAATATCGATCAGACAATTAACAACAAAAAAGCGGGTGGCAATGATGCCGGACTACATTACCTGGTCACCAAGGAACGCCTGCAGATGTATATGAAATTCAGAAAGCCAGACAGTGCCAAGGAGCAATTGAAAGTGATGGAGGCACTGGCCAGTGCCTCCAACGATGACAAGATACAGAATGATTTACTCTATAACAAGGCGATCTATTTCTATTCTTTCGGTCTGAACGCACAGGGCGATGCCGTCTTCAAGGAGATGGCCAATAAATTAACTGCCTCCAAGGAGTATGACAAAGTGGACGAGGTGTATAAGACCCTTATTGCCAACGGTCGTAAGAGCAACAACGCCAACATGGTCGCACAGTCATATAGCAACTACCTGGTATGGAAAGACTCTGTGAACGCCCTCAAGACTGCCGATGAGATTGGTGCCCTGAAGAAGCAGATTGCCGACAATGAAGCCTCTATTGCAGAGAAAGACAGTTCGCTGACCACCCGCTGGGTGATTATCATCGGACTCCTCATTCTTGTTGGCGGACTTGCAGCCGCCTTGGTAGTAGGTGCCATTATCCTGTTGCGCTTCATCCTGCTGACACGTAAGCAGAAGAAGACCATCCAACTGGCCAATGACAACAATGCCCTGAAAGCTAAGTTTATCAGTAATATCTCCGCACAACTAGATCCCACTCTGCAGAAACTCGACAGCAAGACTCCCGAGGTAAAGGCACTAATGGATTTCTCCAAGCATATCCAGACCTTGTCTGACCTGGAGAACTCAACGGAAGAGGTGGAATTAGAAGATACCCAGATCCAACAGTTCTGCGAGAACATCATGGAACAAATACGCGACAAGGTGAAGACAGATGTCACTCTGAAGGTCAACGCCCCCAAGATGAGTTTCGAGATGAACAAGGAATATGTCTCACACATCCTGCTGCACTTGCTGAACAATGCCGCCATCTATACTCCAGAGGGAGGAACCATCTGGTTGGACTACAAGAAACGCAGTGCACATACCCACCAGTTTATCGTGTCAGATACCGGTTGTGGTATTCCTGAGGAGAAGCGTGACGATGTATTCAAGCCCTTCTTGGAAATCAGGGACCTCACCAAGGGTGACGGTCTCGGACTGCCTATCTGCAAGCAGATGGCACTGAAGATGAACGGTGACCTTGACATTGATCCTGAGTTCACGAAAGGAACCCGCTTTGTTCTTGATCTGCATACATGATCTTCTATTTCTCCGGAACAGGAAATACTCGTTGGGCGGCAGA
Source organism: Prevotella sp. (assembly GCA_017645645.1). Taxonomy (GTDB): domain Bacteria; phylum Bacteroidota; class Bacteroidia; order Bacteroidales; family Bacteroidaceae; genus Prevotella. The sequence goes on along the minus strand of JAGCOB010000007.1, from coordinate 26,900 downwards.
GCAACTGGCATTGTCGACCAATGAGCAATTAGTTTATATTCCCGATGAAATGAGAAAGGAAAGATGTGAATATACCCTTCAGGATGGGGAACGACTGGGGTTCTGTTTCCCTACTCACGGGTGGCAACCTCCCAGAATCGTACGCGATTTCATCAGGAAAGCGGTATTCCACAACACCTCCTATATCTATGCCCTAACCACTTGTGGAGACAACATGGGACATGCCATGCGAATCTTCAACAAAGAACTGGGCAAGAAAGAACTCCATACGGATTCCGTTTTTGCTGTAGTCATGCCCGAATCCAATGTATGTTTCTCCTTCCTTCACTTAGACTCTCCTGAACGGGAAACACAGAAAATCCAAGCCGCCAAAGAACGGATACGGCATATCTGTGAGGTCATCGTGAGGAAAGAAAAAGGAGTGGAAGAACTGGTAAAAGGAGCGATCCCCTATACCTATACTTATATTATAGGCGGCTATTACAACAAACACCTTATCAACGACAAGCCGTTCTGGGTGGATGAAGATGCTTGTATTCAATGTGGACTATGCAAGAGACTCTGTCCTGTCAATGATATCGAGGGAACACCGCCTGTCTGGAAGCACAACGGTTCCTGCACCAACTGTCTTGCCTGCTATCACCACTGTCCCAGACACGCCATCCACTGGGGCAAGATGAAACGGGGACAATACACTTTTAAAGTTTAGAGTTGATAGTTAATAGATGCGGGGACCGAAGATGGTGGTACCGATACGTACCATAGTACTCCCCTCCTCCACGGCGATCTTATAGTCGTGACTCATCCCCCAGGAACGCTCGCAGAACGAGGGCTCGTCTGCAAAATACTTCGATTTCATCTCGTCAAAAAGGTCTCTGGCAATCCTGAACTCTGAACGGATCTGTGCCTCATCGTCGACATACGATGCCATCATCATCATGCCGCAGATACGCACATGTCCCAATTCTCTCCAAGCACCATCTGCAAGCAACTGTCGGCAAGCCTCCGGAGTGAGTCCGTACTTTGTCTCTTCCTCCGCAATATGGAGTTCAAGCAACACGTCGATAACACGCTCATTCTTAGCAGCTTGTTTATCAATCTCTTTTAAAAGTTTTAACGAGTCAGCAGCCTCAATCATCGTGATATAAGGGGCAATATACTTCACCTTATTAGTCTGCAGATGACCGATGAAATGCCATTGGATATCCTTCGGCAACGTCTCCACCTTCTGGCGCAATTCTTGCTCATGACTCTCTCCGAAGATACGTTGTCCTTCCTCGTAGGCAGCCTCGATATACTCATTAGGATGATATTTGCTAATTGCCACAAGGCGTACACCCTGTGGCAGATCAGCAAGCACTTGATGAAGATGACCTTTTACATCGTACATACTGGCGGATTTTTCATTCTTCACCCTTCACATCCTTCCCATATTCAAAGACATCCATGAGGGTAGTCTCAGCAACACTGGCGATGACATAGTCAATCATCGTACCACCCATGACCTCCTCGATGTTATTGACGGCTCCTTTCAGAGTAGCCGCATGTACGAGATAATTCACGTTGCTGCGCTTTTCCTTCTCTGTTTTCTCGTCGTTAGTGATAAACTGCAACTTCGTCTTATACCAACGGTCTGCGGAAGGGTCGTCACTGAAGAAAATCTCCTTATAAGGAGCAATTTTGATGTCCTTGACGGTGAATTCACCACTGATATAGTTCGACATCTCCTCCATAATGCGCTTCTCAGCCTCTGTAAAACTAAGGGCATCTACGGTATAGGTCTCATTCACTTTCTTCTGTAAGCCGTCCTCACCCACTTTCTCGTAGGCTATCTTACACTCAAACCAAATTGCTGTTCTTGATCTCATATCTGTTTAATTTATCAATTGCGGTAGCAAACTCTACACTCTAAACTCTTCACTTTTGTATTCCCAAGCTATTGGAGCCGCCCAACGCTTTTTTCTTCTGGTCCGTCAGACGTTCAATAATCTCCGTCGCTATCAACTGACTGCGTGCCGGATCCAATGCCGACTCGGCAGATATCTCCTGTTGTGCCTTCATCAGTTCATCCACTGTAGACTGACTCTGCAACTGGAAATTCTTCTCGCTCACATTCATGTTCGCCTTATTATATATCTTGGAAAGAATTTTATCAGCGGCAGCCTCATAACGCTTACGGAAAATAGCCTCCGCCTTTGCCTGGTATTCCTGCTGCGATGCCCGTTCTACAGCAACCAGAGAGTCACCGTCACTGGTCACGCCCAGTTCTGCAGGATCAACGCCCTCGTCTATCAAGTCGTCCGTAGCCTGTCGGGGAGCCGGCTTGACAAATTCCACAGGAGTACTCTCCGGCATCATATCGAAATAGAGGGCAATACATAAGCCGGCAATGGCAACAGCAATAATACCAGTAATCAGTGATCGATAGGTATTACGCTTGCGATTAATATTGTCCAACATTTCCGTAGGAGTACTGTAACGATCCTCTGGTGACTCGCTCACGGCCTTTTTGACGACATTACGTAATTCCAACGGCATATCTGACTGGTCGAAAATCTTTCTCAACAACCGTCCAATAGAATAGATGTCACAACGATGGTCTATTGTGCCTCTGTTCATCACCTCCGGAGCCACAAACTCCTCCATTCCACCATAGTAGAGTTGGGATGGATCATTCATCATCAGATAATGCGAACCGACATGTGTTAACAATACGGCATTGTCTCCCTTCCGCAGAAACACAGTCTGAGGTGAATAGCACACACCAAAGACGCCCTGCTCATGAAGATAAGCTGCCGCCTCCAACAGTTGACGAGTGAATTCCTCGATGAAATGGGGCTCTGCTACAATTGCAGGAGTATCATTAAGAACCTGCCGTAAAGGCTGATACTGACCTTGTTCCATCTCCAGACGGATAATGTCATGTCCTTCGGTCTGGGGACGGAAATGCAAAATATGTTGATCGGTCAACGACGCATTCTGATCACATTCCGCCTTCAATGCCTCACTGAACTTGATATTATTGTTCAGTTCAGGTGCGATATCCACTACACTACGGTACTTTCCGTCTATCTGCTGACGATAGTAATCACCGATGGGCAGACGTGTCTTGTTTAATTTTCCGTCCTTCCGTGATGCCAATAGTTCTTCGTAATTCATGTTTTATTCGATTTGGACACGCAAAAGTACGCATAAATTCCGAAAAACACAAATAAAATTTGGTTTTCTTCTCACTTATTCGTAATTTTGCAACCGATTTACGTAAATAAGACAATAATGCCGGAAATATCTGTTCGTGGACTGGAGATGCCAGAATCACCGATTCGTAAGCTTGCACCTCTTGCCGCCGCTGCCAAGAAAAGGGGTACGAAAGTATACCACCTGAACATTGGACAGCCTGACCTGCCTACTCCACAGGTGGGGCTTGACGCTTTGAAACAAATCGACCGTACCATCCTTGAGTACTCTCCCTCTCAGGGTTATCTGAGCTATCGGGAGAAGTTGGTCAGCTATTACGCGAAATACAATATCAATGTCACGGCGGATGACATCATCATCACTAGCGGCGGTAGTGAGGCAGTGCTATTTGCCTTCCTGTCGTGCCTGAATCCTGGCGATGAAATTATCGTGCCGGAACCAGCCTACGCCAACTACATGGCGTTTGCCATTTCGGCAGGTGCGAAGATCCGTACCATTGCCACGACCATCGATGAAGGCTTTTCTCTGCCGAAGGTGGAGAAGTTTGAGGAACTCATCAATGACCGCACCCGTGCCATCATGATTTGCAACCCCAACAACCCAACAGGATATCTCTATACCCGTCGTGAGATGAACCAGATACGCGATCTTGTGAAGAAATACGACCTGTATCTCTTCTCCGACGAGGTATACCGTGAGTATATCTATACCGGTTCTCCCTATATCTCTGCGTGCCATTTGGAAGGCATTGAACAGAACGTCATCCTTATCGACTCCGTCTCGAAGCGTTATTCAGAGTGCGGTATCCGTATCGGTGCCCTCATCACAAAGAATGCTGAAGTACGCAAGGCTGTGATGAAGTTCTGTCAGGCACGACTCTCTCCCCCTTTGATTGGACAGATTGTTGCCGAGGCCTCACTCGATGCCCCGGATGAATACTATCGTGATGTCTATGATGAATATGTGGAGCGTCGTAAGTGTCTGATTGACGGACTCAACCGCATTCCCGGTGTCTACTCTCCGATTCCCATGGGTGCCTTCTATACGGTAGCTAAACTGCCTGTAGACGATGCCGAACGGTTCTGCCGCTGGTGTCTCTCAGACTTTGAGTATGAGGGTGAAACGGTGATGATGGCTCCTGCCGCAGGCTTCTACACTACTCCCGGTGCCGGCATCGACCAAGTACGTATCGCCTATGTGCTGAAGATGGAAGACTTGGAGCGCGCCCTCATCGTATTACAGAAGGCGTTGGAAGCATATCCCGGAAGAGTGGTATGAGTTTCCCTTTTTTCATTGCTAAGCGAATTTATTCTGACGACGGTGACTACCGTAAGGTGAGCCGCCCTGCTATTCGTATTGCTACTATCGGTGTTGCCATCGGACTCGCCGTAATGATTATCACAGTCAGTGTGGTGATGGGTTTCAAGCATACCATCCGCGACAAAGTGGTGGGCTTCGGCAGTCATATCCGGATAGAGAACTTCATCACCTCGCAAAGCAACACACCCTACCCTGTTTGTATCGACGACTCTATGAAAAAGGTACTTCAGGACATTCCCGGGGTATGCCATGTTGGACGTTATGCTTTGACACAGGGTATTCTGAAGACAGACAGTGATTTCCTGGGTGTCGTCGTCAAAGGTGTCGGAGAGGACTATGACACCCAGTTTCTGCAAAGCAACCTCGTAGCGGGTAAGATGCCGATGTTTTCCAGTACGAAAAGCTCTTACCAACTCCTCATATCTCGGACAATCGCCGACAAACTCGGACTGAAGGTGGACGACCGCGTATTTGCCTATTTCATCAACTATGACAATGTGAGGGCACGTAAGTTCACGGTGGCTGGCATCTATGAAACCAACATGACCCAGTTTGACGAGGCGCTCAGTTTCACAGACCTTCCCATTCCCGTTAAACTCAATAACTGGGAGAAAGACCAGTGTAGCGGCGCCGAACTATTGGTCACTGACTTCGACCAGTTGCAGGCAACGGCTGAGCAAGTGATAGAGAAAGTCAACCGCCACATGGACCGCTATGGGGAGATACTCACCTCCCAGACGGTACAGGAAATCTATCCTCAGGTGTTCTCATGGTTGTCATTACTCGACATTAACGTATGGATTATCTTGGCACTGATGGTCTGTGTAGCAGGTTTCACGATGATTAGCGGACTTCTCATCATCATTTTGGAACGTACGCAGATGATCGGACTGCTCAAGGCTTTGGGAGCCCGTAACATAAGTGTGCGCCACACCTTCCTATGGTTTGCCGCCTTCATTATCGGACAAGGCATGCTCTGGGGCAACGTCATCGGTATCGGTGTCATCCTCCTACAACGCCATACCGGATTCATCCAGCTAGACCCAGCCAACTACTATGTCAGTACGGCACCGATGGAACTGAACATCCCATTAATCATTGTGTTGAACGTCGCAACACTCCTCACCACCCTATTCGTACTCATTGCCCCCTCGTTCCTCGTGTCACGCATCCATCCGGCACGGTCCATGCGGTACGAATAATAAAAATAATCACGCTCTTTAGAAATATAATGGCATATTATTTGGCAGTTTGGTTACAAATTATTACCTTTGCAACCATGCCAATCCTTTAAAAAGGAAGACAATTCATTATTAATTAACCATATCATTCACTAAAAAGTTAAACTATGAGCAAAAGGTACAGCCAAACGGGTTGTACCTTTCTTTTTTTTCTTTTTATGATAGAATGTCATAAATATGTATTATCTTTACAACCTAATTAACAATCAATCATAGAATCATGAAGAAATTATACTTGTTGCTTGGGTTCCTGTTGTGTGTAACAGTATTGTCTGTTTCTGCCGCTCCACGTACACAGAATCAGATGAAAGAGGCTGCCGCCAAGGCTATCAATATGAAGCGCCGGGCCATGAACTTGGAGTTACGCAAGGCCAGCACCATGAAAACACTGAAAGCCACTGCAGAGTATCAAATCATAGGAATGGAACAGGGCGGCTTTGCCGTCATAGCCGCGGACGACCTGGTACCGGAGGTATTAGGCGTGTCGACATCCAAGTATTCTGAGGGACGCAACGAGAATTTCCAGTGGTGGCTCGAGGCTGTCGGTGAGGCAGTGAGGTATGTGACAGCCAATAATATCCCCATGACGACCACCAAGCCAGACCCCGCTAAATATCCCACACAGATAGGTCCGCTGATGACTACCAAGTGGGACCAGTTAGAGCCTTATAACCGCCTGTGCCCGATATCCAGCGGTGGTGACCGCTGCTATACAGGCTGTGTTGCCACGGCAATGGCACAGGTGTTGAAATACCATGAGGTGCCTGTATGCGGCATCGGCACACGCACCATCTACTATCCGCAGTACAACCCGTCAGGAACTCCCGTGACTGCCGATTTCGGCGAACACGTCTATGATTGGCAGAACATGCTGGACGAATATATTCCTGGAGAATATAATGACGAACAGGTCATGGCAGTGGCAGTCTTGATGCGCGACTGTGGCGTAGCTGCCGATATGGAGTATGGCGGTATGGCTGAGGAAGGTTCCGGTGCCTATTCACAGGATGCCGCAGCCGGTCTGCGTACTTATTTTGGCATTGAGGATGCCGAGTGCTTAGAACGTAGCAATTATAGCGAGGCACAGTGGATGGATATCGTCTACCGCGAACTGAGCGAGAACGGTCCCTTATACTATGCCGGTGCGAGCTATACCAGCGGCGGTCATGCCTTCGTACTGCACGGCTACAACGAAGAGGGCAAGGTGTATGTCAACTGGGGCTGGAGCGGTGATGACGACGGCTACTACGACATCGCACTGCTGAACCCTAGCTATTATACCTTTAACTCGCAGCAGAATATGATTATCGGTATTCAAGGGACAGACAAGAACTTGTCGGATGAGAATATAACACTAACCGAAGCCGGTACATTGAGTACACAGTTGGGCGACGACAAGATCGGTACTGTCGGTAAACTGAAGATTACCGGTAATATTAATTCCACAGACCTGCGCCAGATACGACGACTGAGCGGTGTCGATGAGAAGGGAGATCAGACAGACGGTTGTTTGAAGGAACTGGACCTCTCCAAGGCACGTATCGTCAGTGGAGGAGACCCCTACCTGACAGAGGGAGAGACCCTGCTGACCACAACTGATGACGAACTGCCTGTCAAAGCACTCAGCAACTGTAAGAAACTACGGAAAGTTGTACTGCCTACCACACTGACCGCCATCGGTCAGGAGGCATTGAGCGGATGCAGTGGACTGCGTGAGATACGCATCAGCAGCAAGGAGATTCCCGCCTTGAACGGTACCGAAGTCTTCAAAGGTGTCCCTGTCTCTACGTGTCTGCTGTATGTACCTGCCGGTACCAAGACCAAATACCTCCAACTGGCTCAATGGAAGGATTTCGGTAACAATGTCAAGGAATACGGTTCCAGCGTCAAGGTGCGTAACACCATCCGCAAATACGGAGAGGAGAATCCGCAGTTCGTCTACCAGGTATCGGGCGACCCCATCACCGGAGAACCTGAACTGACCTGTGAGGCTACCAAGTCATCACCTGCCGGCAAGTATCCTATTGTTATCAGTATCGGCACCATCACTGACGAGAACGTGGAGTTGTTCGACGGTTATATGATCGTACAAAAAGTGGGTGCCACGGCTACCGTCGAGAATGCCACCCGTGAGGTGGGACAACCCAACCCGGACTTCTCGTTAATCTTCAGTGGACTGGTCAACGACGAGACGGTACCTGTTTGGGTGGAGGAACCGGTATTCTCCTGTGAGGCTGATATTGACTCTCCTGCCGGAGAATATCCTGTCACGGTAACGGCAAAGGCAGAAAGTTACAACCTGGCTTTCGTTGCAGGTACATTGACAGTAACTGATGCAACAGGTATCACAACGGTCAAGAACGATCCAAAGGACAACACTGCCGTCTATGACCTCTCCGGTCGCCGTGTTGAGAACACCATAGGACACAAAGGAATCTATATCCGAAACGGAAAGAAATACATTAAATAATTATAAAATATCGCGGCTTTTGACCGCGATATTTTATTTAACTAAATCCTGTCCACCTGCTTCACGCCCTTCACGGTGCGAAGCTTTTTGATGAGTGCCTCCAAACGGGAGGTGTCATCAATCATAATGGTGAGGTTGCCACTGAAGAGCCCGTCGTGCGAGTCGATGTTGATACTGCGAAGGACAAGTCTCTCATCCCGTGAGATGATATTGGTGAGGTTGTTCACAATACCGATGTCGTCATTGCCAATGACACGGAGGGTGATGGCATACTGGGAGGACCCTTTCCCACTCCACCGCGCCTTGACGACACGATAACCGAAACGCTTCTTCAGTTCCGGGGCATTCGGACAGTCCTCACGGTGAATTTTGATGCCACCGCTGACCGTCACGAAGCCGAATACCTTATCGCCATAGATAGGTTGACAGCACCGTGCCAACTGATAGTCGACACCCTTCATGCCCTGGTCGATGACGAGAACGTCGTCGGAGAGTTGAGCGTTGAGCGGGGAAAGTTTAGAGTCATCTAAGACGAAGTCGGAAGCACTTTGGGCAACATTATTTCCCGTGACAGGCTGTTCGTCATGCTGTATCTCCACATATTTGTCGATCACGGTATTCACATCCAGCGTACCGTCGGCTATCTGACGATAGAAGTCACTCACCTCCTTGAAGCCTAACTTCTTGATGAGTTGCTGCATCGTCGACTCTTCCATCTCTATCTTACGGTTCTTGAACTTACGCTCCAACGTCTCCTTGGCAAAGAGGCCCTCCTTGACCTGGGTCTCCTTCAAGGCAAGGCGCACCTTCGACTTCGCCCGGGAGGTCTTCACGATATTCAGCCATTCCTGTCGGGGTTTCTGGTTGGAGGAGGTCATAATCTCCACCTGGTCACCACTCTGCAATACCTGACGGAGCGACACCACCTTATTATTAATACGGGCACCCGTACAGGCACTTCCAATCTTCGAATGGATATGATAGGCAAAGTCAAGGACCGTGGCTCCCTTCGGGAACTTATACAGGTCACCCTTCGGTGTGAAGACGAAGACCTCGTCCTCGTATAGGTCCATCTTAAACTGGTCCATCGCCTCCAGCCCGTCAGAGGTCTCCAGCATGGAACGGATATTCGTCAACCACTCGTCCAAGCCTGACTCCCCCTTCACACCCTTATAGCGCCAATGGGCGGCAACGCCTCGTTCGGCAATCTCGTCCATACGTTCCGTACGGATCTGTACCTCCACCCATTTCTGTTCCGGTCCCAGGACCGTGATATGCAGACTCTCATAGCCGTTCGACTTCGGAACACTCAGCCAGTCGCGCAGGCGCTTCGGATTAGGCTGATACATCGACGTGACAATGGCAAAGGCCTGCCAACACTCCATTTTCTCCTTCTCCAATGGAGCATCAATTATCACCCGGATGGCAAAGAGGTCATAGACGCCCTCGAAGTCGCATTTCTGTTTCTTCATCTTCTGCCAGATAGAATGTATCGACTTCGTACGTCCCTTGATGTGGAACTTCAGACCTGCCGCCGTCAGACGCTCACTAATTGGCTGGATAAAGCGTTCGATATAAGCATCACGACTCTTCTTCGTCTCACTCAGTTTCTCCTTGATATGGTAATAGGCATCATGCTCCAGGTACTTCAACGACAAATCCTCCAACTCGGACTTCATCTTATAGAGTCCAAGTTTATGGGCAAGGGGTGCATAGAGATAGGCAGCCTCCTCGCTGACTTCGCGCTTGGCATTCACTTGTTTCGTATCACGGATCTGACGCATCAGATTGACACGGTCGGCAATCATAATCAGGATGACGCGCATATCCTCCGCAAAGGAGAGTAACAGGTTACGGAAATTCTCCGTCTCCACCACGGGGTTCTTCTTGTAGAGTTCCTGGATGCGCTGGAGTCCGTGCAGGATACGGGCGACAGACTCTCCGAACTCCTTTTCTACCTCCTCGATTGTCAGATGTCCATCCTCAATACAGGGATGCAACAATACCGCCAATACGGCATCGCGCTTCAGTCCAACCTCCTCCACGACCAACTGTGCCGTTTGGAAACTGAGCAACATAGGATTCAAGCCGAACACATCACGACGGATATGGTTCTGCTCGATATAAGTACTCAAATAATGGCGTATCTTCTCCTCATCACCTTCTATAAGCGATGAGCCAATATGCCGCTTAATCAAATTATAGAGTGAAAGGATTTCCTCTCTCTCCTGTGGTGTGAACTCAAATCTTTGTGTCATACGGAGACAAAGGTACGAATAAGTGAGAGAAAAACCAAATTATTTTTGTTATATCCCATTTTTTTTGTAATTTCGCAGACATAAAGACAAAAACCTATGGCAGACGACAAGCTATTACGGATGGAACAACTCGTCAGGGAACTGAACGAGGCTTCTGACGCATACTATAACGGACGGGGCGAACGCATGACCGACTACGAGTGGGATGCCCGCTTCGACGAACTCAAACGACTGGAACAGGAGACAGGGACTACCCTGCCCGACTCTCCGACACAGAAGGTTTCCGAGGACACCATTACCGGACAGAAGGAGGAACATGAGTTTGCCGCCCTCTCTCTTGCCAAGACAAAACAGTCTGCCGAACTGGTGAAATGGGCGGAAGGACGACCCATCTGGATATCCTGGAAACTGGATGGTCTCACACTGGTGGTGACATACGACAACGGAACACTGACGAAGGTGGTGACACGGGGCAACGGACATATCGGCACGAATATCACGCACCTTTCCAAAGCCATTAACGGAATACCGCAACAAATTGAGGATAAAGGACATACCGTTATCCGTGGCGAGGCAGTTATCAGCTATGACGACTTCGAACGCTTTCTCATTGAGAGTGGTGAGGACTATGCTAATCCGCGTAATCTTGCCTCCGGCTCGCTGACCTTAAAGGACGTGGAGGAAGTGAAGCAGCGGCATATCCAATGGATTCCCTTTACGCTGGTACATACCGACGAGGATATCACTTCGTGGGGCGAACGCATGGACTGGTTGGAGCACCAAGGCTTCAAGACGGTGGAGCACCAGTATGTCAAAGAACCCTCACTCAGTTCTGTGGAAAGCGTTATCAACGTTTTCACCCAAAAGGTCACCAGCAAGCAGAATCCCTACCCCGTCGACGGACTGGTTGTCTGCTATGACGATACAGAATATGCCCAAACGGGCAGTATCACGGGACACCATGCCACCAAGGCAGGACTTGCCTTCAAATGGCAGGACGAGTCTGCCGACACGGTCTTGCAGCAGATAGAATGGTCGTGTGCCGCCAGTACGATCTCCCCTGTTGCCGTCTTCCGTCCCGTAGAGCTGGAGGGCACCACCGTCAAACGCGCCTCGCTTTGTAATATCAGCGAGTGTGAACGGTTAGGTATAGGTAGTGCAGGTACGGAGATCAGTGTCATCAAAGCCAACAAGATCATCCCGAAGGTCATCCAGGTCATCCGCACAGAAGGTAGCTTGGAGATTCCCCATGAGTGTCCTGTCTGCCATGCGGCAACGGAGATACGCATCAGTGAGGCAAGCGGTACGAAAACACTTCACTGTACTAATACAGAGTGTCCTGCCAAACAACTGAAGAAGTTCGCCCGCTTCGTATCGAAGGAGGGCATGAACATCGACGGCATCTCTGAACAGACACTCTCAAAGTTCATCAACCTCGGCTGGGTCAGCGAGTATGCCGACCTCTACGACCTGCGCCGTCACATCCGTGAACTTGCCCAGATGGAGGGCTTCGGTGAGAAGTCTGCCTCCAATATCATCCGCAGCATCGAGCGTTCCGCAAATGTGGAGGCACACCGTCTGCTCTATGCCCTGAACATCCCTTTGTGCGGCATGGATGTCTGCAAACGGCTGTTAGGTGCCTACCCCCTTGATGAACTTGTCAAGGAAGCAACAAAAGAGACGGGTGACTTGTTCGAGCCTTATCGTGAGGCTTCCGAGGTCTTCGCCCATATCGACGGTATCGGTCCCGAGAAGTCTGCCTCCTTCGTCAACTGGTTTCGCGACGAGCATAACAGACAGCGTTACCAGCATCTGCGTGAGAAGATCACGGTCACACAGGCATCCAACGAGCCGTCAGGAAGTCGATGCGAAGGACTCACCTTTGTCATCACGGGCGATGTCCACCACTACAAGAACCGCAATGAGCTGAAAGCCTACATCGAATCGCAGGGCGGCAAGGTGGCTTCTGCCGTCAGTGGTTCCACGAGTTTCCTGATTAATAACGATGTGACCTCGACTTCCGGCAAGAATCAGAAAGCCCAACAACTGGGTATCCCGATTATCTCCGAAGACCAGTTCATCGAACAATACGCGACATAAAGGACATGCGACATCAACGATTCATTGCTCCCCTCCTTCCTATCGCCTTATGTCTCATCATAGGCATCGTGACGGGTTATTGGCTCTCCCTGCAGGCAGAGCTGCTTTGGGTGTTGATGGCAACCTCCACCATCCTGTCCCTCCTATTTCATCGTTTCCCTAGCTGGCAGACTTTCTTCATCTATCTGACGACGCTGCTGACGGGTTGCTGGCTTATCCAGCATCCGCTGCCTGATATTCCCGCCGTACAAAATGCCGGTGAAAGGATGCTCTCCTATCGGATACACCTCGTGGCAGAACTGCAGACACTCCCCGACAAGCCCTCCGCCATCATCTCCGCCATGACCTTAGGCGACAAGTCGATGCTGACACGGGAGACAAGGGAGGTTTTTAACATCACGGGGGCAGGACATATCCTCGCACTGAGCGGACTGCACCTCGGCATCATCTATATGGTGCTCTCCCTCCTTATCCGTAACTATCGCTGGCGGATGGTGAGTCAGATGCTTACCCTCCTCGCCATCTGGGCTTTCGCCTTCTTGGTGGGCATGACTCCCAGCGTAGTACGTGCCGCCACCATGCTGACCGTCTATGGTCTCCTTTCCTTGGGCTATCGCCAGAAGATGAGTGTCAACGTACTCGCCTTTACGGCTATCGTCATGCTCATCATCCACCCTCATGCCCTCTTCGAAGTCAGTTTCCAGATGTCGTTCCTTGCCGTCTTCGCCATCCTCGTGTTCTATCCTCCACTCTATGGACTCATCAGTGAACAGTGGTTGATGGAGCATCGGGTGGTACGATGGTTATGGGGCATGACGGCAGTCTCGCTGACAGCACAGATCGGAGTGGCTCCATTGATAGCCTTCTACTTTCACCGTTTCTCCACTTATTTCCTGTTGAGCAACTTCGTCGTCATCCCCTGTGCCTACCTGATCCTCATCGGAACACTGTTGTTCCTGTTCACCCATCTCAGCCTCATCGCCACTTTCCTCTCCCTCGTCGCCGACTTCATGTACCAGTCACTGCAATGGATAGCCTCCCTTCCCTATGCAACCATCGAGTTCTGATATCTTTAGAACGAAAGCAAGATGTCAAGAAAATTGGTCGAAAATGATGTATAGATTTTTGGAGCTTCTAGAAAATCTGGAGCTTTCAAAACGCTTGTTTTAAGCAAAAAATGAGTTAGGACGTACCTAACGGGTGGTTAGTCGGCACCTAACTACCCGTTTGGTGCCTCCAAACGACCCGAAAGGAGGCACCTTTCTATACGAAAAACAGGGGCAAAAACGGCACTTTTACCCTCCTGACTCCTGTCTTCTGACTCCTGTCTCTCTTTCTCAAACGGATAACTCTCTATGTATGAGCAGATTATCCAAATGCCTCTATTTTCGCTCATTTGCGTCCAACAGCACACAAAAACGAAAAGTGCCCCTAAATTCGAGGCACTTTGTCAGGATAATTCGTAGCTTCTTCAATGCTATCTGGTCCTCTGTCATACTGAAGCACAAAAGTACAAAGACTTTCTGAAATCACAAACTTCATGATACAAAATTTGGCTATGTCCCAAATTGTTTGTAACTTTGCCGAGCTTTAAAAGAACAGAAGACAATGGGAAAGATTATACTCACTGGTGACCGTCCTACAGGCAAGCTGCACTTAGGACATTATATCGGTTCACTGCGCCGACGCGTGGAACTGCAAGAGGCTGGCGACTACGACAAGATGTTTGTGTTTATGGCAGACGTACAGGCATTGACTGACAATGCCGACAACCCTGAGAAGATCAGACAGAATATCATAGAGGTGGCTCTCGACTATCTCTCTGCTGGTCTCGACCCGGAGAAGTGTGTGTTGTTCATCCAGAGTCAGATAGCAGAACTTGCAGAACTGACGACTTATCTGATGAACCTCATCACGGTGAGCCGTGTACAGCGTAATCCGACAGTGAAGACAGAAATCAAGATGCGTAACTTCGAGGCGAACATCCCACTGGGATTCTTCTGCTATCCTGTCAGTCAGGCTGCGGATATCACATTGTTCAAATCGACAACAGTGCCCGTTGGTGAAGACCAAGAGCCGATGCTGGAGGTAACCCGCGAACTGGTACGCCGCTTCAATGCCACCTACGCTCCTGTATTGGTGGAACCTGAGATCATGTTGCCTGAGAACGCCACAGCACGTCGTCTCCCTGGAACTGACGGAAAGGAGAAGATGTCGAAGTCACTCGGCAACTGCATATACCTCTCTGACGATGCCGACACGGTATGGCAGAAGGTGCGCTCGATGTACACCGATCCCGAGCACATCAACCTCAACGACCCCGGACATGTGGAAGGTAATGCTGTATTCACCTATCTCGATGCTTTCTCTAAGCAAGAGGACTTTGCCAACTTCCTGCCAGAGTATCAGAACCTTGACGAACTGAAGGACCACTACCGTCGTGGTGGTTTGGGCGACATGAAGTGCAAGAAGTTCTTGAACCAGATACTGAATGAAATGTTGGACCCCATCCGTCAGCGTCGTCATGAGTTTGAGCAGGATATTCCCGAGATCTATAATATATTAAGGAAAGGTACGGAGAAGGCCCGTGAGACGGCAGCACAGACGATGGATGAGGTACGTGCCGCCATGCGCATCAACTACTTCGACGACGAGGAACTGATCCGCGAGCAAAGCGAACGGTATAAGGCGTTGTGATTTTCTTCGGCATACCGGCATTACGGTATTCCGGATTACGGTATTACGGCATTACGGCATACCGGTATAACGACAATAACACTTAAATCGCTCTTCCAACGACATATCCGCATAGTGGCGCCACCCGGTGGTGCCGCTATTTTTATCGTCCAGGTAATGAAGGTCATGCATACAGGCATACGCCTCCATCTCGAAAGGATTGAGGAGATAGCCCGCATTCCTCAGATGCTTACGATAACGGCAAGCCTTCAACCAAAAGACAAAATACTTCCAATAAAAACACAACCACGAATCATGGGTACTGCGAGCCTGGTAGAGATGAATCATCTCATGGTTCTTCAACGCATTCCAATGAGTGTTGAAACGCTCCGCCTCTTCCTTGCTATGTGTGATAATATGTCCGAAGAACGTCATACCCTGATAACCCTTCGGAAGCCAGAAAGGTATCGTCACTGCCTGCATGTCGTACATCTTACTGGGACGCTTGGCACGGAACATCAAGGGTATAACTGTCAACAGGTTTGCCATAACGATTGCAAAGATACGAAAAACTTTTGAGAATTTATTCGCAAAAGTTCGCGAATGAAGGTTTGCACACTTTTGCAAACACTTTTTCTTGGTGGCTTGTGTTTTATTTCGTAACTTTGCAACAACCAAAAACGAAAAAGCAATTATGATACTCACCGAACGTGAAATATTCCTGCTCGTCATCTGTGCGGTCATCTACATCACCCTGTTTGTAGTGACCATCCAGTATCACAGGCGTAAGATACAACTGTTGCAGAGTCGACTCGACAACATCCATGCCATGCAGAAGATGGCAGTCATCGAGAACCGCGAGCACAGCGTCACCGACATCTTTGCCTCGCCCGTATACCTGCGCATCAAACAATATTTAAATGAAGGAAAAAGCATGCGCGACGGAGACTGGCACGAACTGGCAGAGGTAGTGGACAGTGTCTACAGCGGATTCAGTGAGAAGCTATACAGTCTGTATAACATGAGCGATCAGGACTATAACGTGAGTCTGCTCATCAAGGTACGTATCGCCCCGAAGGATATCGCCACCCTGACAGCGCATAGTAAAGAGAGTGTCTCCTCCACACGTAGTCGACTCTATCAGAAGGTGTTTGGTAAGAAAGGGGCAACGAAAGACTGGGATGACTTCATCTTGTCAATCTAATCGGAATAACGGAATAACGATATCACGGAATAACGTCTTAAAAATTAAAGAATATGATAGACTATTTAATCGCAAACATGTGGCAGGTCTGGGCAGTAGTCTCCATCGTCTGCCTGATTCTGGAGCTCTCATCAGGTGATTTCTTCATCATCTGCTTCTCCATCGGTGCTGTCTTCGGCATCATCGCCGCAGTACTTGGTCTGAACATCTATTGGCAACTGTTTATCTTTGCCATCTTCTCGCTGCTCAGTGTCCTTTTCGTGCGCCCCGTAGCCTTGCGCTATCTGCACAAGAACGAGCCCAACAAGCCCAGCAATGCCGATGCCCTGATAGGACGCACTGGAAAAGTAACGGAAGCTATCAATGTCAATGAACCTGGCTACGTGCAAATAGACGGTGACCTCTGGAAGGCCGTCAGTGACGATACCATCGAGGAAGGAGAAACCGTCCGCGTCATTGACCGCGAAAGCACCATCATCACCGTAGAGACGCTCTGACATCATAATAACGATATAACGGAATAACGAACTAAATAATTAATTAAACTATGGAATTTATGACTTACGTACTTATCGCCATCGTAGTCCTGGTGATTATCTTCGCCAAGATGGCACTCGTGATCATCCCTCAGTCGGAAACCAAGATCATTGAACGTCTGGGACGCTACTATGCAACCCTAAACCCTGGTATCAACATCATCATCCCGTTCATCGACCGTGCCAAAGACATCGTCGTACTGAACCGTGGACGCTATGCCTACTCTAACTCCATCGACCTGCGTGAACAGGTGTATGACTTCCCTTCACAGAACGTGATTACGAAGGATAACATCCAGATGGAAATCAATGCCCTGCTCTATTTCCAGATTGTAGACCCCTTCAAGGCTGTCTATGAGATTTCGAACCTGCCCAACGCCATCGAGAAACTGACACAGACGACGCTGCGTAACATCATCGGTGAACTGGAACTCGATGAGACACTGACTTCCCGTGATACCATCAACACCAAACTGCGTGCCGTCCTCGACGATGCTACCGACAAGTGGGGTGTGAAGGTAAACCGCGTAGAACTGCAGGATATCATTCCTCCCTCGACCGTACTGAATGCGATGGAGAAGCAGATGCAGGCAGAACGTAACAAGCGTGCACAGATTCTGACCTCCGAGGGTGAGAAGGCTGCTGAGATCCTGGCTTCTGAGGGTGAGAAGACCGCCATCATCAACCGTGCAGATGCCCAGAAGCAACAGGCTATCCTCCATGCTGAGGGTGAGGCACAGGCCCGCATCCGCAAGGCAGAGGCAGAAGCAAAGGCTATCGAGCTGATTACGGAGGCTGTCGGCAAGAGCACCAATCCTGCCAACTACCTGCTCGCCCAGAAGTATATCCAGATGATGCAAGAACTGGCACAGGGCGACAAGACCAAGACCGTCTACCTCCCCTACGAGGCTACCAACCTCATGGGTAGCATCGGAGGTATCAAGGACTTATTCAAGTCTGAGTAAATAATACTAACCTAAACAAATACGATTATGAAAGAACTGAAAGGAACAAAGACAGAGAAGAATCTGCAAGAGGCTTTTGCCGGTGAGTCGATGGCTCGTAACAAGTACACGTATTTTGCTTCCAAGGCCAAGAAAGACGGCTTTGTACAGATTGCCGCCATCTTCGAGGAGACGGCAGCCAACGAGAAGGAGCATGCCAAGATGTGGTACAAGTATCTGAACGGCGGCAGTGTGAGTGATACCGTCATGAACCTGGAGGATGCCGCCGGTGGTGAGAACTTCGAGTGGACAGATATGTATGCCCGTATGGCGAAGGAGGCTCGCGAGGAGGGCTTCGACGAGATTGCTGAGAAGTTCGAGGGTGTTGCCGCCATCGAAAAAGAGCATGAGGCTCGCTATCGCAAACTGCTTGATAACATCAAGAAAGAGCGTGTGTTCAGCAAGGACGGCGACGTCATCTGGCAGTGTGCAAACTGCGGACATATCGTCATCGGGCAGAAAGCTCCTGACGAGTGCCCTGTCTGCAACCACCCACAGGCCTACTTCCAAGTAAAAGCAGAAAACTACTAATAAGAAAAGCCTCTCAATCGAGAGGCTTTTCTTATTTTATTTCATTTCCTTTTTCAGGAAATCAACACACTGTCGGAACAGATGGTTACGGGTGTTACCGCCATAGATACTGTGATTACGGTTGGTATAGACTAACTGGCGGAAGTCCTTGTCTGCCTGTACCAACGCCTCCGTATACTCTGCCGTATTACGCAGATGGACGTTATCGTCGGCAGAACCGTGACAGAGCAGTAAAGCCCCGTGCAACTGACTGGAACGACTGATCGGGTTCTGGTCATAGCCACTAGGATTCTCCTTGGGGGTACGCATATAACGCTCCGTATAGACACTGTCGTAGAAACGCCACGAAGTGACGGGAGCGATGGCTACACCGGCACAGAAGACAGGACGACCCTCAGACATCGACATTAGGGTGTTAAAGCCGCCATAGCTCCAGCCCCAGATGGCAATACGGTCTTTGTCGACATACGACTGTTTACCTAACCACAAGGCTGTCTCTACCTGGTCACGTGCCTCCAGTTCTCCCAGACGGAGATAGGTGGATTTCTCGAAATCGGCACCACGACCACCTGTACCGCGTCCATCAACACAGACGCAGACAAAGCCCTGTTGACAAAGATACTGCTCGAGGATAGCACCCTGACCGTTCATCCCGATGTTCCAGGCATCTTTCACCTGTTGACTACCTGGACCGCTGTACTGATACATCACTACAGGATATCGCTTCGTCGCGTCGAAATTGGCTGGCTTCATCATCCAACCATTGAGTTTCACACCCTCCGACGTGGTAAAGGCAAAAAACTCTTTCGTTCCCAACGATTCTTTTGCTAATTTGTCTTTCAGTTCCTTGTTATCCACCAGCGTGGTGACGACCTTACCACCTGTGGCACACAGCGTAATGACTGGCGGGGTGTTCAGATTACTCCAACTATGGATGAAATACTTATAGTTGCTGCTGAAGACAGCACTGTTCCACCCTGACTTGTCTGTCAGACAGGTTTGTTTGCCATTGGCATGCGTCACATAGACACGCTGGTCGGCAGGAGCCTGTTGATGGGCAGCATAATAGACATCACCCGTAGCATCGTCGACACCATAGACAGCACTCACCTCATAGTCACCCTGTTCCACCTGACGGAGCAGTTGTCCGTTGAGGTTATAGAGATAGAGGTGCATCCATCCGTCACGCTCACTGGGCAGGAGCATATATTTGTCTGTCACTATGAACTGGTCGACACACTCCTCCTTGACATACTTCGAGGTTTTATCTTCAATCAGCAACTGACAAACCGTGGACAGTGGATTCGCCATATAGATACGCAGACAGTCCTGATGACGGTTCAAAGTCAACACCAATACTTTGGTGGCATCGTTGGTCGACTTGATTCGGGGAATATAGCCGTCAGCATCCACAGGAACCTGTATCTGACGTGTCTGTCTGCTGGCAATATCAAAACTCCATACCGTACACTTGGCATTTTCGGCTCCTGCTACAGGATACTTATACGTATAAGCCCCCGGATAGTCCGTATACTCCATACGCTCTGGATAGAGGCCCTTATAGATAGGCATCGAATACTCAGCAACGGTCTTTTCATCATAGCGCACCCAGACAAGTTTCTTGCTGTCTGCCGTAAACACCATCGCACGGTCGTTGCTGAACTCCTCCTCGTTCACCCAGTCGGGAATACCATTAATCACCTCATTCTTCTTACCATCCTTTGTCACCTGACTCTCCGCATTATCGTAGAGTAGTTTGACGAGAAAGATATTATTATCACGGACAAAGGCTATCATCGTACCATCGGGTGAGAACATCGGTATCTGCTGGGCACCGTTATTCGATAGCGGCACCAGTTTACGGCTGGCAATGGTATAGATATAGAAATCAGCCGTAAAAGAGTGACGGTAGATCCTCTTGGTATTGGTCTGTATCAGCACCCGCTTGCCGTCGGGACTCATGACATAGCCGCTGATACTTTTCAATTTAGCCCCCGTGGCCGTCGACACGTCAAACACGGTCTCCTCTTCCTTTCCTGTCTTGAAGGAATAACGGAGAATGCGCTTGTTGTCATCGCTCAACTGGGTATAACTCTCCCCGTCGGAAGACGGAACAATACCACTAATACTCTCAGCAGCATAGTATCCACTGGTAATCTTCTTCAAATCAAGTTCTTGGGCTGCCATTGCCATCATGGGCAAAAACAACAGGGATGCTATCAGAATGGTTCTCATGATTCACATATCTTTTTGAAAGGAAAACTATCTTCTGAGTTCTGAATAGTTGTTGTCGTGGAGCAACTGCTCCATACTCATTTCTTTATTGCAGTTCATAAAACTATCAACCTGCGATACAAGACGATTGTCAAAGACATGACGATCCGTCACCTGATTCACCACCCACTGGATCTTACCCATGTGCATGTCCCGTTCATCCTGCGTCATCGCCTCGGAAGGCATAGGATAAAGACTAAGCAGATAGAAGCTCAGACAGTCAGGTGTAATCATCGAACGGGTCATCAGCTTTCGTTGCTCTGGCGTATAATGTTCCACATAAAATGGATAGTCTGCACCCAGATATTTATCCAACGAGATACCCAGCATCTTGTTACCCACGATAATGCTCTGATCGAAAGAACCAATCTGCGAATAGACCTCTGGAAACTCTATGGACGGAATCTCATCCTTCAGTTTTCCAAAGGCATCCGTCAACTCCCGGTTCAAGTCGTCGATATTGGCATACTGCTCCTGAACGTCATTAATCAGACGCTGAAGGGTGGAATCTCTAAAAAAATGTAGGAACTTATTGTTTATCTCCGGGTCATTCACTTGTCCAAGTTGCAATACATCCTCTATCAGTGTACGCGTCTGCATCGGATAAGTCTTGTTCATCTGCAACAAAGCGGAATAGTCGCCAGTCGTCAGATAAAGTCCCTCTATACGGTCATAACGCTCTATAGCCACCTGAGCACCGTTTGAAATCTCTTCATTCGACTTCAAACGCCACTCACATGCAATACATAACAGCATGATGATGACTAATAAGCTATAGACCTTACGCACTTTGCTAAACTTGCTAAAATGATTTATTATTGTTAAAATTCGATGCAAATATACTAAAAAGTATTTTAAAAACCAAATTTTAACCTAAAAAAGATAAAAAAAACTGCATCTTGGTGGCTTTTTCGTTTATTTGTGTGAAATTTGCAATAGTAATTACACCTTATTATATATTATATATGAGAAAACTAATCTCCTATTTATTGGTGAGCATATCCTGTCTGACAGTATCTGCCACCCGTACTATAACGGTCAGTATCAGCAATCCCCTCAACAGCGTCCGTACGGACCAGCCTGTCGTCATCTCCCTACAACCATACGGAGATGTGCGTTCTGCCCTCGTAACGCTTGACGGACAAGAGATTCCCTGTCAGTTGGACGACCTCGACCAGGACGAGTCCTTCGACGAACTTTGCTTCCTCGTCGACTTAGACAAAAAGGAGAAAAAGGAATATACCGTCACACTCTATGACACCGGGGAGCCTCGTTCCTACCCTGCCCGTGTATTTACGGAGATGGTACTGAGAAATACCAGTGACAAGAAACTGACAAAGAACAACCAGAACAACTTCATCGAGTCCATCACTGTTCGCGGCGATGCTGCCGATGCCTATCATATCCAACACCACCATGGGGTGGATTTTGAGAGTGAGCTGAACGGTATCCGTATCTATTTCGATGCCCGCCAGACCCTTGACCTCTATGGTAAGTTCCAGAAGCGGTTGGAACTGAAGGATACTCAGTTCTATACCAATGACGAGCAGAAAGCACAAGGGTATGGCGATGATGTGCTATGGGTCGGTCAGACCTTTGGACTAGGTGCCTTCCGAGGCTGGGACGGACAGAAACCCACTCATATCGAACCCGTACGAAGCAGGACACAGCGTATCATCAGTTACGGACCACTCCGCACCATTGTCGAACTCGTCGACCGTGGCTGGCAACTGCCAACAACCAATAGTCAACAGCCAACAGTCGTTAACATGACTATCCGCTATACACAGTATGCAGGACATCGTGATACCGACGTGGATATATTCTTCAACAAGGATGTTGCCGACTACCGCTTCTCCACAGGTGTCATCAACGTAAAAGGTTCCGAGGAGTTCTCTGACAAGAAAGGACTGAGAGCCTGCTGGGGTACAGACTATCCTTCCACAGACACTATCAAATGGAAACGCGAGACGGTGGGACTGGCTGTCTTGGTGCCTCAGAAGAACATCGTCAATGAAGAGCCTGCCAACAAAGACAACTATGCCTTTGTCCTGAAAGTGACTGACAAGAAGATGGCGTATAAAGTCAACTACACCTCTGCCAACGAGACTTTCGGTTATCACACTGCCAAAGAGTGGTTCGACTACCTGAAGGCTTGGCGTAAAGAGATTGACAACCCTGTAGTGGTAAAGCTAACTGCTAACAGCCAATAGCTAAACCGGCAGTTCGCCATAGCGTTTGCGCCCTTTCACATAATATTGCCAGAGCAAGGAGAACCGTCGCTGCTCTGGTATTTCTTTTTCCTGACGGGATGCCTGTATCCGCTGTCTGTCAGCATCAAAGTCATGTCGCCAACGCTTGAACTCACGACGGGCACGGTAGATGGCACGGAAGTCACCCCAGTTACGATTCAGGATTAAAGTCTCCCATGCGGCAAGATAATCCAAGAACCAACGCCAGCGCATGACAGTACGGAGTTCTGAGTCCGGCAGACATTTATAGAGCATCGTGAGGTTATTGCGGAAATTCAGGAAGGTCTTCATGGGGTTTCCCTTGGGAAGCGTCCCCCCTCCTACATGGTAGACATAACTCTCCGGCAGACAGTAGATCCTACGGCCACGGATACGCAGTCGCCAACAGAGGTCTATCTCCTCGTTATGGGCAAAGAAACGGGCATCCAGACCTCCTGCCTCCCAATAGTCCTTGGAACGAATCATTAAGGCGGCACCCGTCGCCCACAAGATCTCCGTCGCATAGTCGTACTGCCCGTTGTCCTCCTCGACGGTATCGAAAAGCCGCCCCCTACAGAACGGATAACCGAAACGATCCAAGTATCCCCCACTCGCCCCGGCATACTCAAACATATCCTTATTATAGATAGAGAGGAGTTTTGGCTGACAGGCTGCTACCTCGGGATGGACATCCATAAACTCAATCAGCGGAGTGAGCCAGTGGTGCGTCACCTCAATATCACTATTCAGCAAGAGATAGTATTCTGCCTCTATCTGCCGCAGCGCCTTGTTATACCCTTCGGCAAATCCCCAGTTTCTCTCCAAGGTGATGACCTTACATTCCGGAAATTCTTTGGCCAACAACTGAAGGGAGTCGTCCGTAGAGGCATTATCGGCCACATAGACAGTTGCCTCACTACGTGAATAGTGCAACACGGTAGGCAGATACTGATGCAGCATCTCCTGTCCGTTCCAATTAAGTATGACAATAGCGAGTTTATCCATAGAGCGTAGCCTTTAAAGCTGTCTTATCATGATTGAAATCTCCCAACCGAACCTTCATCAACTGGTTGTCGTATTCCTCACGGGCCTCGGAAGGAGGCAGTTCCACACGGATATAGTTTTTCGTGAATCCATGCATCGCCTTACCACGCGGTGCTTTCTCGAACAACACCTCTGCCTCGCTTTCAATATATCGCTGATAGAAGGCATGGGTCTTCTCATCCGACAGGTCGAGCAACCGCTTGCTTCGCTCCCGTTTGTCAGCATCGGCAACAATATAGGGTATCGACAAGGCTGAGGTACCAGGACGCTCAGAATAGGGAAAGACATGCAACTGGGTGACATCAAGCTCTCGCAGGAAATCGTATGTCTCTTCGAAACACTCTGGTGTCTCACCCCGACAGCCCACCATCACGTCGACACCGATGAAGGCATCGGGCATGACCTCCTTGATTCGGTGTATCTTATCCGCAAACAGCTGACGATCATAATGTCTGTGCATCAGTTTCAGTACAGTATCACTGCCACTCTGCAAAGGGATATGGTAATGCGGCATGAAAGCACGGCTCCGGGCACAATAGTCGATAAGTTCGTCACTCAAAAGATCAGGCTCCAGACTACTGATACGGTAACGCTGTATGCCCTCCACACCATCCAATGCCTTCACCAGGTCGAGGAAATGTTCTCCTGTCGTCTTCCCGAAATCTCCGATATTCACCCCCGTCAACACAATCTCCTTGCCACCTTCCCATGCTGCTTCCTCTGCCTGTCTGACTAATGAGGCAATGGTCGGGTTACGGCTGAAGCCACGGGCATAGGGTATGGTGCAGTAGGTGCAGAAATAGTCACAGCCGTCCTGTACTTTCAGAAAATAACGGGTACGATTGCCACGAGAGCACGATGGCGCGAACGTCTTGATGTCCTTCGTCTTCTGGGTCATGTAGGTCGAGGTTAATCCTCGACTTACGAAACCATCGGAGAGGAACTGAATCAGGTCCGCCTTCTCATTGGCTCCCAATACCAAGTCAACACCTTCTATCTTACTCACCCGTTCCGGTTTCAACTGCGCATAGCATCCTGTTACCACGACAAAGGCATTGGGATGCTGACGCACCAGCCGATGGATAGCCTGACGACACTTATGATCTGCCACCTCCGTCACAGAACAGGTGTTGATCAGACAGATGTCCGCCTGCTCTCCCTTGGCAACAGTCTGTACTCCCATCTCCTGAAGCATCTTCGCAAAGGTAGATGTCTCAGAGAAATTCAGTTTACAGCCCAGCGTGAAATATGCTGCTTTCTTACCTTGGAAAACCGACGTATCTATCATATATATAATAAGGTGTCATCTTCAACACTGCAAAGGTACAATTAAGTGAGCAAAAAACCAAATTTTTAGCATTTATTCCATTAAGTGTAAAAATGACGATATTTTTTACATTTCGTAAGTAGCTGATTTATAATACTTTGCGAAAAAGTTACAAAAAAGACTAAAAAAAAGTCACAAAAAAAAGTACAACGTATCAAAAAAAGCATTACCTTTGCAGCGTTTTAATAAACAAATGATTGTTTTACAGATTTAAAAAGCTTAGAAAAATGAAGAAATTAGTATTTATGTTCGCAGCAGTTGTAGCTGTTTCTTTCGCTTCTTGTGGTAACAAGGCTCAGCAGGCTGAGGTTGACACCGATTCAGTTGAGGTTGTTGATAGCGCTGACACTGTTGCTGTTGACACTGTTGCTGCTGATAGCACTGCAGCTGAGTAATTCAGAACAACTCGAACAAAAATTGAGAGAATTGCCGCTGGACGTGAGTTCAGCGGTTTTTTTGTATCTAGTTTCTCTAGAATATCTAGAACATCTAGAATATCTAGCAAAAAAAAAAGAATCCCGAGTAAGATACTCGGGATTCTCTGCGTATAATAACTATGATTTGCTTTACAGCATGGTTATTCTTCTGTAGCAGGAGCAGCCTCTTCTACGGGAGCCTCAACAGGAGCCTCAACAACGGGAGCAGCCTCCTCCTTCTTCTCAGCAGGAGCATTCTCAGCAACCACCTTGACAGGAATAGCAACCTCAACCTCCTTGTGGAAGTGAACAGTAGCCACATAGTCGCCAACAGTCTTGGCATCAGTCATCGTAATGATCTTACGATCGATGTCATGACCCAACTTCTTCAGTTCCTCTGCAACGATACCAGCATTTACTGAACCGTAGAGCTGACCTGTAGCACTTACCTTAGCGGCAATCGTCAAAGCGACATCCTTGATAGCCTCACCCTTCTTCTCAGCGTCAGCCTTCAGGGCAGCGAGCTTGTGAGCCTGCTGCTTCAGGTTCTCAGCGAGAATCTTCTTTGCCATTGGAGAAGCGATGACAGCCTTTCCCTGAGGAATCAGGTAGTTACGACCGTAACCAGACTTCACGTTTACAATATCGTTCTTATATCCCAGACCGATAATATCTTCTTTCAGTATTAATTCCATATTGTCGTCCTCCTCCTTAATTATTTCAACATATCAGTAACGTAAGGAAGCAGTGCAATCTGGCGAGCACGCTTAACAGCCTGAGCCACACGACGCTGATACTTCAGCGATGTACCAGTGATACGACGGGGAAGAATCTTACCCTGCTCGTTCAGGAACTTCTTCAGGAACTCGGGATCCTTATAGTCTATATACTTGATACCACTCTTCTTGAAGCGGCAGTACTTCTTCTTCTTCGTGTCGATAGAAGGAGCATTCAAATAGCGGATTTCTGTGTCCTGTGCTGCCATAATTAAGCCTCCTCTGTTTTTGCGCCAAGCTTGTTGCGACGCTTCTCAGCGTACTCCACAGCATACTTGTCGAGTTTAACTGTCT
>JAGCOB010000006.1 GCA_017645645.1 Prevotella sp. | reverse complement strand
ATTCGGAATAAGTATTCATAGATAATCTATCATCGTCAATATGAACAAAACCATCATCACCGTACTGCTCGCCCTCGTCACATTGGCGGGACAGGCGCAAGTAAAATGCCACGTCGAAGGTACATTGGAGACCGACGCAAGGGGCGACGAAATAATCATTTGCGAGGCAGGGACTAACCTGCGCGTGGTGGACGAGCCGCGCTTTCATGTGAAAGCCAAGGACGGACACTTTACCTACGACATCGAGACCGACTTTCCAAGGCTCTATGATGTGTTCTTCCTGAAACAATACGAAACGGGCAGATGGTTCGTGGGCAAGTTCCTTGCCGAGAATTGCAATGTGAACGTCACGATGTTTGCTGACAAGAAGCCACGCTTCACGACCAATGGTGACGAAGGCCGTAAACACGCCGCGAAGGACAGCATTGAGGATGTGCGTTTCTGGAACCCTGTTCACGAAATCGATGACCAGTTGGAAAACCCTGACCGCAGGGCAGAGTTCTTTAAGGCGGACTTCATTTCGGCCATTAATGAGGCGAAGACGTGGAATGTGGACAGTCTGCCACAGGCATACGTCGATTCCGTCCGTCAAATCATAAACCACTATATGCAGAACAGGAACGAAATGTACACGACGAAGGGCTGGCAACTGAAGCAACAGCGCGACAGCATCACCGATGGACTTAGGCCGTTCTGCCTCGCCTATGCCAAAGAGCACCCCATGCTTTGGACGCTCTACGATGTGCTTGACGCCATTCAAACCCTCAAACATGCAGACGACTATGTGAACTTCGACCCATCGGAGTGGGAGCCTTACCTGACGCTCTATCACGACAAGTACATCAATTTATATCCCAGTCACCCCATTCACGACCAGATAGCCACCGCCGAGACAGCCTACCGCCTACAGCCGGGCAAGCCCTACATCGACTACACAGTGCGCAACACCGACGGTCAGCTCGTCCCCATCTCTTCGTTCATCCGAGGTAAGGTGGCACTTATCGACCTCTGGGCATCATGGTGTGGTCCCTGCCGTCGGCATAGCATCGATATGATTCCCGTCTATGAGCGTTACAAGGACAAAGGTTTCACTGTCATAGCCATTGCCCGCGAGCGTAACCGCGAGGCTATGGAGAACGCTGCCAAGAAAGACGGCTATCCCTGGCAGAGCTTGTTGGAATTGAACGACGAGAATCAGGTGTGGCGCAAAAACGGAGCCGGCAATGCAGGCGGTGCCATGTACCTCATCGACCGCGACGGCACCATCCTCTCCACCTCCACCGATGCTGAGGAATTGGAGCCACTCATTAAGGCTGCGGTTGAGCGAGAGTAGAGTCAAACGTATTTGAACTCTACCGAGCGTGAGCAGGCTCGACCGAAGGTCAAGAAAGCACTAAACATCGAATGAGATATGAACAAGAAAACCATCATCATCGCATTGCTCACCATCATCACCACGACTTCTATTGTGGCACAAAACTTGATAAAGAGCGCAACGTCTCCAATTAGTTTCTCGAAGAAGGATTTTGCTGATACCATCAAGATAAAAGTGATAGACGGGGCGGTCATTGTACCTGTGGAGATAGAAGGGCAAACAAGAAACCTGCTGTTTGATACTGGCTCGCCACTTGGACTATGGCATGGACAGAAAGAAACCTGGATGAAACAGGTAACCGCTGACAGTCTGACGTTTGGAGATATCAACAAGAAAAGTCGCAATCAGATCATCTACCAGTTCCCAACCATCAAGATGGGAAATCTTCAGATAGACAATTATCCGATGATAGTAGAGGATGCGATGAGCGAGTTTATTTGCAACAGGTTTGACGGTGTCATTGGTTTCAATCTGGTCGGAAAGGGCCTCTCGTTCAAGTTGGACACAAAGGACAGTCTGCTGATTGTGACCGATAGGAAGAAATTCTTTGCTGAGGAAGAGAAAGGGCAACCTACAGCCAAATACAAGATGAAGCGGGCATATTGTCCGTTGGTTTATGTCGAGACGCCAGTCGGATGGATAGAAACGGTATTTGATACTGGTGCCATGAATAGATGGTTTGATCTGCCACAGGAACTGTTGGACTATTGGTTTCAGAAGAACCCCAAGAAGAGAAAACTTCTTGATGACCTAACGATACAGACAGACACAACCATTAATACGGGTGTGGGAATATACGGTCTGTCCACCGATACAGTCGTGGGCAGATTCCTCCATTTCCCAACGATAAAGATAGACAAACTACCCGTCAACGACTTATATATCACTACGGCACACCCAACTATGATAGTGGGAAGCGCAGTATTGAAACATGCCTCATTGATCATTGATGCACCAAGAAAACAGTTTGTGTTCGTGCCTCATAACGGACAGGACATCACGGTTGGCAACAGTGAGGCTGGCAGTGTCTCGCTCATCCCATCAGAGGTAGGCGACACACTTGGAGTCCTCAAAGCCGTTATCCGCAAGGAGTCAACAGCCTATCAGAAAGGCATCCGTACAGGCGATTACCTGGTAGAAGTAAATGGAATCCCCATAAAGGATATTTGTACATACATGCTGATGGAGCGTAAAGACGAGGAATCTCTATTCAAATTCCGCAGTCCCGATGGTATAGAAAAGGTTGTAAAACTGAAAAGAACAAATTAAGCACTCATTATGAAGAAAACCATCATCACCGCACTGCTCGCCCTTGTCGCTATGGCGGGGCAGGCACAAACGAAAGTCATTGGCCACGTTGTCAACGAACGGGGTGACGCTGTGGAGTATGTCAGCATCGGCATCGAGGAGGATAGTGTGGGCGTTATCTCCGACGCGCAGGGACATTT
>JAGCOB010000005.1 GCA_017645645.1 Prevotella sp. | reverse complement strand
CGTAAAAATCGGTAATAAAAAACTGAGATCTGAGATTTGAGATTGACGCTTGTTTTTTCCTGATTTTGGTTGACAGTCAAACTGTCATTTGTCATTTGTCATAACTGTGATTTGTGATCTGTGATTGTGACTTATCTGGTCTGTTATGCGTGAATAAAATGTCTCTGATAAAACATTTTGTGTAACACATTTTGTGAAATCAAATATTTTTTGTACTTTTGCAGTCAAAGATGAAGAAACAATGAGTAGTCAAGAATGTATTAGCAAGTTTTCACCCAATCTCTTCTGGGATTCAGATTCATCGGTATTGTCGATGGATGAGCATTCTGCCTATATCATTCAACGAGTATTAGAGCATGGACAGATGAGTGATTGGAGACTCATTAACCAATATTACGGTCTTGACAAAATCGTCGAAGAATGTAAGTTGATGAGGACGCTTGATCCTGTTTGTCTCTCGTTTATCACAACTATTTCACACACAAAAGAAGAAGATTACAGATGTTATCATTTCAGACAGTCTTTCCCGACACCCTGGAACTCCTAAAGAAACTGATGAGTCAACCAGTCTTTCAGGAAATGAGACTGGTAGGTGGTACATCGCTTGCCTTACAATATGGTCATCGTCGTTCTATAGACTTGGATTTCTTTGGAGATACAACAGAAGATGTAGAAGAGCTTACAGAGGTGATGCACCTTTGTGCCAATCAAGTTGTTCGAGGGAATTGTACCAAAAAAATCAAAGCATTTTTCCTTGATGGTGTTAAAGTTGATGTGGTTAATTATAGTTATAGATGGATTGATGACCCTATCATAGACGAGAACTTAAGACTGGCTTCTCCCAAAGACATCGCAGCGATGAAGGTTAATGCAGTAATGGGACGTGGGACAAAAAAGGATTTTGTCGATATGTATTTCCTGTTAAAGCATTATTCTTTTGACGAGATTATGCAGTTTTATCTGCAAAAGTATACAGATGGCTCAGAATACAGGGCTTTGCTCAGCATGTCTTATTTTGTGGATGCAGACGCTCAACCTATGCCAGTCATGTTACAGCCGATTGAGTGGGAAACCATTAAGAATGAAATAAGAAAACAGGTGGATTTCTACAATAGGAATCATCTATAGCGCATTCCGCCCCTAATTCTGGAAAGGAAGAGGGAAGATGTAAGATGTCTGTTTGACATTTGCTTTCACGTAAACGTTTTAGGTACGTTTTGGCATAGAATATTTTGTTGTTACAAATATTTTTTGTACTTTTGCGGAGTATATGAGATACTGCACATGCAGTGAAGCAGAATTTTGTGGGAAAAAATTTGAAGCTCTTTTTGTATATCGTTACCTGAGAGTGCTTCCCCATGGACGAAGACAATATTAATTACTAATTTAAAAACATAACAAATTATGAAAAAAATCTTTACTTTATTAACGCTCCTTATGTTTATTGGGGGGGGCAAAACGTGGGCAGATGAAGCCATTACTGTAACATGGTTGCCTGATGGCTCATCAGCATCTGTAACATCTACTGCTGGTACTGCAAGTGTGGATGATATTCTAACAGTCGCAAATATTACTGCATCGTCTGATATCAAAGAAGGACCTATTTCTAAAAATTATACTACAGGAGGAACCCATTACTATGGTTATTATACACCAACAACAGCTACGGGTACAGCAGGAGTATATTCCAAGGATGATTATCTCACTTTTGCTGTTACAGTAAAAGAAGGTTATACCTTTACTCCTACAAGCGTAACTTTGCAAGCCATTGGTATTGGAACAAGTAATCAGGGCGCACAAATTTTTGCAACAGTTCAAACAGCTAATGGTACAAACCAATTGGGTAAAGGAGATAGCAGTAATCAGAACCCAACGACCTTAACACTTAACTCTTTCTTATCTGAATCATATGCTGCTGGTGAGACACTTTATTTCTATGTTCATTTTGGTTCAAAAGATGATAATAAAAGTGTTGGCTTCCGCGATGTTGTTCTTTCAGGAACATATGCAGTGGCAGACACACGTGATCCTCTGACACTTTCTTTTACTCCTGATAATCAGAATATTGCAGTTGGTGGTACATTATCAACTGCTTTCAGCATTTTGACAGATATCTCAAGCGAGTCGGCAAAATACTCTTCTGTAACATATTCTTCAAACGACGAAGCCATCGCTACAGTTAATTCATCTGGTGTTGTTACTGGTGTAGCAGCAGGAACAACTACAATTAAAGCTACCGTTACAGCAACAGCAGACGCTACCTATAAAACCACCACAACTTCTATCACTGTCAATGTCATAACTGCACAGACCAAGGATTCCCATATGGTTACACCATCCAGTACTCTTGATTTAACAGATGCTTCTGCAGCATCTGCTTTACTTAATGGTTCATGGGATGAAAATTATGGTCACCCATTATTTGGCAATGACGGCAGTAATAATTATATGGTCTATCCTCTGGTTGCAGCTTACTCATCTGCTGGAGACACAAAACAGGCATGGATAGGAAATTACGGTTTGGGTTCTAGTAATGAGTCTTGGGATGCTACAGGTGTCTTTGTAGGAAGTACTGCATATAATATGAATACAGCAAAGAGAGCAAATTTGGGTTCAAATAAAGTACTTTCCTTCCGTGTAAAGGGAGTTAAAAAGGCACAGTTACTTGCTGATACTAGAGGAACTTCTAAAAAGATATATATGTCGGCATATGAAGTAACCGCAGGAACTCCTGCTTCAACAACCATTGTATATGAATCATTATCTACTAATAGCGTAAAGGAGACACTGACACTAAACCTTGATGCTGCGAAGGAATATGTTTTAGCACTTACTAGTGCAAATGATTCCCGTCTTTACGAGATGGCTCTCTTCTATGATGAGTCTGTTGGATTGGAAAATGTTCCTATCGGTGCCACTGGTTATGCAACGTACAGCACGGATCAAGCTCTTGACTTTACAGGTCTTGAAATTGAGGCTTATCAAGTAACTGGAGCTAATGGTGCCGGAACTGCTGTAGTGAAAGAGAAAATTACGGGTACAGTAGCTGAAAATACTGGTCTGCTGGTTAAGGGTACTGCGGGTAAGTCCTATGTCGTTCCTGTTGTGGCTAGTGGAACAGACTACTCAGCAACTAACAAGATGAAGCCTAATGTAACAGCCAGTACGATTACAGCTGGTACAGGTGGTGATGTTAACTATGTATTGATGAACAATGGTGGCACTGCTGAGTTCCAGTGGATTGGCAGCACTGATGCTAATTTGGGTGCCAACAAAGCATATCTTACACTTGCTGACGGACCAAAACCTGGCTCTAGTGCTCGTGGTCTTTCTATTGACGGCGAAGTAACAGGTATCAAGAATATCAAGGTAGGTACTGAGGACAATGTCTACTATGACCTCAATGGTCGTCGTGTACTCTATCCGACGAAGGGATTGTATATCGTGAATGGTAAAAAGGTCGTACTGAAGTAGAATGTAAAAATGTAATAATTATAAAATGTAAGAACAATGAAAAAGACATATATCAATCCCACTATGGAAGTGGTAAACATCAGAATAGAGAATCAAATCTTGGCTGGCTCAAAGATTGGTGAAGAGTATTCTGGTGGTGTACCAGAAAGTCGCTGGTTTGACGACGACGATGAATGATCTCTAGTACAAAACTTGTTTGTGGAGTGTGAGTTGCTTCATTGGGGCTGCTCACACTCCATTATATGAGAAACAATAAACTATTAACAATAATAAATGAACAAATGAAAAAAATCTTTACTTTACTAACGCTTGCCCTGATAAGTATTGGGACGGCGTGGGGAGCAGATGAAACCATTCTGTCATTTAGTGGCGGAACATTAACCGGCGCAACAGCAGTATATACTGCAAAGGGTACTTTGGATACCAATAAGTATAAAATATCAAGTACTGACAATGCGGCAGCAGAAAAGTATGTGCAGTTAACACTTAATTCTGGGACATTCCAAACAGGTGACAAAATAAGTATTACTTATTATGCAAGTGACACGAGTAAAGAAGTTAATCCAGGACTGTTCTTTGGAACAATAACAGGTGAAGTGTTCACATCTGCATTGACATTGCAAGCAGGTAGTTCAAGTGCTGGCTCGAGTTCTCCTGCCACAGTGAACACCCTTACAGTGACTGCTGCCGGCAATGGAACAAACGTTCTTCGCCTGACACGTTATTCGGGAGGAACAACTCTGTTTATTACAGCTCTCACTATCACTCGTGAGTCCAGTAAAACAGCTTCAGATATAGCAATTGTCGAAGGAAAAGATACAAAGACTTTGGTTGTAGATGATACATATACCTTAACTCTAGGAACAGACTTTACGACATCAAGTACGGGCGCTTTTACATATACTTCTGAAGATCCAACTATCGCAACAGTTTCTTCAGATGGTTTGATAACGGCTAAGAAAGCAGGCTCTACTACTGTTACTGTTTCACAGGCTGCAGACGCAACATATCTTGCAGGCAGTGTAGTATTTGCTGTCAACGTAATAGCATCTATGGCAAGGAATGAAAATGCCGTTTTACCAACGGATGCACTTGACCTCAGTGATGCAGATGCTGCTTCTACCATGTTAAATGGAACATGGCATGCTGATTATGGACATGCTATATTCGGCAATGATGGAAGTAGTAATTATATCACATACTCTGTTGTCGGAGCATATCAGTCGGTTGCAGAACAAACATGGGTAGGTGTTTATAGTGGTGGTTCTACTGGTCAGTCATGGGATGCAACAGGTGTGTTCAAGGGCTCAAGTGCCTATAATATGGAAACAGACAGAGCTGCTACTACAAAATCTACTACTGCAGTTTACTCTTTCCGCATAAAGGGTGTTTCAAAGGTACAGGCTCTTGTATCTGCCAGACACAGTACACAAAAAGTTGTGTTGGCAGCATTTGAATACTCTGGAACAACCCCTGCTGCAACAACGACATTATATGAATCTTATGGAAGTGGTAACGATATAGGTACAATGACGTTGGACTTAGATAATTCGAAGGAATATATGATCACTCTCCAGGCAGATGGTTCAGCAACGAACTCACGCCTCTATGAGATGGCTCTCTTCTATGATGAAGCAGTGTCATTGTATGAAACAATTACTCCTGCAAAAGAGTATTCTACCTATGTTACTAAAAATGCTGTGGACTTTACGGGTCTTGGCATCAAGGCTTACGTGGCTACAGCCGCCAGTGCTACTGCTGTGACGTTGGCTGAGGTGACTACGGTTCCTGCTGGTACTCCATTGGTATTGGAGGGTACTGCAAGTACTACTTATAATGTTCCTTTTATTGCAACATCCTCTGCTCCTGCATCTAATCTCTTGGTGGCAGGTGATGGTAAGACCACTATTGGTGGTGACGGCAAATATGACTATGTCCTGAAGGATGGTTTGTTCTATCATGCCAGTTCTGGTAAAGTACCTGTAGGTAAGGCTTATCTGCATCTGGAAGCTGATCCAGCTACTTCTCGTGGGATGGAACTCTCTCTTGACTTCGGCGGTGGCGTGACAGGAATTAGTGAGATTGAAGATGTAAGAAGCAAGAAGGATGATATCTACTACGACCTCAATGGTCGTCGTGTACTCTATCCGACGAAGGGTCTCTACATTGTGAATGGTAAGAAAGTCGTACTGAAGTAGAATGTAAAAATTATATAATGTAATAATTATAAAGTGTAAGAATGATGAAAAAGTCATATATACATCCTGAAATGGAAATCGTAAAGATAGAGACTCAGCAGATTATTGCAACGTCTTCTCTTGGTATGGGAAGCGGTGATGTGAATCCAGGTGGTGCCGACAGCCGTTTCTTCGACGATATCGAAGAGATCAATAGTCTTGATGACATAAATGGTCTGCAGAATCTCTTGGGAATGTAAGAGCGAAGGATCATATACCCTCAAAAGCCATCGCGTTTCATGAAACGCGGTGGCTTTTTTATATGGAAAAAGTGTAAACGTTTACGGAAGTTTTTTCATGAAAAGTGGAACAACGAATCAATCTTTTTATTACTTTTGCAATCACAAAAGATAACTTAGATGGATTTTTGAGAGAAATATTACTTTAAGAAACATATAGCTACTAATTCAAATCAGAAAAGGAGCCGTGCGTGATGCATGGCTCCTCTTGTTTGTAGATAGGGGAAAGGTGAAAATAATGTTAAACGACGCAAACCGATGTTAATTATTTTATAAAATGTGGTGTAGGAGGTTAAAATGCACAGATATTTGTTATCTTTGTAATTCAGAATATAGACTAAATAACTTAAAACTGATTAATATGAAACAAGATGAGACATTCGTAAAAGGAGGTAACAACAATCCTTATGCACGTTCACATGGTGGTCAACGTACAGGTAGTGAGACTTATATCCCTGGCATGAACGACTATACGCCAGGCAGTGCCCCAGCTCCATCGGCAGCAAGTCCGCAGGCAAAACCCAACACGCCCGTTGTCGGTTTCCTGTATTCCATCTCCCGTAAGGGAATCGGTGAGTACTGGCCCCTCCATCTGGGTACCAATACCATCGGTCGTTCAGCAGACAACGACATCTGCCTGAAGGAGATGTCCGTATCCGGCAAGCATGCCACGCTGAGCATCAAGCAGATGAAGAGTACACATAAGCTGATTGCCAGTATTCGTGATACCGGCTCGAAGACGGGTATGTATCTGAATGATGAGGAGCTGGACTATGAGAACCATTCCTGCAAGACCAACGACATCATCACCGTGGGTGCCAACTACAAGTTGCTGCTCCTGTTGATTGACGCAGAGGAATACGGACTATCCGTAGCAGAGGAGTTCGTAGAGGACAAGGAAGTTGCAGAGAATCCTGCACCCTTCCAGCCACGTGGCGGTTTTGGTGATGACGCCACACAGAATAATTTCCGTCCTTACAGTGCTGATCATCGTAACGTGGATACGGGTACGGTAGACCTGAGTGGTGCTGGCTTTGACGAGCCTGGTGGAACGGAAATGATGTAATCTTAATCTCTCATCAAGACAATGCCTTTAATATATATACAAGGAGAAGAAGAGAAAAGGAAGCACATACACTATGAGGTAGACCCGGAACTGCCTTCGTTAGGCGAGGGCGGCATGGGTCAGGTGTTGAGAGGTGTCAGGGTCAATGAGACGAATGGCGTTCGTATGGATGTCGCCATCAAGTTTCTCTTTGAAGACCTGCCAGCCCATGCCATCGAGCGTGCCAAGCGTGAGGCATCCATCCAGATCCATAACGAGAACCTGGTGGAGATGTTCGGCTTCATCGAGGTGGTGGAGAATCCTGATAGTGCCCGTCCCATCAAGCGCTACCATGTCGTCAGTGAACTGCTACAGGGTGTGATGCTCTTCGACTTGTTGAATGGTAAGACGACGGACAAGTACGGCAATGAAGTGCCTTTTGCCCAGGAACTCTATAGTAAATACCAGAACGACCGCTTCGGCTTTGCCGTCTTCATCGTGAAGAACATCCTGTCGGGACTGATGGCACTGCATGACAAGGGCTATATCCATCGTGACCTGGATCCGAGTAATATCATGATCACCACGGACCGTAAGGTGAAGATCATCGACTTCGGTATCGCCAAGCAGTTGGATAACCTCAATACGCAGGATCAGCAGTTGACCAGTACGGGACAGTTTATCGGAAAGGCAGCATACGCCGCTCCGGAACTGGTGCTGGGTGATGTCCATAACCAGGACAAGACGACGGACCTCTATGCCGTGGGTATCATGCTCTTCCAGTTTATCACGGGAACGATGCCCTTCGAGGGAACGATGGCGGAACTCATCAAGAAACAGTTGAATGAGAAGATCCCCCTGAAGATGATTCCCTACAAGGCAGTGCGTAACATCGTCGCCAAGGCGACTGCCAAGAAACAGGCAGACCGTTATCAATCAGCTACTGAGATGCGTGTCGACTTGGAGCATCTGTCGAAGGCAGATGCCGTCCCCTCTGCCACTAGTACAGGACAGGTCGTGGCAAGTATCGCCGACGTGAAGAGCAACAAGACCAAGCTCATCGGTATCATTGCCGCTGCCGTGGTGGTGTTGGGTATCATCATCGGTATCGCCGTGAGCGGAGGCTCTGACTCCCCGAAGGAAGAGGCGGCACCACAGCAGACAGAGGCGGTAGAGCCTGCCTATGACGTGGTTGCCGAGTTCAATAAAGCCAAGGACAAGTTGTCGAATGCCGCCACTATCCAGGAGGGTATCGACATCCTCAACGAGATTGCCGCCAAGCATGGCAGTGAGAAGGATGCGGCTGATGCCATTGCCCTGTTGGCTGCCCTGACACAGCCGGAAGACTCAGAGATCAGTTCCGACGAAGTCAAGGAGTTACGGTCGTTGACGGAGAAAGCCGTCAAGCGTGATGCCAAGAAAGCCCATCAGTATGCGGAGGCAGCCTATAAGGCCAATCCACAGAGCTATAAGGCCGTCTTCGAGCTTGCCACCGACTATCTGGCAGGAGAGGTCCGCACTGGTGATGCCAATGTGCAGGACATCGCCAAGGCTGCCAAGTTGCTGGAGGAAGGAGTGAAGTTCGCCCGTCTGGGTGGAAATCAGGAATATGTGAAACTGTTCCAGACACGTATCGACCAGGCCCGCAGCCTGGCTGGTGCCGAATAGGAATAGAAAAGACAGACCATGCCAGGAATGGTAAAAAAACAAGGGAATATCATCTACCTGAATGCCTACGGACGTTGGTATCAGTATGATGAAACCCGGCCGCCGTTAGGGGCAGGGGCGATGGGTGTCGTGTATCTCGGCGAGGACTGCCAGACCCACGAGGCCATTGCCGTCAAGAGGGTGGTGGACCGCTATGCCAATAATCCTGAGGTGCGCCGTCGTGCCCATCAGGAGGCAGACCTGATGTTCAGTCATCCTAACCTGGTGGAGATGCTGGGCTGTTGTGAGGTGGCTCCCCATCAGGGTCCCATCTTCATCATCAGCCGTTTCGTGAAGGGCGAGAACATCGACACGTTCATCAACGGACATGTCCGTTCCCTTCCCAATGCGGAGCACCGTATCTGTGAACTCTTCCTGCCAGTGCTGGATGCCCTTGCCTATATCCATTCCAAGGGTATCATCCACATGGATATCAAACCCTCGAACATCATGATGGAACAGGGTCGTAACGTGCGGTTGATGGACCTGGGTATCTCTGACGTGACGGAGACGATCAACAGTTCGACATCGGGCATGATGGGAACGCCCAAGTATGCTGCCCCGGAACAGTTCTCTGATGTGGCTACCAAGCCGCAGCTCACTTCGGCGACGGATATCTATGAGGCAGGCATCACCCTGTATGAGTTGATTACCAAGCAGAACCCCTTCTCGGCGACTACCGTTGCAGAGGCAAAGGCACTGCACCATGGCATGGTACTCCCGAAGGTTCCCGGCATCTCCGACTCCGTCTTTGAGGTGACACGCAAGGCAACAGCCATCTATCCGTCTGACCGCTATCAGAATGCCAATGCGATGAAGATGGCACTGAAGGAGGCACTGCCTCCCCGTAATTATTCGAAGTTTGACAGATTCCTTAAAAAGGTACAGGACAGTGGTGTACCTGGTATAGGAGATATATTTAAGAAATAATCATTATGAATGCAATTAAGACAGCCATGCCTTTCGCAGGCTACTGGGACACCCGCCAGGGAGGGAGACCTGAGAACCAGGACTCGTGTGGCTTCCTGGATACCGACAAAGGGTTGATTGCCGTGGTCTGTGATGGAATGGGAGGTGGTCCCGGAGGCAGGCTTGCCTCTACGATTGCCGTCCAGAAGATTGTGGAGTATGTGGTCAACGCCCCTCAGGAGATGCCCCGTACGGAGATGGTTGCCAATGCCATCGAGTATGGTCATCAGTGCATCCTTGCCAAGACGGCGGAGACTCCCGCCCTTCGCGGCATGGGTTCGACGGCTACCGTGGTACTGATCAACAAACAGTCCGCCATCCTGGGACATGTGGGTGACAGTCGTATCTACCAGTTCCGTCGCGGCAAGAAGATCTTCCGTACCGCTGATCACTCGATGGTGGGAGAACTGGTACGTAACGGTACCCTGACAGAGGAGCAGGCAAGACTGTCGTCCCAGTCGAATATCATCACCAAGGCCTTAGGCAGTAAGCTGATCAACCTTGCCGAGGTCACGGAACGCCCCTATGACAAAGGCGACCGTTTCATGTTATGTACCGACGGTATCTGGGGTTCCATGCCAGAGAAAGACCTGATCAGACGGGTGGCTAAGACGGCATCGCTATCGGGTGCCGTAGACTCTACCGTGATAGAAGTCGATGAGATCGGACGTGCCAATGGCAACAAGCACGACAACCTGACCATCGCATTATTAGAAACCAAACAAGATTCATTACTGAAAGAGAAAATGAGTAAGAAAACATTGCATATCCTGCTGGCACTGGCAGCCATTTGCCTGCTTAGTGTGATTTTGAACATCGTGTTGATTTGCCAGAAGAAGCCTGCTGCCAATAGTGAGGAACTGGAGTCCCTGTTGGTAGAGAACGACGCAAGGGGACAGCGTATCAGGGCTCTCGAGGACAGTATCAGTGCCTTATGGGGAAATGTGGCATCTTCCAAACAGGAGGCCGCAGATGCTACCATGAAGGTCGCCAAGGAGAAGGAGAGTGCCGCCGAGAAGGCCAAGAGTGAGGCAGAGCAGAAAGCCAAGGAGGCACAGGCTGCTGCCGAACAGGCACAGAATGCCGCCAAGCAGGCACAGGCCGCCGCTGATGCCATCCAGAAGTCACGCAGCGGTATCATCTCCCAGCTTACCAAGATCAAGGACATGCAGGAGAATGCCCAGCGTAAGCAGTTGCGCTCGACCGTTTCGGAACAGTTGAAGACCCTTGCCGAAAAGGATGCGAAGAACAAGGCAGCCTATGATGAGGTGCGGGCACGTCTGGCTGACAAGATTGCCGCCGACAATCCCGATAACAGCAAGGGCCATTACAACATACTGATCAAGAAACTCCAATCACTAAAATAACTAGCCTATGAAGACAGTAACAATAGGTCGGGGTGAGGGATGTACCATCACCATTGACGACGAGATGATGAGTCGCCGCCATGCGATTATCAAGATTCCTACTTTCGGGGGCATGGAGATTGTCGACATGAGCAAGAACGGTACCTCCGTCAATGGTGTCCGTCTGCGCCCCAACATTCCATTCCCTGTTACCCGTAAGGACGTGGTCAACTTCGCCGATGTGCGTCAGCTCGACTGGTCCAAGGTTCCTGACCCCTTGAAATACTATAAGATAGGTGCCCTGGTGGTGGGTGCGCTGGTCGTCCTGCTGATCGTCATCAGCCTCTTGGTGAAGGTCTTCAGCAGTGAACCTGAACAACCTGCCCCTGCTGTCCAGAAGACAGAGACGGTGAAACCTGTAGAGAGTGAGAAACCGCAGGAGCAGCCCATGGACCAACAGGAAGAGGCTGCCCCAGAGGAGACTGCCCCTGAGACTACTTCCCCTTCCGGCTCGGAAGGTGCTGCCGTTGACCAGCAAGACAAGGTCATCGATGTCTATGGCGCTGCCCGTGCCAGCAAGAAGAGACGTGAGGCAGAGGAGCGCGCCCGTCAGCAGAAGGCCAAGGAGCAGAAAGCCAAGGAACAGAAGGCGAAAGAACAGCAGAAGGCTCCTTCTAATGACAAACAACCTGCTGGCAATAATAAGAACAAAACAGTCGTAATATAACTAAAAACTTAAGCATATGAAGATTATTAAAATTGGTAGCTCGCAATCTTGCGACATCGTGTTAGACAGTAACTACGTCAGCAGCCTGCATGCTGAGATGACGATTCTTGACGACGGACAGATCATCCTGGAAGACAAGAACAGTAAGAACGGAACCATGGTCGGCAACAAGCGTATCGAGCCTGGCAAGGAGGTGAACGTACAGCGCGGCGACCGTATCACCATCGCCGATACTCCGTTGGTATGGGCAAAAGTCCCTGTGGCTGAGAAACTGACGAATTATAAGTCAGTGTATAACATCGGTTCCAACTACCGTAATGAGATTATCCTGAACAGCCAGACAGTCAGCCGCTTCCATGCGTCTGTCAGAATCGGCAAGGACGGCAAGACCTATATCCATGACAATGGCAGCCGTAACGGTACTATGGTGAATGGTGTGAAGGTGGCCGCCAACAAGGACGTGCGTATCAAGAAAGGTGATAACATCGTCTGCGGAACAGAGGATGTGACCGATCAGATTGCCGGTGTGATGCCAAAGACCAATATGGGTCTGATCTATGGTATCGCCGGTGCCGTGGGTGTGCTCGCCCTGATAGGTATTATCTTCGCCCTCTGGCCCAAGGGAGAGGCAGAACCTGTGGCTGTTGCCAACGACTCCACCTATGTGGCTCCTTCCACTCCATCTAGTGTCTCTCCGGAGAAATACCGCAACACGGTGGTGTATGTCGGTGCACAGTACCACTATATCGCTGAGTTCGAGGATAACCCCATGCCTGATACCTGGAACGGTAAGATTGAGGATATCGCTGCCCAGCAGCCTTATAGTGCCACGGCATTCTTCCTCGACCGCAAGGGCTATATGGGTACCAATCGTCATGTTGCCGTACCTTGGGAGTATCGCTCCGCAGAGGAGGACAACCGTATCCGTGAGAGTATAGAATATCGTATTGAGCTGATGCGCCGTACCTGTATGTTCATGCAGACCGGTGACGAGCGCTTGACGACGAGCAACAAGGGTAGGGACTTCTCGATGCCTACCATGCAGGCATTCGCACAGACTGCCTTGTTCAAGGCCATCAACGACCATATCGGTAAATACCCCAACTGGCAGGGTGAGCTGAATAAGATCATCGACCGCCTGAGCCGTTCCCGTTATAACATCACGGGTGCCATTGACTATATCATGGTGGGTTATGCCGGTAAGAACTACACACACCTGGATGAGTTCCAGCGTTGTGACGTGGTGGCAGACTCCAAGGACAAGGAGATTGATGTCGCCCTCCTGCAGTTGAACGACAAGAAGACACCGGAGGACGTGGAACTGGTATTCGAACCGAGCAACTTCAACACAGAGCGTCTTGTTCCTCTGAAGGACAAGCTCTTCACCATTGGTTATCCTGCCGGTCTTACTTGGGCACTCGACAAGAGAGCGAAGTCCCTGGAGCCCAGCATCAAGGAGACCAAGTGCAGCAAGGAGCCCAGCAAGTATGACTTTGAGTTCCAGGAGCAGTCAGTAGGTGGAAGCAGTGGCTCTCCCGTATTCAACGAGGCTGGTCAGTTGGTTGGCGTATTATGGGGAGGAACGAGTATTGCCGGTGGTTATACCAAGGCCGTACAGTCGAAGTTCCTGAAGAAGATCTATGACGAAGAAGCTGTTCAATAATGAGTATTAGGAAAAGTATTATACTATTGCTGACGTGTCTTGCCCTGCCTATGGTGGGGCAAGCACAGTCTGCACACTGGGCGATCACTCCCAGCTATCAGTCTATCACCCATTTTGCCCCTAACCTTTTCAAGGTGAAGACGTATGCCAGTACGGGTATCTGTGACGGGGATGAGAAATGGGTGGTGTCGCTGGCGATGGACTCCATCACGAACATCACCAATGGCTATGCCCTTGCCATGACCAAGAACAAGGACAAATACCGTATCGTGTATATCATCAGGGAGAATGGTACACGAGAGGCGGTAACGGAGGAGGTGTATGCCGGTGACTATCCTTTCTTTATAGAAGACAGATGCGCGGTGACGAACAAGAAGGGGAAATATGGTTTCCTCACTCCTTCCGGAAAACTGGCTGTCCCCTGCAACTATACGGCAGTGCGTCCTTTCCGGAACGGACGCGCCCTGGTATCGAAGGAGAAAGGCGGATTCGACAAGTTGTCCAAGGGTAAGGCTAAGATCAGTGAGATAGACCCGGACGGCAAGGTCCTTGGTTCCAGTGAGGCTGTTGTCGCTCCTTTTGATGCCGAGAGCCTCGGTAAGGTGAACATGCCTTATGAACCGACTCCGGATCCTTCCTATCAACTGTTTACGGAAAACAAGAGACATGGCTACAAGAAAGACGGTGCCACCCTCCTTCCTACTCAGTTTGAAGAAGCTGAGA
Source organism: Prevotella sp. (assembly GCA_017645645.1). Classification (GTDB taxonomy): domain Bacteria; phylum Bacteroidota; class Bacteroidia; order Bacteroidales; family Bacteroidaceae; genus Prevotella. Next base: position 28,607 of record JAGCOB010000005.1, on the reverse strand, counting down.
AGGTGGCTGACGACTGTGCCATCGTTATGGTAGATCATCTATACGGTGTCGTCAAGTTCAATACTGCCACCGTGGAGTGTAGTGTCAAAGAGGCTGGTGGAAAACTGACTGCCGAGGCAGAGATTCCTTCCGTATGGGAGAATAAGGTCTCGAAGCTTACGCGTATCGTCAATGATGCCTCCCGGAAAGATTTCGAGATGGAGGGTGTCGGTACCGCACGTACGCTGAAGGCCGATGTCCCCGGCGAGAATGGCAAGCGCGTCTATGAACTGGCCTGTGAGAAACTGGTTCTCTGGCGTAGTCTCAATCGGGTGGATGACCATAAGTCAAGTGTCAATAAAGGTTCCAGTGACGGTATCACCGTCAGTGCGCCTGCTTCCGTGAAAGCTAATAAGAAAGGTATCTGTGCAGTAGCTATCAAGGTCACCAACCGCGGCAGTTCTGCACGTACCGTCAATATCTCTCTCAGTACGGGACAGAAGAGCTCCCTGCAGGTTCCTGCCAAGAAGAGCGGTTCCGTGACGGTGAATGTGCCGGTAACGAAGAAAACGAGTTGTACGATTACTGCTCGTGGCGGCGGTGCCTCCAGTTCATGTAATGTCACGTTGAATCCTGCTATTGTATTGTAAATAAAAAGTGGTGATGATGAGAAAATTCATGATGCTCCTTTTATGGCTGGTGGCATCCACTGCGATGGCACAGTCGAAGGTCTACGATAAGCTGATCCTGATGGACGGCAGTATGGTGGAAGGACGTATCACGGTCCAGCACCCGGGGAAGGATCTGGTCTTCGTTCAGGAAGAGCAGGAGACCGTCTATCCGATGGAGGATATCCTGGCAATAGAACGCTCCCAGCGTTCCAATGACGACCTCTCTGGTATCGATGATGTGATAGAGACTAGGGGAGGGAAGATCTACAAAGGACAAATCGTCAAGCAGTTGTTGGGTAAGTCGGTCTATCTCAGGGAAGACCATGGTGTCGTACAGATCATCAAGAATGAGGAGATTGCCTGTCAGAAGAAAGAGAAACTTAACCAGGAGCAGTCCCTCTTCGAACAGACACCTTTCCTGGATGTGGTGATCACGCCGGATGGAACTTGGCAGGGAGTCATCGTCTTACAGGACTATGGCTCTGACGAGGAAGCCAGTTTCCTGTGTGTAGAGGACTCCGACGGTCAACAGCAGAAAGTGGAGATTGCCGCCATTACGGAGATGCAACGGATCCCCAATGACAGCTATGCTCCTATCAAGGAGTTCGTCGTGGGTGATGATGAGGTGTTCTTCAACAGGAACCTGGCAATGGCTGCCAAGTACACGAATGATAAGAATACGGACTTCAGGATTAAACGTGAGACGTTACAGGCTCCCGTTATCACTTTCTCCCCAGAGGAACCTCTGGTGATAGAGGTACAGGACGTGGCCGACTACCAACAAGGAGCCCTCGTCCGTGCCACGGTGCAGGACACTGGTAAAAAGGAGGCGCTGGTCTTCAGTTATCAGGACCTGGTCATCTCTCCCATCAAACCGGTACTGACGACGACAGTTAAGAATACGCTGCGGAGAGAATACCAAGTGTTGCCCGGCTATTATGTCTTCTTCGTCCCTCAAGGAAAGAAGGTGTATGTCTGTGAGGTGAAATGAGGATAGAACCGATAGCCTTTTTCCACTCTCCGTTCACTTCGAAGTTCGGAATACCGCGACAGAGCGGTATCGTGGGAGAACTGAAAGGGGAGATCATCTTCACAAAGGATTATGCGCATGCTGAGGCACTGCGCGGTGTGGAGAGTTATGACTATCTGTGGCTGATATGGGGTTTCTCAGCACATGAGGAGGCAGAGAAACATGCCACGGTACGTCCACCATTGTTAGGAGGAAATGAACGGGTAGGCGTTTGGGCTACCCGTTCTCCTTTTCGTCCCAACAACCTCGGCCTGTCATCAGTCCGTATCATGGCTGTCCATCCTGAGATCCCGAGTATAGAGGTGGCTGGTGCAGACTTGATGGATGGTACGCCAATCTATGACATCAAGCCCTATCTTCCCTATGTAGACAGTCATCCTGAGGCACGGGGCGGTTTCACGGACCATCGTCAGTGGTCGCGTTTACGGGTAGAGGTTCCAGATACTCTTCGTCCAGCGTATTCCGAGGAAGAGTGGCAGGTGGTTGAGGATGTCCTTTCCTTGGATCCTCGTCCCCATTACCATGATGATGCTCAACGGGAATACGGTATGCCCTTTGCTGGCAAGGATATCCGTTTCATGGTTTCTGATGATGTCCTGACGGTGGTGGGAATTACCGACGGAAAGTCTTAGCAGGTTGATTCTTCCGCTCCGGCATCATTCCCTTCGCTTTCGTCTATATTCCCTTCCCACAGGTATTTGCGGGTCTCATGGATTAAAACACCGCTCAATGCCAACAGCGACATCAAGTTGGGTATCGCCATCAGGGCATTCATGCAGTCGGCAAAATCCCATACAATCGTCAGGTGTATGATACTGCCCAGGAAGACGGCAGCGATATAGATGATACGATAGACGAGAACCCATTTTCTCCCTTTCAGGTATTCTATGGCACGTTCCCCATAATAGAACCATCCCAGGATGGTGGAGAAAGCAAAAGTGAGTAAACCGAAGGTCAGGATGGGAGTACCTATGACGGGAATCTTCGAGAAAGCGGTTTTCGTCAGGACGGCACCATCGTCGAAGCTGATGTCAGGATAGGCTAGGACGCTGCTAACAATGACAATGCCTGTCATGGCACAGATAACGACGGTGTCCCAGAAAGTACCGCTACTGGACACCAATGCTTGGCGGACTGGGTTACGGGTCTGTGCCGCTGCTGCCACGATAGGTGCGGAGCCCAGACCTGACTCATTGCTAAAGAGACCGCGGGCAATACCGTAACGGGCCGCCATCATGACCGTCGTCCCGATAAATCCTCCACCTGCTGCATGTGGACTGAAGGCTGAGACACAGATCAGTTTGATGGCAGGCCACACGTAAGCAGTGTTTACACCTATAATATATATACAGCCTGCCACATAGAAGAAAGCCATGAAGGGTACCAGTGTCGAACAGACACGGGCTATGCTCTTGATACCGCCTAATACCACGGCTCCTACTAACACACTGATTACAATACCAGTGATATAGGGTGATACCTCATAGGTCTCTTTGGTCAGTGTGGCAATGGCATTAGCCTGTACGGTGTTGCCAAGACCGAAGGAGGCACAGGTGGTGAAAATAGCAAAGAGGATGGCGAGCCATTTCCAGCCCAGTCCGTATTCCAAGGCATACATAGGACCGCCTGACATCTTCCCGTCGGCGTTCTTCTTTCTGTATTTGATGGCAAGGAGTCCTTCCGCATACTTGGTGGAGATACCGAGGACACCTGTCAACCAGCACCACAGCACTGCACCGGGACCTCCTAAGGCAATGGCTGTTGCCACTCCAATGATATTTCCCGTTCCGATGGTGGCGGCAAGGGCCGTGGAAAGAGAGGCAAACTGGGAGACATCCCCCGTTGACTCCTTGTCGCGTTTGATGGAAAGACGGATGGCCTTGAAGATATGACGTTGAGGGAAACGCAGGATGACGGTCAGGTAGAGGTGAGTGCCCAACAATAGGATGATCATGGGCCATCCCCATAGCAGACTACTAAGTTCTGTGAAAAAATGACTGAATATCTCCATGTCTGGTTAATCTTTGTATTTGATGCTTATTTTTTGAAAGCCCATGCTACGCAGGACCTGTCGTACCTGTGCGTCTCCGTTTTCTCTTGCGCTTTGCAGATTCTGGGGAGTCAGTCCGCGTCGCAACATTCTATGATAAGCTCTCTTAAGCAGTGCCTCGCGATCCTTTGCCTCCCAGGAACCACTCTCATAGAAACTCTTCGTACGGGCTTCGTCGATGAAGTCACGGTCTAGGAGTCCGATAGGGGGCAGGGTGACGCTGATGGTGTCTCCCCTGGTCACAATCCATCCCGGCTCCACCTGTTTGAGGTTGATGCCTAGTCGCATCGTTCCGTAGTAGATTCTCACCAGATGGTCGTCGGAGAAGATACCCTTGCGGATGGTGTCCACCATCTCCTCGTCACTGATGGACAAGAACTCCCATTCCCCGATGGCTTTGATACTCTTTATCTGTTCTGGTGTGATATCAATGGTCTGGTCGGCACCGATTTCTATGCTACTGTTCTTGACATCCCTGTAGATCCAGCCAACAAGGATTGCCAGAAGGATGATTCCTGTGGCAAGCGCGATGAGGTAGAGGGAGAACGTATTACGCTTTTTCATTTTCTGCTTTCCATATTAATAAGTGACTGGAGGTCCTTCAACCCATAGTCTTTCCGGAACTGGATGATGATGTCTTGCTCCTCATAGCCCATCTGCGTGATCAGGGGTATCAGGACACGGGCTGCATTCTCCTTGGCAGCAGCGATGATGCCGATTCGTGGGATGCTCTCAATGATGGCTGCCCGACCTTGTTGCTCATAGTCTGTCATCTCCTTGTCGGAGAAGTGGGAACGCACGAGTCCTACATACTCCTTGATGTTCTTTTGGTCAATCTTGGAACTAGTCAGTGTCACCTGTGGGTCTGGTAGGATGATGATGATCTTATTGCCATCCTTTTCTATATTCCGCTCAGAAAACTGGCTCATATCGACAGATGCCTTGAGGGTTGCATCCATCGGTATGGCTATCTTACGGTCACCTAACGGCATCCTGATGTTAAAGTCCTGAGCCAGGATGCTGCCTTTCAGTCGGATGACATCATCATGTGTGACAATCTTATGAACCTTATACTCTGTCGTGTATATACGGGAGCATTGCTGTATCTGCGTCACCAGATAGGGTAGGGAGTCCGTAGCCGTGACGGCACCCTTCTCTTCTCCTCCTTGTCGGCTACATGCACAACAGCATAGTAGGAGGCTGGCGATGATTAGTGTATATCTTGTCATTCCTTTTCCAGTTGCCTACAAAGTTAGTCAATTTTTATCAAAAAGCCATCCCCCTAACCTTTTTTTAGTCTTTCATTAAATTTTTTTTATAGGGGCAGGTGTGCCGCTATTTCATTTTTTATTCGTACCTTCGCACACTGTTATGAAGCAACAATATATAGGATTGTCTGTCAAAGAAGTTCTGGAGAGTAGGACGCAATATGGTGCTAACGTACTCTCAGAACCTGAGCGTATACCTTTGTGGAAGCGCTTTCTGACGAAGTTTTCCGACCCGCTTATCGTAATCTTGCTGGTAGCAGGATTCCTGTCTATCGGTATCTCCGTTTATGAATACCTTCTATTAAATGAAAGTGCAGCGGTCTTCTTCGAACCTGTAGGCATCTTCGTTGCTATCATGTTGGCAACAGGAATGGCATTTATCTTCGAGGTGAAGGCTGATAGGGAGTTTGCCATCCTGAATCAGGTGAATGATGAAGAACCCGTGATAGTGATTCGCGAGGGTACGACCCAGAAGATTCCGAAGTGTGATATAGTGGTCGGCGATATCGTAATGGTGACTACAGGTGATGAGATACCAGCCGACGGAGAATTGCTTGAGACCGTGTCGATGCATGTGGATGAGTCGACCCTGACAGGCGAACCCGTTTGTTATAAGAGTACGGAAGCGTCTGACTTCGATGCCGATGCCACCTTCCCTACCAACCATCTGTTGCGTGGTACGAAGGTGATGGAAGGACATGGGGTATATAAGGTCTTTGCCGTTGGCGATGCCACGGAGAACGGAAAGGTATATCAGGCAGCACAGATAGACGACAGCGTGAAGACGCCTCTTAATGAACAACTGGAAAGACTGGGTGGCTTGGTGACGAAGGTCAGTTATAGTGTAGCCTTGTTGGTTATCCTGGGGCGTGTGCTGATGTTCTTTGTCAACTATGACTTCGAATGGATTCATTTCATCACCTATCTCCTCCAGACCATTATGATTGCTGTCACGTTGATCGTCGTGGCAGTGCCGGAAGGTTTGCCGATGGCTGTGACGCTGAGTCTTGCCTATAGCATGCGACGGATGCTCAAGACCAGTAATCTCGTGCGTAAGATGCATGCCTGCGAAACGATGGGAGCCGCTACTGTTATCTGTACGGATAAGACAGGAACGCTCACGCAAAACCAGATGCATGTCTATGAGGCAGTGTTCGATGATGCGTCGTTGCATGACAGAGTGATAGAAGGTATTGCCGTGAATACTACCGCCACGTTAGGGAAATCGTCTGCAGGTGCCCCGATGGTGTTAGGCAACCCTACGGAGGGGGCGTTATTGTTGTGGTTGCATGACCAAGGCATCGACTATCATACGATAAGAGGACAGGTAATCGTTGAAACAGAACTGCCTTTCTCTACAGAGCGGAAGATGATGGCTGTCACCGTTAGGACGGATGTCGGCAGATATCTCTATGTCAAAGGAGCGCCTGAGATCGTCATGGGTTTATGCAATGTTACGGAAGAACGCAGTAAGAACTATACCAACCAGTTGACGACCTATCAGCAACAAGGTATGCGGACACTTGGTTTTGCCTATCAGGTGTTGGATGATGACGCACAACCTGTTGTTGACGGTCAGATTGTAAGTCATGCGATGACCTTCCTTGGCATCGTCGCCATCTCAGATCCTGTACGTCCCGATGTACCAGCGGCTGTCCGCGAATGTCTCGATGCAGGTATCATGGTGAAGATTGTCACTGGCGATACCCCGGCCACGGCCAAGGAGATAGCGCGTCAGGTAGGACTATGGACGAATGAAGATACGGAAGATCAGATGATCACTGGTCCTGCCTTTGCAGCGTTGTCGGACGAAGAACTAAGAGAACGGGTGATGAGCCTGAAAGTGATAGCCCGTGCCCGTCCGATGGATAAGAAACGACTCGTTGAAGCTCTGCAGTCGCTGGGACAGGTCGTCGCTGTGACAGGCGATGGCACGAATGATGCACCAGCCCTGAAAGCTGCACACGTAGGACTGTCGATGGGCGATGGCACGTCTGTAGCGAAGGAAGCATCCGACATCACAATCATCGACAACTCGTTTAGCAGTATCGGCAGGGCTGTGATGTGGGGACGCTCGCTCTATCGGAATATCCAGCGTTTCATCCTGTTTCAGTTGACGGTTAATGTAGCGGCATGTCTGGTCGTCTTGTTTGGTGCCTTCATGGGTACGGAGGTTCCACTGACTGTCACGCAGATGTTATGGGTCAACCTCATCATGGATACCTTTGCTGCGATGGCATTGGCTTCTCTGCCACCATCATCCGCTGTGATGCAGGAGAAGCCACGCGACCGTCGTGCCTTCATCATCAATAGTCAGATGGCATGGAACTTCCTGACGGTAGGTATCCTCTTTTTTGTCATCCTCATCGCCTTGTTCTATTATTTCGCCCATCAGGGCTGGAGCGATCACGAGAAGAGTATGTTCTTCACGATCTTCGTCATGCTGCAGTTCTGGAATATGTTTAACGCCCGTGCTTTTGCCACTAGTGAGAGTGCGTTGAAGGTAAAGGGTTGTCGTGGTTTCTTGTTTATCGTCCAACTCATCTTCTTCGGTCAGATTATCATTGTCACCCTTGGTGGAAAGATGTTCAATGTGACACCATTGAGTATCAGAGACTGGTTTGTGATAGTAGTCTCTACCTCCCTTGTGCTATGGATAGGGGAGGGCATCCGTTGGATGAAAAATCGTTGAAAAGTTAGGATATATAAGAGAAAATGATTATCTTTGCATCATCATACAAAAACGGGAAAGATGAAAACGAACAGATTCAAGGTATTCATGGTTTGCTGTCTGGTATTGACACTGATGGCATGTAGTGAAAAGAAAAAGAGTGATGATATCATCACTGAGCGTGTAGAACAGCCTAAGCCACAGGAGCCTGTTCGCCTGCAATCTTATTCCGATAGCAAGGAAGTCGGGTGGATAGGACGTACCTATCGCATTGCCATAGACCGTCATCCCAGCGATTCCCTGCCCATGGTGAGCGACGAGACAGGACAGAAGTTTGTGGATAATGTGATAGCATTAGTCGTTTCCCGTGAGGACGGCTCCGTCTTTTACCGTCACCAGTTCACAAAGAAAGACTTTAACAGTTATCTGGATGACGACTATCGTAAAACGGGAATACTGGAAGGATTAGTCTATGACAAGGTTGAAGGTGACTGGTTGGAGTTTGCTGCCAGTGTCTGTCATCCCCAGACCGATGAGTATATTCCCTTGATAGTACGACTGTCACGTATGGGGCAAATCACTATTCAGCGTGACACGCAGATGGATACCACTGGTGAAACACCTCAGCAAGAACCGTCATCCGAGGAAGAACAAGATTAGCACCTTCTTTTTGCAGCATTTCATCGGGTAGAGGACCCGTGTTCACGGCGATTGTGAAGCAACGGGCGGCTACAGCGGCTCGTACCCCTAAGGGGGCGTTCTCGACGACCATCGTTTCCCAAGGTTCCACACCACATTTCTGCATACCTATTAAGTAAGGTTCGGGATTGGGTTTGCCGTGTTTTACGTCGAAGGCGGTCACAATCAGGTCCTTGTGTAGTAAGCCATCGAAATCTATCAACAACTTGTCGAGTAATGCGTGTTGTGCACTGCCTGTCACCACACAGATTTTCCATTTATTATCTTTGATATACTGCATCAATGTCTTGATGCCAGGCATGATCTGTGCTGGGGTCTGCTTGCACTGAAGGGCAAACAACTCTGCCTTGTGGGCATACATCGTGCCGGCCTCCTCGTCGGATAATTCCCTGTTCCATTGTGCTCTGGCCAGCACCTTGATGGTCTCCACGCCTCGCATACCCTCATACTGATAGGCTCCCTTGTAGGGCATGTCCAGTCCGAAGTCCTTCATCGACTGATGCCATGACGTGGCATGATTGGGCATGGAGTTATAGATAACACCATCCATGTCGAAAAGCACGGCTTTCGGACAGAATTGTCCGAAGCCGTGCTTCTCTAAATATTGCTGAATTGCTTCTTTCATTATTCTAGATATTCTAGATATTCTAGATGATCTAGATTATTGCTCTTTTGCCAAACGCTCCTTGATAGCCTTTGAATCAGCTTCATAGCCGGGTTTGTCAAGCAGGGCGAACATATTCTTCTTGTATGCCTCGACACCTGGTTGGTTGAAGGGGTTCACACCTAAGACATTTCCGCTGATACCGCAACCAATCTCGAAGAAGTAGATGAGTTGTCCGATATAATATTCGTTTAACTTCGGTACGCTGATACGGATATTGGGCACACCACCGTCAACATGAGCCAGACGTGTACCCAGTTCAGCCATCTTGTTCACCTCGTCGACACGCTTGCCTGCAAGGAAATTCAGACCGTCCAGATTCTCCTCATCCTCAGGGAACAGCAATTTCTTCTCAGGCTCCTCGATAGAGATGACCGTTTCAAAGATGGTGCGCTCACCGTCCTGAATCCACTGACCCATTGAGTGCAGATCGGTCGTGAAGTCAACACTGGCAGGGAAGATACCCTTCTTGTCCTTACCCTCAGATTCTCCGTAGAGCTGTTTCCACCACTCGCTGACGAAATGTAACTTGGGCTGGTAGTTCACCATGATCTCAATCTTCTTGCCCTTGCCATAGAGTGCGTTACGAACGGCAGCATATTGGGCTGCGGGATTCTCGTCGAAGGCAACGTCCTTGCCACATACTTTCTCCATATCCTGAGCACCTTGTACCAGAGCCTTGATATCAAAACCTGCACAGGCGATGGGCAATAGTCCTACAGGAGTCAGTACTGAGAAACGGCCGCCTACATTGTCGGGGATGATGAAGCTCTTGTAACCTTCCTTGTCGGCGCATGTACGGGCAGCACCGCGCTTGGCATCCGTCACGGCCACAATCACTTTCTTAGCTTCTTCCTTACCCCGCTGAGCTTCACACTGCTTTTTCAGCAGACGGAAGGTCAGGGCTGTCTCTGTTGTCGTTCCTGATTTCGAGATGTTGATGACACCGAACTTCTTGTCTTTCAGGTATTCTGTCAGTTCAAACAGATAGTCCTCACCGATGTTGTTACCGGCAAAGAGGATAGTGGGTTTTTTCTGATCCTGAATCAGCCAGCCAAAAGAGTTACTCAATGCCTCGATGACGGCACGGGCGCCTAAGTACGAGCCTCCGATACCTGCTACGACGATAGCCTCGCAGTTGTCGCGCAGCACTTTGGCGGTAGCTTCAATCTCGTTGAGGAAAGCTGGAGTAATCTCTGTGGGCAGATGTAACCATCCTAAGAAATCATTACCAGGGCATGTGCCATTTTCCAAAGCCTCTTGGGCTGCTTTCACTTTAGGCTCGAAAGCCTTTACGGCTCCTGCCTCAAGGAAACAAGCAGCCTTTGAAATGTCAAGTTTAATGTTCTTCATAATTGTTTATTATCTAAATGAATCTGTTAGTAGTTTGATTTCAATCTGTGGGGAGATACGTTCATACAGGATGTTGTAGACTGCATCGAGAATCGGCATGTTAACATGACAATGACGGTTGATTTCCTTCATGCACTTGGTACCGAAATAGCCTTCTGCTATCATCTCCATCTCTATCTGTGCCGATTTGACGGAATAGCCTTTGCCGATCATCGTTCCAAAGGTACGGTTGCGAGAGAAATTGGAATAACCCGTCACAAGGAGGTCACCTAGATAGACACTGTCCACGATATTACGCTCTATGGGATGCACCACCTTTAGGAATCGTGCCATTTCCTGTACGGCATTTGCCATCAGGACGGCCTGGAAGTTATCACCGAACTTGAGTCCGTTACAGATACCTGCGGCTATGGCATAGACATTTTTCAGGACAGAGGAGTATTCAATACCAATCACATCGGTAGATGTCTTTGTCTTGATATAGTCACTGGTCATGATGTCGGCAAAAGCCTGTGCCTTTTCTCTGTCGGCACATCCCACCGTCAGATAACTGAGACGCTCCAAAGCAATTTCTTCTGCATGGGAGGGACCTCCTATGCAGGCAAGGTTATCATAGGGAACATCATATACTTGGTGGAAATATTCAGAACAGACAAGATTCTCGTCAGGGACGATTCCTTTAATGGCAGTAATGATGAACTTGTCGCGGATACGGGTCTTCAGTTTCTTCAGGTGACTCTTCAGATAAGGAGAGGGTGTGACAAACACCAGCGTGTCGTACATCTGTACAATCTTGTTGAGGTCTGAGGAGAAGAAAATCTCTTCCGTATTGAAATGGACACTCATCAGATAGGCAGGGTTATGGCCCAGACGCTTGAAGTCCTCAATACGGTCGTCGCGACGCATATACCATCCGACGTGACGGGTATGTCCCACCACAATCTTAGCGATGGCGGTAGCCCAACTACCGCCTCCGATGATGGCTATTTTTCCGCAGTCGTACATTTGACTATTGGACAATTATAATTTGACTATTTGTTTGCAGCCTCAATCCATTGCTGAACTTCATCTACGCTTGGCTTTTGAAGTTCGAGCTTGTATTTCTTGACGATATCGCCGATTTTCTGTTGTAATCCCTGAGCCTTCTCTGAGGCAATGTTGGAGATGAGGTTGAAGCCTGCTTTGCGAAGGACTGGTACCCATTCCTCGGAAACACCAATTTCAGTCCACTCGGCAACAGTACTCTGGGGAATCTTTTTCTCAGGTTTCATCTGTGGGAAGAACAGTACCTCCTGGATGAAGGTCTTGCCGGTCATCAACATCACGAGGCGGTCAATACCAATACCGATACCGCTGGTAGGCGGCATGCCATACTGCAGTGCACGCAGGAAGTCTTGGTCGATAATCATCGCCTCGTCGTCTCCTTTGTCGGCAAGTTTCATCTGTTCAATGAAACGCTCCTCCTGGTCGATGGGGTCGTTTAACTCCGAGTAGGCATTAGCCAACTCCTTTCCATTCACCATTAACTCAAAACGCTCGGTGAGTCCTGGCTTAGAGCGGTGCATCTTGGTGAGGGGAGACATCTCCACGGGATAGTCAGTGATGAAAGTCGGTTGGATAAAGGTGCCCTCACAGAACTCTCCGAAGAGCTCGTCAATCAACTTTCCCTTGCCCATGGTCTCGTCCACCTCCATCCCTTTTTCCTTGCAGAAGGCACGGATTTCTTCCTCTGTCTTACCATTGCAGTCGAAGCCGGTCTTCTCTTGGATAGCCTCGAGGATAGGCAGACGGCGATATGGAGCTTTGAACGATACTATGTTACCGTCAATCTCACGCTCGGGCTTGCCGTTCACAGCGATACAAATGGTCTCGAGTAGCTTTTCGGTGAATGACATCATCCAGTTGTAGTCCTTATACTGGACATAGAGTTCCATGCAGGTGAACTCCGGGTTATGGTTACGGTCCATTCCCTCGTTACGGAAGTTCTTGCCAATCTCATAGACTCCCTCGAAACCGCCCACGATGAGTCGCTTCAGATAAAGCTCGGTGGCGATACGCATATACATATCCTGGTCGAGGGCATTGAAATGGGTGATGAACGGACGTGCGGAGGCACCACCGGCAATCATCTGCAGGGTGGGAGTTTCCACCTCGGTATACCCGGCTTCATCCAACACTCTCCGGAGTGTCCTGATGACAGTTGCCCTCTGTAGGAAGGTGTCCTTGACACCCTCGTTCACTACTAGATCAACATAGCGTTGGCGATAGCGGAGCTCCGGGTCCTCGAATTTGTCGTAAGCCACACCGTCTTTATATTTTACAATAGGGAGTGGTTTCAATGCCTTTGACAATAAGGTCAGCTCTTGGGCATGGACGGAAATCTCACCGGTCTGTGTACGGAATACAAATCCCTTGACACCGATGAAGTCGCCGATGTCTAGTAAACGCTTAAAGACTTTATTATAGAGGTCTTTGTCTTCTCCCGGACAGAGGTCGTCACGGGAGATATATACTTGGATTCGTCCTTTGCTATCCTGAATTTCCGCAAAACTGGCCTTTCCCATGACACGGCGACTCATCATACGACCGGCAATACAAACCTGTCGGGGCTCGTCTTCATCACGGAAGTTGTCACGTATGTCGGTAGAAAATGCGTTTGTCGGGTATTCTGCGGCAGGGTAGGGATTGATGCCCATCTCGCGTAACTCCTGCAGACTCTCGCGCCTGCCAATCTCTTGTTCACTGAGTTCTAAAACATTCATATTGTTTTTCTATTATACATATATGGTTGCAAAGGTAGTGCAAACTGAGTGAAAAACCAAATTTTATTTGAGTTTTTCCTAAGTGTGGCCTACTTTCGCAGGATTTTATTCAGCAAAGTTACGAAAATTATTTGAGACATCTTCCATTTTATGTTTTTTTATCATTCATTCTTATTGCGACGTTAAATAATTGCTAAAAAAACGGACATTATTTGGTTAGATGAGGAATTCTTCCTATATTTGCGAAATTAATACTAACGCTTAATAATGATAGACAATAATTTAAAGACAAATGTCATAGGGGTGGATATCCGTATTGACAAGACGATGTACGCCATTGTCAACATACGAGGAGAACTATTGGCCCGTGATGAGTTTGTGACGACTGATTATCCTAATATCAGTGAATTTATTACCAAACTGGCAGATTCCATAGTAATCTTGATGGAGGCAAATGGCGGATTTGAGAGTGTCCGTTCTATAGGTATCAGTGCTCCGAGCGGTAATTTCCGTACGGGGTGTATTGAGAATTCTCCGAATTTCCCCTGGAAAGGTATCGTCCCCTTGTCAGCGATGTTGCGTGACCGTTTAGGACTAGCAGTTGCTGTTGATAATAATGCGAATGTGATAGCCATGGCGGAGCATGCCTTTGGTGCAGCTCATGGCATGAAGGATTTTATCTTGGTGACCCTAGGCAGTGGAATGGGAAGTTGCTTGTTCAGTAATGGAATAGTCTATCAGGGATCGAACGGCTTTGCCGGTGAGATAGGGCATACTACCTATATTCCCGGAGGTCGTCAGTGCGGCTGTGGAAAACAGGGCTGTCTGGAGGCTTATACGGCAGCAAAGGGTGTCCTCCTGACTGCAAGAGAGGTGATGGAAGAATGTGACACGCCTTCTGTGATGAGGCAAGTCCAACAGTTAACCGTAAAACTGATTATAGAATTCTGTAACCAAGGTGATGAACTTGCCATAGAAGTCATGCGCCGGACAGGACATGCATTAGGAATTGGCCTTGCCAATTATGCTTCAATGGTGAATCCTGAGGCCATCATCCTGGCAGGGACGGTCTCTAAGGCTGGCAAATGGTTGCTGGAACCTGCGGATAAGGCTTTTGAGGAACATGTGTTCCATAATATGAAAGGTAAGGTCAAGATTCTGACTTCTCTCTGTGATGAAAAGGATCTCAATGTACTGGGTGCCAGTGTTCTTGCCTGGCAAGTGAAGGAATATTCTCTATTTTTATAAATATGATAATTTATGAGTGAGAATGTAGTTAAAAGACACGTGATAGGCGTTGACATCAATACGGAGCAAACGACCTACGCTGTTGTGGATATTCAAGGTGGAATTCTCGCCAAAGAGAGCTTCCGGACTTCTGATTATCCTAACGTGAATGAATATGTCACTGTACTTAGCGAGAAAATTATCGCACTTGTCGAGCAAAATGGCGGATATGAAAGTGTCCGTTCGGTAGGTGTGAGTGCTCCCAGTGGTAATTTTGTTACGGGCAGTATGGAGAACGCTTCTAATATGCCATGGAAAGGACATGTACCTTTGGCAGCCATGTTGCGCGACCGGATGGGATTGGCTGTTGCCCTGGGTAATGACGCCCATGTGACGGCTGTCGGTGAGAAAGCTTTTGGTGCAGCTCATGGTTTCCGGAATTTCATTGTAATCTCATTCAGCCATGGCGGATTGGGGAGTTGTATTTTCATAGACGGTCATCCCTATTTAGGGACAGAGGGCTTTGCCGGAGAGTTCGGCCATATCTGTATTGATGAAAACGGACGACAGTGCAACTGTGGTCATCGTGGCTGTTTGGAGGAATATGCCTCCGCCCGTGGTATGGCGAAGACGGCTAAGGAGATTATTCAGACAACAGGAAAGAAAAGTATCTTACAGGAAGTGGAGGAAATAACTCCACAAGTCATCGCAGATGCTTGTGAACAAGGTGATGAAGTAGCCCTTGAGACTTTTCAGCAGACAGGTCGTTTCCTGGGAAGTGCCTTGGCAACCTATGCGTCACTGCTTGATCCGGAAGCCATTATCATGACGGGTGATATGACGCTCTTTAGCAAATGGATTATGGATGTGCTAAGGGAGTCTTTTGAGGCAAATATATTCCAGAATCTGAAGGGCAAGGTTAAAATACTCATTTCACCATTGAACAATAGTGAGCGTGATGCGTTGGGAGCCAGTGCCCTAGCCTGGGAGGTAAAAGAGTATTCGCTGTTTAAATAGATAAAAATCAATTGTTATTCTTATTTCATGGAAGAAGAGAACATTAAAACGAGAGTTGTAGGTGTTGATATCAGTAATGAGTTGACAACCTACGCGATTGTTGATATTCGTGGGAATATCATAGCGGAAGATAGTTTCGCAACGGAAGATTGTGATGAGATCAACAACTTTGTGACGGTCTTGAGTGAGAGAATCATCATGATGGTTGAGGCGAACGGTGGATATGAGACTATTCGTTCAATAGGTATCAGTTGTCCTAGTGCCAGTTCTATCACCGGTTGTATCGTGAATGCCCCCAACCTGCCATGGAAGGGTGTGGTACCCTTGGCAGCCATGATCCGTGACCGACTGGGACTAGCTGTCGCTGTGGCCAATGATGCCCATGTGTCTGCCTTAGGAGAACATGCTTTTGGGTCTGCTCATGGTATGAAAGATTTTATCATCATCAATCTGGGCGTAGGACTAGGCAGTTGCTTCTTCTCCAGAGGATATGAGCATTTGGGCCATGAAGGCTTTGCCGGTGAGTTCGGTCATACCTGTATTGAAAAAGAAGGGCGACTCTGTGGATGCGGAAAGAAAGGATGCCTTGAAGCTTATGTTGGTGCAAAGGGTATCGTACAGACGGCCCGTGAATTGATGGAAGAGTCTGATGAACCTTCTTTGATGCGTAGTCTTGAGAAATTGTCGCCCCGTACGATTACCGAGTGTTGTGACAAGGGTGATGCAATGGCGATAGAGGTGTACCGTCGTACAGGACAAGTCTTTGGTATCGGTTTGGCAAACTATGCAAGTATTATCAATCCGCAGGCCATCATCTTGACGGGCGGTATCTCACATGCTGGCAAGTGGCTTTTGGAGCCTACTCGTGAAGTATTTGAACAGCAAGTGTTTGGTAATATGCGGGGCAGAGTCAAGATATTTGTCTCAAAGTTGGATGACAGGGAACGTGACGTGTTAGGTGCCAGTGCCCTTGCATGGGAGGTTCCTGAATATTCACTGTTTAAGTGAAAAGTGAATAGTGAAAAATGGACGTAGAGAGAATTAACGAGATTATTAATGCCAAGCCCAATTTGAGTACCGTCCTCGGAATGGAGTTTATCTCCACGCCCGAGGACGATACGTGTCTGGCACAGATGAAGGTGGATGAGCGCAACCGTCAGCCGTTTGGCTTTCTGAGCGGCGGTGCCTCTCTGGCCCTAGCGGAGAATGTCGCAGGGGTAGGCTCGTCTGCCTTATGCCCTGGATGTGCCTGTGTCGGCATTGAGGTCAGCGGCAGTCATGTACAGGCTGTCAGTGAAGGTGATACGGTGACAGCCTATGCCCGTCTACAGCATCGTGGAACTACACTTCATGTATGGCATGTGGAGATCAGGAACTCAGCAGAAGAACTGATTTCTACTGTCAGGGTGACAAACTATATTATCAAAAACCATAAGTAAGTATGTCGGCTTTTGCCCTTTTCCGTCTACCGTATGAGCAACACTATACCTTGGTAGAGCAAATCTCAGGTGATCCGCTTGAACTGGTGTCATGTACGGAGTTGAGTGGGAGGACGGGATTCGTGGTGGCTCCTTTTGATAGTGATAAGCAGTCTCTGTTATTGATACGTCCTGACAGAGTGGTTATAGATGTGCTTCCAGAGAATCAAGGGGATAGGTTGCATGGTTATGGTTTTCAACCCAATCAGAAATCTGTCCCCTTGATTCCCACTGCGGATTCTCGTCAAGACTATCATATTGACTTTGCCAATTTCCATGCCCATCTGATGAATGATGACTTCACCAAGTTGGTTTTGTCAAGAAGTCTATGGGTGGATTGTCAGAACGATATATCTCCTATTGAATTGTTTTTACAGGCCTGCGAGCGTTATCCTCGTGTGTTTGTCAGTCTTGTGTATACCTCGCAGAGTGGGACGTGGCTGACGGCAACCCCGGAGATACTGTTGGCAGGCAGTGGAGAGAAATGGCAGACGGTTGCCCTTGCTGGTACGATGCCCTATGAGGATGATGTTCGCTGGAGCGACAAGAATATCCAGGAACAACGGTATGTGGCGACGTATATCACGGAACAGTTGGAGCGGTTCACGTCTGATTTCAAAGAAGAAGGACCGAAGACCATCCGGGCTGGTCATCTTGCTCATTTACGCAGCGACTTCCATTTCAGATTGGAGGAAAAGAGGATCGGGGAGCTCTTGCAGGTTCTTCATCCCACGCCTGCCGTCTGTGGCTTACCCAAACAGGAAGCCTTCCGTTTCATTCTGCAAAATGAGCATCACGACCGTCGTTACTATAGTGGTTTTATGGGCCCGTTGATGGTGGAGAACAAGACGAGTCTTTTTGTCACCCTCCGTTGTATGGAGATTTTCTCGAATGGCTATCGCCTGTATGCAGGCGGTGGTATCCTGAAAGACAGCACGGAGGAACAGGAATGGCAGGAGACGGAAATAAAAATGGATACCATGCGTAATATCATCAATCATGTATAGTAATAAGGAGAATGTAAACATATTAACCTCATTGTTGGTGGCTCATGGCATTCGTCATGCGGTGGTATGCCCGGGTAGTCGTAATGCGCCTATTGTGCATAACCTGAACGAGTGTCCGGATATCCAGTGCTGGTCTGTAACGGATGAGCGCAGTGCAGGATTCTATGCGTTGGGAATGGCACAGGCTTATAACAATCCTGTTGCTGTCTGTGTCACCAGTGGTACAGCATTGCTCAATCTTGCCCCTGCTGTCGCTGAGGCCTATTATCAACATGTATCTTTAGTTGTCATCAGTGCCGACCGTCCTCCCCAGTGGATAGACCAGTTGGATGGTCAGACATTACCGCAGTCTGATGCTTTAGGACGTTTTGTCAAGAAGGCTGTTTCCTTGCCAGAGCCTACGACTGACGAGCAACATTGGTACTGCAACCGTCTTGTGAACGAGGTACTGATGGTACGTCATGCCCCTGTGCATATCAATGTGCCTATCAGTGAACCTTTATTTGATTTTTCAGTATCCACCTTACCAGAAGAGCGGAAAATAGAACTGTTGCCTGCAGATATGCCGAATCACACCATGAGTCATGTGGTGCGGATGTTCATGCAGTCAAAGCGTCCGATGTTCATTACAGGACAGCCGATGAATCCGAATATGGATGAGGCGGTCTGTCTGGTTGGAGATGATGAAAGGTACGTTCCTGATTTCGTGTTGTATATAGGAGGTTCCATCGTCAGCAAACGTGTGAAGCATTTCTTGCGGAAGGCAAAAGAGACATGGGCAGTGAACGAGACTGGTGAGGTAAACGATACCTTCATGAATCTCACACATGTCATCCAAGGCGATGGAAAAGTGCTTGCCGACCAGATTCGTTTTATGCTGGAGCAACAGCCACATCCCTTTGTTCAGCAATGGGATGAACTCTTGGAGAAAGTGCGCCAGCATGCCATAGCCTATCAGCCTGCCTATTCCCAGATGGCAACCGTGAAGTGGTTGGAACATGAATTTTCAATTTCCAATTCTCAATTTTCAGTTCACTATGCGAACAGCACTTCTATTCGCCTTGCGAACATCTATGCCTGTCATGAGGTATATTGCAATCGCGGTGTCAATGGCATTGATGGATCGTTATCTACAGCGGCAGGCTTCTCATGTGTGACGGACGCCCCTGTGTTCTGTGTCATCGGCGACCTCAGTTTCTTCTATGACCAGAATGCGTTATGGAATCAGAACCTGCGTGGTAACTTCCGCATCTTATTGATGAATAATGGCAAGGGCGGTATCTTCAATATGTTGCCAGGACTGGAACAAAGTCCCGTTCGTGACCGTTTTGTGGCAGCAGAACATCATACTTCTGCTGTTGGGATATGCCAGCAGAACAACGTCTTCTATATGAAAGCGGAGAATATGCAAGAAATGCAAAAGGGCATCGACCGCCTGCTTCAGGAAGAGAGTGAATGCCCGATGCTCTTGGAGGTCTTCACCGATGCAGCAGAGGATGAGCGAGTATTCAGAGATTATTATCATTCATTGAAGAAATAAAAAGATTATGGAATATATGTCACAGGAGGGCTACGATAAACTCGTTGCCGAGCTCCGTCAATTAGAGAGCGTGGAACTGCCTCAGGTAAGAGAGGCTATCGCTGAGGCACGTGATAAAGGTGACCTTAGCGAGAACTTCGAATATCATGCAGCCAAACGTGAACAGGGACGACTGTTAAGTAGGATTCGTTTCAAGCAAAGAGTCCTTGCCAATGCTCGTGTCATTGATATGTCGAGACTTGGAACAGATAGTGTGCAACTGCTCTGTAAGGTGGAGATGACCAATCTGACTAACAATAGCAAGATGACATACACGATAGCCAGTCCCCATGAGGCAAACCTCCGTGAAGGGAAAATCTCTGTCAAGTCGCCTATAGCACAGGCGTTATTAAACAAGAAGGTGGGTGATATTGTGGAAGTCCGTGTCCCTGCAGGTCAGATAAAACTCCGCATTGAGAGCATCCAGTTGAATGGGTAAGTATAAATATAATAAAGGTTATGGCACAAAGAACGTGGAAAGAAATCAGGAAGTTTGAGGAGATACTCTTCGAGGAGTATCATGGGATTGCGAAGATTACCATCAATCGTCCTCGCTATCGGAATGCGTTTACACCCAAGACGACATTGGAGCTGAGTCAGGCATTTGCCCTTTGTCGTGAGATGCAGAACATCCGGGTGGTATTGTTGACAGGTGCTGGCGATAAGGCGTTCTGTTCTGGTGGTGACATGCATGTGAAGGGACGTGGTGGTTATGTCGATGACGAAGGGGTACCCCGTTTGAGTGTACTGGACGTGCAGATGCAGATTCGTCGACTTCCCAAACCCGTTATTGCGATGGTCAACGGCTATGCCATTGGTGGTGGACATGTGTTGCATCTGGTATGCGATTTGACTATTGCCTCCGAGAATGCCATCTTCGGACAGACAGGTCCAAAGGTAGGCTCGTTTGACGCAGGCTTCGGCTCGTCATACCTTGCCCGTATCGTCGGACAGAAGAAGGCGCGTGAGATATGGTTCCTTTGTCGTCAGTATTCTGCCATGGAGGCTGAGGAGATGGGTATGGTGAATAAAGTCGTGCCTTTCGATCAGTTGGAAGATGAGTGTGTTGCTTGGGCAGAGGAGATGATGGAACGTTCACCCATTGCCCTGCGTATGATTAAGGCAGGATTGAATGCCGAACTCGACGGACAGGCTGGTATCCAGCAACTGGCTGGCGATGCCACCATGCTTTATTATTTCTTGGATGAGGCACAAGAAGGTGGTAAGGCGTTTTTGGAGAAGCGTAAGCCGGATTTCGAGCAGTATCCAAAGATCCCGTAGGAGGATTGAAGAATTTAAGGATTGAAGAATTGAAAATTGATATTGAGGAGCGTGTACTCCATTTCAAACAGCCGGCAGGAACTTCCCGTGGTGTCTATACGGAACGGAAGATTTGGCTGGTAAAGATGACGGATGGTGATGCTGTCGGAATAGGAGAGTGTGCCCCCTTGCCGAGATTGAGTTGCGACGATATCCCCGATTATAGTGAAAAGTTAAGAGTGAAGAGTGAAGAATTTGCTGCCGCCTATCAACAGGGCGCTGCAGCTGTATCGGCATTTTTCGAGACGATGCGTGACTATCCATCCATGCTTTTCGGATTGGAAACAGCCATGTTGAATTTTGCTAAAACTCAACACTCAACTCCTTTTAGTAGGGGTGAAGTTGGTATTCCTATCAATGGCTTGGTATGGATGGGGACCTATGAGGAAATGCAGGAGCGCATCGAACAGAAACTGGCGCAGGGTTTTCGTTGTGTCAAATTGAAGATTGGTGCCATTGACTTCGATGCCGAACTGGAACTCATCAAGAAGATCCGCGAGCGATATAGTTATCATGAGGTGGAGTTACGGGTGGATGCCAATGGAGCTTTTCCCTTCGAAGAGGCACTCTATAAACTTGAACTATTGTCACAATACGCCCTGCATTCCATCGAACAACCCATCAAGGCGAAACAGTGGGCGAATATGGCGGAACTTTGTCGTGAGTCTCCATTGCCCATTGCATTGGATGAGGAACTGATAGGCGTGAACGATCCTGACCAGAAACGGCAGATGTTGAACATCATCCGTCCCCGTTATATCATCCTCAAACCGTCGTTACATGGTGGCATGATGGGTGTACGTGAGTGGATTGACATTGCCAACGATATGGGTATCGGTTCTTGGATTACCTCTGCCTTGGAGAGTAATGTGGGACTGAATGCCATTGCTCAATTGACAGCAGACATCTATGGTCCTGATATCCGTATGTCACAAGGATTGGGCACAGGACAACTCTTTACGGATAATATCACCATGCCTTTGGAGATAAGAGGAGATAAGCTTTGGGTAGTTCATAATTCAATTCATAGTTGACACTGAAGGAATTCCTTGAGGAGTGGAATAACCCCTCGGAGACGGTGCTGGTGCATACAAGTGGAAGCACTGGGCAACCAAAGCCGATGCTGGTGGAGAAACGACGCATGGAGGCTTCGGCACGGATCACGTGTCAGTTCCTCGGATTAAAGGAGGGTGATACCGCCCTGCTGTGTATGCCCCTCGACTATATCGCAGGCAAGATGGTGGTGGTACGTGCTTTGGTTTGGAGCCTCCATTTGATGTGTTTGGAGCCTTCAAGTCACCCGTTTGGAGCCTCCAAACACCCCGAATGTAACGTCCCTATAGATTTCGCTGCAATGGTACCCATGCAGGTATGGAATTCCCTGCAGGTACCAGAGGAGCGAGAATGTCTGAAGAATATCCGCCACCTTATCATTGGAGGCGGTGCTATCAGCGATGAGTTAGCGGACGCATTGAAAGATTTTCCCAATAATATATGGAGCACCTATGGCATGACGGAAACGCTATCGCATATTGCTCTCCGTCGTCTCAACGGACCAGAGCGTAGCGATTGGTACACACCCTTCGAGGGCGTTGATGTGTCCCTTAACGAGGAGAATTGCCTCGTCATCAATGCTCCTGCCGTCCACGACGGTCCCTTGGTCACTAACGATATCGCCGAACTCTCCACTCTCCACTAAACAATTCCGCATCCTTGGTCGTAAGGACAATATCATCTGCTCAGGTGGTATCAAGATACAGATAGAAGAAGTGGAGCGACTTCTGCGACCTCATCTCTCCGTTCCCTTTATGATTACCAAGGCACCTGATGTGAAACTCGGCGAACAGGTTGTCTTGTTGACGGAGTCCCAAAATCTTGATACCGTCCGCCAATGTTGCCAAGCGGTATTACCCAAATACTGGAAGCCTCGCCAATACCTCCATATTGACCGTCTTCCCATGACGGAAACAGGTAAACCAGCCCGTGCCGAGGCTGAAAGAATCATATTCTAAATATCTCCGCTGTCAAAAACAATAATCGAGATTTGTTTGGTAGTATTGCGAAAAAGGTGTATATTTGCAGATACAAACTGAAATAATTCATACCAATGAACAAAAAGTCCTTCTGTATAGTTCTTCTATTACTCTTGGTTTCATCTGTCGCCATGGCAGTGATTCCAGATGTGAAGTTCCGCCGTTTAGATACCCGTGATGGATTATCGAACTCTCAGGTAAACAGTGTCTTGCGGGATTCCCACGGATATGTCTGGCTGGGTACACAGTTCGGTTTATGCCGTTATGATGGCTATCGGTTCAGGACTTTCTACTCTTTTGAGCGCGACACCATGACGTTGCGTAGTAATCGTATTGACGAGATTCAGGAGGGACATGACGGACGCTTATGGATAGATCATGGAATGAACTATTCCATATACGATCCCGTGACAGAGAAAGTAGACCGTTCTCCCTCTGTATGGCTTGCCCAACAAGGCATCAAAGGAGGAGTGGAGAGCATGTATGTCGACTCTAAGAAAAACTATTGGATTAAGACATACGATAACGGTTTCTACTATTACGACCCCCATCGTAAGTACATCAAACAGATTCCTTTCGGCTATGGACCGTTGGCTTTCACCAAGGAATTTGGCATCACTGCCTATGCTGAGACCAAGGAAGGCATGCTGATGGTATCAAACCTTGGCGAACTGATGTGTGTGAACGGTGAGCAGGGCAAGGTGTTGTGGAAAGAAGACCATGTGAAGAAAAACCTGAATGCCTATAATGACTATTGGGTTTATGTGGACCATCAGGGACTTATATGGGTGATTACCCATTCTGTAGGCACCTATATCTATGTTCCTCAGGAGAAACGCTGGTATACTTCCTTGACAGAACTGATGCGTGCTCAAGGATTTACTAACGTACCTGACGACATCATAGTCTGGGAAGTCCGTTATGACCAGAAAGGTTTGCTGTGGGTGGCAACAGACCACATGGGAGTCTTGTTGCTCGATTTCAAGAACAAAGAATGGCGTCAGTTCACGAATGTCAAAGGCGACGAAACATCCTTGCCGGATATTACGGCAAAGCATCTGTATCAGGACCAGCTTGGCAGGATGTGGATAACTACCTATAAAAACGGAATAGCCATGAGTGCGGATGCCATGACCAATTTCAACAGTCTTGCCCTGGGAGATATCAATGGTATATGTGAAGATAATGAAGGTTATTACTGGCTGGGATTGAACAGTGGTGGTATCCTAAAAGTAGAGCCGAAGACGCTGGAGGTTGTTGAGACCTATACCAAGCAGACCCTTGGGGTGTCCAGTGATATCGTGGTAGGTAATTATGCGGCAAGTGACGGCAGTCTATGGTTTGGAACATGGGAAGGAGGTTTGCTGAGATACAAGAACGGACAATGGAAGAATTACACGGTATCTACACCGGGCAGTGCATTTATGACCAATAATATCTGGGGGATTACAGAAGACTACTGGGGAAATATCTGGATTGGTGTCCTGGGTGGTGGCGTAGTACGGATGGATAAACATACAGGTCGTCAGCGTTCTTTCACAGAAGATAATTCTACTATCAAGACGGTATGGACGAATAGTATTTCCCGCGCATCCAACGGATGGATATTGGCAGGTAATTCGGAATACTGTGCACTCATCAACCCCAAGACGATGAAGGTCATCAATCTGGCAAAACCTCACGATGACAATACTGTTACTATTTCCTCGGCAACAACGCAGGCACTGATGGATAGTCGTGGCTTGCTATGGCAGGCATCTCCGTCAGGTGTGAGCGTGTATGACCGGAAAGCGGGACAAATGCAGTTGCTGGATATGAAATCCGGGTTCTATGGCTCCAATGTTGTTTCACTCGCTGAGGATGCCAGACACTCGATGTGGGTAGTCACCGATCATGGTATCTCCAATGTCACCCCACAGAAGGAAGAGGACGGGCGTTGGTCTTTTGCTGTGCGCAGCTATAATGACCGTGACGGTCTGCAACCTGGTCCGTTCAATCAACGTGCCATCTGTTATACCCGTACTGGATATTTGTTGGTAGGAGGTCAGGATGGACTGGATATCATCAATACCCGTCATCTGGATGACGGCGGAAATGATGAGAAACCGGTATTCAGCGGCTTGGTTCTCTTTAATGATGAAATAGAGGTCGGCACGAAGTATAACGGACGTGTCCTTTTGAAAAAAGCACTTGACTTGGAACGTTCTATTACTTTGAAGTCCGGTGAGAATCAGTTTACGATACAAATGGCATCGAATAATGGCGGTGTCAAGAACCATACCCGTTTCGTCTATCGACTGAAAGGCTTTAATGACAAGTGGATCAAAACCACTTCCTCCAATTCTGACATCACCTATATGGGGCTTCCTGCAGGCAGTTATACCCTTTGTGTGCGGATGCTGAAAGATGACGGGACGATGGGAGATACTGAAAGCCAACTAGACATCACTATCGAAGGTCCGTGGTATACATCCTGGTGGGCGTTCCTCATCTATGTATTGTTACTTGGCTTTGCCGTTTGGGGGTGGCTGCAAAGAGAACAAATAAAGCAACTACTTACACCCCAGCAGGCTGAAGAGTCTAGGGAAAGAAAAGACGAAGACGTTATTCCTGTAGACGATGAGGATGTGGAAGAGGCTGTCTTAATGGATGATTAGCGCTCCGCTACAATCTCGTTGGCACGTGCCAAGGCAAGGTCGATGTGGTTACAGATGTTCTCCTCGCCTAAAAGGGCATTGAAATTGTTACGCTTCAGGACAGCCTCGACTTTCTCGTTAACACCGGAAAGGACAACGGTAATGCCTTCCTTTTGGCTCATCAGACACATGTTCTCCAGATTATGCAGACCGGTGGAGTCGATGAACGGAACCTTGCGCATTCGGATGATACGTACCTTCGGACGGTTACCATAGCGTGCCATGATATCTTCGAAACGGTTACCGGCCCCGAAGAAATATGGACCGTTAATCTCATAGACCTCCACACCCTCGGGAATGGTAAGGTGCTCCAGGTTACCGCGCTCCATATCCGCATCCTCGTTAAGGTCAATTTCGTTGAGAATGGCATGTACCTCTGTGGTCTCAGCCATACGGCGCATGAACAAAAGACAGGCACAGATAAGACCGAACTCGATGGCGACGGTGAGGTCGAAGATGATGGTGAGGAAGAAAGTAATCAGTAATACGGTGATGTCACTTTTCGGGTTGCGCAGCATGGCGAGGAAAGAACGCCAACCGCTCATACCATAGGAGACGACGACCAGCACTCCAGCAAGACATGCCATCGGAATATACTGTGCAAGGGGCATGAGGAACAGGAAGATGAGCAACAGAACGGCGGCATGGATGATGCCGGCCATCGGGGTACGTCCTCCATTGTTGATGTTCGTCATCGTACGGGCAATGGCTCCTGTTGCAGGAATACCACCAAAGAGTGGAGAGGCGATGTTGGCGATACCCTGTCCGATGAGTTCTGTATTGGAGTTATGATGGTCGCCGATAACACCGTCGGCAACGGTGGCGGAGAGCAACGATTCAATGGCACCGAGTACGGCGATGGTGACGGCAGGTCCTACCAGTCCCTTGATGGTCTCCCATGAGAGGGCAGGAACGACGGCACCGGGTAGTTGCGAATTAATACTGAAACGGTCACCAATGGTCTCGATAGAAGTCACACCAGCATATTGCTTCAGCAACAAAGCAGCAATCGTGATGATGATAATTGCAACCAAGGAGCCAGGTACTTTCTTCGAGAAACGGGGCATCACGGCAATGATAATCACACTGGCAATACCCATGACGGCACTCCAGGGATCTATATTCCCGATGTGAGAGATATAGGCAATCCATTTCTCAATGAAGTCACTGGGCACGACATCCATCGTCATGCCGAAGAGGTCTTTGATTTGTGTAGTGAAGATGGTGACGGCGATACCGCTGGTGAAGCCGACAACGATTGGATAGGGGATATACTTGATGATAGTACCGAGACGAAGGACTCCCAAGAGAATGAGGAAGACACCTGCCATCAGCGTGGCGACGGTCAGCCCCTGCATACCATATTGTTGGATGATGCCGTAGACGATGACGATAAATGCACCGGTCGGTCCGCCTATCTGTACCTTGCTGCCTCCGAAGAGGGAGATCATGAGTCCGGCAACGATAGCAGTGATGATACCTTTCTCAGGGGAAACACCACTGGCAATACCAAAGGCAATGGCAAGGGGAAGGGCCACGATGCCCACAATAATACCCGCCATTAAATCGGCAACAAATGTTTTCTTGTTGTAATTCTTGAGTGCCGAAACCATCTTCGGCTTAAAGTCCAAAGTCTTCATTATCCTAAATCATTCGATTTTCGGTTGCAAAGTTATACAATAAATATAAGGTGGCAAACATTTGCCACCTTATATTATATAATAGGACGAATTTCTTGATTTATTTCGTCTTCAGCAGGTCACGGATCTCTGCGAGCAGTTCTTCTTGGGTTGGTCCTGCTGGAGCCTCAGGAGCAGGCTCTTCCTTCTTGCGGTTGAGTTTGTTCATTGCCTTAATCATCAGGAAGATACAGAATGCGATGATAATGAAGTCAATGATATTCTGAATGAACTGACCATAGGCAAAGACGGCTGCACCGGCTTCCTTGGCAGCGGCAAGTGTGTTGTACTTGCTTCCATCCAGTGTAACGAAAAGATCTGTAAAGCTGATGTTACCTGTTGCTAAACTGATGATAGGCATCAGGACATCCTCTACTAAACTGGAAATGATCTTACCGAAAGCACCACCGATGATGACGCCGACTGCCATGTCCATCACGTTGCCCTTCATGGCAAACTCTTTGAATTCTTTAATAAATCCCATAGCGTTTAAAATTTAAATGATTAATTATAAATGTACAAATTGCTATCTATGTTTTACAATCTCAGACTCTCGTCCTTGATTTATCTCATTTTTAATGTTTAATGTTAAATCTTTAATCTTAATTAAGACAGAAATCAAGTGCAAATATAGATATTTTTTCGTAACTTTGTGCCCGAAAACGAGAAAATTTTTATAAACCCTTTAAAATAATATTAGTAAAAATGACAAAAGTAGCAATTAACGGTTTTGGCCGTATCGGTCGCCTCGCATTTCGTCAGATGTTCGAGGCTGAAGGTTATGAGGTAGTAGCTATCAACGACTTGACAAGCCCTAAAATGCTTGCTCATTTGTTGAAGTATGACACCGCTCAGGGTGGTTTCTGTGGCAAGTTCGGCGAGAACAAGCACACTGTTGAGGCTGGTGAGGATTTTATCGTGGTTGATGGCAAGAAAATCACCATCTATGCTATTCCTAACGCTGCTGAGCTGCCTTGGGGTAAGCTGGATGTAGACGTTGTTCTGGAGTGCACAGGTTTCTATACTTCTAAGGAGAAGGCTTCTGCTCACCTGACTGCTGGTGCCAAGAAGGTTGTTATCTCTGCTCCTGCTGGCAATGACCTGCCCACTATCGTTTACAATGTAAACCACAAGACTCTGACTCCTGCTGACACTGTTATCTCAGCTGCTTCTTGCACCACCAACTGCTTGGCTCCTATGACCAAGGCTCTGAATGACTTTGCTCCTATCCAGAGCGGTATCATGACAACTGTTCACGCTTACACTGGTGACCAGATGATTCTCGACGGTCCTCAGCGCAAGGGTGATGTTCAGCGTGCCCGTGCTGGTGCTCAGAACATCGTTCCTAACTCAACTGGTGCTGCTAAGGCTATCGGTCTCGTTATCCCCGAGCTGAACGGTAAGCTGATCGGTGCTGCTCAGCG
>JAGCOB010000004.1 GCA_017645645.1 Prevotella sp. | reverse complement strand
TGAGGGCGTGTTCAACTTCGAGGGTGGCTGCTATGCCAAGGTGATTAACCTCGACAAGGAGAGCGAGCCTGATATCTACAATGCAATCCGTCGTGATGCGCTGTTAGAGAACGTTACCGTTGACGCTAACGGCAAGATTGACTTCGCAGACAAGAGCGTTACTGAGAATACTCGTGTATCATATCCTATCAACCACATTGAGAAGATTGCTCAGAAGGTTAATGGTAAGAGCGCTGGTCCAGAGGCTAAGAATGTGATTTTCTTGAGTGCTGATGCCTTCGGCGTTCTGCCTCCAGTATCTATCCTGACTCCTGAGCAGACGAAGTATTACTTCCTCTCTGGTTTCACTGCTAAGTTGGCAGGTACAGAGCGTGGTATTACTGAGCCTACTCCTACATTCTCTGCTTGCTTCGGTCAGGCATTCCTCGAGTTGCATCCTACTAAGTATGCTGAGGAACTGGTGAAGAAGATGGAGAAGAGCGGTGCTAAGGCATATCTCGTAAATACTGGTTGGAACGGAACAGGTAAGCGTATCTCTATCAAGGATACCCGTGGTATCATCGATGCCATCCTCGGTGGTGCTATCCTGAAGGCTCCTACCAAGAAGATTCCTTATTTCGACTTCGAGGTTCCTACAGAGCTCGAGGGCGTAGCAACCAATATCCTCGATCCTCGTGACACCTATGCTGATGCAGCAGAGTGGAACAAGAAGGCTGAGGATCTGGCTGCCCGCTTCATCAAGAACTTCAAGAAGTACGAGGGCAACGAGGCTGGTAAGGCACTTGTCGCTGCAGGTCCAAAGCTGTAAGGCTTAGGACCGAAAGCAACTTCGCTCTGCGAAGGGCAAGGTTGCTTGATCTAAAGCTGTAAGCGTTTATTGACTTATATCAAAATAAAAGACGATTTCTGCGGGAATCGTCTTTTTTGATGCCTTTATTGATAAAGATGCATTAATTTTGCACTCGTAATCGAGACGATTATAATGTTATTCATTAGGTTAGTAGTTAATAGATTTAAGGTAAAGATTATGTTATTAGATTTTCAAACAACGGCACTGTTGGTATCGGTAGTAATTGCCACAATTCTGAGTGTTATCACTTTGATAAATACCAATATCCGTTAGGAAGGAGCGCGGAGTGAGAGATTCATACCGCGCTCTTTTTTTGTTTACAAAATCTAAAATATAGGCTATTATCATATAATTAACTTAATAAAAGGTCAAAAAATGTCGCTATTTGCGGAATTGTGAGTAAATTTGCATCCAAAAATTGAAATTAAACAAAATGACGAAACAAATAAAGGTCTTGTGCGGCTTGCTGACAGCGGTGTTGCTGATGGCGTCATGCCTGAATTCTAAGGATAGTGATTCTACGTTAAATGATGATACTGCTATCACAGGATTCACTTTGGGAACGCTGAACAGGTATCTTCATACTACCTCCTCTACAGGGGCGGACTCTATTTATAAAGTGTTGGTGACAGGCAGTGACTATAAGTTTAGCATTGACGAGGATAATCACCGTATTTTCAATGTAGACTCTCTGCCTGTGGGCACAGATGTCAAGCATGTCGTCTGCTCTATTGCTTCCTTGAATAACGGGACAGTACTTTATAAGAGTCTGATAAGTGATACTCTTTTCTATTATAACTCCTCAGACAGTCTTGATTTCTCCTCGCCTCGTTCTTTCTTTGTTTATGCCAGTAACGGTTCTAGTTATGAGGAGTATACTGTGGAGGTGAATGTGCATAAAGAGGAAGGAGAACAGTTTATCTGGATGCGTCATAACGACAATGCTGATATTGCTGCCTTGGAGAAGATGAAGGCAGTGACCATTGACGACCGCCTTTTCGTTTATGGTGTCAAGGCAGGCAAGACGCTGGGCTATACCACTACGGACGGTGAGTCATGGACAACACTTACCGAGTTGGATGATGAGAACGCCTACCGTAATCTCTTTACCCTTCAGGGAGACCTGTTCACCCTTGTCAACGGCGTTTTGAAAAGATCCAGCGATGGTGTCACCTGGGAAGTCATGATGGATGACGTACCTGTTAAGCAGTTGGTAGCAGCTAGTAAGATAGAGCTTTACGGTCTGTCGGAAGACGGAAAGATGATGCTTACCAGAGCCGGATACCCCTGGGAGGAAGACTTTCTCGATGCAGATGCTGCGTGGTTGCCTTCGGAAGACATAGCCGCTGTCTGTTTTCCTGTAAAAATGACCTATTATGCAGACTACCTCCTGATAGCTGGTATCTCTCCCGCTGTCAATGACATCGCCTCCGTATGGCGTAAGATTGTGGAGTATGACTTGCAGGGGCTGGAAGACAAATGGATATATATGGACCGTTCTGACGAAAACCGCTTTGCCCTTCCACAGTTGAAGAATTTGGTGATGATAGTCTATGATGATGGTATCCTGGCTTGGGGTGTCAAAGACGGAGAGTTCTCACCGATTTACCAGAGTCGCGACAATGGTCTGATCTGGAAGACACAATCAACCTACAAACTCCCTATAGACTTCAACTGCAGTACCTTGTCATTTTCCGCCGCTACTGACGGCAGTGAGATATGGCTTGTCAGTGGTGAGAGCGGGGAAGTTTGGCAAGGTCACCTGAATCGTCTTGCTTGGAAAAAGAAAGAATAAGGATGATGTTGAGAAAGGCCCTCTTTTCTGTTTTACTGACCATCTTCACGGTCTCGCTCAGTGCACAGGATGCTCCTGAATACCGCGCTGAGGTAGGAGGAGGAATAGGTCTTGTCGCCTATCAAGGTGACTTTAATGGGAATCTTTTCAAGAATATGCAGCCGATGTTCACCTTGCTGGGACGCTATAAGTTCAACCCACGCATGGCACTTGCCCTGAACGTGAGTTATGGCAAGATCAAAGGCTCCTCCAAGAATGTAGAGACATTCTATCCTGACCTGCCAGAGACAGACTTTAATCATGGTATTGTGGACGCAGGGATACGATATGAGTATAATTTCTGGCCTTATGGTACAGGAAGGGAATATCGTGGGGCACAACGTATCACACCTTATATATATATAGGATTAGGTGCAACATTTGTGAAACCCGAAAAGACGGAGATAGCCCTCAACCTGCCTATCGGCGCAGGTGTGAAATATAAATTAGGGGAGCGTATGAACTTAGCCCTTGAATGGACGATGCATTTCACGACGAGTGATATGCTGGACGGTGTGAAGGATCCTTATGGTATCAAGAGCAGCGGTCTTTTCAAGAATACCGACTGCTATAGCCATCTGCGTTTGTCGCTGACCTATGATATATGGGCAAAATGTAAGACCTGTCATAATGACAGGGAGTAAGGGTATTATGAATTAAGATAAGAGTAAAGAAAAAGAGATATGACGACATCGTTGGATATGACACGAATCCCGCGGCACATTGCCATCATCATGGACGGCAATGGACGATGGGCGATGGATCGTGGACTGGATCGTACGTTTGGCCATAAGGCAGGACTCGACAACCTGGAGAACATCACCACCCTTTGTTCTAACTTAGGTGTGAAGTACCTGACGGTTTATGCCTTCTCCATAGAGAACTTCAACAGGCCCGCCTACGAGGTGGAGGCACTGATGGGACTGGTGCTCAGTTTCATCAAGATGGATTTGTTCCATAACAATAATGTAAGCTTCCATGTGGTAGGTGATCGCGACCGCCTTCCCAAGAGTGTACAGGACAAGTTGCGCTCGATGGAGGAGGATACAGCAATGTACGACGGAATGGCGATGACCATTGCTATGAGCTATTCATCCAAACAAGAACTGGTGAACGCTTCCAAGGTCATTGCTCGTAAGGTGCAGAACGGTGAGATGAGTGTTGACGAGATCAATGAGGAAACTATCAGTCAGCACTTGTGGACGGCATGGATGCCTGATCCTGATTTGCTCATCCGTACAGGCGGTGAGGTCCGGATCTCCAACTACCTGCTCTGGCAATGTGCCTATTCAGAGTTCTACTTCTGCGATACCTATTGGCCCGACTTTGACGAGGAGACACTCCACAAAGCGATTGCCAGTTATCAGAATCGTCAGCGCCGTTTCGGTAAGACAGAGCAACAAATAGAAAACGAAGAGAAACTATGAGATATATCAAAAAGACAGCCGTATTACTGACATTACTGTTTGCGATGGGCACGCAGTTGATGGCACAGGATGTGATTGTCAATCCTGACATTTCTTATGCAGGTACACCTCGAACTTGTGAGATTGGCGGTATTTCCGTCAAAGGAGTGGAAGGGTATGAGGATTATGTGCTGATTGGACTTTCGGGACTTTCCGTAGGACAGGTCATTACTATTCCCGGTTCTGAGATTACTGATGCCGTCAAGCGTTATTGGCGTCATGGACTATTCTCCCGTGTGTCTATCACGGCAGACTCCATTGTTGGCTCCAAGGCTTATTTGTGCATCAATCTTGCTACGCGTCCCCGTGTCAGCAGAATCAACTATAACGGTATCAAGAAATCGGAACGTGAGGACATGGAGGCAAAGCTCGGTATCATGCGTGGCAGTCAGATAACCCCCAACATGATAGACCGTGCCAAGATTCTCGCCAAGCGCTATTTCGATGATAAGGGTTTTAAGAATGCCGAGATCGAAATTGTACAGCGTGATGATGTGACGGATAAGAACATGGTTATCCTGGATGTCAATATCGACAAGAAAGACAAGATGAAGGTGCGTCATATCATCTTTGAAGGGAATCAAAAGCTTTCTTCCAAAAAGATCAAAGGTAATCTGTTTAAGAAAGGTGCCTTTGGTAAGATTAACGAGGCAGGTAAGTTGGGTAACCTCTTCAAGGCAAAGAAATTTACACCGGAGCGATATGAGGAAGCCAAGAAAGAACTGATTGAGAAATACAATGAACTGGGTTATC
Source organism: Prevotella sp. (assembly GCA_017645645.1). Taxonomy (GTDB): domain Bacteria; phylum Bacteroidota; class Bacteroidia; order Bacteroidales; family Bacteroidaceae; genus Prevotella. The sequence continues at coordinate 88,273 of JAGCOB010000004.1, read as the reverse complement.
GTGATGCGGTTATTCTGAAGGATTCCGTATGGAACAATGACGAGAAGCATGTCAATGTCTATGTGAAAGTAGACGAGGGTCAGCGTTATTTCCTTCGTAATATCACGTGGGTTGGTAATACCGTGGTGACTTCTGACTATCTGAATGCCGTACTGGGTATGAAGAAGGGTGATGTCTACAACCAGAAACTGATGAAGAAACGTCTGTCGGAGGATGAAGATGCCGTGGGAAACTATTATTGGAACAACGGTTATCTCTTCTACAACCTCGACCCGACGGAAGTGAATATCGTAGGTGACTCCATTGACTTGGAGATGCGTATCCAAGAGGGAACACAGGCACATATCAGCAATGTCCGTATCTATGGTAACGACCGTCTTTATGAAGAGGTCGTCCGTCGTGAGTTGCGTACAAAACCTGGTGACCTGTTCTCGAAAGATGCTATCCAGCGTTCCGCCCGTGAGATAGCCTCTATGGGTTATTTCGACCCTGAGAAGGTGAATCCTGATATCAAGCCTAACTATGAGGATGGTACGGTGGATATCAACTGGGAACTGGAACAGAAATCTAATGACCAGTTGGAGTTCTCCCTCGGTTGGGGCCAGACGGGTATCATAGGACGTGTAGGTATCAAGTTGAATAACTTCTCCATGCGTAACCTCTTCGGTAAGAATAAGATGCACCGTGGTATCATGCCGATTGGTGATGGTGAGCAGTTGTCACTGTCCTTACAGACCAATGGACGTTACTACAGCTCCATCTCTACGGGCTATAGTACAGGATGGTTTGGTGGCAAACGTCCGAATGCCTTGAGTGTTAGTGCGTTCTATTCTAAGCAGAGTGATATTTCCAGCAGCTATCGTAACAATAACCTCTATAATAACTACTGGAACTATATGTCGGGTTACGGTACGACGGGTTATGGCTATAACTATGATGCCATGCTGGATGACGACAAGTATATCAAGATGTTCGGTGCCACTATCGGATGGGGTAAGCGTTTGCGCTGGCCTGACGACTATTTCCAGTTGTCTGTCCAGTTGTCATATACCCGCTATATGTTGCGTGATTGGAACTACTTCATTATCAGTAATGGTAATTGTAATAACATTAACTTGGGTGTGATCCTGTCACGTACCTCTACTGATAACCAGCTCTTCCCGCGTCGTGGCTCTGAGTTCATGGCATCTGTCACCCTGACTCCGCCCTGGTCAGCCTTCGACAAGAAGGACTATGAGCATCTTGCCACCGACCGTACCTCTGCTACTTTTGAGAAAGAACAGCAGGACAAGTACCGTTGGATTGAGTATCATAAATGGAAGTTTAAGACTCGTACCTTCACCGCCCTGACTAACGGACAGAAATGTCTGGTGCTCATGACCCGTGTGGAGTTCGGTCTGCTAGGTTCTTACAACAAGTATAAGAAGTCACCGTTTGAGACCTTCTATGTCGGTGGTGATGGTATGAGCGGCTACTCTACGGGTTATGCTGAGGAGACGATAGGCTTGCGTGGTTATGACAACGGTTCTATTTCCAACACTGCTGCTTATAAGGCGGGTGTAAGTACATATTATAATGCCTATGCCTACGACCGTTTCACCCTGGAGCTCCGTTATCCGATTATGTTAGGTAACACTACCATCTACGGACTAGGCTTCCTGGAAGGCGGTAATGCCTGGGTCGAAACGAAGAATTTCAACCCTTTCGACATGAAGCGTTCTGCCGGTGTCGGTCTTCGTATCTTCCTGCCGATGGTAGGTCTGATGGGTATTGACTGGGCATACGGTTTCGACAAGGTATATAGCGGTAGTACTTACAAGAAGGGTGGAAGTCAGTTCCACTTCATTCTCGGACAGGAGTTTTAAACGAATCAGTCATCAAAACGTCATAACGATATATCGGATTAACGAAACAACGAAAAAACGAGATTGCGATGAAAAAGATGATAACATTAATAGTCCTGATTGCTTCGGCAATGACAATGCAGGCACAGAAGTTTGCATTGCTGGATATGGACTACATCCTTAAGAACATCCCTGCCTATGAGCGTGCCAACGAACAGTTGTCGCAGGTCTCCAAGAAGTGGCAGGCTGAGGTGGAGGCTCTCCAGACGGAGGCGCAGACGATGTATAAGGACTATCAGAAAGAGGTGGTATTCCTCTCTCAGGAGCAGAAGAAAGCTCGTCAGGATGCTATCATGGAGAAAGAGCGTGAGGCTTCTGAGTTGAAGAAGAAATACTTCGGTCCCGAAGGTGAGCTTTTCAAGAAGCGCACAGCCTTGATGACCCCTATCCAAGAGGAGATTTACAATGCTGTGAGTGAGATTGCCGATAACCGCGGTTATCAGTTGGTACTTGACCGTGCCAGTGACAGCGGCATTATCTTCGGCTCTCCGAAAGTGGATATATCCAGTGAGGTGCTAAACCGCCTCGGCTATGGTAAATAAAGTCAGGCCGTAATACCGGCATACCATAATACCGGCAAACCGGCAAACCGTAATACCGTAATAACGAAATAAATAAAATAGAAAGAAAAAATGAAAAAAATGATTCTTTGCGCTATTTGCGCAATCTGCGGTTTCACCACCGCCAATGCACAGAAGTTCGGTCATGTGAATGCCCAGGAGATTATCCAGGCTATGCCTGAGTTCACAAAGGCACGTGCTGATATTGAGGCACTGACCAAGACTTATGAGGCTGACTTGAAGAGTATGCAGGACGAGCTCCAGAAGAAGGCTGAGGCTTACGAGAAGGAGCAGGCAACCCTGCCCGCCAACATCAAGGAGCGTCGTGAGAAGGAACTTCAGGACATGTATCAGAAGATCCAGCAGACCTATCAGGACAACCAGCAGGCTCTTGCTAAGGAGCAGACAGAGAAGATGCAGGTGATCCAGACCAAGGTGATTGACGCTATCAAGCAGGTCGGTCAGGCTGGTGGTTATGTCTATATCATGGACATCGCCGGTGGCGTGCCCTACATCAGCACCACCCTCTCAACCGATGTTACCGCTCAGGTAAAGGCAAAGCTGGGTTTGAAGTAAACACATAAACAAAGACCATATGAAGCGGTTTTTAGTCATATTATTAACCGTCATCTCTCTTTCAGCATCGGCGCAGACTACTGCACCGGTGCTGAAATTCGGCTTTCTGAGTTATAGTGCCGTCCTTCAGTCAATGCCTGACTATGCCGTTGTTGAGGCACAGATGACGCAACTCCGTGGTCAGTATGCCGCAGAACAGAAACGGGTAGAGGATGAGTTCAATAAGAAGTACGAGGAGTTCCTCGACGGACAGCGTGACTTCCCTCAGACCATCCTGCAGAAGCGACAGAGTGAGCTTCAGGAGTTGCTTGACAAGAATATTGCCTTCAAGAAGGAGAGTCAACGTCTGATAGCAGAAGCCGAGCAAGAGGTGATGGCACCGTTGAAGGCTCGTCTATCAAGTGCTTTGGCGAAAGTAGGTGTGGAACGTGGTCTTGCCTTTATCGTCGATACTGACCAGCAGTCGCTGGTATGGATGAACATGACGATGGGTGAGGATGTGACAGAACTTGTCCAGAAAGCATTGAGATGACACTATCAAGTAAACCGGGACCCATCGGTATCTTCGACAGCGGTTATGGTGGACTGACCATCCTGCATGGTATCCGCCAACTGCTTCCCCAGTACGACTACCTGTATCTGGGTGATAATGCGCGTGCCCCTTATGGCACCCGTTCCTTCGATGTCGTCTATGAGTTTACCCGTCAGGCTGTTGTCAGGCTCTTTGAGATGGGTTGTCATCTCGTTATCTTAGGTTGTAATACCGCTTCGGCGAAGGCATTGCGTACCATTCAGCAGCACGACCTTCCCAACCTTGACCCCCAGCGTCGTGTCTTGGGTATCATCCGCCCTACGGCGGAGGTCATCGGTTCCCTTACCCATTCCCGCCATGTGGGTATCTTTGCCACTGAGGGAACCATCAGGAGTGAGTCGTATAATCTGGAGATTCATAAGTTCTATCCCGACATACAGGTCAGTGGTGTTGCCTGCCCCTTCTGGGTCCCTTTGGTAGAGTATAACGAGGCGGACTCGCCAGGTGCCGACTATTTCGTGAAGAAGCGCATTGACCAGATCCTCCGTATGGATCCGGAGATTGATACCATCATCTTAGGCTGTACCCATTATCCCTTATTGTTGCCTAAGATTCATAAATATATTCCCCGTGGCATCCGCATCATCTCCCAGGGCGAGTATGTTGCTGAGGCCCTCCAAAATTATTTCCTGCGTCATCCTGACGTAGAGCAGCGTTGTACTCAGGGTGGTGACGTCCATTATCTCACCACCGAGAATCCTGAGAAATTCAAGGAGCAGGCACAGCTCTTCCTTCACGAGAGGTCCGTGGAAGTAGAGAATATCACATTAATTTAAATTCCTCTTTCTGCCCAGTCGCCCCTGTCCAGATTGCGATAGCCGATGGCCTCTGCGATGTGCAGGGACTGTACCCTCTCACTGTCGGCAAGGTCGGCAATGGTTCGTGCCACTTTGAGGATGCGGCTATAGGCACGGGCAGAGAGTTTCAGACGCTCCATCGCCATACGCAGCATCTCTAAGGAATCGGCATCGGGCTCGGCAAACTCGTGGAGCATCTTCTCTGACATCTGAGCATTGCAGTGGATGCCCTTGAACGACTTGAAACGCTCCTCTTGAATCTTACGGGCCTTGATGACGCGTTCGCGGATGGTGGCAGACGGCTCACCCGGCTGCATCTTCGAGAGTTCTGCGAAGGGTACCGCCTGTATCTCGCAATGGATGTCGATACGATCGAGTAGGGGACCGCTGATCTTGTTCATATACCGCTGAATCTGGCCGGGCGTACATACGCAGTGATGGGTGGGATCGCCATAGTAGCCGCAGGGACATGGGTTCATCGAGGCTACGAGCATGAATGAGCAAGGGTACTCCACACTATATTTTGCGCGGCTGATGGTAATCTTGCGGTCTTCCAACGGCTGGCGCAGCACCTCAAGGACAGAGCGCGACAGCTCAGGCATCTCGTCGAGGAAGAGCACGCCGTTGTGGGCGAGGCTGATTTCACCCGGCTGGGGATTGTTGCCGCCACCGACGAGGGCGACCTGTGAGATGGTATGATGAGGGGCACGGAAGGGACGCTGGGAGATCAGACTGGTGTCCCGTGGCAGTTTGCCAGCCACACTGTGTATCTGTGTTGTCTCTAGGCTCTCACTCAGCGACAGGGGAGGCAGGATTCCCGGCAACCGCTTCGCCATCATCGACTTTCCCGATCCCGGAGGACCGATCATAATGAGGTTATGTCCGCCGGCGGCGGCAACCTCCAAGGCACGTTTCACACTCTCCTGTCCACGGACATCTGCGAAGTCGAGTTCAAAAACATCCTGTTGCCCATAGAACTCCCGACGAGTATCTATCACCGTCGGGGCTATGTCAGAATCACCGTTGAAGAATCGGATGACATCTATGAGGGTCTCCATGCCATAGACCTCCACCTGATTCACCACAGCCGCCTCGCGGATGTTCTGCTTGGGTACAATCAGTCCCTTGAAATGGTCGGCACGTGCCTTGATGGCAATAGGTAACGCTCCCCGTATCGGTTGCAGCCTGCCGTCGAGTCCCAACTCACCCACCAGCATATATTCCGACAGGTGGTCGCACTCCACCTTGCCGTTAGCCGCCAGGATACCGATGGCAAGGGGCAGGTCATAGCCGCTCCCCTCCTTCTTGATATCCGCTGGTGACAGGTTGATGGTGATGTCCATCACCGGCATTTTGAAACCGTTGTTGACAAGAGCCGCCTTGATACGGTCATGGCTCTCCTTCACTGCCGTGTCGGCAAGTCCCGAGAGATGGAACTGCACACCCCGTGCCATGCTCACCTCTACCTTGACGGTGTTCACCTCCAGTCCATTGACTGCTGCACAATAAGTATTTACAAGCATAATGCAATGAATAACCGATGTTACAATTATCTGTTGCAAAGATAGGCATTATTTTTGAATCTTCCATCTTTTTCCTCATTTATTTGTGTCTTTCGAATGATCTTTGTACCTTTGCATACGGAAATAGTCATCAACTATTCACCACCACAAAGTATGAATGATATTGCCATAGAACTTGCCAAGTTGCATATCTTGCATGGAGCTGACTTCATTAGGCATTACCATTAAGCGAGGCCTTGTTATTAATCCCACTTTCAACAGGATCTTTCGTAAGTTGTATGAAAAATAAAAAGCCACCATCTGTGGCTTTTTAAATGGAGCAGGGGCGATACAGTCTTACTCCCCGCACTCAGCGGCGTAGCCAAAGCAATGCTCTGACACTGCAAAGGTACATATTTTTTTTGAATCTTCCAACTTTTTCCTCATTTATTTGCGACTTTCAGTTTTATTCCCTAAAACTCTTAAGATACTTTCGTTCAGAAAAGCTCAAAGACTACGAGCTTTGCTCGCCTGAACACCTAAAATAATAAAAAATTATCCCTGGCGATGCCAATAATGACAAACAGGTGAACGTGACGGATATCGTAGGTATAGTGAATATCATTATGAAAGACGGTACGCAGAATGTACGTGATGCTTTGAATGTCCTGCGGAGGAGCGGTTTTATATTCTAATAACCGTGCACGAGTTAGGCGGCACCTATCGACCCGATATGTGCCGCCTGTCTATGCGTTTGGTGCCGCCTATCGGGTCGATAGGTGCCGCCTAACTCAATTAAGATAGTAAAAAAACAAAGGAATGCCTTCTATGCTTCATTCCGATGCCTGTTATGAGGGTAAAGGAATGCCTCCCATGGGGGTATAGGAAGCATTAGAATGAAGTGTGGGAGATATCCGAACAAGTGATAGAAGGCATTCCCATGTTTTCGCCATACATTTTTAAAGTTGGTGATAGTGACAGATGACAGTTAATTGAAATTGAAAATCCGATGAATCGCGAAATTTATTTGAAATTCGCAAAAACACCTAACATCCTAACCCAATGTGCCTCAATCGTCCTTGTACAAAGGAATTGAAGCGGGTTAGGTGTTGCTCAAACACCTAACCTACACCTACCCTGGGTTAGGTGTGGGTTAGGACTTCAAAAAGACCTAACCCGACGCAAAAGCCCTGAATATCGTGGTTTGAACCCTGTTGGGTTAGGACGTTAGGTTTTTCAAGTTACTCCTATGTCTATATAATATAATCCCTCGTATTTTCGTTATTATAGAAACTATATAAACTGAAGAATGATGAAGAATAGAATTACGGCTGTCATAGCCTTTCTCTGCCTCTCCTTGGGAGCAGTGGCACAACAGGAAGCAAATACATGGACGCTCACGCCAAAGGTGGGTATCAACTCGTCGAACATGTCTGTGGAAGACTTGTGGACTGACATCGATGTGGCAGTAAGTGCCAAGCGTAAATGGGGCTTTATCGGCGGTTTGGAAACCGAGTACCAGGCATGGCGGCAGATAGGCATCTCTGTGGGAGCCTTCTATTCCAATGAGGGCTATACCTATGGTGATGTGGAGGGTATAGGCAAAATCACGGAGTCCCTTCATTTCCTCAACATCCCTGTCTTGGTCAACTTCTACATTGAGCCCAACATCCTTCCCGGTCTGGCCCTGAAAGCCGGTGTGCAGTTCGGGTATCTGTTAAGTGGCAAGAGCAAGACAGGCAGTGAGACTCTCACGAATACCAGTCATTTCAAGCGTGTGAACATCTCCATCCCTGCCGGTATCTCATATAGTTACAAGAACTTTGTCGCCGACCTCCGCTACAACATCGGACTGATGAATCTCTGTAACGTCGACCTTGACGTGGAGGACTCATGGAAGACCAACTCCCTCTGGATCACTGTCGGCTACCAGTTTAAGATGTAAACAAGAAGGATCGTACATGGGACTGATACGATTTCTGAAAGACTGGACACTGCCTGTGGCGATTGCCACGGGAACGGTGTGTTACCTGACATTCTACTACGTACCGCAGTTGGATGAGTGGGGCGACATGCTCAGTCCCGTCTTCGATGTCATCTTCCCGCTCTTCGTCTTCCTGACCCTCTTCGTGACGTTCTGTAAGGTCGACTTCCACGAGATGCGCCCGCACCGCTGGCATATCGGGGTACTGATAGCCCAGCTATTGTTAGTGGCGGCGAATATCGGCATCATCTTCATGGTCGAGGCGGATGCGGAACAGAAACTGCTCTGGGAGGCGGTGCTGACCTGTATTATCGGACCTGCTGCCTCGGCATCGCCTGTGGTGGTGGGAAAACTGGGCGGCAATATCTCGACGATGACGACGTATGTGCTCATCTCCTCCCTTGCCTCGGCACTGTTGATACCAACGGTTTTCCCAATATTGGAGCAGGCAGTGCATGTCGCCTTCCTGGAGGCTTTCCTCCTCATCTTGGAGAAGGTATCGATTGTGTTGCTGTTGCCGTTGGTATTAGGGTGGCTGATGCAGCATTATGTGAAGGGCGTCTGTGCGAGGATAGTAGCAATGCCCAACCTCAGTTTTTACTGTTGGGCAATCTCCTTGTCTATCACGACAGGTATCACGGTGAAGAACATCGTGCATAGCAACGCTTCGTTGGTATTGTTGGCGATGATTGCCCTGTCGACTTTCATTCTCTGCTGGGTACAGTTCTTCATCGGAAGGGGTATCGGCAAGCATCTCGGTGAGAAGGTCAACAGCGGACAGGCACTCTTCCAGAAGAACACCGCCCTGAGCATTTGGGTCGCCTATATGTATCTGCACCCTGTTGCCTCCATCGGTGCCGGTTGCTATGTGTTGTGGCAGAATATCATCAACTCGATTGAGTTGTGGAGTTATGGAGTTAAGAAGTCAAAGAGTTAGATGCTATGGATATCAAGGTGATTGCTTTTGACGCGGACGACACGCTATGGGACTGCCAGTCATGGTTCGACGAGGTGGAACGGAAATGCTGTGAGATGCTGAAACCATGGGCGACGGCACGGGAAGTCAGCGAGGGACTGTTTGTTACCGAGCACCAGAACTTGCCGTTGACGGGCTATGGTACGAAGGCTTTCACCCTCTCCCTCATAGAGAATGCTGTCCGTATCAGCAAGGGCGAACTGACTGGTGACAAGGTGATGCAGTTGATAGACATGGGAAAGGAACTGTTACGCTTCCCCACGACACCCCTGCCGGAGGTGAAGGAGACACTGGAGGCATTGTCGCAGACCCGTCGCTATCGCCTGGTGGTATTCACCAAAGGAGAGTTGATGGACCAGGAGGACAAACTGCGACGCTCAGGACTGGAACAGTATTTCTCGTATATGGAGACAGTATCCAACAAGACAGAACGGGAATACCGCCAACTCTGCGAGAACCTGGGTGTTGCGCCGGAACAGACGCTGATGGTGGGCAACTCCTTCCGCAGTGACATCGTGCCAGCCCTTGCCACGGGAGCCTGGGCTATCCATATTCCCTACCATGTGGTATGGGCTTTGGAAAAATCAACGGAATATCCGCATGAACGGCTGCGCAAGATTACACGATTCGGAGAAATCTTGAAGGAGTTAAGTCTTTAGTTTTTGGGGTTTCTGTTAATTTGAAACTATTCATGATGGATTCTCTTTCAAATTGAAAGTATTTGTCGGTATATACTTAGAGATTGAAAGATTGCGCTTCTTCTTTGATAGAAACTTGAGGTATATTGCGACATTTTGTCTTATAAATCCGTAATTTTGCAAGCAAAATGAAGGTTTAATCAAGGATAATATGACAAAATGTAAGCAAACTTCCAAACAACAAGGACTCTATAGAAGCGAATATGAGCACGATGCCTGCGGTGTGGGTATGGTGGTTAATATTCATGGTAACAAGAGCCACGAACTGGTGGACAATGCCTTGCGCGTACTGGAGAACATGCAGCACCGTGGTGCTGAGGGAGCCGACAAAAAGACGGGTGACGGTGCAGGTATCATGTTGCAGATACCCCATGAGTTCATCCTGTTACAGGGTATTCCCGTGCCTGAGAAAGGCAAGTACGGTACAGGTATCGTCTTCCTGCCGAAAGAAGAGCAGCAGCAACAGGCTATCCTGAGTGTAATGATTGAGGAGATAGAGCGTGAGGGGCTGCAGTTGATGCATCTGCGCAACGTCCCCACCAACTCCGACTGTTTAGGACAGGCAGCCCTCAGCAACGAGCCTGCCATCAAACAAGTGTTCATCACGGGAGTCACTGACGACCGTGTGCCTACCTTTGCGCGTACCTTATATACTATACGCAAGAAGATAGAGCGCAGGGTGGACGACAAGGACTTCTATATCTGTTCACTGAGCAACACAAACATTATTTATAAGGGAATGCTCACCAGTCGACAACTGCGTGAGTACTTCCCCGATCTCTCGAATCCCTATTTCACAAGCGGGCTGGCGCTAGTGCACTCACGATTCAGCACAAACACATTCCCCACGTGGTCATTAGCCCAGCCTTTCCGCTTGCTGGCGCATAACGGAGAGATCAACACCATCCGCGGTAACAGGGGATGGATGCAGGCAAGGGAGCGTGTGCTTAACAGCGGTGCCCTGGGCGACATCCAGCAGATTACGCCTATCGTACAACCGGGGATGAGCGACTCCGCCAGTTTGGACAACGTATTGGAGTTCTTCGTGATGAGCGGACTCTCCCTGCCCCATGCCATGAGTGTGTTGGTGCCCGAGTCGTTCAACGACAAGAATCCCATCTCTGAAGACCTGAAGGCATTCTACGAATACCACTCCATCCTCATGGAACCATGGGACGGTCCTGCCGCCCTGTTGTTCAGTGACGGTCGTTTCGCAGGTGGCATGCTCGACCGTAACGGTCTTCGTCCGGCCCGCTATACCATCACCAAGAACGACACAATGGTGGTTGCCTCGGAAGCAGGTGTCATCGACTTCGACCCGACGGAGGTGGCAGAGAAGGGACGGCTTCAGCCAGGTAAGATCCTGTTGATAGACACACAGGAAGGTAAGATATACTACGACGGTGAAATCAAGGAGCAACTTGCCCATGAGCATCCCTATCGCCAGTGGCTCTCCACCAACCGTATTCAGTTGGAGAAACTGAAGAGCGGCCGCCATGTGGAGAATGCCGTACCGGACCTGTTGCAGAAGGAGGTCATGTTCGGCTACGGAGAAGAGGATATCGACGGTACCATCGCCCCGATGGCGGTGAATGGTGTGGAGCCTACTGCCGCGATGGGTAATGACACCCCGCTTGCCGTTCTCTCCGACCGTCCGCAGACCTTCTTCAACTATTTCAGACAACAGTTCGCACAGGTGACCAATCCTGCCATCGACTCCATCCGTGAGGAACTGGTGATGTCGCTGACGGAATATATCGGAAGGGTGGGACACGGTATCCTCACACCTGACGAGACCAACTGTAAGATGGTACGCCTGCCGCATCCCATCCTGAATAATACCCAGTTGGATATTCTCTGTAATATCCGCTATAAGGGCTTCAACACTGTCAAACTGCCAACCCTGTTTGACGGCAAGAAAGGAGAAGAGGGACTGAGGGAAGCACTCGACAAACTCTGTCATGATGCGGAGCACTCCGTGGACGAGGGGTATAACTATATCATCCTCTCCGACCGTGACGTGGATGCCAGCCATACCGCCATCCCCTCACTGCTTGCCGTGAGTGCTGTCCACCACTATCTTATCAGTGTCGGCAAACGTGTACAGACCGCCTTGATCGTGGAGAGCGGAGAGATCCGTGAGACGATGCATGCTGCCCTGTTGCTGGGTTATGGTGCCTCCGCCCTCTGTCCCTATATGACCTTCGCCATCCTCGACGACCTTGTCAAACGTCATAAGATACAGGAAGACTATGCTACGGCAGAGGCTAACTATATCAAAGCCGTGAAGAAAGGCTTGTTCAAGATCATGGCGAAGATGGGTATCTCGACCATCCGCAGTTACCGTGGTGCAAAGATCTTCGAGAGCATCGGACTCTCCGAGCATCTGCTGAAGACCTATTTCGGTACGGAAGTCAGTACTATCGGAGGTATCGGACTGGAGAAGATCGCACATGATGCCAATGCCTTGCATGACGCAGCCTACGCTCATAACAACACAGACACAACATTCCTCCCTAACCAGGGACAGTTCCATTGGCGCAAAGACGGTATCCGCCACGCCTGGAACCCAGAGACCATCGCCACCCTGCAACTGGCGACAAGGACAGGCTCGTACGAGAAATTCAAGGAGTACACCCGATTGGTCGACGAGAAGGCAGACCCCATCTTTATCCGCGACTTCCTCGGCTTCAAGAGAAACCCCATCCCCGTGGAAGAGGTGGAGCCCGTGGAGGCAATCGTCAAGCATTTCGTGACAGGTGCAATGTCGTTCGGTGCTCTCTCGAAGGAGGCACACGAGGCCATCTGCCTTGCCATGAACAAACTCGGCACACGTAGTAATACGGGTGAGGGCGGTGAGGACTCTGAGCGTTTCCACAGCACCGTCGACGGCATTTCCCTGTCGTCCAAGACCAAGCAGGTGGCATCCGGTCGTTTTGGTGTGACGACGGAATACCTGGTGAATGCCGAGGAGATACAGATCAAGGTGGCACAGGGTGCCAAGCCCGGAGAGGGCGGACAACTGCCTGGCTTCAAGGTCAACGAGGTCATTGCCAAGACACGTCACAGTATTCCGGGTATCTCCCTCATTTCTCCGCCGCCTCATCATGACATCTATTCTATTGAGGACCTTGCCCAACTCATCTTCGACCTGAAGAATGTCAACCCACGGGCAGCCATCAGTGTGAAACTCGTCGCAGAGAGTGGTGTGGGTACCATTGCCGCCGGTGTGGCAAAGGCGAAAGCCGACCTCATCGTCATCTCCGGTGCAGAGGGTGGTACTGGTGCCTCTCCGGCAAGCAGTATGCGCTTTGCCGGTATCTCTCCGGAGATCGGACTGAGCGAGACCCAGCAGACACTCGTCAAGAACGGACTGCGCGGACAGGTACGCCTGCAGGTGGACGGACAGATTAAGACGGGTCGTGACATCGTCGTAATGGCACTACTGGGTGCCGAGGAGTTCGGTTTCGGTACCTCTGTACTCATCGTTCTGGGATGTATGATGATGCGCAAATGTAACCTGAACACCTGTCCGATGGGTGTCGCCACCCAGAATCCTACGTTGCGCAAGCATTTCATCGGACGCTATGAATACCTGGTGAATTATTTCACCTTCCTCGCCCAAGAGGTGCGTGAATACCTCGCGGAGATGGGCTTCAAACACCTGAACGACATCGTGGGACACACGGAACTGGTGGAGACGAAGCCTAACGTGCTCGACCTTACGAGACTGTTGCACCAGGAAGAGGGTGATACCACCCTTTACCATACGGTAGACCCCAACAAGGGACTGGACGACGTACTCGACCAGCAGATTATCAAGGCGGCACAACCAGCCTTGGAGGGACAGGAGGAAGTCAACCTCGACTTCGCGATCAAGAACACGGACCGTGCGGCAGGTGCCATGCTGGCAGGTGCTATTGCCACGAAATACGGACAGACAGGACTGCCAGACCAGACTATCAACATCAAGTTCAAAGGGTCTGCAGGACAGTCGTTCGGTGCCTTCCTCACCAAGGGAGTGTCCTTTAAGTTAGAGGGTGAGACCAACGACTACTTCGCCAAGGGTCTCTCCGGAGGACGTATCGCCATCCTGCCACCCGTCCGCTCCAATTTCAATGCGGAGGAGAACATCATCGCAGGTAATACAGGACTCTATGGAGCTACGAGCGGAGAACTCTATATCAACGGTAAGGTGGGTGAGCGCTTCGGTGTCCGTAACAGTGGTGCGATAGCCGTCATTGAAGGAGCAGGCGACCACTGCTGCGAGTATATGACAGGAGGACGTGTCGTCGTCCTGGGTGAGACAGGCCGTAACTTCGCCGCAGGTATGTCGGGAGGTGTCGCTTATGTCTGGGACAAGCGTCATAACTTCGACTATTTCTGTAATATGGATATGGTGGAGATCAATCTCGTGGAGGACAGTGTGAGCCGTAAGGAACTGCATGAACTCATCCGTCAGCACTACCTGTATACGGGCTCCAAACTCGCACGGACGATGCTTGACGACTGGCAGCGCTATATAGAAGACTTCATCCAAGTGGTACCTATCGAATACAAGCGTGTCTTACAGGAGGAACAGATGAACAAGCTGCGTCAGAAGATTGCTGACATGCAGCGTGATTATTAAGAATTGAAGAAGTGAAATAATATGGGAAATCCGAAAGCATTTTTAGAGATACACCGCCAAGAGGCAGGCTATCGTCCGATACACGACCGCATCCACGATTTTGGAGAGGTGGAACAGACTTTAAACACGAAAGAACGCAGGGCACAGGCATCCCGATGTATGGACTGCGGTGTTCCCTTCTGCCACTGGGCATGTCCCTTGGGCAATAAACCACCAGAGTGGAATGATGCTCTCTATAAGGGAGACTGGGAACTAGCCTACCGGCTGTTGAATGCCACGAATCCCTTCCCGGAGTTCACAGGACGTGTCTGTCCTGCCCTCTGTGAGAAGTCGTGTATCCTGAATCTCATAGAACATGAGCCTACCACTAACCGTGAGGACGAGTGTGCCATCACGGAGGCAGCCTTCCGCGAGGGTTTCATCACCGTCCATCATCCTGAGCGCAATGGTAAGAGTGTTGCCGTCATCGGTGCGGGTCCTGCAGGACTTGCTGCAGCCCACGACCTCAACCTGATGGGCTATAGCGTGACGGTATTTGATAAGAATGAGGCAGCAGGAGGACTCCTGCGCTATGGTATTCCGAACTTCAAACTCAACAAGACCATCATCGACCGGCGTATGCGTGTACTGGAGGAAGAAGGCGTGATGTTTGTGTTCAATACCACCTGCAGCAGCAATGGCTCCGACGCGATACTGAAAGACTATGATGCCATCGTGATTGCCACTGGCACACCTACAGCCCGTGACTTGAAGATTCCCGGCAGGGAACTGAAGGGAATACATCTTGCCCTCGATATCCTGTCACAACAGAACCGTATCCTTGCAGGTAAAGAGTTCAGTAAGGACGAACTGGTGATGGCTAAAGGCAAGGACGTGCTCGTCATCGGCGGCGGTGACACAGGCTCCGACTGTATCGGTACGGCACACCGTCAGGGTTGTAAGAGCGTGACACAGATAGAGATCATGCCCAAGCCACCCGTCGGTCCCACCGATCCTAATAATCCATGGCCTGCCTATCCTCGTACCTTGAAGACAACCAGCAGCCATGAGGAAGGCTGTGTGCGCCGTTGGAACATCAACACGCTGGAATTCCTGGGAAAGGATGGCAAACTGACAGGTGTGAAAGTACAGGAGATAGACTGGAAACCGAATCCCGAAGGAGGTCGTCCCATCATGGTGGAGAAAGGAAAACCAGAGGTCATCAAGGCGGAACTGGTATTGCTTGCCATGGGATTCCTGAAACCCGAACAACCCAAACTGGCAGAGAATGTTTTTATGTGCGGTGATGCACTGAACGGTGCCAGTCTGGTGGTACGTGCCATGGCGAGTGGTAAACAGACAGCACAAAAAGTAGACGCTTATCTCAGGAAATAAGCGTCAGGCCATTAGCTTAACATAAGAAAAGGCATCCCGTTCACTGCGGGATGCCTTTTCCTTTTCTCATGATCTTTAGTAGGACTGTTCGTGAACACCGATGACGGCACGTCCACTGGGATCGTTCTTCCCTTTGAACGACGCGTCCCACTCCAAGGCTATCGCTGTCGAGCAGGCAACACTCGCCTCGCTGGGTACACTGAGGGCGGCACTATCGCTGGGGAAATGCTCTGCGAAGATACTACGGTAGTAATATTCCTCTTTGTTCTGGGGCGTATGTATCGGGAAACGCTCAGCGGCATGTGCCATCTGTTCGTCAGTGACTGCCTCGGACGTGATCTTCTTCAGCGTGTCAATCCACGAATAGCCCACTCCGTCGCTGAACTGCTCCTTCTGTCGCCATGCCACCTCTGCAGGTAACATATCGGCAAAGGCCTCACGGACAATCTTCTTTTCCATCGTCGTTCCAGGACATATCTTCGCTGACGGATTGGTACGCATGGCGACATCCAGAAACTCCTTGTCAAGGAAGGGTACGCGTCCTTCTACGCCCCATGCCGACAGACTTTTGTTGGCACGCAGGCAGTCGTAGAGATAGAGCTTCGAGAGCTTGCGCACCGTCTCCTCATGGAAAGCTTGTGCATCCGGAGCCTTATGGAAATAGAGATAGCCGCCGAAGATCTCGTCGGCACACTCACCAGAGAGGACCATCTTGATACCCATCGACTTGATGACACGCGCCAATAGGTACATGGGGGTAGAGGCACGGACAGTCGTCACATCATAGGTCTCAATGAAGTAGATGACATCACGAATGGCATCCAGTCCTTCCTGGATGGTGTAGTTGATCTCATGGTGTACCGTGCCGATATGGTCGGCGACCATACGCGCCTTCGCCAAGTCGGGAGCCCCCTTCAAGCCTACGGCAAAAGAGTGCAGACGGGGCCAGTAGGCCTTCGTCTTCAAGTCATCCTCAATACGCATCTCACTGTATTTCTCCGCAATGGCGGAGATGACTGACGAGTCGAGACCGCCACTGAGCAATACACCATAGGGGACATCGGACATCAACTGGCGACGAACGGCATCCTCAAGAGCATCGTGGATTGCCTCCACAGAGGCAGGATTGTCCTTCACGGCCTCATAGTCGAACCAGTCGCGGCGGTAATATCGTTTCATCTTTCCTTCCCCACTCCAGAAATAATGTCCTGGCAAGAAAGGCTCATAACGCTGGCACTGTCCTTCCAATGCCTTCAACTCAGAGGCGACATATACTGTCCCGTCGTCGTCATAGCCGATATACAGGGGGATGACACCTATCGGGTCACGGGCTATCAGAAACTCATCCTTCTCCTCGTCATAGAGTGCAAAGGCGAAAATACCGCTGAGATCCTCTAGGAAGTGGATGCCTTTGTCGCGATAGAGGGCGAGGATGACCTCACAGTCACTGCCTGTCTGGAACTCGTACTGACCTTTGTAATACTCACGGATTTGCTGATGATTGTATATCTCACCATTGACGGCAAGTACCTGACGACGGTTAGGAGCATACAAGGGCTGCTGTCCTGACTCCGGGTCGACAATGCTTAACCGTTCATGAGCGAGGATAGCGGAGCCGCCACAGTAGATGCCACTCCAGTCCGGACCACGGTGCCGGATCTTCTGACTCATCTTCAACGCTTTTTCACGCAACTCATGCGTCTGTTCCTTTACATGAAATATTCCAATGATTCCACACATAATCTTATCTTTTATAATTGCATTTTTAATACTTTCTCCACATAGTCCACAAAAGCCTGGTTCACCATACGGATACCGCCCGCAGTGGGATAGTGCCCCGTGAAATACCAGTCACCAGGGTGGTTGGGACATGCCTCATGAAGTCCTCCAATGCTTTGGAACACCAGTTCCACGGGAGAACGCATCCCTTCCGGACGGAGCATCTCCACAATCTTTTGGTTGATGTCCTCCACGGTGAAGGGGGCATAGACGGCACGTACATGATTCTCCGATTCCGGCTCATTCTTACATAAGCGATAGGTGTCGATGATCAGTTGTCGCATGCCACGCTCCCTGATAAGCTCCATGGCGGCACGGAAAGCACACAATTCCTCCAAGTGTGACATGTCGATGCCATAGTAGTCAGGATAACGTATCTGAGGTGAACTTGACACCATTACGATCTTTTTGGGGTGCAGGCGGTCGAGAATCTTGAAGATACTCTCCCGTAAGGTCGTGCCACGCACGATGGAGTCGTCGATGATGACGAGGTTGTCCACATCGGGTTGCAGACAGCCATAGGTGATATCATAGACATGGGCGGCCAGGTCGTTGCGCTCATTGCCCTCTGTGATGAAGGTACGCAGTTTGATGTCCTTCCATACGACCTTCTCTATCCGCACCTCATGGTTCTGCCGCCGGAAACCGTCGGTCATTCCATAGAATGCCACAGCGGCAGTATTGGGAATATACGAGAAAACAGTATGCTCTACATCACCGTCAATCGCTTTTAGGATAGGTTGTGTCAACTGCTCACCCAACCGTTTACGTTCCTGGTAGATATCACGGTCAGACCCACGGCTGAAATAGATACGCTCAAAAGAGCAACGATAGTTTCCCTGAGGGGGCAGGATGGGTTCCAGACACGTCTTGCCGCTCTGATGGACGATGAGTGCCTGTCCAGGCTCCAGTTCATGGATATCATCCGCATGGAGGTCGAAGGTTGTCTGAATCACAGGGCGCTCACTTGCCAGTACGACGACCTCCTCATCCTGATAATAGAAGGCTGGGCGGATGCCCCAAGGGTCACGGACGGCAAACATCTCTCCACTTCCGGTTAGTCCGCACATCACATAGCCTCCGTCGAAATGAGGCATCGTAGTTTTCAGGACATTTGCCATCTGCACATTTGCCTCAATATAACGGGTGACCTCCTCGTCCTCCAATCCCTTCTCCTTAGCCTCCCGATAGAGACGTTCCACCTCCCGGTCGAGGCGGTGTCCCATCAGTTCCAGGGTGATATAGGAATCGCCGTAGATACGGGGAGACTGTCCGTGTCGGGTGAGGTATTGAAAGACCTCATCGATATTGGTCATGTTGAAATTACCGCAAAGACACAGGTTCTTTGCCCGCCAGTTGTTACGGCGCAGGAAAGGATGTACATAGGTCAATCCGCTTTTCCCCGTCGTGGAGTAGCGCAGATGTCCCATGTACAACTGTCCAGTAAAGGAGTCGTCTATCCTTTTGAAAATCTCGGTGATGGCGTTCGCACCTTCTGCCCTCTCACGAAACATATATTCTGTTCCGACAGGAGCATCCATGTTGACACAGGCGACACCCGCACCTTCCTGTCCACGGTTATGCTGTTTCTCCATCAATAGATAGAGTTTGTTCAATCCGTAACGCCGTGTTCCGTATTTCTGCTGGTAGTATTCTAATGGCTTCAGGAGCCTGATGAGTGCTACGCCACATTCATGTTTCAGTTGTTCCACTTCTGTAATGATTATAAGTCTTCAATACATGCCTTCATAAAACTCATAAAAAGAGGATGCGGCCTCAGCACGGTAGAGGAGTATTCCGGATGGAACTGCGTACCGATATACCATTTCAAGGTCGGTATCTCCACAATCTCCACGAGGTCAGCTTCTGGATTGATACCGACACAATGCATACCATGCTGCTCGTATTCGTCCATATACTGATTGTTGAACTCATAACGGTGACGATGGCGTTCTCGGATGAGCGTCTCTTCCCCATACGCCTGCCATGTCCTGCTGCCCGTGACGAGTTCGCACTCATAGGCACCCCGTCGCATTGTGCCGCCCATTTGTGTGATGGTCTTTTGCTCTTCCATCATGTCAATGACATTATGCGGGGTATTGGGATCCATTTCACTGCTGTTGGCATCCTGATAGCCTAGGACATTCCGTGCGAACTCAATCACCATCATCTGCATACCCAGGCAGATGCCGAAGGTGGGAATGTTGTGGGTACGGGTATATTCGGCAGCGATGATCTTTCCTTCGATGCCACGGCTGCCAAAGCCGGGACAGATGACGATGCCTGCCATCCCCGCCAGTTTTTCCGCCACGTTATCATGGGTGATGAACTCGCTGTTGATGAATGTGGTCTCTACTTTATAATCATTATAGGTACCTGCATGGGCAAGACTCTCCAGGATACTCTTGTAGGCATCCTGCAAGTCATATTTCCCGACCAGTCCTATATGTACTCTTCTGGTGGCTTTCTTACGACGTTCCAGGAAAGAGCGCCACGGTCCGAGTTCTGGAACAGGTCCAGCCTTCACTCCCATCTTCTTCAGGCAGATGGCATCCAGTCCCTGCTTCTGCATATTCACAGGTACCTCGTAGATGGACGGCAGGTCCTGGCTCTGGATGACCGCCTCAGTGTCGACATTACAGAAATGTGCCACCTTTTGACGTAACTCGTCACTGAGCTCATGTTCTGTACGCAAGACCAATACCTCGGGCTGGATACCGAACCCCTGTAACTGTTTGACACTTGTCTGGGTCGGCTTGGTCTTCAACTCCCCTGCGGCTGCAAGATAGGGTACATAGGTAAGGTGTACGTTGATGGCATCCTTCCCTAATTCCCAGCGTAACTGTCGTATCGCCTCCAGGAAAGGCTGACTTTCAATGTCACCGATGGTACCGCCGATTTCCGTGATGATGAAATCGTAAGTCCCGTCCTGTCCCATCATCGTGATGTTACGTTTGATCTCATCGGTGATATGGGGAACCACCTGGATCGTCTTCCCGAGATAGTCACC
This sequence comes from Prevotella sp., assembly GCA_017645645.1. GTDB lineage: Bacteria > Bacteroidota > Bacteroidia > Bacteroidales > Bacteroidaceae > Prevotella. The sequence goes on along the minus strand of JAGCOB010000004.1, from coordinate 67,891 downwards.
CCGGCGCTCTTTCTCGATGACATTCATGTAGATCCGTCCCGTCGTGATATTGTTGGCACGGGTAGTCTGAATGCCTGTGAAGCGCTCATAATGTCCCAGATCAAGGTCTGTTTCCTGACCGTCGACCGTCACATAGCACTCCCCATGCTCGTAGGGATTCAGCGTACCAGGATCGATGTTGATATAAGGGTCGAACTTCTGAATGGTAATGTGGTAGCCCCGTGCCTGTAATAGTTTTCCTAACGAGGCACTGATAATACCTTTTCCCAATGAGGAAGCAACGCCTCCTGTGATAAAGATGTACTTTGTTTTCATATGCTATTGCTGATATTTTTCCCTGATATGCTCTTCATATTCTGCCAGTTCGCGCTCACCGATATGGGCGAGGCCATAGTGCTCGTCATGCTGAGAGAAATCAAGACCTACTTTTTCGCTGTATGCCGAGACACGCATGGGGATGAGTCGGTCGATAAGTTTGTAACCTAACCAACTCATGACAAAGGTATAGACAAATACAATGACGATGGCCAACAGGTGGTAGAGGAAGATGACAAAACCGTCCCATGTACCGGCGATGAGGCCTTCCTGAATGAAGATACCCGTCAGAACCGTACCGAAAATACCGCCTGTGCCGTGGGTTGGGAATACATCGAGGGCATCGTCAATACTACTGCGTGAACGCCAATACACGGCAATATTGCAGATAAGCGTGATGACGAAGGCGATAAATATACTCTGACCTACGGTGACATAACCCGCTGACGGTGTAATGGCTACCAGTCCGACGACACAGCCCACCGCAGCACCCATGGCTGACGGCTTACGACCACGCAGGCAGTCAAAGAATATCCATGTCATCATAGCCGTCGCTGATGCGGTATTCGTGTTCAGGAAAGCCTTGATGGCTTGTCCGTCTGCATGAAGTGACGAGCCGGCGTTGAAACCGAACCACCCTAGCCATAGCATTGCCGCACCGAGCAGCACAAAAGGAATATTAGCAGGCTCGCTCTTGCGCGTCTCCGCCTTTCTCCGTCCGAGGAAGATGGCTCCTGCCAATGCTGCCACACCCGATGAGGCATGTACTACGATACCACCGGCAAAGTCGATAACTCCCCAGCGACAGAACAATCCCTCCGGATGCCATGTCATATGTGCCAACGGACAATAGATGATGAAGAAAAAGAACATCATAAAGAACATGTAGGCAGAAAAGCGCACTCGCTCGGCAAACGATCCCGTGATGAGTGAGGGCGTGATAATGGCAAACTTCATCTGGAACAGCGCGAACAATGCTAACGGAATCGTCGCACCACCCAAGACATTGCCTGCAGGCGTGGTATAGACAGCCCCGCCTACACCATGGAACATCAGGAACGTCAAAGGATTGCCAATGACACCGCCGATATCATCGCCGAAGCATAATGAAAAGCCGATCACCACCCACAAGACAGAGATAAGTCCCATGGCAATGAACGACTGTAGCATTGTAGAGATGACGTTCTTCGCCCCCACCATGCCACCATAGAAGAATGACAGGCCGGGTGTCATCATTAAAACAAAAATCGTGGCGGTAATCAACCATGCCACATCAGCCGCTGATATGACGGACCAGTCACACTCAAATGTAGGCTCCCCTACTGCTAAACCTGCTACGGCAATCAGTGTCATTGCCGTCATCAGGATTTTCCATCTTTTCTTAATCTTCATATTTCAGTTGTTTTAAAAGTTTGCGTAAAAGGAAAAACCTCTCCCCCCGCTATTAGCGGGAAGAGAGGGGTCAGACATATAGGTTTACGGCTGTAGTGTGAAACCAAAAACCAGATAGGCTTTCTGTGAACAAGGGTTGGCAACCACCTGTCCAAAGACAGGTATCGAGAACGAGTCGGTTATCTTGATGTCCTTCGTAGCCTTCAGGGCAAGATTGGTGACAGCGAAACCCGTAGTACCGTATAGATCGGTGGCATAAGGAACGACACCGGCAGTAGCCGTCCAGTCAACTTTGACAAGCTTAAAGGGGACATTGGCCTCGACATAGCTGCTGTAGGCTCGCTTACCGTTCTTATTCTTGCCATCGTTGCCCGCAAAGTTGGTGTACCACTGGAGTGATGCAAAACCGAAGTCATAGCCAATGTTAGCCTCGAAGAGATGGTTCGTGCCATGGGCATCGTATTTGAAATAACGGTTTTCGGGATCGAGACCAGTATTGAACCAATAATCGGTGATGCCGATATTGAACCCTCTGATTGTGTAGCTGAGTGTCAAGTCAAACTCCTTTGTGTCGGAAGATTTAGACAATCCGACGTTTCCCCAGGCTGTCAGCGACAGACCTTTATAACCTATTCCCAATGTGGGCTGTATCGAGATATCTCCTAAATCCTGGCCACGCCAGATATACTGACTGACAAAATCGGCGGCAATCGTTGTCTCTACCTTATCTTGTGCATAGGCGGTCATATTCATGACCAATCCCAATGCGAATATAACAATCTTTTTCATAACTTCTAATCATTTAATTTTTCACAGTTCACTTTTACTTAGTTATAGCACGCCTCTCCATGTTCATAGATATCCAGACCCTCGTCTTCAATACGTGCTTCTACACGCAAGCCATGCAGATACTTGATGCCGTAGAAGAGAGCGAAACCACAAGCGGCAGCCCAGAGATCAATGACAAGGACACCAAACAACTCGGCTCCGAAGAATCCCCAACCATGACCATAAAAGGCACCGTTGCTTACAGACAGCAAACCAGTCATCAGGGTTCCCAGTATTCCGCAGACGCCGTGTACGGAAGATGCACCTACAGGGTCGTCAATATGCAATTTATGATCGATAAACTCAATGGAGAAAACCAATACAGTACCGCAAACAAGTCCGATGACGATGGCTCCAATAGGACTTACTAAGTCGCAGCCTGCCGTGATACCCACTAGTCCTGCCAGTACACCGTTCAGAGTCAGGGAAAGTGAGGGCTTTCCATATTTTATCCAAGTGACGAACATCGTTGCCGTACCACCGGCAGCCGCAGCCAGATTGGTGGTCAGGAACACATGGGAAATGGCGATGCGGTTTACCTCACCGCTTGCAGCCAACTGACTTCCAGGGTTGAAACCAAACCATCCTAACCAGAGAATAAAGACTCCAAGGGCAGCCAGGGTGAGTGAATGACCGGGAATGGCGCGACTCGTTCCGTCCTTATCATATTTACCACGACGGGCACCCAGTGCCATAGCACCGATAAATGCGAGTACACCACCTACGGAATGCACGATGGCAGAACCTGCGAAATCATGGAACACATCCCCGAAGGTCGTCATCATGAAACTGTCTGCTGCATCATTACAGAGCCAACCGCCACCCCATGTCCAGTGTCCCTCTATCGGATAGATGAACAAAGAGATACAGGCACTGTAGATGACGTACATCGAGAACTTGGTACGCTCTGCCATGGCACCGCTGACGATGGTTGCGGCTGTTGCACAGAACACGGTCTCAAAAATCAGGAAGCCTTCTACGGGCAGGTCGCCTTTGTAGAAAGAGAGGTCACCCCAGTTCGGTGCTCCAATGAATCCAGCAACGTCGCTTCCAAACATAAAGCCAAAACCGAGGAAGAAGAACAGCAAAGAGCCGAACATAAAGTCTACGAAGTTCTTGAACAGGATGTTTGCAGTGTTCTTACTCCGTGTAAAACCAGCCTCGCACAATGCGAATCCAGGCTGCATCCAGAAAACCAACATGGCTGCCAACAGCATCCATACAGTATCTAATGATAGTCCAATCTCGTTCATAATCGTTGTGTTTAAATTGTGTTTGTGTTGTTATCCTATTTCTTGTCTCTTAATACAGTATCACCGTGCTCTCCGGTACGGATAGACCAGGTGTCGATGACATCACTGACGAAGATACGTCCGTCACCAACCTGTCCTGTATGGGCAACCTGGAGAATGACCTTGACAGTCGGCTCCAGGAAGATATCACGACATACGATGGTCAGAGCCACACGCTCTATCACATCAGTACTATACTGGACGCCACGGTAAATACGTTCCTGACGACTCTGTCCGATACCATGCACATCATGGTACTCAAACCAGTCGATGTCTGAACTCAGTAATGCTTCCTTTACATCCTCGAACTTTGTCTTGCGGATGATTGCTTCAATCTTTTTCATACCTTAAACTCTTTAAATGAATACTCTTCGTGACATTCTGAAACGTTTCGAGTGCAAAATTACGACAAAAAGAAAGTAAAACAAACAATTATCTTCCTTTTAGATATATTTTTGTTTAGTTTGTTATCATTTGTATACTTTTTAATCTATTCACTTTCAATTTGATAAAATACAAGGCATTTTACTTACAATTTGATAGTTTATAAGAAAATCTTGCTTTTTATAGTCCTTTCCTCCTTGTAATATATAACAATTTGTTGTACCTTTGCAAACGAAACAAGACAAAATGTAAGCAAAAAGGGTTAAAAGATTAACAAAATGGCAACACAAGTCCACTTTACCAAAATGCAAGGGGCGGGTAATGACTACATCTATGTCAATACCATATTATATAATATACCCGATCCCTGTGCGGCGGCTATCGCCTGGAGCGACCGCCACAAAGGCATTGGTTCTGATGGACTGGTGCTCATCGGGGACAGTAAGATGCCGGAGGCAGATTTCTCCATGCGTATCTTCAATGCTGACGGCAGTGAGGCGATGATGTGTGGAAACGCGTCACGCTGTATCGGCAAATACCTCTATGAGAAAGGGATAACACAAAAAGACGAGATCCGGCTGCTCACACTTTCTGGAATCAAACAATTAAAGCTTAGTATTAATCTCGGAAAAGTGGAAAGTGTGACAGTGGACATGCTGGAGCCGGAACTGGCTGACAACAGCCTTTTCCACCAGGCTCCAGATCTTCCCGAGGGGACCTTTGTCTCCATGGGTAATCCGCATTATGTCGTCTTTACAGAAGATATAGACAGTATCGGTCAGGACGGTCCCGTCCTGGAGAGGCACCCGGCATTTCCCCAGCGGTGTAACATCGAGTATGCCCATGTCATGGAAGACGGGCGTATCCGGATGCGGGTGTGGGAACGGGGTAGCGGAATCACGATGGCATGTGGTACTGGCGCCTGTGCCACTGTGGTAGCGGCTGCCGTCACGAAGCGTAGAGGACGTGATTCCGTTATTGTCATGGACGGGGGAGACCTGCATATCCGATGGGATGAGAAAGACAACCATGTATATATGACAGGACCTGCGGAGTTCGTCTATGAGGGCGATATAGAATTATAGTACAGACAAACTTCAACACCAATAAAGAGATATGGCATTAGTAAACGAACACTTCCTTAAACTGCCGAGCAACTATCTGTTTGCTGACATCGCCAAAAAGGTGAACGCCTTCAAGGCGACCCATCCGAAGGCTGACGTGATATCCCTCGGTATCGGTGATGTGACACAGCCTTTGTGTCCTGCCGTCGTAGAGGCCCTTCACCGGGCGACCGACGAGATGGCGACACAGGCAGGATTCCGAGGCTATGGTCCCGAACAGGGTTATGACTTTCTGCGCGAAGCCATTCTGAAGAATGACTTCTTGCCACGTGGCATCCATCTAGACATCAATGAGGTTTTCATCAACGACGGTGCCAAGAGTGATACGGGTAATATCCAAGAACTGGTACGTTGGGACAATTCCATTGCCGTAGGCGATCCGATCTATCCAGTCTATATCGACTCCAACGTGATGATCGGACGGGCTGGTACGGTAGAGGACGGACGATGGTCGAATGTCGTCTATATGCCCTGTACGGCAGAGAATGGTTTTGTGCCCCAGATCCCTGACCGTCGGGTGGATATCATCTACCTCTGCTATCCCAACAATCCCACAGGTACCGTTATCTCCAAGGAAGAACTGAGGAAGTGGGTGAACTATGCGTTAAAGAACGATGCAATCATATTTTACGATGCAGCCTACGAGGCATATATCCAGGACGACAGCATCCCCCATTCCATCTATGAGATACGGGGGGCAAGGAAATGTGCCATCGAATTCCACAGTTATTCCAAGACGGCAGGATTCACAGGAGTACGTTGTGGCTATACCATTGTGCCGAAAGATATCACGGCGGCTACGCTGACGGGAGAGCGTATTGCCCTGAACCCGTTATGGAACCGTCGCCAGTGTACGAAGTTCAATGGTACCAGTTATCTCAGCCAGCGCGCGGCAGAGGCCATCTATACCCCGGAGGGTAAGGAACAGGTCAAGGCAACTATCGGCTATTATATGCGGAATGCCCATGTCATGAAGCAGACACTGACACGACTGGGAATGGAAGTGTACGGAGGTGAGCATGCGCCTTACCTCTGGGTCAGGACTCCTAACAATTCAGGCTCTTGGCAATTCTTCGAGGAGATGCTCTATGGAGCCCATGTCGTCTGCACCCCTGGGGTCGGTTTCGGACCAAGCGGGGAAGGCTATATCCGATTGACAGCCTTCGGACAACAGGAACAGACCGAGGAGGCATTACAGAGAATAGAAACATGGCTGAAATAGCCAACAATATAAACACAAAATAAACACAGTGATTATGACAAACTTAAGATTTCAGGTTGTCGAAGAGGCTTTCAAGAAGAAGCCCCTCGACGTAAAAGCCCCGAGTGAAAGACCTTATGAGTATTTCGGCAAGAAGGTCTTCAACCGAGAGAAAATGTACAAGTACCTGCCGAAGGACATCTATGAAAAGATGATAGATGTCATTGACAATGGTGCACGACTCGACCGTAAAATCGCGGACGCAGTCGCTGCAGGCATGATGCAATGGGCAAAAGAGAACGGTGTCACCCATTATACCCACTGGTTCCAGCCGTTGACTGAGGGTACTGCTGAAAAGCATGACTCATTTATCGAGCATGACGGAAAGGGTGGTATGATCGAGGAGTTCAGCGGCAAACTGCTTGCACAGCAGGAGCCTGACGCTTCCTCTTTCCCCTCTGGCGGAATCCGTGCAACCTTCGAGGCACGTGGTTACTCAGCATGGGATCCTACATCGCCCGTCTTTATCATCGACGACACCTTGTGTATCCCTACCATCTTTATCTCCTATACAGGTGAGGCACTTGACTATAAGGCACCGTTGCTTCGTGCCCTCCATGCCGTCAATGTGGCTGCCACGGAGGTATGCCACTACTTTGACCCCAGTGTGAAGAAGGTGACTAGTAACCTCGGATGGGAACAGGAGTATTTCCTGGTGGACGAGGGACTCTACTCTGCACGTCCCGACCTGTTGTTGACAGGACGTACTCTGATGGGACATGACTCTGCCAAAAACCAGCAGATGGACGACCATTACTTCGGTTCTATCCCTGAGCGTGTGGCAGCCTTTATGCGTGACTTGGAGATACAGGCCCTCGAACTGGGCATCCCCTGTAAGACCCGTCATAATGAGGTGGCTCCCAACCAGTTTGAGGTAGCTCCTATCTTTGAGGAGACAAATCTTGCCGTAGACCATAATATGCTGTTGATGTCCCTGATGAAGAAAGTGGCACGCAAACACGGTTTCCGGGCCTTGCTGCATGAGAAGCCGTTTGCCGGTATCAACGGTTCAGGAAAGCACAACAACTGGAGCCTGTCGACGGACAATGGTATCTTGCTGCATGCTCCTGGAAAGACCCCGGAGGACAACTTGCGCTTCGTGACCTTCATCGTAGAGACCCTGATGGGTGTTTACAAGCACAATGGACTGCTGAAGGCATCTATCATGAGTGCCACCAATGCCCACCGCCTAGGTGCCAATGAGGCTCCTCCTGCCATCATCAGTTCTTTCCTTGGAAAGCAGTTGACAGAACTGTTGGATCATATTGAGAAGGCAGACAAGGACGACTTGTTCAGTATGGCCGGCAAGCAGGGTATGAAACTGGATATCCCTGAGATTCCGGAACTGCTCATCGACAATACTGACCGTAACCGTACCTCACCCTTTGCTTTCACAGGTAACCGTTTTGAGTTCCGTGCCGTAGGCTCGGAGGCCAACTGTGCCAGTGCGATGATTGCGCTCAATGCCGCAGTCGCAGAGGCTCTTGTCGACTTCAAGAAGCGTGTAGACCAGCGGATCGCAGAGACGGCAAAGAAATTTGAGGGCTCTGAGCACTCTGCCGTCTTCCACGCCATCATCGACATCCTCCGTGAGGATATCAAGACCTGCAAACCAATCCGTTTCGATGGCAATGGTTACAGTGACGAATGGGTCATTGAGGCTACCAAGCGCGGACTTGACGTGGAGAAGAGTTGTCCGAAGATTTTCGAGCGTTATCTCGATACCGCCTCCATCGATATGTTTGAGAGTCTGGGCGTGATGACGAAGAAAGAACTGGAAGCACGCAACGAGGTGAAATGGGAGACCTATACCAAGAAGATCCAGATTGAGGCCCGTGTACTGGGTGACCTCTCCATGAACCATATCATTCCTGTTGCTACCCAGTATCAGAGTGAACTCCTCACCAACGTGGAGAACATGCGGAGCATCTTCCCTGTCGATAAAGCGGAGAAGCTCTCTGCCCGCAACATCAAGATCATCGAGGAGATTGCCGAGCGTACCACAACCATAGAGAAAGGTGTGGAGGAACTTGTCAATGCCCGTAAGATAGCTAATAAGATAGATGATGAGCACGAGAAAGCTATAGCCTATCATGATACCGTGGCTCCGAAGATGGAGACCATCCGCTATCAGATAGACAAGCTGGAACTGATGGTTGACGATGCCTGTTGGCCGTTGCCTAAATACCGTGAACTGCTGTTCATCCGATAACAACCTTTCAGACAATCACTTCTTTTTTTGGTTGTTTGAAGTTTGCGAAGAGCCCGGCGCTGTGAAGCGTCGGGCTCTCTTTTTGTGCCGCGAGCGGGACTCGAACCCGCACAGCCGTTTCGGGCCAAGGGATTTTAAGTCCCTCGTGTCTACCATTCCACCATCGCGGCAAACCGGGTGCAAAGATAGTGCAAAATTTCGATTTAGCGAACAAAATGAGAATATATTTTCATTTTTGAGCGTGAGAAATTTATCTAAATCGAACCAAATACACGATTTCGCATTTATTTTTACTCCGATAAGACGGTGGTAATCCCCTGTGGTCCTGAGGTCTGTGCATTACGATAGGGTTGCAGACTCTTGTCACCTTGTTCCCCATTCGTAATCAGTCCTCCGTTGTTCAGGTCATATTGTCTGCCGCACTTGGAGCAGGTGGCAATGCCTGTACCTTTTTGATCCATTGTCAAACGGTAGTTAGGACTCGAATAGTTATTTTCCTTTTCGACACAGTTGATGCACTGAATGTCATAGGCAGTAAAACTTCCGAAGTTCTGAAACCCCACGATAATGCCATTGTTCAATCCCAATCGCAGGTTGTTACGTAATTCCGCGGCAGTCTCTATTTGCGTGGAACTGAGTCCTTGGTTATTTTCAAACACCAGGTATTTAGAGCCTCCCCTTGTAGTCTCTGTAATCTTACAGAAGATGCCGGTGGAAGCAGGATTGGTCGCTGTCGCCAAAGTCTGGTCTAAGTGGATGCTGTTGTCATAGATAAAACGACAGGGCCATGAAGTGAACGCCTGTTCTGCACCGCAAGAAAACAGAAAGAAGGAAGAGGTAAGAAGGAAGAGGTAAGAGGTCAGTTTTTTCATTTTAGGAGCCCCTCCTTGGCCTTTCTTACTTTCTCAAATCCGAAACCATCCAAGATTTGCTGCATCAGGGCTGCAATCTTATCGTTGCAAAGATTGCCGATAGAGCCTTCATGAGTATGGTGGATATTCTTATTAGGCTTGAAGGTACCTGCTTCGATATCCAGTCCCACTTTCTTATAGGCATCACGGAAAGGCATTCCTTCTGCAGCGAGGCGGTTCACTTCCTCAACGGAGAACATCGGGTCGTACATCGGGTTGTCAAGAATATCGTCGCGTACCTCTATCTTATTAATGATATAAGCAGCCATCTGCAAACAGTCTTTCAGTTCGTCGAAGGCTGGCAAAAAGACTTCTTTGATAATCTGCAAATCGCGGAAATAACCTACAGGCAGATTATTCATAATCAGCGTCACCTGTTGGGGCAGTGCCTGTAACTTATTGCACTTCGCACGAATCAATTCGAAGACATCAGGGTTCTTTTTATGGGGCATGATGCTCGAACCTGTAGTACATTCTTTCGGCAACTTCACAAAGGAAAAGTTCTGGGAGTTAAAGAGACAGGCATCAAACGCCATCTTAGCCAATGTACCTGCGATGGTAGCAATAGCAAAACCTACGTTACGCTCCATCTTGCCACGTCCCATCTGAGCATATACCACATTATAGTCCATGGAGTCAAAACCCAACAAGTCCGTCGTCATCTGACGTTTCAAAGGGAACGAAGAGCCATAGCCTGCAGCACTGCCAAGGGGATTGCGGTTAGTCATCTTATAGGCAGCCTGCAAGAACAGCATGTCATCGGCAAGAGACTCGGCATAGGCACCAAACCACAAACCAAAAGAGGAAGGCATCGCCACCTGTAAGTGAGTATAGCCGGGCATCAACACTTGCTTATACTGTTCGCTCTTGGCAATCAACTCATCGAAGAGAATTTTCACGCTGTCGGCTATCTCCATCAGTTCATGACGGGTAAATAACTTCAGGTCAACCAACACCTGATCGTTACGAGAGCGACCTGAGTGAATCTTTTTTCCCATATCACCCAATTTACGCGTCAGCATGAGTTCTACCTGAGAATGGACATCCTCGACACCATCTTCTATCTTGAACTCACCACGCTCACAGGCAGCATGAATGTTCTTCAACTCGGCAAGCAACTGCTTCAATTCATCTGCCTCCAAGAGTCCGATAGACTCCAGCATGGTGATATGAGCCATAGAGCCCAAGACATCATAAGGGGCGAGATAAAGATCCATTTCTCTGTCGCGACCGACAGTGAAACACTCAATCTCCGCATTCACCTCAAAGTTCTTTTCCCAAAGTTTATTTGCCATTTTTACTTCTTTCGTTATTTCGTGATAACGTTATATCGTTATACATAAGGCACCTGTGCCAGCGCATCAGCAATCTTCTCCACACCATCCTGTAAGGGACCAGCAATCATACCCTTCAGCATAAAGGGGATGTCCGCTTTCACGGTTACGCGCATCTTACTCGTTGTCTCTGTGACAGGCAGTACCTGTATCCACAGGTTGAAGGGCATGGGTGACTGCTCTGTCTCGAACTTCACACACTTACCTTCCTCGCGCTCGATGATACGGAGTTTCAGGAGTCCTACAGGGTCTACCTTCACCTGTACAGTATCCTCGTCGAAGGCGAAGTCCGACAACTTATCTTCTGGTACACGATCACGCACCTTATCAAGGTTGCGCAAATCACTGATATTACGATACACATTCTCTACGGGGTAGGGAATGGGCTTGACGCTACTTTCAAATTTCGTCATTGCTTCCAAGTACTTGGTGACTTACGCCACTCGTTCAACACTTCAATATCCTCTGCCTTGATATAACCTGTCTCAGCAGCCTGCTCCAATACAGCAGCATAATTGCTCAGCGTAATGAGTTTCACACCAGCTTCCTTGAAAGCCTCTTCGGCAACAGGGAAACCATAGGTGAAGGAAGCCACCATACCGATGACTTCAACGCCATATTGGCGCAAAGCCTCAACGGCCTTCAAGCTACTGCCTCCTGTGGAAATCAGGTCTTCTACCACGATGACTTTCGCACCTTTCTTCAGTTCACCTTCTACCTGGTTACCCATTCCGTGGTCTTTGGGCTTCGGACGAACATAGGCATAGGGCAGTCCCAACTCATCGGCCACCAATGCACCTTGTGCAATGGCACCTGTAGCAACGCCAGCCACTGCCTCTGCTTCAGGGAAGTTTTCCTGAATAAGATGGCATAGTTCTAACTTCACGAACGAGCGAACTTCCGAGAAGCCCAACGTCTTGCGGTTGTCTGTATAGATAGGTGACTTCCAGCCTGAAGCCCATGTAAACGGCTCGTTAGGCTGTAACTTGATGGCTTTAATGTCCATCAGTTTCTGTGCGAAAAGTTTCTTGATATCCATAACTTTGTTTTTATACTTTGCGACTGCAAAGATAATAATAATAATTGAAAATTGAAAGTTGAGAATTGAAAATTTATGATTTCGTAAATCCGAGGGTGAGGACACTGATGCGGATACCTGGGATGTCCTTTAGGACATGGGCACAAGCAGTAAGTGTCGCTCCTGTCGTACAGACATCATCGACGAGGAGGATGTGCTTGTCATCTAAGTCTTTTGCATCACGCAACTCAAACATCTCGGCTACGTTCTCCTGTCGCTGATGGCGCATGAGAGAGGTCTGACTTTGGTGAAAATGTTTGCGCTTCATGGCGCGATGCATGACTGGAATATGGGTTATTTCATGGATGCCACGAGCTATCATCTCACTTTGGTTATAGCCTCGTTGTCGTTTCCTCTTAGAAGAGAGAGGCACTGGAATGATGACATCCACTCCAGCGAAGTAGTCTGCCATCTGCATCTCCTCTGCCATCATCCTTCCAATATCCTCTCCAATATCAGGGCGATCCGCATATTTCAGGTCATAGATTAACTGGGCTGCCTCAGCATGGGGCTCATAAAAGAAGAGGGCAGCAGCACGACTGACAGGGGCAAGTCCCCAGAAGAGTTGTGTCATGGGATTGTCATAAGGCGTAAACTGATAGGTCGTACGAGGCAGATGAAGATAACAGGAAGAGCAGAGTGCACGCTCCGTAATACTCAACCGCTCCCCACAAATCACACACTGACGAGGCGAGATGAGGTCAAGGATTCTAGTCCAGAAACTCGTCTTCATCTGTAACGTTGATACACTGCTTAATGATATCTATCGTAAAACCACGACTCATAGCAAACTTAATGAGCTTGCCATTCAGTTCATAGTCGCTATTGGCCTTGGTCGTCTTGCGTTTCTGTTTCAACAGAGGACGTAAGACGCTGATATATTCTTCGTCGTCCACTTCATCCAAGACGCGCTGGCGGATATCCTCATCGATATGTTTTGCCCATAGAGCCTGTTCCACTTTCCTTCTGCCCCATTTGTTATAGCGCACCTTATCTTTCACGAAAGCACGGGCAAAACGCTCATCATCCACATAACGCTCTGCCACGAGCCGTTGCATCACACGAGCCTGCACCTCATCCGTGAGTTCCCAGCGACGCATCTTCTCTAGCATTTCATACTGGCAGTGCTCTGCTTGTGCACAAAGGGCTGCCAGTCGCAAGTAGGCTTCCTGTTCTGTTATCTGTTTCATCGTCGTGCTCGTATCATTCGTTGTTTGCCATATTGGTCGTCCTTGCATTCAATGTCGTGGTACGACATCGAATGCAACAGTTCGCGGAGAGGTTCCGCATAAAGGGGGTTGATCTCGAAATAGAGCCATCCATCAGGCTTCAGTACCTTCTTTCCATATTCCGCAATGGCACGATAGAATAGCAAGGGGTCTTCGTCTGGTACGAAGAGGGCTTCGTGTGGCTCATAGTCGAGGACGTTCTGTTCCATCGCCTCGCGTTCCTTATTACATATATAAGGGGGATTGCTGATGATGATGTCGTAGCTATTGGCCTTTGGTTGTTGGCTATTGGCAAGGATATCCACTTGCTGGAATAACACGTTCACTTTATGGCGAATCGCATTTGTTCTCGCCACTTTCAATGCTTTCTCTGAGATATCCCATGCTGTTACTGTTGCCTTAGGATACATGGCTGCCAGCGTGATGGCAATACATCCACTCCCTGTCCCAATATCAAGGATGTTGGCTGTTGTTTCTTTTAGAACTATCCACCTTACCAACTCTTCTGTTTCTGGTCTGGGAATCAACACGCCTGGCTCCACATCATACCATTCTCCCATGAACTCCGCCTTCGCCAGCACGTATTGTATGGGCTCATGACGCTCCAGTCGTTGGGCGATTTCCTCCAGTTCCGCTTGGTCGTCTGCGGATAATTGTGTATCTTTGCCGATGCAAAGGTCCGTAAAGGTCAGTCCATAGCGCACCTCATACACCATTCGGGCAATCGCTTTCGCTTCGCCCTCGCCATAGAGTGGAGTCAGTAAATGCCAGAGTGTTTCGTATGTCATCCTGCAAAATTACAAATAAAATGGAGAAGAACCAAATTACAACAGACGAAAAATACATGCACCGCTGCATTCAGTTGGCAGAGAATGGTATACAAGGTGCACGACCTAATCCGATGGTTGGTGCAGTCATCGTAGCAAACGATCAGATTATTGGCGAAGGCTATCATGTGCGCTGTGGTGAAGGACATGCAGAAGTGAATGCCTTTGCCTCTGTCAAAGACGAGTCTTTGCTGAAAGATGCCACCATCTATGTTTCTTTGGAACCTTGTGCACATTATGGCAAGACGCCCCCTTGTGCCGATTTGATTATCAAGAAAGGTGTGAAGCGTGTAGTGGTAGGTTGTATCGACCCCTTTGCAGAAGTGAAAGGACGAGGCATTGAAAAGATTCGCAAGGCTGGGATTGAGGTGACAGTCGGCGTATTGGAAAAGGAGTGTCAGTGGCTGAATCGTCGCTTCTTCACCTATCACTCCAAGCATCGCCCCTACATTATATTAAAATGGGCACAGACAGCTAATGGTTTCATCGACGACCATTTCCAACCTCTGATGATTAGCAACGATCAGACGCAGATGCTATCCCATCAATTGCGTGCCGAGGAGGATGCTATCCTTGTGGGACATACCACCTTCGATCGCGACCATCCCTCACTGAATGTTCGTTACTGGCACGGACCTAATCCCAAGCGTATTGTCCTGACTCACGATCGTCCCCTGCCTCAACTGATGGACGACCTCTACCAACATGGCATCCAGTCGCTCATAGTTGAAGGTGGCTGTCAGACGCATGAGAGTTTCATCCAAGCAGGACTTTGGGACGAGATACGCATGGAAGTCGCCCCCATCACTGTCTCTGACGGCACTCGTGTCCCCCAACTTCCCTCCGATATTCGCCTATTAAGCAAGAAGGAGTATGGGGAAAATACCGTTACATTCTTTAGACAAAAGTCTCAATAGTGGTTGAGACGATACGTCTCAAAAGTCGTGTCAAAGTTTGAGACGGGTCGTCCCAAGCGTTGGAACGCATCGTTCCAACGGATGAAACGCACAGTCCCAAGGCATGGAACGAGGCGTTCCAAGTATTGGAACAAATGGTAAGTTTACTTCTTTCTGCCGAAGTCTGCAGGAACTTCGCCCCATTGTTGGGTTTCCCACTTGATGATAGGATTACGCCAAATGTGCGTATTCAACCATCGCTCAGCACGAAGGATGATCTGAAAGAGTTCCTCTGTCTCTGGGGTACGTTCCAATTTGGTCTTACATTTCCGTTTATTGACCCAGAGAATGGCATTATAGGAATCGCTATAGATGGTCTTGTCATGCAGTCCTTGCTGTTGCATCAAGGCAAGGGCATGAACGATAGCCAAAAACTCTCCGATATTATTAGTGCCCTTCATCGGACCAAAATGGAACACACGTGCACCTGTCGCCAAGTCTATTGCCTGGTATTCCATAGGTCCAGGATTACCACTACATGCAGCATCCACTGCCCATGCATCTGCCTTCACTTCCATGGGAAGCGGCAAAACAGTGTCGTGTCTATAGTCTGGAGGGTTCTGCATCACATGCGTTCTGGGACTTCGATGCCAAGGAGGGCCATACCATTGTGGATGATCTTGCCAACATTACGAGCAATCACCAGACGTACCTGACGCTTCTGCTCGTCTTCCTCGTTGAGGATGCTGTAGTCGTGATAGAACTGGTTGAAGACTTTCGTCAACTCATAGCAGTAGTTGGCAATACCACTGGGTGAATAATCCTTACCAGCCTGCTCGACAGCAGCACCATATTCACTCATCTTTTGGATGAGTTCTACCTCTTTTTCATTCAGAGAACTCTGAGTACTCAGAGAACTCAGAGAACTCTGAGCCTTACGAAGAATACTGCGTATTCTCGCATAGGTGTACTGGATGAAAGGACCTGTGTTACCATTGAAGTCAATAGACTCCTCAGGATTAAACAGCATATTCTTGCGGGCATCCACCTTAAGGATGAAATATTTCAGGGCGCCCATACCCACGATGCGAGCTATCTCGTTGCGCTCTTCTTCTCCCATATCGGCAAACTTACCCAGTTCTAAGGAAGTCTTCAGCGCATCGTCAATCATCAGTTGCATGAGGTCGTCAGCATCCACTACTGTACCTTCACGACTTTTCATCTTACCATTAGGCAACTCCACCATACCATAAGAGAAATGTACAAGTTCCTTACCCCATTTGAAACCTAAGCGGTCAAGCAAGATAGAGAGCACTTGGAAGTGGTAGTTCTGTTCGTTACCTACGACATATATCATCTTGTCGATGGGATAGTCTTGAAAGCGCATCTCAGCAGTACCGATGTCCTGCGTCATATAAACGCTGGTACCATCGCTACGCAGCAACAGTTTCTGGTCGAGTCCCTCATCAGTCAGGTCTGCCCAAACGCTGCCATCCTCATGACGCTCGAAGAGTCCTTTGGCAAGTCCCTCCTCTACTTTTGCCTTACCTTTCAGGTAGGTCTGCGACTCATAGTATATCTTATCGAAGGAGACACCCATCATCTTATAGGTCTCATCAAAGCCTGCATATACCCAGTTGTTCATCTTCTCCCAAAGGGCACGCACTTCAGGATCGTTCTGTTCCCATTTGACGAGCATCTCATGAGCCTCCTTGATGAGTGGAGCCTCCTGCTTAGCCTTCTCTTCGTCCATACCTTGGGCTATGAGTTCCTTGATTTCCTCACGATAGTGTTTGTCAAAAGCCACATAATAGTCGCCAATGAGGTGGTCGCCTTTCTTGCCAGAAGACTCAGGCGTCTCACCATTACCCCACTTCAACCAAGCGAGCATCGACTTACAGATATGGATACCACGATCGTTGACGATGTTCGTCTTTACGACCTTATTACCATTAGCCTGCATGATCTGCGCCAAAGACCAACCCAGGAGGTTGTTGCGGACATGTCCCAAATGAAGGGGTTTGTTGGTATTAGGCGATGAATATTCAATCATGACGAGAGGACTATCTGCCGTAGCCTGCTTCTCTCCATAATGCTCATCAGCATCCATATCAGACAGCAGGAAAAGCCATGCAGCAGGAGCGATGACAAGGTTCAGGAAGCCCTTTACGACATTAAACGCAGCAATAGCCTCGCAGTTGTCTACCAGATACTGTCCTATTTCCTGGGCTGTCTGCTCAGGATTCTTCTTGGAAATCTTCAAGAAGGGGAAAACGACGAGTGTCAGGTTACCCTCAAACTCGCTGCGTGTCTTCTGCAACTGTACCATCTTCTCTGGTACTTCTTGCCCATATAAAGCCTTGACGGCTTGTTGGGCGGCATTCATGATTTGCGATTCAATATTCATTTGGTATACCTCTTTAATCGTGAAATCATCCACATGGCGCATGCGGATGATTTAAGGATGTTGTCCAAGGCGGATTCGAACCACCACAAACAGAACCAAAACCTGTTGTGCTACCATTACACCATTGGACACCAACTGTTTGTTTGCGGCTGCAAAGGTAGTGGTTTTTCATGCCACCACCAAATTTTTAGCCAATTATTTCACTATCAGCAGATAATAATTCTTCTTACCTTTCTGGGCCAGCAGATACTTTCCATCAATCAAATCATCCGTTGTCACAGGACGATTCTGATCCATCAGTTTCTCCTTGTTCAGACTGACACCACCGCCTTGTACCATCTTACGCATCTCACCCTTAGAAGGGAAAACTGGTGCGACAGTCGTGAAGAGTTCAATGGCAGCCTGTCCTAACTGGTCTTTGGAAATTTCAAACTGAGGCACTCCGTCGAAGACATCCAGGAAAGTCTGCTCATCCAGTTTCTCCAGTCCCTCTTTCGTAGACTTGCCGAAAAGGATGTTACTTGCCTCGATAGCTGTATCAAGAGCTTCCTGAGAGTGTACCATCACGGTGACTTCCTCTGCCAAACGACGCTGAAGGACACGACGACCAGGGTCTTGCTTATGCTCCTCAACAAGTGCATCAATCGTCTCCTTCTCCAAAGAAGTGAAGATCTTGATATAACGCTCTGCATCCTCATCACTGACATTGAGCCAGAACTGGTAGAACTTATAGGGAGTCGTACGAGCAGGATCAAGCCAGATATTTCCACTTTCTGTCTTTCCGAACTTCTTACCATCGCTCTTGGTAATCAACGGACAGGTCAGCGCAAAGGTCTCTACCTCATTACCCAAGGTGCGACGAATCAACTCCGTACCTGTTGTCATGTTTCCCCACTGGTCGTTACCACCCAGCTGGAGTTTCACACCATAGTGCTGATAGAGATACAGGAAGTCATAACCCTGCAACAACTGATATGTGAACTCTGTAAAAGAAAGGCCATCACGAGCCGTACCATTCAGGCGCTGCTGCACACTTTCCTTAGCCATCATATAGTTGACAGTGATATGCTTACCAACCTCACGGGCAAAATCGAGGAAAGTGAAGTCCTTCATCCAATCATAGTTATTCACCATGATGGCGGCATTCTCTTCCTTTGATTCGAAATCGAGGAACTTAGCCACCTGTTTC
Source organism: Prevotella sp. (assembly GCA_017645645.1). Lineage (GTDB taxonomy): Bacteria > Bacteroidota > Bacteroidia > Bacteroidales > Bacteroidaceae > Prevotella. The sequence continues at coordinate 49,212 of JAGCOB010000004.1, read as the reverse complement.
TTGATGCACTCCTGATTATGACGCAAGGTCTCGTCGTTGAGCAGATTACGCTCCTGACTCTTACCAGAAGGGTCGCCAATCATACCTGTAGCACCACCCACCAGAATAATCGGTCTATGACCGCAACGCTGTAAATGGCGGAGCATCATGATACCGCATAAGTGACCGATATGCAACGAATCTGCTGTCGGGTCAGTACCCAAGTATGCTGTTACCATCTCCTTCTGGAGCAGTTCCTCTGTTCCTGGCATCATCTGGGCCAACATGCCGCGCCAACGAAGTTCTTCAACAAAGTTCTTTTTCATTATCTTATATCTTTAAACTCTAAACTATTAACTATAAACTTTTCAGGGTACTGGATCATATCCGCTTCCACCCCAAGGGTGACATCTTAATATCCTTCTAACTGCCAGATAAAGTCCTTTAATGGGACCGTGTTTTATCAATGCCTGACGAGCATATTCACTGCAAGTGGGCGTAAACCGACAGGAAGGAGGCGTATAGGGTGAGATGGCTACCTGGTAGAAACGGATGGGAAGCAATAATATCCATACCATTGTCCGGGAGATATAATGCAAGAGCCGTCTCATAATTTTTCCGTAATTCGTTGTATCAGCCTCTCCATCCTGTTAACCACTTCCGCAGAACTGTACAAACTGTCAGCAAGCCAGATGAATGCCATAACAATAACTCGTTGAGAATCTTGTTCCAGTTTGTCGTACAGCGGTTGTTTCGTCAGTCTGTAAGCTTCGCGTATCTGGCGTTTGACACGGTTTCGCTTAACCGCCCGTTTGAAATGACGTTTGGAGACACTCACCAGAATCTGTACTGGTGCCTCTTGTCCGTCACGCTCTTTCTCCATCCATACTATCCGCAAAGGGAAGGCTGCCGCGGAGTGGCTGCCTGCTCCGTTGAAGAGACGGTCTGTGAGTTTCATGCTGCACAACCGTTCCCGCTTTCTGAGCGTATGGGCTGCCATTATATATAATAAGGTGTTTATTTCTGCTTTTCTAACAGGAAATGCTGTAAAGCACTGGTCATAGAGGGATATTTCTCTGAAGGAGCCTCAAGGTCAAGACGCAATCCAGCATCCTTGACAGCCTTAGCTGTAGCAGGACCGAATGTGGCGATAGCAATCTCTCCTTGCTTGAAGTCGGGGAAATTCTTGGTCAATGACTCTATTCCGGAAGGACTAAAGAAAACCAGCATATCATAATCGAACGACTTGACTTCCTCTGGAGTGAAGTCATTACTTACTGTCCGGTACATGACGCATTCCTGATGTTGCAAATTCTTGCTGTCAAGCAACTTTGCCACACTGTCATTATGGACATCACTCATAGGAATCAGGTATTTCTCCTGCTTGTGCTTGATCATAGTCGGAATCAAATCGTCAATCTTGCCAGTAGTCCCAAAGAACACCTTACGCTTACGATACTGCACATATTTCTGAATGTAGAGAGAGATAGTCTCTGTTACACAGAAATACTTCATGTCCTCAGGAATGGCAACACGCAACTCTTTTGCCAGTGTGAAGAAATGGTCAATGGCGTGGCGTGACGTGAACACGATAGCAGTATGGTCGAGGATATTCACCTTTTGTGTACGAAACTCCTTGGCAGTCATTCCTTCTACCTTAATAAACGGCCGGAAAACCAATTCCACTCCGAATTTTTCAGCAATGTCAAAGTATGGTGATTTCTCACTGGATGGTTTGGGTTGCGAAACCAGAATCTTCTTTATCATTGGTGTCCTAAAAATTGATTTTTAAATTATTCGCTGTCATGACAAGCACGCCCCAAAAGGCGAGCAAGGGTACTATTTCGAGGGTGCAAAGGTACAAAATAATTTGTAAAGAGACGACATTTCGACGAAAAAAGATGCTATAACACTTATAAATCGTCAGTAATTTGACAATAATGAGTGATATAATGATATAAAAAGCAACCTTTTTGATATTTAACCCAAAATAGGCACCAAACAAAATAGCAGGGAAGAAGAGAACGCCTTCGATGGTAATAATGAAGAGCAAAGACTTAAGCCATTGTTGATTTCTTTTACCATCAAAAAACACCAGATTCGTGAAAGTATACAATCCCGCCTTGAGCAGGAAATAGACAATTGTTATTGCAAGAAAGATGGTTATCAGTGTATATTGCGAGCGGAGGACAAAGGTTTCACCGATATAGTTGAGTGTATAGAAATAGAAAAGCAAAGAGATTAATATGCAGGTAATAAATACCAATGTCGTCTGAAAGCGCAGTTCATTACTGGTCTCCGTAAATTCCGACGTGCCCTCACGAGGCGAATAGAAGAAGTTCTTTGCCTGTCGGGCTATGAAGCGTCGGGCATTGGCAAAAGCGATGACTGAGAAAATAAAACAGGCAAGTAACAACGACGTGATGATGTCATCCTGACGTACACTAAAGGGAACGGGGTCGCCAGCCACACCATAGCGTCCTCCCGGCAGTTCCGGATGGAAAAGGGAGTCTTTGGAGAAAAAACTCTCCCGATAGTATTGGGGAAGGTCAGCCTTCATAAGGTCCACACCTGCGTCATGACCTGGCAGGTGGAGGGTGTCAGGGTGTTCGCTCCAATGAATCTCAGAAGGCTTGAATCGCGACTGGATAGCGGAATCTTGTTGTGCGGGGGTTGCATCACGAGGTAACCAACTCAATACTTGGGCTGGAGTCAGCGGTCGGTGTTGGACGACGACAGAGTCATTTCCTAAAGCGACCGGCTGTTGGTATGCTATGGAATCTTGCAGTAGCAATTACAGTCCGAATTCTCGTTTAATATCCTCAATACGATCGAGTTTCTCCCAGGTGAACAGCTCTATATCCAGCGTCTTGGTCTCATGATAGCGGCTGGTGAATGTCTTCTTGACGATCTCGCACTGACGTCCCATGTGTCCGTATGCCGCAGTCTCCAGATACATAGGCTGCCGCAGTTTCAGTGAACGCTCAATAGCTTTAGGACGCAGGTCGAAAAGTTTCTCAATATGTTTGGCTATTTCACCGTCTGTCATGTTCACGTTGGAACGACCATAGGTATTTACGTAAATATTCATCGGTTCTGCCACACCAATAGCATAACTGATTTGTACCAACATCTCGTCTGCAACTCCTGCCGCCACCATGTTCTTGGCGATATGCCGAGCAGCATAAGCTGCAGAGCGATCAACCTTGGAAGAGTCTTTTCCTGAGAAAGCACCACCGCCATGAGCCCCTTTACCGCCATAGGTATCCACGATAATCTTACGACCAGTCAGGCCTGTATCTCCATGAGGACCGCCAATGACGAACTTACCCGTCGGATTGACATAGTATTTGATATCATCCCCAAATAGGGCAAGAACTTTGGGAGAGTGGATCTTCGACTTCACACGGGGAATCAAAATATTGATGACATCATCCTTGATGCGTTGGAGCATCTTTTCGTCATCTGCATCAAACTCGTCATGCTGGGTAGAGACGACGATGGTGTCGATACGCTCAGGAATACCCTCGTCACTATACTGAACAGTTACCTGACTCTTGGCATCAGGACGGAGATAGGTCATCTGCTGGCCTTCCTTACGGATTTCGGCAAGGGTACGCATCAGCAGATGGGCAAGGTCCAAAGATACGGGCATTAGACTCTCCGTCTCGTTGGTAGCATAGCCAAACATCATTCCTTGGTCACCTGCACCCTGATTCTCATCGTCCTCGCGGTCTACGCCACGGTTGATATCCTCACTCTGCTCATGGATAGCCGTCAGGATACCGCAAGAATTTCCATCAAACTGATACTCTGCCTTGGTATAACCAATCTTCTTGATCGTATTACGGGCAATAGTTTGCAAATCAATATACACCTCACTGCGAATCTCACCCATGATAACTACCTGACCTGTGGTAACAAACGACTCACAGGCGACACGGGCATGTTCGTCATAGGCAAGGAACTGGTCTAATATTGCATCGCTAATCTGATCGGCAACCTTGTCAGGATGCCCTTCAGATACGGATTCTGATGAGAATAGATAGGACATATTAATCTTTGTTTTTGAATTTGGGTGCAAAATTAATACTATTTCGGGACATGACAAAATAAAACGGCTTGCTTCTTCATGAAACAAGCCGTTTTACCTATTATTAGTGAAATGTAATTATTTTGCCTCAGGAGTCATAATGACCTCCACATGATTGCCACTCTTCAGAATGATATTGTTCAGGAAGTCACGAACATTTTCAACAGTCAGAGCCTCTACCGTCTTCTTGTAGTCGGTATAGACATCCAGTCCAAACTCCTTGAAGGTGGTGATGGTATTTACCCAATAGCTGTTCTTCTTGGCATCCACGTCAATCTGCTTGAGCATATACTCTTTTACCTTGGCAAGCTGGTCGGCATCGACAGCCTTGCTCATGTTGGCGATACCCTCATGTAACAGACGGACGGCAAGTTCCGACTTATCAGGATTCATCGGACAGTAAGCCTGCAACATCGCCTTGGGCTGACGGCTGGAATTGTTGAAATAACCTGAGGCACCGCAAGAATAAGCGGCACTCTCGTCCTCACGGATCGTCTTCAGGTAAATCATAGACAGAATTTGTCCGACAGCATCAATCTTCACGATGTTCTCTAATGTATAAGGAGCATCGGCATACCACAACTCACGTGCCGTAGCCTTGGGAGACTCTGTCTTCACCTTGAACTGATTGACAACCTCGCCCTTGGCAAGTGTCATGATCTCGTTGAAGTCCTCAGCCTTTGCCTTGGTGGCAGGCAGTGAAGCGATATACTGTTCAATCAACGGACGGATGGTCGTCTCGTCAAAGTTACCACAGATGACGAAAGTAAACTGTCCGGCATTCTGGAAGCGCTCTTTGGCAATCTCCAGGATACGGTCGTAGTTGATGTCCTTCAGATCCTTCACATCAGGATTTGCGAAGCGGGGATTGTGGCTGTACATTGTATTGGCAATAGAGTCAGAGAAGACGGCATCAGGTGAAAGACTCTTGTTCTTCAGACCCATCTCCAATTGTGTCATGAGGTTCTGGAACTGTTTCTCATCCTTCTTCACAGCAGTGAAGTAGAGATAAGACATCTGCATCATGGTCTCGATATCCTTCGGGGTGGAGTGAGCAGTCAAATACTGACGGGTATTGCCAAGTGACAGGTCAGCATTTGCTTCTTTACCAGCGAGAGCCTTTGTCAGTTCTGTGTTACTGAAATTACCAATACCACTGATACCGATGGCATAGTCAAATACTTTCAGGTTGGTATAGTCAGCGGCACCATAGAGAGACTTGCCACCTTTGGCGAATGCCTGCATCTGTACCTCGTCATCCTTGAAGTCAGTCTTCTTCAGAATCACGGTAGCACCGTTAGAGAGGGTCAGTTCCTTATAACCAAAGGTCTTGTTCTCTGTCTCTTTGGTAATCTTACCTGCCTTGATGGTCGTTACGTCAACCAGTGGTTCATTCTTCACATTGTCCACATAAGCCTCAATCTTCTCAGCACGGGCAGCGGCAATAGCTGCAGCCATTGCCTGCTCAGTAGGATAGACCTTGCCTTCTTTTTCCTGTGCAAACTCCATCACAACGAGGTTGCTGTCTGTGGCGGAAATCAACTCAGGAACCATTTGATTGATAATCTGGATAGGAATATTCGGGGCAATCTGCTGCATAGTCTGGTAAAGCATATCCAATGGGGGAATAGGCTCGTTGTCCAGATAATGGTCGCGGTAGGCGTTGCCATACTCATCGTTCTTACGCTTGTCGCGGTTGGTATAGCGCTTCTCCAGTCCGCTCAGGTAGTCTGCCTTGGCACGCTCGTACTCTGTAGCGGTGAAACCGAACTCACGGGCACGTTTTGCCTCCCGATAGAGAACCTGGAGGGTCTCCATGTCCTTACCTTCTTTGGGAATACCAATTAACTCGAAACAGTCCTTGGTTCTTGACAACAAATAAGTACCATCATTTGCAAAAGCCTGGAAGAAGGGGCAAGACTCTTCTTGTGTCATTTCGTTCAGGCGTTGGTTCATCATCTGGGAGATAACACTGACAGCATAGTCCTGGATAAGATATCCCATGTTGGATTTTTCCTCTTTGGGAGTAGCGTCATGTTTCATCATCATCATGATCTGGCTCATCTGCATCTCCTTGTCTTTCTCGAAGACATAGATAGCCTCCTTGGTGTCAGGGACAGGTTCTGGGATAACCTTTGGAGCATTGGGATCTACCTTGATACCTCCGAAAAGGCTCTTGATCTGTGCCTCGATATGGTCTACGTCGACATCGCCTACTACGATGATAGCCTGGTTGTCGGGACGATACCATTTCTGATAATAGGCACGAAGGGTCTGGGGTTTGAAACTGTCAATCACGCTCATCAGACCTATTGGCATACGCTCACCGTACTTAGAGCCTGGATACATCTTCGGTAGGGCACGGGTAATCATACGCTGTGAGGGACCCTCACCTAAACGCCACTCGTTATGGACTACGTCACGCTCCTTGTCAATCTCGTCAGGCTCCAGAGCAAGACCATTTGACCAGTCTTTCAGAATCAACAGACAGGAGTCTACTGCAGTGGCGCGCTTGGTAGGTACGTCGCAGACGCGATAGACGGTCTGGTCGATGCTGGTATAGGCATTCAGATCGCTACCGAACTCTACACCTAGTGAGCGGCAGAACTCAATGATGCCATTACCCTTAAAGTGTTCAGAGCCGTTGAATGCCATGTGCTCTAGGAAGTGAGCCAGACCACGCTGACTGTCATCCTCGTTGATGGAACCTACGCGCTGGGCGATGTAGAAGTTTGCTACATGCTCAGGATACTCGTTATGACGAATGTAATAAGTCAGTCCGTTATCCAACTTACCGATACGAACGGCAGGATCAACGGGAATTGGCGGCAATTGCATCTCTTGTGCCACCATTGCTGCAGAACTGAATATCATCAGTGCAGCCACAAAAAGTTTTCTAAGTTTCATCGTATATGAATTTAATGAATAAAAATTTTAGTTTGACTAATTGACGCACAAAGGTAAGGAAAAACTACACACATTGCTCAAAAAAGTGATACATTTAACTTTTTTTGTTACGAGGATGGTGTTCCAGTATCTCTTGACGTAGCGTTGACATGTCAATATGGGTATAAATCTCTGTCGTCCCTATTGACTCATGACCCAGCATCGCCTGAATGGCACGTAGGTCGGCACCGCCTTCCAAGAGTGCTGTTGCAAAGGAATGACGTAGGGTATGCGGCGAGATGGTCTTTGTAATACCTGCCAACTCTGCCTGCTGCTTAATCATAATAAGAATCATCGTACGGGTCAGATGGGCACCACGGCGGTTCAAGAACACATAGTCTTCTTCGCCTGGCTTGATTTTCATGAGGTTACGATCAAAAGTCCATTTCCTTATTTCTTCCAATGCTTTGGGTGAGATAGGTACCAGTCGTTCTTTCGATCCTTTACCCATGATGCGTACATATTGTTCCTCCTTATATATATTAGAGAGTCTTAAGTTCACCAGTTCACTGACACGCAAGCCACAGGAGAACAATACCTCGATGATGGCACGGTTACGATGGCCTTCCCATTTCGAAAGGTCGATGGAATTTTCCAGCATATCCACCTCCTCAGCAGAGAGAACTTCCGGCAGATGTTCCCCCAAAACCGGACTCTCCAAAAGTTCCGAAGGGTCTTCCTCTCTATAGCCATCCGTCTGCATAAAACGGAAGAAACTCCGAACCCCACTCAGGATACGACACTGTGAACGCGGATGAATACCGATGTCATGCAACGTCGCAGCGAAATGTTGCAAGTCATCCAATTCCACCTCATAGATGTCTTTCCCTTCCTGTTCCAGATAGAGTAATAGTTTCTGAAGGTCACGCTGATAGGCTTCCAGCGTGTTGGGCGAGAAACCACGTTGTAGTTTCAGGTAACGCTGGTAGTTCCTCACAACATTTACTTGCGAATTCTTGCCTGTTTCCATTTTATTTTGTACTTTTGTCCGCAAAAGTACAAAATATTTCCGAAATATGAAAATATTGATTATCAATGGTCCTAACCTCAACCTGTTGGGCACACGTGAACCAGGCATCTACGGTTCCTCCTCCTTTGAACAGTATCTGCCCCAGTTACAGGCAAGATATCCAGAGGTAGAGTTGGAGTATTATCAAAGTAATGTCGAAGGCGAACTGATCAATAAGATGCAGGAAGTAGGCTTTTCTTATGATGGTATCATCCTCAATGCGGGAGCCTATACCCATACCTCTGTCGCCTTGCACGACTGCATCCGTTCGTTGAAGACACCAGTCATCGAGGTACATATCTCTAATGTCCACCAGCGTGAGGAGTTCCGCCATCATTCCCTCATCTCCGCAGCCTGTAAGGGTGTCATCTGCGGTTTCGGACTGGACTCCTATCGGTTGGCGATTGAAGCGTTGAAAGGATGACTCTCGACGACTACATCACACACCATATCGAGCCAGAGCCTGATTATCTCTATCGGCTTTGGCGCGCCACCAATATCCACATGCTGCATGGGAGGATGGCATCAGGACATCTGCAAGGCAGACTACTGAAGATGCTGGTGCAGATGATTCGTCCGAAGAATATCTTAGAGGTGGGCACCTTCAGCGGCTATTCTGCCCTTTGCATGGCAGAGGGACTGGAGGATGACGGCCATCTCTATACTTTCGAGATCAATGACGAACAGGAAGAGTTTACGCGTCCTTGGATAGAGAATTCCTCTGTTGCAGACAAAATTACCTTTATCATTGGCGATGCCATTACGGAGGCTCCCAAACTCGGTATCGAGTTTGACATGGCGTTTATCGATGGCGACAAGCGCACGTACCGGGAGACTTACGAGATGACACTCTCCGTCCTCCGCCCTGGCGGTTTCATCCTCGCTGATAATACCCTTTGGGATGGACATGTCATAGACCCGTCCTACGGAAAAGACCAACAGACTCAAGGTATCGTTGCCTTCAACGACTATATACAAAACGACCATCGCGTAGAGCAGGTCATCCTTCCTCTACGCGATGGTCTTACCTTGATACGGAAACGTTAGAAAACAAACCCGTTTCTCCGTAGATCATTCATGACTTCACGTGCACTTTGGGTACCGCCTTTCATGATGATGTTCACCATTCCTACGATGTCCGTCACGTTCACAAGACCGTCTTTGTTGATATCGGCAGCTTCGATGTTGAAGTCTGCTGAGGGCTTATCCATGATTTTGTTCACAGTTGCCACGATATCTGTTACATTCACCAGTTTATCACCATTGGCATCACCTAAGATAACATCACTGGAACCAGAAGAATTATCCTTCTCGAACTTGAATTTGGCAGCATTCACAATCTTACCCGTCGAATTGTTGATGAGCAGAGCGACAACGCTCAGCTTTAGCTTCTTCTGGATACGGGTGTTACCTTTGATATCAAGCATGTAGAGATGCTCCATAGCTACATCCTTGGTAATCGTCGCAGGAACACTACCCTCAATGCCATTAAATGGTTCCCATACAGCCACAGGCACATTGTTATAGACGGCATCTTCAATCTTTGAAGGCTTGTTGGTCAATTCTTCCAGATTCTCATCCTTGACAGTACTGCCAGCATAGTAGTTCGACTGCGCCCATTCTGAGGTATTGCCTGTCAATTCGTCCGACAGCAACAAATAACCAATGCGATAGTTGGCATTGTTGACATCATCAACGAAGGTTGTGGTGGTCTTAACCTTGATAGCTTCTTGGCTCTCGTCTGCCCATTCTGCCTCCACCTCGATACCAGCAGGTACATAACTGCGCTGTATAGCCTCTATTTCACGACTGATACCAAAGGCCTGATCGCCAGTGCCATAATAAGGATCCATGGCTTCTCCTCGGTTAATCATACAGCTGGGATAGCTTGACATATTCAACTGATAGTTATCCAGAATCATAGGATCGCCTGAACCTCCGCCATGAGCGGCAATGGTAATGACATTGTTTCCATAGATCTTATTCAACAGGTTCAGTGCGGGAATGCCCCTGGCACACCATCCGCACCAAGTACCGGTAGCTTCCTCCAATACAGGAACCACCTTTGGTTTCTTTACCACGGTGACCAATTTACCAGAGGCTTTCATATTCTCCGTAGTACATTCATTGGCAACCTCATTGACCTTCGTCAGGGTAAACACCTTTTCGCTCTCGCCCGTGGCAGCATCAGCATAGACAGGAACAAGCACCTCAGCACTCTTCATAAAAGTAATCGGTTCTTGCAACTCTAGATGATGGGCCGTAGAATAACCACCCGTAGTGATGGAATAGTCAATACTGGTGATTGACTCAAGACCTTCTCCCAACAATGTGATGGGGACAGAGACCTCTCCGTTCAGTGCTGCATAGGCTTTACCAAAATCGGTAGAAGTCACACTGGCAGCATTCTGTGGGTATTCACCTGCTACAGGCTCCATCTCGATAATATATGGGAAACTATCCCATCCCGGTGTATTAGCATAAGCATCTTTCGTACCATAGGGTACATAGAGCTTGGCTATCTTCATGTTGTCACCGCTGAACACCATTGATGAGACAGCAAAGGGTTTCTTGATATGGCTCACTACCTTCGTCATCTGGTTACAGTAGAGGAAAGCCTCGGCTTCTATCTTTTCCACACTGGCAGGAATCTCAATCTCCGTGAGTGTTGACAGACTGCGGAAAGCGGCAGAAGCAATCGTCTTCACACCCTCAGGTATCTCCGTATTAGAAAAGCCCTGAATAAGGGTATTCGAAGCCGTCTCTATAATCGCATTGCAGTTGTTGCGTGAGTCATATTTAGGATTGGTCTCATCTATAACGAATGAAGTGATTCTGTCGCATCCGCCAAAGGGCGAATCATCCAAATTAGTGATTGCTGCCGACATTTTCACGTTCGTCAGTTCAGTGTCTGCCCAGAAGGCAGCCCATCCGATAGACGTAACGGAATTGGGAATCTCAATCTCCTTCAGACCTGGTTTACCGCTAAAGGCCATATCGCCCAAAGCTGTTACAGTGGCAGGAATGACAGTATTAATACAACCTATACGAAGGGTGTTAGAAGCCGTCTCGATAATCGCATTACAATTATTTCGTGAATCGAATACAGGATTACCCTCTTCCACACTTAGTGCCTTGAGGTTACGGGCATAATAGAAGATGTCACGTCCCAGTCTAATAACGGTCTTCGGAAGTACCAGTTCCTCCACACCACTGTCTTGGAAAGCGAATGCGCCAATAGACATCAAGTTCTTTGGCAGCACGATATGCTCAAGGGCTGTTGTAGTCTGGAAAGCTCCCTCAGGCAGTTCATTGGCAACGGTACCTTCACCTTCGACAATGGTTGCGTCCGAAAGATCGATAGCTGTCAGCATACCATACTGTCCGCACATACCCTGCAAAGTCTTAATATCAGTACCATTGATATTACCTGTGACTTTCAGTTCCTCGGTAATCCCCTTCTTATCAGCAACCTTCGATTCCAACGTTCCCGCAGTTTCCACATTGATTGTCAGTGCACGTTGTGTCTCATACTCAGAGACCTCAAGGATTTTCCTGTCGAAATGAGTAAATACGCTACCCCATTTATTATCGGCTGAATATTTCTCTTTCGTTCCATTTGGCACAATGAGACGCGCATTCTCTTTGATATAGTTATAATCTGCAGGACCTAATATCCATTCATCTTCAAGGACAGGAGGCTCTGAGAATGGCAATTTATAGGTTGTCACTTGGCAGTACTCAAAAAGACCTTGTCCAAAACTATTAACACTCTGCGGTATCTCAATCATTTTAGTATTCACATAAGAGAATGCAGAACGTCCCAATGCTGTCACACTGTTCGGAATGACAGTAATATCAGATGCTTGTATTAGTGTGTTAGTAGCAGTCTCTATAATAGCATTGCAATTGTCGCGAGAGTCGTAAGTCTTGTTGTTTGTATCAACGGTAATCGACACCATCCCACATCTCAAGAAAGCCTCTAAATCAATATATTCAACACTTTCTGGAATATAAATGTCCTTCACTTGATTATCCATAAAAGCACGGTATCCTATCTTCTTCAAACTCTTAGGTAACACAATGCTCTCAAGACCTGCGTCCTGAAAGGCCATATCACCAATCTCTACGACACCCTCTGGAATACCTGATGCCTGACATCCTCTTATTAACTTGCCCGACGCTTTCTCATAGATTGCGTTGTTTTGCGAAAAGAAAGTCTGGTTTCCTTCGTCAACCTTAAGCGACTTTAGTCCTGGCAATGTAAACGCATTACCAGATATGAAATTTACATCTTTGGGAATCGTTATCTCTGTCAGGCTGGTACTTGCAAAGGCATATTGTCCAATACTAATAGTTGTTGAAGGTAATATGAGGGAAGTAAGCTTAGAACAACCATTAAAAGTGTCATCAACTATCTCATTGTCCACAACGGTACGAATACCTTCCATAAATGTCTCACCACCAACAATACGCGCTTCTGACAGGTCGAGTTTCGAAAGACGACCTTCTGTTCCTTGTCCGTATTTATTCTCCGACATATCGCGGATGACATCAAAATCCTTACCGCCAATCTCACCTGTAATCTTCAAACGACTGATAAGATAGCGTTCGCTCTCAGGGAGCAGCGAAGCCAACTGTCCTTGTTTTTCCAGATGTACCTCTCGGAAGCCAATCTCAGGTTTCTCATCGTAGTTAATATCGTTGTTAGAGGCTGGCTGTACACCAACCACGGCATTCTGCTCCTCTGTAAAGTCCATGCTTCCAGGGGTCAGGGCTGTCAAAGCGAAGTAACCGTCCAGATTGCCGCCCCATCCCCAGTTAATATAGAACTTACCGTCCTTATAGCCATGCAACACGAAGGTGTGACCCGATTTATTTTTATAACCGCTATAGATCACCGGTCGTCCCAGTTCTATCTCATGATAGAGGGCCTGCTCCCACTCTTCATCAGTAAACTCATTACGATTCACTATGTCGGCACCCTTACTGAAGTTGAAAACAGAGATCAAAGCTCCTGGAATACTCGTTGCATAAGCAGACGATTCGTCTGTGTTATAATTCATCAAGACCGACTGACCGCAATAACGCATCAGCCAGGCGATATCATCATCAGACATATTGAACCAGTTGAACTTACGGGCAGGCAATGTCTCAAGTTCCAACTGAGGTTTGCTCTTGTCATCTTTGTTGGATTTGTAACCCACTGTGGAGCGCACGCTATTCAGCGGCCACTGGTAGAAATTAACTACCTGTGCCATCGCAGTAGCCACACAACCTGTAAGTGCCTTGTTTCCACCAATTTCAGGACAATGTTGTTGGTAGACACCGGTCTGATCCCATTCAGTCTTCATCAGAGGTATGAGTTCCGTCAACTGAGCACTGGCTCTGCGTCTGGATGCTACACGTTCGTAGACAATATTGTCCATTGGACTTTTTTTCATCGACTGGGCAATTCTGGCATAATAGTCAAGGAGCCATTTCACATTGTCAGGCACCTTGGACAAGTTGAGATTACCTTGTTCGGCATATCCCAACACCTCTGGCATGAGGTCATTACCAGCAACAATGACGAAACCTCCATTGTTCTCTACATTAAATACAAAGTAGGCTTTATCGCCGGTAGAGGATGCACGACGCAGGTTTGTCTGCTTGAACTGTTTGCCTTTCATAAACTGTTGGGCTTTCTGAAAGGCTTGCTCTTCTGTCACTTCTCCTGCAAATGACATTAAAGAGAAGAAAAGACTTATCAGAACAATGTATACTTTTCTCATTTTATTATGGGTTTTTGGTTATTATTTATTTTGATTGCAAAGATACAAATAAATAAGCATACAACAAAATAACACCATTATTTTTGTTGTTCCATAGGATGGAATAACTTGTTCCATAGGATGGTAGAATACTTAGTAAGGACGGACTATACCTATTAGAAAAGGCATCTCCATTTGGTTGGAAATGCCTTTTTGTTTATGTAAATCTTTAAAAAAATTACTTCACAATCACCTTCTTGTTGTCGATGATATACACACCCTTTGACAGTCCTTCTGTAGAGGTTGCATTCTTGCGAATGGTGTTGCCCTTCAGGTCGTAAATCGTAGCAGGCTTGTCATTGGAAAGTTCAACCTCATTAATGCCAGTCGTTGCTGTGATGTTGAAAGTAAAGTTAGCGGGTTTATGTTGTGTTTGATCTGGCTCAGTTAAAACAATGTCCGCAAGTGTACCAGTCAGATTTCCTGCTGAAATCGTGGAAGCGGCTTTTACTACGACTTTTATGATTCCACCAGAAGTGCCTTTAAACGTTTTATTGTTCATAGAGAAGACGATGAAGCGATATCCTCCACTAACTTCTGAAACAGTCAATCCCAAATCTCCCTTTTTTCGATTACTTATCAGTTCTCCTAAAACATTTTCGTCCTCATCTTCATTCAAGAAAGTTGTAAGAGACAAACCGGCAGGTAAAATTAAATCACACTGGACACCAGTAATTTCAACACCGGGATTCTCTAATTCAATCTCAATGGCTTTTTCTTCACCACCTTTGATGCTGAAGTCGCTAATTGACAGCGTTACCTGTGCCATACTATTCATGGCAGACAGCAGACATACTGCTGCTAAAATCATTAACTTTTTCATATTATTAATCATTTAGTAAAGTTCATTCCATATAGTTACGTTTAAAAGTTTTCTTTCTCGTTTTCCTCTTTGAGAGGAACGGGAGATACATACTCCGTGGGCAAAGATACTAAAAAGATATAAAACCAACAAATTTTTTCATACTTTTTTTTGTGCTTCTTAGTCTAAATTGATATTAATAAGGTATAAAGGGAGTTTTTCCCTCTATACCTTATATATAATAGTTAGTGCTTCATTTGCCCCTCTCGGAGGATGTCAGACATCCCAACCTCATCATTACTGTTGTTTTTCTCATCATTCAAACTGTCGAACAAAACTTTGCCTTCTATTCCGAGATTCTTCAGCATGATACTCTTTCCGCTGAATGCCTGCTTGTTAACGTCCGCATCCCTTCTGGAGGCAGTTTCCATGATGATATTTACCATACCCACGATGTCTGTCACGTTTACATAACCGTCCTGGTTGACATCGGCAGCCTCTTCATTGAAGTCTGCTGACGGCTTCTCCATGATGTAGTTGACCGTTGCCACGATGTCCGTCACGTTGACACTGCCGTCACCGTTGGCATCGCCAAGTATAACACTGGAGGCACGGAACTCAAAGTCGGGAGTACCCAACAGGTATGTGAAGTCTGACTCATTGGAGCCTTTGTAATAAACACAGAGCCAGTAGAGGTCGGCATCATCCTGATCGAGTTTTTCTATATCAATATATACTCGCTTGGTGGCACCGGCTGCAATGGTGATATCCTGAGTCGAAGGAGAAGTTATGTAATTCCAGTAGCCGGTAGTGGTACTATGGTACATTTTCACAATCTTCAACTGTCCGGAGAAATCTTCAACACCGATATTCTTAATGTCGCCAAAGAATGTCGCCTTACTGCCTTCGATATATGAGGTGTAAGTAGCATTATCATACTTCATTTCTGGCGTACAGCCATACTCACCGGTTTCAATTACGTATGTTGTTGGAGTGCGGAACTCGAAGTCGGAAGTTCGACGGATGAAGATCTCTGTACCCGTAGCGGGGTCAATATAGTAACAACAGATGGTGTAATAGGGATAGCCATCCGTCTTTTCTATAGCGTCACTAGTTGCAACCGCTGTTGACTCTCCTGCCACATAGAAACTCTGTGTGGTAGCGGATTTAATCTGCGTCCAGTAGCCATCGGAATCAATTCCATAGTATCTGAATTTAACCTGTCCGTCAAAGGCACCGCCACCAACGTTGGTAATATAGAAACTTGCTGATAGTTTATCGCCATATACATAATTGATTCTCTTATCATTATCCCATCTCAATTCCGGGTTGCATTCCAGACTCTTGAATACCAGAAAGGGCGTGGTAGCATCAACAAATACGAAATTGGGTGTATATTTCAGTGTCTCAAAGCTACTTTCATTGCTTCCCTTATATCCAATGCGAACAAAATACATGTCTACGGTTACATCTGTACTCTTGGTAATTGTCGTTGAGAAACGTTGTGTACTTCCTGCAGGTATTGTAACATTACGGGTCTCTGGATATGTAGGATAATCCTTATAATACCAACTATCACCGCCGCCTGCATAGTGAATCGCTTGTTCTATCTGCAATTGACCAGAGAAAGCATCACTGCCCGTATTCGTAATGTCAATAGAGAACGTTGACTCTGTTCCATTAATATAGTAGATATAAGCATCTGTGTTATACTGCAAATCCGGATTACCAACTAAATCAGTAGCCGTCAGATTATAGTTGTCACCTCCTGATGATGAGCGGAACTCAAAAGAATAACTGTCATAAAGACTGGTGTAACTACCATCCTTTATCCAGTAAAGTTCTACAGAGAAATAGTTATAATTCTCATCGTTAGGGTTATCAAAGGTATATGACGGATAATCAGATGTTCCTGCTGCAAGCGAATAATTGACAGTCTTAGAGTCATTTACCCAACTGCCGCTTGTTTTATGTTTCCAGAATACCCAGACTAGTTTCCCATTATAATCTGCATCACCAGTGTTCTTGATTTTATAAGAAGCAGTCACACTGTTGCCCGTTACATAATATAGACCCTTTCCAGAATCATATTGGAGCGTCGGAGTAAATTGATAATCATTATCATACTCCAACGCAGCCACACCGCTGGGAGCGCCAATAGTGACGACAGCTGTAGTTAACTCTACATTGTTTTCATTGTAGATGTGAAGTGTATAAGTGCCTTCTTCGTCGCTGGTGAAAGTAAAAGGAAAACTCTTCGTCTCTCCAGGCTCCACTTCCACATAGGTCGCAGTATAACTTGTAGAAGCATTATTAATCTTGTATGAAAGATCATGACGATAAACAGTACCATTATTCTTGACTTGTAATGTAACTGTCTGTGGAGAGTTGATTTCTCCATTTCCCGTCACATCAGCTGTCACTTCAACATCAACGATTTCATAACCATGACCAACGGTTAACGTATTTCCACTGATAGTGAATTCAATATAATTGGCACTGCATCCTGCACAGATTTTCCAAATGTCTGTATCTTGCTCTTTGGAAGAAATAACTATCTTATAGGTGCCATTTGGTAAGTCACTTCCTAAACTGATCGTTCGGCTCCAATCGCTTATGTAATAATACGTTGGTGAGAGAGTGATATCTGCAATATTAATCGTTTTCAAGACCTCATTACTACTATTCAGAACTTGGAATGCGACTTTTTGAGTAGATAAGAAACTATAGTTTGCGAAATTAAAGAAGGCGGTCAAGAAGAAATTCGAAGATGTGGATGTGCGTGTTAATTTGTTTTCATTGGTAGCCAAATGTGTCACATAGAGTCCATTATAGTTATTGGTTGTTCCTGTATTCTTCTTAATGCCAATACCAGCACCCTGATCCACTCCATATCCTTCGTTCGTGCTGCTCCCGCCAGCACCTTGATCGTCGGGGTTCAACAGGCGAAGACGGAAGAAATTGTCTTGGTAGCCACTCCATCCCCAGTTGATATGAAAGAAGTCTTCTTTGTCGTATCCATCGCAAACAAAGGCATGTCCACCACCAGCCGACTGACCGTCATAGAGCACAGGGCGACCTGCTGCCAGTTCTGCATAGATAATGTCCTGCCACTCGCTGTAGCTATAGTTCTTGCGAAGCAGCCATTGTGCAGAAGTATCGTAGTCAAAGTAATTAATCAAGGCATTGATACACAACGCTGTGGTGGCACTGGAACCGCCAGTTCCATATTGCATCATGACAGACTGTCCGCAGAGTTGCATCAGTCTAGCAACGGCCTTTTGGCTGTCATCAGCCTGCGCTTCGGTCAAATCATTATAAGTGTAATAACTATTTTTGATATTCGCCCAGTCAATCGCCGTTCCTGCTGGGGTGAGTGGAATGTAGAAAGAGTTAGTATAGGCGGGAATATCCGTCGTCGTGGTGTTAGGCCACTTGTGATATCCCATCACCTGAGCCATTGCCGTTGCAACACAACCTGTAAGCGTCAGTCTTCCACCAGATCGCGGACAATAAAGAGAATATGGTGCATACTGGTCCCACGTTGTTTTCAACAAAGAAGGAATACTGGCCTTCGTAGCCCTGTTTGTTGCCAGTCCGCTCCCCTTTTCCTTCTTGACAATGCCATTGGTATGGGTAATCTGTATGTTATTGTCGTTCAGGTACTGGATACCGTCCACGTATTCCTGCAGGAAGGCGCGCATGTTCTCTGGGATGTTCTCGGCATCGAAGGTTCCTGTGGTCGAATAACCCAGGATTTCCTCGGTCCGGTCGTCACCGCTGACAATGACATAGCCGCCACCGTCGATATTAAATACATGCAGATAGCCCTGGGCATTTGCCGCACGGTTGGAAGTCTTCTTGATACCACTTTCAGTAACTTTCATGCTTCGCTGTGCTTTGTTGCCCATCTTGTTGGCTACAAAGTTTATTGCTTTCTGTTTCGCGGTCTCTTGGTCCACCGGACCTGCCATCATCGTAGTAGTGATGAAGAGGCTGATAAGGAGAAGGAAGTGTTTCATAGTTATGTTATGTTTTTAATTAAACTTCACTTGGTTAGTAATGATGGCTACAAAGATAATGAAAAAGAAATGAAAATGCAAATAAATGGGTGTTTTTTTGGGGGTTTTCTCTCGATTTAGATAAATTCCTCACGCTCAAAAATGAAAATACATTCTCATTTTCTTCGCTTAATCGGAATTTTGCACTACCTTTGTCCCCGAAAAGAGAAAATTATATGCAAGAAACAAGACAGAATAAAATTGCGCGCCTGTTGCAGAAGGAACTGAGCGTGATTTTCCAACAACAGACTCGGGGGATGCATGGGGTGATGGTCAGTGTCACGCGTGTCCGTGTCAGTCCTGACCTGAGTATCTGTACGGCACATTTGAGTATCTTCCCCAGTGAGCGTGGTGAGGAGATCATGGCGAATATCAACAAGAACGAGAAACAGATCCGCTATGAACTGGGTACCCGTATACGCCATCAGTTGCGTATCATCCCAGAGTTACGCTTCTTCATTGATGATTCCCTCGACTATATTGACCGTATTGACGAACTGTTGAAGAAGTGAACTTTCCGTTTTACATCGCCCGCCGTTACCTTTTCTCCAAGAAGAGTACTAATGCTATCAATGTGATTAGCGGTATCTCCGTCGTTGGGGTCGCCGTAGCGACGATGGCATTGGTGGTTACGCTGAGTGTGTTCAATGGTTTTCATGACATGGTCGCCTCATTGTTCACCCAACTCGATCCGCAACTGAAGGTGACTCCCGTCAAGGGAAAGACGGTGGCTGCAGATGACTCGCTGCTGACGCGTATCCGCCAACTGCCGCAGGTGGAGGTTGCCACGGAGGTTATGGAGGACCAGGCATTGGCGGTCTATGGTGATCGTCAAGCGATGATCCAACTGAAAGGCGTGGAAGATAATTTCGACAAGTTGACGCACATCCGTGAGGTGCTGGAAGGTGACGGTGAATATGCGCTACATGCTGCTGACATGAACTATGGAATCCTGGGTATGGGTGTCGCCTACCAGTTAGGTACGGGATATACGTATGAGCATCCCCTGAAAATCTATGCTCCCCGTAGAGAAGGTCAGCTCAATATGGCAAACCTGCAGGAGGGTTTCGTGGAGGATGATCTCTATTCGCCGGGAGTATTGTTTAGTATCAAACAGGGCAAGTATGACAAACGTTATATCATCACTTCTATCGCTTTCACCCGGCAGTTATTCGACCAGCAGGGTATGCTCTCCTCGTTGGAGATGCGCCTGAAGCCTGGCAGTGATTTTGAGAAGGTCAAGGCAGTGATGCAGGAGATAGCCGGTAACCGTTTTGCAGTCCGTGACCGTTATGAGCAACAGAATGACACGTTCCGTATCATGAAGATAGAGAAACTGATGGCATATATCTTCCTGACCTTCATCCTCGTTATTGCCTGTTTTAACATCATTGGCAGTATCTCCATGTTGATGATTGACAAGAAGAACGATGTCGTCACCTTGCGTAACTTGGGGGCTTCTGAAAAGCAGATTGTCCGTATCTTCCTGTTTGAGGGACGTATGATTTCTGTCATGGGAGCCGTCATCGGCATAACACTCGGACTCCTGCTCTGTTGGCTACAACAGGAATACGGTATAGTACGGTTAGGCAAGACCGAAGGTTCCTTCATCGTTGATGCCTACCCCGTCAGTGTCCATCCCTGGGATATCATTATTGTCTTTCTCACGGTTGTTGCCGTAGGCTTCCTCAGTGTGTGGTATCCCGTCCGCTATTTTTCCAAGCGACTGTTAAACTAATCCGATCGTAATCGTGTGTTAATTTATTGATTGTTGTTCTCAGCCTCTTTGGCAGCTTTCTTAGCCGCTTTCTTGGCTGCCTTTTCTGCCTTTCGAGCCTCTTTTTCTGCCTTCTTCTGTGCCTTGCGTTCTTCCTTTTCCGCCTTCTTTTGCGCCTTGCGTTCCTCCTTTTCCGCTTTCTCCTGCGCTTTACGCTCGGCACGTTCCTGTTTCTTCACCTCTTTTTCTGCCGCTTTCTGTGCCTTCAGGGCTGCTTTTTCTTCATCGGTTTTTTTTTCGAAGAGATGGAAACGGATGCCTGGTTTGATCTGCGTCTTCTTCATCTCGTCCGTATTGGTGAATGAGAAGGAACAAAGGAGATCAGCCATTTTCCCCTTCATGCTGAGCTTACCCTCGGCAACGGCACCGTCACTGACAATATGGGCAGAGACATCGGAGACGGTGAGAAGCTTGGTTTTGGCCTTTATGATGAGGGCATCGACTTGTCCGATAGGCAGTTTGCCGCCTTTGAGACGACGCATCTGGGCGGTACGAGGTTTGGAGTAGTCGAAACGGAAACCTGCCCGGCAGGAGATAGCACCGATATCGGGATAGTCCATGGCATCTCCTAGTTCGAAGTTAGTGGTCTGCACATTGCCGAGGAGGTATTTGTTATTCTCGTCGAGGGTTATGGAGAAATTCAGTTGCCCTTGTTTGGTAGTAATGATGCCCCGGAACTGTTCTTTCTTCCAGATGACATTGAACGAACCCGTATAGCGGATAATTCCCAAACGGTTCAATTGTTTCATCATGAACTTCTTGACAGGGAACTGGTTGATGATGCGTTCGACGGTGGCAGGGGTCGTCACCATCTGTCCCACGTTGAAATGCACGTTGAGTTTGTATTTGTCCTTCAGCCCTTCGATGCCGCCTTCAGCTTTGATCCTGAGACTGTTGTCCGGGGTCTTTACGATGACATCTCGGAAGACGAGGTTGCTGTCCGTGCCGCTGAACTTGGTGCTCAGCCAGAGGGGTTGTTTGAATCCTACCAGGACAGGGGCGAAAGGCTTCGAGATATCCGTCAGGAGGGTCGTGCCGGTGATGTCGGAAGTGGAGAAAGTAAAGGGGATTCCCTTCTTCTTGCTGGGCAGTTGGACAACTCCCTTGTCGAAGTTCAGAGTGGTGTTCTTCATGCCCACCGTCATATTACTGACATATAATTTCCCGTCGATATGCTTGAATTGTCCATGCACGTCGGTGATATGCAGTCCTGAGGTACGATCGTTGGCATCACAGGATACCAGCGTACCGCAGACACTGTCCTTGTCGGCATGGTGTATGTTCAGTTTCAGGTGGGCGACAATATTCAGGTGTCCGTTATCAAACCAGCCCCGTTTGGGTTTTCCCGTCCGCTTATGCGGCAGGTGGTTGTCTGTCTTCAATCGGATACTGTCGACAGTGATGGTGTGAACGTTCTTCGTTCCTTCATAGGTGATGGCATCGACCACCAAATGGTTGTCGACATGTGTGGAGTCTTTCTTCTTGATACGTACCCATGAGGTCTCCAACTGGCGGATCTCTCCGGACTGCTTTCCCCGCCATCCTTGGTGGTATTTCAGTATCCCTAAGGAATAATGGTTCTCGTTAAAGGTCACCTTCACATCCTCAATTGTGACCGTTTTGAGGTCGACCTTGAACTTAGACTTTTTTTTCTTCTTCTCACTTGTCTCTTTCTTCTCTCCACTCCCCTCTTTCTTCTTGAAAGCATCAATGACAAACTGGAAATTGGCAGGCTCTTCAGGAGAAGGCTTGAAGAGTTGGGCATGTAGTCCTTTGACAGTTACTTCATCGAGGATGAGTTCCTGCTGGAAGAGCAAGGGGAACATCTGAATCTCTGCCGACAACGACTTAAGTTCAAGCATCCTCCGTTGTTGGCGGTCGTCAACACGGAGCCCGAAGAGACGGATGTCATCACGGAAGAAACCGATACGGATACTGTCTATCTCCACCTTTGTCTCCAATTTCTCCGCCAATATCTCCGTGGCATAATGGAGTATCTTGTCCTGGATAGAAGAGTTGTTAATCAATCCCACCGCCCCCACAATAAGGACGATGAAGAGTAGCACGAGACCACCTGCAACTTTCAGGGTGGTGAAGATGATTTTCTTGACAGATACCATACAAAACTTAATTATTCGTTTGCAAATATAGTGCTTTATTTCTGATTTCCATTCTTTTTTGGTGGTTTTCTCATAAGAAACATTTAATTTTGCAGCATGAAAAAACGAATGAGATGCATCTTTCTACTTTGTCTACTCTGTCATCACCTGATGGCACAGGAGGATTTCCTCAAGGCACGTGATGCTGTAAAGCGAGACGGATATCCCTTCTGGGTATATACGCCCAAAGACTATGATGCCTATCGTTCGACCACCCCGTTGATACTCTTCCTTCATGGAGCCAGTCTGAGAGGTACCGACCTCAACAAGGTGCTGCGCTACGGACCGTTGGATGCCGTGAAGATGGGACTGGAGGTGCCTGCCCTTATCGTGGCACCACAGAATCCCAAGGGACATTGGAATCCTCAGAAGCTCAACGATATCCTCGAATGGATGTCAAAGCACTATGTCTATAACCCCCAGCGCGTCTATATCATCGGCATGAGTCTCGGCGGCTATGGTGCCCTAGACATGGCAGGCACGTATCCGGACAAGATTGCTGCTGCAATGGCTCTCTGCGGCGGGAGTACGTTAAAGGACTACCGGGGACTGGGCGGACTGCCCCTATGGATCATCCATGGTACTGCCGATCGTTCGGTGAAGATAGAGGAGTCGAAGAAGGTCGTGGAAGGAATGCACCGGTTGGGTGTTGACGAGCGGTTGCGCTATGAGTGGATAAAGGGGGCCTCCCATGGTGATCTGGCGCGTTATTTCTATTTGGTCAGCACCTATGACTGGTTATTTATGCATACCCTCATAGAACCTCGCCGTCCAGTGGATACCTCGATACAGATTACAGCCGACGAGCGTACGAACGCCTATCGTTCTTTCACTCGCAGGAAAGAAGAACTGAAGATAGAGTGACTTTGTAAGGCTTACGATGATGAGGGCAACATGTATATTTTTGAATAATTCCGACAAAGTGCCTCTGTAGAAGGAGCATTTTTCGTTTTTGCTGGTAGTTGACTGCAAATTCGCGGAATATGAGGCATTTTCGTAAAGTACTGTTGACCAGAGGATTATCTATTTCAAGGGCACGATACACCCTGGAAAATGACTGAAAAACACCTGAAAAAAGCTATTTTTGCCCCTACCTATCGGGTGGAAAGGTGCCGCCTTTCGGTTCGTTTGCCCGTAGCAAACGGATAGAAAGTGCCGTCCTTTCTCCATGAAAGTGATATTTTCTTTCTTTTTTTGCCTGAGACAACCGTTTTGAAGCCTCTGAATAATCTAGAAGCTCCAAAAAACAGAGCAAAAAAACATGCCATTTTTCTTGACATAAGAGATGTGTGCGAATTCTGAAAAAGTCCTAACTTTTGCGCTAAATTGCTAAATATCAGCCAACTATTATGTATATTTTCTGGATAATGCTTATCTTTGCAGCATTATTCAATCTATTAACATAATATGTACAGACCATTATTAATCATATTTTCTATCATCTTGATGTGTCTGCCAACCCCGGCAGATGCACAACAGAAAGGAAAGGCAACCTTCTATACCCGTAAGTGGGATGGAAGGAAAACCGCCAGTGGCGAGCGTCTGTATAACGATAGTCTGGTGTGTGCTCATAAAACACATAAGTTCGGAACCCTTCTCCTGGTGAAGAACCCTGCCAACGGCAAGGAAGTCGTTGTCAAGGTCATTGACAGAGGACCCTATGTGAAAGGACGTATCATCGACCTCTCCATCCGTGCCGCCCGGGAGTTAGGTGTTCTTAACCAGGGGGTTGCTGTCGTGGAGGTATCCGTCTATAAGAAACCGACGGAAGTACCTTATAAGCCGGAAGACCTGCCGATTCCGGAGATAGAAATAGAGACCACCAATCCTGGTACGGGCATTATTCCACAGTGGCAGGAGGAGCAACCCTCACGGACAGACTCTGTGAGCATACAACAAAAGAGGGAGAAAGGACATGGACAATAAAATACTTGTTGGGAGTGTCATGGTGACGGCTGTCGCTATCATGACTGCCTGTACAGGACGCGGAACGGGAAATACCAGTGATACGGACTCTACCGTCATAGAGCCGGAGATACCCATCGAGCAGCTTTTCCTGCCTGATACGGCTTATGCCTCCGTGGAGGTCGTGAAGTTTGTGGTGGAGGATGAAGACTCCGTGGCAGCGCCCTTGAAAGACTTGGACGACCGCTATGCTGGAAAAGAGAGTGTCTATGTGTTCCGTAAGGACCTGCGCCGTGATGCAGACTATGGCGGAAAGGTGAAGGGGACACCCCGGGAGGTGGAGATCGCATGGGCGTTTGAGACAGCATACGACACGACTCACACCAGGTTTGGCACATGGGGAGGCGGCAGTGGATGGACTGGTCAGCCGCTGTATGTGAAGTGGACGGACGACCAACAGGCACTGTTCAAGAAGTCGTCTCCTGGTCTGACGGCAGACTTCGGCCCGGAGGAGATTATTGTAGGCTCCCTCTGTGGCAAGGGTTACTTCATCAATTACCAGACAGGCAAGGCCTCCCGTCAGCCACTAGACTTAGGTAATGTGGTAAAGGGAACGATAGGACTTGACCCTGAATACTATAACCTCTATGTGGGACAGGGTGTACCTCGTCAGGCAGGACCTTTCGGCCATCAGGTCTTTGACCTGCTGAAACACCAGCGCACCTTCTTCTTCGGTCCAGACCCGAAGGCATGGCGCGGATGGAACGCCTTCGACTCCAACAGTATCGTGGCAGGTGGCTATCTCTTCTGGTGTGGTGAGAACGGCAGTGTGTATAAATACGAGCGCAGTCAGGGAACACTACGTCGCGTCAGTGTGATGCGCTATCGGGTAGGCGGCATGGCTCCTGGTATAGAGTCGAGTCTGTGTGTCTATCGTAACTATGGCTATTTCTCGGATAACCGAGGTAATGTCATCTGTATCAACCTGAACACGATGAAGCCCGTATGGTATTATAATAACCACGATGATTCCGACGGCACAATGGTCTGTCGTGAAGAAGGTGGTGCCCCTTATCTTTATACGGCTTGTGAAGTAGATAAGCAGGGGGATAGTGGCATCTGCCATTTCATCAAGCTGAACGGACTGAACGGTGAGTGTGTCTGGGAGACCAATATCCCTTGCCGACGTATCAATCTGCCTGGCAAGACCCTTGACGGTGGTATGTATGCCAGTCCTCTGATAGGTAGTGGTGATTGTCAGGATATGATATTTGCCAATATCTGTCGCAACGGTGCCTCCAAGTCTGCAGGTGAGTTGACGGCTTTCAGTACCAAAGACGGCAAAATCCTCTATACTGTTCCATACGGACAGTTCGCATGGTCATCGCCTGTTGCCTTCCATAATGAGAAGAATGAGATGTTCATCTTTGCCGGCGATGCCTCTGGTATCATCCGCATCATCCGTGGAAAGACGGGTGAGGTCGTTTGTAAGAAAGTGGTAGGCTCTAATTTCGAGTCATCACCTGTTGTCATCGGTAATACGGCAGTGGTAGGCTGTCGCGGAAATAAAATCTATAAATTCGTCATCAAATGAAAAAGATATTAGTACTTATATTGCTCTCCACCCTTCTCTCTCCGCTCTCTTCTCTCGCCCAGTATGACTTGTTGTCTGCGAAGAAGAACGTGATCAAAGGGAACTATAACTTCTGGGTATATACCCCGGAGGAGTATTATTATACGCAGGAGACGACACCGTTGATATTCTTTCTTCATGGTGCCAGTCTGTGTGGTCACGACCTGAACAAGGTGTTGCGCTATGGGAGTATTGATGCCGCGAAGATGGGACTGATGATTCCTGCCCTGATAGTCGCACCACAGAATCCAGGTAATTGGTGGGATCCCCATAAGCTCAATGAGATACTGGAGTGGATGAAGAAAAATTATGTCTTTGATGAATCAAGAGTCTATGTGCTTGGTATGAGTCTTGGAGGATATGGTACTATTGATTTCGCAGGAACTTATCCCGATAAGATTGCTGCTGCCGTCGCACTGTGTGGTGGCGCTACTATCAAAGACTACCGAGGACTGGGTGAGTTACCCCTGTGGATTGTGCATGGTACTGCTGACAGGGCGGTGTCTGTGAAAGAGTCACAGAAGATAGTGACAGGCATGAAGACCTTAGGAATCACCAGTCGTCTGCGCTATGACTGGCTGCCTGGTGCCTCCCATGGCGCCCTTGCCCGTTTCTTCTATACTAGCAAGACCTATGAGTGGCTCTTCCAGCATACGCTGAGAGACCCTTGGCGACCTGTCAATACGTCTATTGATATCACGAAGAGCGACCTGTCTAATGCCTATCGTGAATTCCAGCATCGTACTGACCAGTTGGAGAAGGAATTGGATAGTGAGAGATAAAAACGCTTTTTGGCTTAAATTTCTCATTTCTCATGACTCTTTTCTCATTCATTATGTGTATCTTTGCACCCCGAAAGAAGTATTGGTCATGAAAAGGATTGTTTTTACCCTTGTATTGTTATGGTCTGGCATGTTGGTTCTCGAGGCACAGATGCCTCTGCATGTCGTGATGTTAGGCGACTCCAATACCTTTATCGGTGCGGATGACTGTCACAACCCCAAAGGATGGAACAAATGGTTTAAGGATCTGGCACAGCCGTTGTCTTGTCGCAGTTATGCCCGTAGCGGGGCGACGTGGACAGAGACACCTCAGACGGAGCGTGACATAGACGGGTATTGGGACATTCTGAACGACAACAATGTCATCAGCAACCAGGTATGGCGACTGATAAGGGATGTCAACGAGACGGGGATACAGTCGATACCAGGCCTCATTCTCATCATGGCAGGTACCAACGACTTGTGGTTTGCCGACAAACGCCCGGAGCCTCTTCCCAAATATATTCGCAAGAATTGTGAACTACTGGCGGAAACCTTCCCGGAGGCACGTATCATCCTCATCACCCCCCCTCCGTTTACGAAGGTACCGATGGAGGTACAGCATCAGGCAGCTGAAGCTATTGAGCAATGCGCTCTGTCGCTGGGACTGCCTGTCATCCGTCTGGATAGGGTGAAATCGTTGCTGCCACCTTCCAAACTCATCCGTCGTGGATATTCCAAGGACGGGGTGCATACCATACCCAAGGGTGCGAAAGTGTTAGGAAAGTATATTTACAATCAAGTGCAGGCAATTCTGCAACATTAATAAAACGACATGGTATTTTCGGATTTGTTTTTTCTCTTTGTATTCCTGCCAGCCTTCCTGCTGTGTTATCTGCTTGCTACATGGATAGACCGTCAGTGGCTGTCTTCAGAGGGAATGCGGAGCAATCGTGCCAAGAACCTCATACTGGTATGTTTCTCCCTGATTTTCTATGCATGGGGAGAACCCGTCTATGTGTTCCTGATGCTGTTCTGTGTCCTCGTCAACTATCTCGTAGGGCTGGGCATCGCCAATCTGGAACGGTATCGGAAGACAGTACTGGTCATCGGACTAATTCTTAATATCGCCATCATCGGCACTTTCAAGTACCTGGGATTCCTTGCCCAGTGCCTCTGTGACATAGGCATCCCTGTGGCACAACCGAATATCGCCCTGCCCATCGGTATTAGTTTCTATACCTTCCAGTCTATCTCCTACCTGATTGATGTCTATCGCAGGGAGTCGCCCGTACAGCGTCGGTTTGTCGACTTGTTACTGTATATCTCGATGTTCCCGCAACTCATTGCCGGTCCTATCGTACGCTATGGGACGGTGGCGGATGAGATACACCATCGTCATGTGAATGCTGCCGATTTTGCCGACGGTATCTACCGCTTCCTCATCGGACTGGGTAAGAAGGTCATCATTGCTAACCAGTTGTCGGAAATCTCTGACCAGTTCCTGGTGAACGGCTTGAACAGCCTGACGACGGCAGGCGCATGGATAGGTATTGTCGCCTTTACCCTCCAGATCTATTTTGACTTCTCAGGTTATTCCGACATGGCAATCGGTTTGGGACGTTGTATGGGATTCCATTTCAATGAGAACTTCCGTCATCCGTACTGCTGTAACTCCATTACCGACTTCTGGCGTCGCTGGCATATTTCGCTGGGTAGTTTCTTTCGCGACTACGTGTATATCCCTTTGGGAGGTAATCGTGCCCACCAGGCAGTGAATATCCTCGTGGTATGGTTCCTGACGGGTATGTGGCACGGTGCCAGTTGGAACTTCATCATCTGGGGTGTCTATTTTGGACTCATTGTGATGATTGAGAAATACACGCTATTGCGTGTCAAAGACAAGATACCTGCCGTCTTCCTGCATATCTACAGTATGCTGTTGGTTATCGCAGGGTGGGGCATTTTCTATTTCGACAACTTCGACCAGATGATTGTTTTCTTCCAGGCATTCTTTGGTAATGCCGCATCGCTCTATGACTTTGTGGATGAGAGTGCCTTGCTGGATAACTTCTGGCTGTGGATTGTCGCCCTGTTCTTCTGTCTGCCCGTCCGTACCACTGTGTCGGAGTGGACAGACCGTTTGTTGGGTAACGGTGGTTTCAAAACCGTCGTGGTCTATACTGCCCGTATCGTCCTGTCGGTATGTATCCTGATACTGAGCACCGCCCTTCTGGTGGGTGCCACGAACAATGCGTTTATATATACGAGATTCTAAGTTATGAAGAAAAAACTATATTTCCTTTTCGTATTTTACTTATCATTGATTACTGCTTCAGCAGAGAATGTGCGTCTGACGCGTTCGGGTATCATCATTGTGGGCAGTGGTGACAAGGTACGTGCCTTTGAGCCGTTCCGTGGTGCCTTGGATGGTGGCTTGGGCTATGCCGATGTCGTCAATAAATACAAGGAGACCTTCGGTGATGCCGTCAACGTGTATTGCATGATTATCCCGACGGCAGTGGCTATCTATTGTCCGGAGGAGGCCAAGGACTGGACGAAGGATCAAAGGGCTACGGTACGTAATATCTATGCCCACCTCTCGAAGGACGTGAAGGCAATCGATCTCTTCGACACAATGGACGAACATGCCGAAGAGGATATCTACTCCCGTACTGATCATCATTGGGCACCCCTCGGTGCCTATTATGCCGCCCAGCAGTTTGCAGAACAGGCTGGGGTACCTTTTGCCGACCTCTCGACTTACGAGAAGCATGTCATCCACGACTATGTGGGGACGATGTACCGTTTCTCGCATGATGCCGCAGTGAAGAATGCTCCCGAGGACTTTGTCTATTATGTCCCCAAGGATGTCGATTATTCTACTACTTATATCCGTTACCAGTTAGGCAAGAACCGTAAGGTGGTCAGTGAGAAAGCGCCTGAGGAGGGTGATTTCTTTTATATTTATGATGACGGCAGCAGTGCTGCCTATATGACCTTCATGCACGGTGACCTGAATACTACGAAGGTAAAAACCTCCACGCGCAACGGTCGTCGCCTGCTGATCCTCAAAGACAGCTACGGCAATGCCCTTCCTGCCTATCTGTTCCATTCTTTTGAGGAGATCCATGTGGTGGACTGCCGCTATTTCACGAAGAACATCGTACATTACGTGCAGAAAAACGACATCACGGACATCCTCTTCGCCAACAATGCAGGACATGCCTATTCTGCCGTTACCCATCAATCCTATAACCATTATTTAGAGCAATGAAGAATTACCTGTATATCGGCATTGTTGCCGTCGTCTTCCTCGCTATTGCCGTGGTCTTCGACACCTTCCCCCGTAGTACGGTGTCTGAGTTGGAGAAACGTGAACTGGCCACCTTCCCCGAGTTTACGTGGGAGCGTCTTGCCAGCGGCTCGTTCACCAGTGAGGTGTCCACGTGGTTCAGTGACAGCGAGCCTTACCGTGATGTGTTCATGACGATGAGTATGCAAATTAAGGATCTCATCGGCATTGCCCCGTCAGATGACAACGTGACCTTCCATGCCAGCGATACACCGCAGAATGCTGAGGAGTCAGGAGATAGGAGTCAGGAGTCACAAGAGCAGAAGCCTGACAGTATGACCATCGCCGATTATGAGAATCATATCAATGCCGACGAAAATGCGAAGATTGCTAACAAAGGCATTATCATCGTCGGCAAGGGTGACAAGGTACGTGCGCTGATGGCGTATGGCGGTGGTCCGAAGGGCTGCGTGGGTTATGCCCAAGCTGCCAATAAATATAAAGAGGTGTTTGGCGACAAGGTGAACGTCTATTGTATGGTTATCCCCACCGCTGCCGAGTTCTATTGTCCCGACAAGGCGAAGAGCCGCACCAACCCACAGTTGCCTACCATTCGTAATGTGGTGGCACATCTCGACCCGGGTGTGAAACCCGTCGATGTCTATACCACCTTGGGTAAACATGCTAATGAGGATATTTACTTGCGTACTGACCACCACTGGTCGCCTCTTGGGGGCTATTATGCCGCCCAGGAGTTTGCCCGTGTGGCAGGCGTTCCCTTCAAGGATCTCTCCCATTATGAGCGTCGGGTCACACATGGCTATGTAGGCAGTATGTACGGCTATTCAAAGGACATCTCCATCAAGAACGCTCCCGAGGACTTCGTTTATTATGTCCCGAAAGGTGTGGAGTATACTACCACGTATACCAACTATACTATCAACAAGAACTACCAGGTGACGGGTGAGGGCAAGCCTTTCACGGCTCCCTTCTTCTTTAAGTTCAAGGACGGACACGGAGGAGCCTATTGTACGATGATGGGTGGTGACACCAAACTCACACAGGTACGCACCTCCACGCATAACGGTCGTCGTGTCATCATCCTCAAGGACAGCTTCGGCAATATGATCCCAGGCTACCTGTTCTTCTCGTTTGAGGAGGTTCATGTCATCGACTCCCGTTATTTCACGAAGGATATCATCGCTTACGTGGCCGAGAACAAGATTACCGACATCCTCTTTGCCAATAATATCTTCAAGGCATACAGCAGCCATACCTACGGCTCCTACCTGCGCTTCCTCCACCAGCAGTGGTCACGACCCGGTGCAGAGCCTTCGAAGGCAAAGAAAGACAGTACTAGACACAAAGAGTTTCCTGCTACACCAGAGAAGCACGAAACTCCCGAGAAGCCAGACACCATTCATTAGTCTTCCGCCAGGGCGAAGTCGAGTTGTCGCTTCTCGATATTAGCACGAGCCACCTTGATGCGGATGGGATCGCCTAACTGGTATTTATGGTGATGACGGCGACCGACGAGACAGTAGTTCTTCTCGTCGAAGTCATAGTAGTCGTCGTCGAGGTCACGCATGGGCACCATGCCCTCGCAATGGTTCTCGTCCACCTCACAGTAGATACCGTACGACTGGATACCGCTGATATGAGCATCGTAGGTCTCTCCGACTTTGTCAGCCATAAATTCCACCATTTTGTATTTGATACTGTCGCGCTCCGCTTGCTGGGCCACCGTTTCCATATCGGAACAATGCTCGCACAGTTCCTCGTATTTCTCTTGATTGGCAGAACGTGCTCCATCCTGATACTTTGTTAACAGACGGTGTACCATCGTATCGGGATAACGGCGGATGGGGGAAGTAAAATGCGTGTAGTAGTCGAAGGCGAGTCCGTAATGTCCGATATTATGAGTAGAGTATTTTGCCTTCATCATCGCACGGAGAGCTACCGTCTCGATGAGTTTCTGCTCTTTCTTACCCTGACAACCATCCATCAGACTGTTGAGGCTCTTGGAGATAGCCCCCTTCGTGCCTGCCGTCTTCAGTTTATAACCGAACTTCACCACGAACTCACGGAGGTTCTCCAGTTTGGTGGGGTCTGGTTGGTCGTGGATACGGTAGACGAAGGTCTTAGCCTTTGGCTGTTGACCTTTGGCTGTTGGCTTCTTGATTTTGCCGATACTCTCTGCTACAAATTTATTGGCAAGGAGCATGAACTCCTCGATGAGCTGAGTGGCATCGGTAGACTTCTTGAAGTAGGCGCGAATCGGTTTTCCTGATTCATCAATATCAAAGTGTAACTCCTCGCGGTCGAATTTCACAGCACCGCCCTTGAAGCGACGTTCCCGCAATTTCTTGGCGAGGCAGTCGAGAGTTTTAAGATTCTCGGAGTACTCTGAGTTCTCTGAGCTCTCAGAGTTCTTCCCTTTCAGAATCTCCTGCACCTCCTCATAGGCATAGCGGCGGTTACTCTTGATGACGGTATGCGTGATGCGTCCGCTCTTGATATTTGCTTCCTCGTCTAAAACAACGACCACACTATAACAGAGCTTCTCCTCGTCAGGACGAAGGGAACAGATGAAGTTGCAAAGGCGTTCAGGCAACATGGGGATGGTACGGTCGACGAGATAGACACTCGTGGCACGCTTTACTGCCTCTTTGTCGATGATGCTGCCTTCCTTGACATAATGTGACACATCAGCGATATGGACACCAACCTCCCAAAGTCCTTTGCCGGCTGGACGCAATGACAGGGCATCATCGAAGTCCTTGGCATCCTTCGGGTCGATGGTACAGGTCCACACGTCGCGGAAGTCCTCACGACGCTTGATCTCCTCCTCAGTGATACCCGGTTCTATCTTCTCGGCGGCATCCTCCACGGCTTTCGGATACTTGTACGGCAGTCCGTATTGGGCAAGGATGGCATGCATCTCCACATTGTTGTCACCCTCCTTGCCTAACACGTCGATGACCTCGCCCACGATGTTCTTCGAGTCCTTCGAGGGCCATTGCGTAATCTTCACCACCGCTTTGTCACCCGTCTTTCCGCCTTTCAGTTTCTTTTTCGGAATCAGGATGTCATGCACGAAGATATTTCCTTCGGTGATGAGGAAGGCGAAGTCTTTCTCCACTTGTAACTTACCGACCGCCTGGTCCATCTTATGTGACAGGATTTCCACCACCATCGCCTCTTTGATGTGATTCTGACGACGTGCCATCATTGTAACCTTGACGCGGTCGCCATTAAGAGCGAACATCGAGTTACGCTCCGAGACGAAGATAGGTTTACCGCCGTCATCAGGTTGGAAGGAGTTCTTGCCGTTTGCCTTGCGGATAAATGTACCTTCCTGTACCTGTGTCTTCAGGTTCAGGCGGTAGGAGTTGTCAGAGGTTTTGGTGAGATAGTCGTCCCATGTCATCTCGTCCATTGTATCGATGGCAAGCATCTTTGCAGGATGCGTATCGAGTTTCAGGGCACGGAATATCTGTTTGAATGAATAGGTCTCGTTAGGATGTTCCTGAAAGAATGTCTGAAGCATCTCAATGACTTGCTTCTTTGTCAGTCGTTTTCCACCTTTCTTTTTGCTCATAGTATTTCGTTTTTAGTTTCTTTGGCACAAATATACGAATAATTCCCAATTAATTTGTACCTTTGCCCCGAAATTTTAATAAAATGAGAATATTAATCACAGGAGCTAGTGGCTTTATCGGGTCTTTCATTGTAGAAGAAGCATTGAAAAGGGGTTTTGAGACATGGGCTGCTATCCGCAAGTCGAGTTCAAAGGTTTTTCTGCAGGATGAGCGAATCCATTTTATTGAACTGGACTTCTCGTCGCAGGAAAGACTGGAACAGCAGTTGGAGGGACATGCCTTTGACTATGTGGTGCATGCCGCAGGGGTGACGAAATGCTTGGACAAGAATGACTTCTACCGTATTAACACGGAAGGAACACAACATCTGGTCAATGCCCTGATACATCTTCAGATGCCCTTGAAACGATTCGTATTCATCAGTAGTCTGAGTATCATGGGAGCCATCCGTGAACAACAACCCTACGAGGAAATCACCGAACGCGATACGCCCAGACCCAATACCGCCTACGGTGAGAGTAAGTTGACAGCAGAGAAGTACCTTTCAACTGTCAACTCTCAACTTTCAACTTTTCCTTACATCATTCTGCGCCCCACAGGAGTCTATGGTCCTCGGGAGCGTGATTATTTCTTGCAAGTGAAGAGTATTCAGAACCATCTCGACTTTGCCGTAGGCTTCCAGCGTCAGGACATCACCTTCGTCTATGTCACAGACGTGGTACAGGCGGTGTTCCTTGCTATGGAGAAAGGTACCGTTGGACGGAAATATTTCCTCTCTGACGGAGAGGTCTACCGGTCTGCTGAGTTCAGTGACTTGGTACATGAGGAGTTAGGTCGTCCATGGTGGATTCGTATCACGGCCCCTATCTGGCTGTTGCGTATCATCACTTGGTGCGGTGACTATCTGGGCAAGAAGACTGGTACGATGACGGCACTGAACAACGATAAGTTTAATATCCTCCGCCAACGTAACTGGCGTTGCGATATCGAGCCGGCAAAGAAAGAACTGGGGTATGAACCACAGGTCAAACTCGCAGAGGGAGTACACCGTAGTATCCAGTGGTATAAAGAAAACAAATGGTTATGAGTGTTAACAGCCAAAAGCCAAAGGCTAACTGCCAGATATGGGCGGCAGAATGGGTCATTATCAGCTATATTGTCTTCACGCTGATTTTGATGGCATGCCAGTGGGATCGCCTAGTGAATCCAGTCGGGATGTTATGGTTGCGTGGATGTCTCCTCTTGGCGATGGGTGTGTTATGGTTGATTTATTGCTGGCACCCCTGTAAACTGACCCGTCTGATACGAGTCACGGGTTTGATGATTCTGTTGTCGTGGTTTTATTCGGACACCTATGAGGTTAATCGGGCATTGCCCAATCTCGACCATGTGTTTGCCTCTTGGGAACAGCAACTCTTCGGTTGTCAGCCCTCCTTGTTATTCTCACAGATCTGTCCGTGGGGCTGGTTCTCAGAGTTGATGTGTCTAGGGTATGTCAGTTATTTCCCGTTAATGGTCACCATTCTCCTTTATTACTTCTTACGTCGTTATGAGGAGTTCGGTATGGCCTCCTTCGTGCTGATATCTTCCTTCTTTGTCTACTACTTTGTCTTTGTTGTCTTGCCGGTCACCGGACCGCAGTTCTATTATCTCGCTGTGGGAACCGACAAGATTGCTGCAGGAATATTTCCAGACTTAGGTAACTGGTTTCTGACCCATAGTGAACGGATGGCAGCTCCTGGGTGGAGTGATGGCTTTTGGTATCACATGCTTGACATTACCCATGATGCCGGTGAGCGTCCGACAGCTGCGTTCCCCAGTAGTCATGTGGGTGTGACAACCGTGATGATGTTACTGGCATGTCATACCCGTAACAAGACCTTGATTTTCTCGATGCTTCCGTTCTTCTTGTTGATGTGCTTTTCCACAGTATATATTTATGCCCATTATGCCATTGATGCCATCGCAGGACTCCTGACGGGCGTTGTGGTCTACTGGGTGTTAAGGTTATGGGCAAAAAAAATGGAACTCCGCTGAGTTCCTAATCTTTGTTAACCTTAAATCTAATACTATGAAAAACACATTGCAAAGATACGAACATTCTGTAAATCTGCAAGTTCTGTATATTGAATTTTTCTGTGTTCGCACACTTTCTTGATATATATCAATCAAAAAGAACGAAAAGTACGGGAAAAATTTGGTGGGTTGCAAATAAATTCCTATCTTTGCACTCGATAACAGGACATTTATTATGGTTTAGGATTTCGACCCATCGCCGTCGGAATTCTTTATTTTTTTGAACATTTAAAATAGAAATAGATATGGCTTATATGTCACAAGAGGGCTACGATAAGTTAGTAGCCGAACTGCAGCGATTGGAGAGTGTGGAGCGTCCGAAGGCCTCCGCAGCCATTGCTGAGGCTCGCGATAAAGGCGACCTGAGTGAAAATAGTGAGTATGATGCGGCTAAAGAGGCACAGGCTCATTTGGAGGATAAGATTAACCAGTTGAAGGTGACTATCTCTGAGGCGAAGATAGTGGACACATCCCGGTTAAGTACGGACTCCGTACAGATTCTGACCAAGGTGGAGATGACCAATCTCACTACCAAGACGAAGATGTCGTACACCATCGTCAGTGAGAACGAGGCTGACCTTCGTGCCGGAAAGATTTCCATCAAGACACCTATTGCTCAGGGACTTCTGGGAAAGAAGGTTGGTGACGAGGTGGAGATCCAGATTCCTCGCGGTACCATTAAATTGAGAATTGATAACATTTCAATTGCATAAGTCGTTATCCCCGGCATTCCGGTATTCCGATATTCCGGCATCCCGATAAAAAATTAAAAACTATGGATATTTTCAGTAAGATAGCAGCAGGGGAGATTCCCAGTTATAAATGTGCGGAGAACGAGGAGTTCTATGCTTTCTTGGACATCAACCCGTTAGTGAAAGGACACACCCTGGTGATTCCCCGTCGTGAGGTAGATTATTTCTTTGATTTGGATGATGAGGAGTTGGCACGTTACCAGCAGTTTGCCAAGCGTGTAGCCGTCGCCATCAAGAAGGCTTTCCCGTGTAAGAAGGTGGCACAGGTCGTATTGGGCCTGGAAGTGGCTCATGCCCATATCCACCTGATTCCGATGCAGACTGAGGCAGATGCCGATTTCCGCAAAGAGAAACTGAAACTCACGGAAGAGGAGTTCAAGGAAATAGCAGCAAAGATACAGAAAGCGTTTGAATAACTCAAACGCTTTCTGTTTTAGATAAAGTCGTCACCGTATTTCATCTGTACCTCATTGACGTATTTCCGGACGAGTGCTGATGAGTCGCCTTTCTTGCAGATTAACAATACATTATCGTTCTCGGCGACGATATAACCGTCAAGTCCGTTGATGACACCCAGTCGTCCCTTTGGCAGTTTGATGACGTTGTTATGGGAGTCTTCGAGCATCACCTCTGAGTCGACCACTACGTTATCGCCTTCACCTCTGCTTAGATACTCATAGAGGGCATGCCACGTGCCGAGGTCTGCCCATCCGAAGTCACACGCCATGACACACACATGTTCTACATGCTCTAGCACACCTTGGTCTATCGAAAGATTGGGGTAGGAAGGATAGTTTTCGTTGACGAAAGCCATCTCTTCTTCGATGGTATAGTCGCTGGGTGTGTTGTCGAAGCGTTTCAGTACCTCTGGGAATAACTGACGGAAACAGTGGTTCAGGAAACGGGCGTTAGAAAGGATGATACCTGTGTTCCAGAGAAACTCACCACTGTCCATGAACATCTGGGCGAAGTCACGTTCTGGTTTTTCCACGAACGACTGTACGGTGCTGATTTTTGCCACCTTAGCCCGTTTGGGCTGGATGAGTTCACCTTTTTGGATATAGCCGTAGCCAGGCTCTGGACGGGAAGGCTGTACGCCCAGCGTCAGCAGGTTGTTATGCTGCTCCACAAACCAGAACGCCTCTTCTATGTTCTGGTAGAAAGCCTCCTCATTCAGCAGCAGTTGGTCACTGGGTGTGATGATGACATTCGCTTGCGGGTTTCTGCGGCAGACCCTCATCGTAGCCCAGGCCACACTCGGTGCCGTACCACGGTTGACAGGCTCAATCATCAGATTCTCCTCATGGAGGTCAGGAAGTTGTTCCCTGACGATGGGCGCATATTCCTTATTAGTACAGATAAACACATTCTCTTTGGGCAGGATTTTAACAAAGCGGTCAAATGTTTGTTGCAGTTGTGTACGTCCTATACCAAAGAAGTCGATAAATTGCTTAGGTTTCATATCACGGCTGCAGGGCCATAGGCGTCTACCCCTTCCACCGGCTAAGATGATACAGTAGTTTTTGTTGTTTATTTCCATAAGACTAGTTTTTCGTAATATTTGGATGCTAAGATACAAAAAAAACTTTTACAAACCAAGAAAAAACAAGAAAAAGATTGTTTTTTGTAAAAAAGTTGGTAATCCTTTCTCCATTTCAATTATTATTCGTAACTTTGCACGCAAAATTAAAAAACGTGTGCTTTTTGAGCCCAGATGGCGGAATCGGTAGACGCGCTGGTCTCAAACACCAGTGGGGCAACCCATCCCGGTTCGAGCCCGGGTCTGGGTACAAGGCTTAGAAGTGCATGACGCTGTAAGAATTCTTACAGCGTTTTTTTATTCATAGATGTTACAACAAAAATTAAACTGTCTGGAAAATATTACGTCATACAAGTATTATGAATAGAAGAATAGTTTCCACCTTATTAGTTATCGTAGTGTCTATGACGGTCTTTGCACAAGGATCTGTACGTGGTAAAGTATTGGATAAGCAGACCGACGAAGTCATGGAGTTTGTGAATGTCGTTGTTCAAACTCCCGCAGGAAAACTCGTCAAGGGTGCCATTACTGATGTAAGTGGTCAGTTTCATATCACAGGACTGCAGGATGGCAGCTATCAGTTGCAGGTGTCCTTCGTGGGCTATAAGACGCTCACCCGCCAGTTTACGCTCTCGTCAAAGAATCGTCAACAGCATTATAACGCCCTCTACCTTGCTGAAGACTCGAAGATGCTGGGAGAGATACAGGTCACAGGACAGCGTTCCCAGATGAAACTGGAGGTCGATCGTAAAGTGTTCTCTGTCGATCAGATTCTAGCTGCGGCAGGAGGAACGGCAAGTGATTTATTGGAGAACATTCCCAGTATAGAGGTAACGACAGACGGTGAAATCTCCTTGCGTGGCAACTCCAGTGTGGAGGTGTGGATTAATGGTAAAGCGAGTGGACTCACCACAGATAACCGTGCCGAGATTTTACAGCAGATACCTGCGGAGAGCATTGAGAAGATAGAGGTCATAGACAATCCCTCGGCAAAGTTCTCTCCTGAAGGTTCAGCAGGTATTATCAATATTGTGTTGAAGCGCGACCGTAAGGCTGGCTATTACGGTTCTCTGCGTGCAGGTGCAAATAATCATATGGGCTATAATGTCAGTGGTAATGTTAACTACTCCAGTGGTATCCTTGATGCGTATGCCAATGTCGGATACCGCCATCGTCGTGGCAGCGGAGGTAGTGAGAGCCAGCAGCATTATAAGCAGACCAATGAGTACCAGAATTACGAGAGTTCCAACAAAGACAGGGGTGATAATCTCTTTGCTCGTATGGGACTCACATGGCATATTACCAAGAAAGACGAACTCTCTATTGGAGGTATGACCTTGCAGGGAAAGAACAAAAATACCAGTGAGACCCCCTATCATTATGGTATCATTGGAGCACCGGAGGACACCTACCAGATGTTCCGTCGTAATAGTGGGGATGGCAAGATGCACATGTACCATGCCGAAGTGGGCTATGAGCACCGTTTTACGGATACCCATAAACTCTCAGCCAACGTGGAGTATAACCGTTGGATGAGCGACAACGACAATGTCTATCAGGACTCTGTCTCCTTTGTTGCGACGCCCATAAGACCCACAGAATTCAGTTATCAATTAAAACCCATGCACGTCCGTAACCGCTCGTGGGAGGCAAAGCTCGACTATGAGAATCAGGTATCGGAGCATTTCAAGATAGAGGCAGGCTATAACGGTCGTTTCTCCCATGAGAACACGCCGCAGGAGTCATGGATGACCAATAATTGGGATGGTCATAACTTGGTGGAGGATGAGAAGTATTTCAACCGCTTTATCTACTCCATGGATACGCATGCACTCTATACTACTATCAATACCAAGATAGGAAAACTGGGTGTCATGGCAGGACTGCGTGCAGAATACTGGAAGGTGAATACCGAGAGTTATGACTATGCACAGGAACACGGTATCACCACCAAGGATGCTCCCTATAAGAAGGATTTCTTCCAACTCTTCCCCTCCTTGTTCCTGAATTATGAACTTTCTGAGACGGCGCAGTTGCAACTCAACTATACTCGTCGTTTGCGTCGCCCTTGGGGTGGACAACTCAACTCTTTCCGTAATACCAGTGATGCCTCGATGGTATCATTCGGTAATCCGGAACTGACTCCTGAGTATACCCATTCCATCTCCCTTAATTTCCTGAAGACGTGGCAGGAACATACTCTCAGTATCTCTACCTATTATCGTCCTACCACGGATGTCATGCAACGCATCCGTTATCAAAATGAGGCAGACGGTATGATGTATATGACGACGATGAATCTCACCAAACGGCAGAGTGTCGGAGTAGAGTTGATTGGCAAGAATAAACTTTTCCGTATTCTTGACCTCACTACGACCGTCAATGGCTATTACAATAAACTCGACGGATTCTCCTATGTTATCGACGGACAGACGGTTACCGGCGAGGAGGAAAGCAGTTTCTCGTGGGATGCCCGTATGCTTGCCTCCCTTATCCTTCCTTATGACATTTCCATCCAGTTGACGGGTAACTACCGTTCCCGCGGGGTCATTACACAGGGATATCGCAAGCCCAATGCTTCTCTGGATCTTGGTATCCGTAAGAATTTCTTCAACAAGACCATCTCTGTCGCCTTTAACTGGCGTGATGTGTTCAATACACGTCACTGGGAGAACTATACCGAGAGTGATACCTTCTGGCGTCATCAGAAGAACTGGCGTGACCCCAATATCAACCTTCAGGTCACATGG
This sequence comes from Prevotella sp., assembly GCA_017645645.1. Taxonomy (GTDB): domain Bacteria; phylum Bacteroidota; class Bacteroidia; order Bacteroidales; family Bacteroidaceae; genus Prevotella. The sequence continues at coordinate 8,259 of JAGCOB010000004.1, read as the reverse complement.
AATTTCGGTAATATGAACAACCAGCGTAAGGGAGGGGAGCGTGAAGAACTACAGCAGCCGTTCAATGACGAGCAGCAGAACGGACGCTCTGATAATAATCGCCCCCAGCAGCAGAATCAGAATTTCCAGACTGGAGGCGGTGAGGATTAAGTTTTCCTGAGTGTTTACCCGAATCTCTCCACAGCCTCGTAATAGGTGTCGAGACTGCCGATATCAAAGCGTCCTGCCGTCATCTTCCAGGCATGGATGGTAGTGTGGTCTACCATATAATGGGCGAGGTTGCCAGGGGCATCTTTTCCGCAGCCGTTCTCTACAGAATGACGTATGAGGTCGAGGTCTTCTTTCTTATAAATATAGAAAGGTGGCACTGCCCAGTGGCTCTTTGGCTCTTGAGGTTTCTCCTCCATGTTCAGAACCTTCATCTGGTCATCAACCACGATGACTCCCGTGCGTTGCAGTTTTTCGATACTCGGCTGCTCGTGACACATGATACAGGAAGTACCCTTCTCCTTGGCGAAGTCGACAAACTCCTGGAAGGAGAAGAACAACAGGTTGTCGGCGGCGACAACAAGCATGTCGTCATTGATATGGAGTTGCTCCATTGCAAACAGCAAGTCACAGACGGCACCCAGGCGTGTCTCGTTGGTCGAGGTACCGTCGTCGATGATGGTAACGGGTTTGGTATAATGCTGTTTCTGTTTCCACTCCTCAAAGATAGGTGCAAACTTGTGGTTGGTGATGATGACATGTTCCTTGATGTCAGGAATCTGGTCGATGTCGTCGAGCATCCGTCCGAGGATAGTGCTCTCACCAATCTTCAACAAAGGCTTCGGGAAGTTCTTCGTCAGTTCTCCCAGTCTCGTGGCATATCCTGCCGCTATTACTACATTAATCATAATGCTACACTCTCAACTCTATACTTTACACTAACAAAACCTCGCTCCTTCATCTGGACGTACCCAGAACACCTTGAATGTTTTCTCATACTCTGGGAACTCCTCCAGGTAACGACGGGTGAGCTCCTTCTCTATCTCCTTCTTGTAGGCTGGGTCGACAAGGGCGATACAGGCACCCTTGAAACCGGCACCGCTGAACCTGCCGCCATAGACACCAGGTAGACTGCGCATAATCTCATAGATGGCAATCAACTCAGGACTGCCACACTCATAGTTATGGATGGAACTCTCACAGGAGTCGAACGATAGTTTTCCGAAAAGTTTCAGGTTTCCCGTCTCCCATGCCGTCACCCCCTGACGTACCCGGCGGTATTCCGAGTAGAAATGCTCGGCACGACGGGCAAAACGGGCAGGCATGGCGATGCGTGTCTTCTCGAAAGTTGCCTTGGGGATGTCACGCAGGAATGTCTTGTCGAAGGTCTTCAAGGGCTGGTCTGTATACGCCAGCATATTCCATGCCGCCGTCTTACACTCATAGACTCGCAGGTTATAATCGCTGTTTACCAACGAGCGGGTCAATCCGGAGAAGAAGATACCGATCTCGAAATCGGGCATCTCCGGATTCCGCTTGATGATACGCCAATCGTTACTGTCGCAGTCGAGGAACAGCAGTCCGTCTTTTTTGCCCAGGGCAATACATGCTTGGTCAAGCAGTCCGTTGTTCAATCCGATATATTCCCGTTCCGCCTCTGAGGCAATTTTTACAACCTCAAAAGGTTGCAAGGTGATATCATTCGCCTTGGCGAAAGCCATCACATAGGCAATCAGGACAGCGGCACTGGACGAGAGACCTCCTACGGGCAGTGACCCTTGGATGACTCCCTCGATACCTTTTGTCAGTTCGAAACGTTTACGCAGGGCATACTTCGCACCCCGGGCATAGTCACCCCAGTGGTGCTCACGGACCTGTGAGGGAGTCGTCACATGAAACTCCACGTCACCCTCAAATGTCCGTGACGACAGCTTGACGACACTGTCCTCCCGTATGTTGAACCACAAATCGACACCTTTGTCGATAGCAAAACCCGTCACCAGTCCGTGTTGGTGATCCACATGTGCGCCCAAGGGACATACCCGATAGGGCGAAAAGATATGATATTGATATTTTTCCATAGTTGAGGGCAAATATACAAAAATAACTGGATATATTTTGTTTTTTAAACATTTTTATCTACCTTTGCCTCCGATTTATCAAGGGGTGCCGTCTGTTGGCGGCTGAGATGATACCCTCTTAACCTGATGCGGGTCATACCGACGTAGGGATGATAGAGTTCAGAAATCGATACAACCCCCTTTACGACATTTTATAATTTAATAATGTAAAAATTAAAAAGTAAAGGTATGAGAAGATTGTTTTTTTTAGGGATGCTGGGTGCCGTGATGACGGTACAGGCTGAGTCTGTGGAGTATGACTCCACCAAGGTAGAACAGTTACAGGAAGTAGTGGTACAGGGGGTTCGTGCACAAAAGAATGCACCGTATGCCGTTACCAATATCAAGAAGAAAGAACTCAGCGAGTTTTCGAAGACTGGCAAGGAACTGCCGTTCCTTTTCTCTCAGACTCCTGGCGTACTTGCCTGGAGTGAGAATGGTTTGGGAGTCGGAACGACATACATGCGTATCCGTGGTGCCGGTGACTCCCGTATCAATGTGACACTGGATGGCGTACCCTTGAATTCTCCTGAGGACCAGTGTGTGTTCTGGGCGAATATGAACTCCTACAGCTCGTTGTTGGGAAGTGTACAGATACAGCGTGGCGTGGGTAGTTCCACCAATGGCGACGGAGCCTTCGGTGGTACAGTGGCACTCTCGTCTGCAACACCCTTGCAACGCCTGGGGGGCGAGATTACGTTCTCTTACGGTTCTTTTAACACCTTCAACGTGGGAGGAAAGTTCTCTACGGGATTATTGGGCAATCACTGGATACTGGATGGTGCCTACCATGAGACACATACCGATGGTTTTGTGCATGGTACGAAAGGACGTAGCGGTTCCTATTACGGAGGACTAACCTATGTGTCTGACCGTTTTACTGTCAGATACAAGAACATTGGCAACTTCGAGTGTACGGGACAGGCCTGGAACGGTGTGACGGCAGGTACTAACGACCTGAGTATCATGGACGGTACCTATGGCGTGAAGACAGGCATCAAGACCTATAAAGATATGTGGAACGTCGGACTGGGCAAGTATAACTCGCTGTATGAGCAGTTGATCATCAACGATGACGGTACCTACACGACAGAACGCTATAGGATGGCTGACGGTTCTTTCTGGAGCAGAACCACGGACAATTTCTGGCAGAACCACAATATCCTGTCTGCCGCATGGGACATCAATGATCACTGGTCGACGACGGCAACCCTGCACTATACCTACGGCTATGGCTATTATGAGGAGTTCCGCCCGAACAACAAACTCTCGAAGTTCGGACTGACAGTCAATGATGCTGAAGGGAACTTCATCAAGCGCTCCGACTTCATACGCAAGAAAGGGATGACGCAACACACCTATGGACTGGTATGGAATGCCAACTACAAGGATGACCACTGGGATATCATCGGTGGAGGGTCGTTGCAGAATTTCGACGGTAACCACTTTGGTCACATCACCTATGCCGGCAATGAGGTTGTACGGCAGTATCTCGTCTGGCTGCAACATCCTGACACCAACGACGGAAATACGACAGGAGGTGATGTAGACTTCAAGTACTACGACAGCGATGCCCATAAGTTGGACGGCAACGTATTTGTGAAGGCTGCCTACCACATCAACGACCAGTGGGACGTGTTTGCCGACATCCAGTACCGCCATGTAGGCTACAAGACTGACGGCTTCAACGACAAGTTCTATGAAGAGGGCAGCAGATACTACAACCACCTCCTCGACATCAACAAGAAGTATGACTTCTTCAATCCCAAGGCGGGCTTCTCATGGAGCCTCAACGGACACCGTGTCTATGGCTCGCTGGCGATGAGTCACCGTGAGCCGGAGCGTAATAACTACACGGATAACGGCTCTTATCCTGCCCCCAAAGCAGAGCAGTTGATGGACTACGAACTGGGCTATACCTTTACAGGCGAGAACTGGCACGTGGGTGTGAACCTTTATTATATGGACTACAAAGACCAGTTTGTGCAGACGGGTGCAGTGAGTGATATCGGTGAGAACCTGACGACGAATATCAAGGACTCTTATCGTTTAGGTATGGAGTTGCAGGCAGGTGTGAATGTGACCCCTTGGCTGGCTCTCGAGGGTAATGCCGCCCTGAGCAAGAACAGGATCAAGGACTTTGACGAGGTTGTGGAAGACTGGGACAACGGAGAGGCGACTTTCCACTATGATAACTCCACCCTTGCTTTCAGTCCCTCCGCCATCCTCAACGGCTTTGTAAATATCCACTGGAAGGGTATACAGGCAGTATGGCATACCAATTATGTGAGTCGCCAGTATCTTGACAATACAGAGAACAAAGACCGTTCCCTGCCTGCCTATAGCACGTCGAACCTCTCGTTGAGCTATACGCTGAAGCCCAAGAGAATCCTGAGGGAGTGTGTCTTCGGACTGAATTTCAACAACCTCTTCAACCGTCGCTATGCTGCCAGTGGATGGGTGTACTCTGCCATCTATGTCAGTGGCGGTCATGACAATGACAACCGTTACTACCAGATCGGTTTCATTCCGATGGCGGGATTCACGATGATGGGAAATGTGACACTTCGCTTTTAGTTAAGGGTATGGAGTATCTTTCAGGACATTGGTTAGACATCTTTACCACGATACTCGGGCTGATCTATATATGGCTTGAATATCGTGTCAATATCTGGCTGTGGGTGGTAGGTATTATCATGCCGGCACTGGACGTGGTGCTCTACTGGCAGCATGGACTCTATGGCGATGCAGGCATGGCGGTATATTATACGTTGGCAGCCTTCTACGGATTTGCCATCTGGAAATTCAAGAAAACAAAGAAGCTCCATCTGCCACTGCCGATCATCCACATGCCGAAAAAGAAATACCTGCCTGTCACGGTATTTTTCTTCATGGCCTGGGGTGTGACCTATTATATATTAGTGACGTGGACCAATTCCACCGTACCTGTACTCGACTCGTTTACCAACGCCCTCTCTTTTGTGGGACTCTGGGCACTCGCCCGGAAATACCTGGAACAATGGCTTTTCTGGATTGTCGTGGATGCTGTATGTACCATGCTCTATATCCAAAAGGGGATACCCTTCAAGGCAGGACTCTACGGACTCTACGTCATCATCGCTGTGGCAGGCTATTATAAATGGAAAGGTCTTTTGAAGCGGTAATCCGTTGACAAACAAAAATCAGCCCGTATCCATCATTGGATGCGGGCTGACTTTATATATATAATAAGGTGTAATCCTTATTTGGTCTCTTCCACGTCGTTCTCACGGATGGTCTTACCCATCACGAGGAAGGCTGTAGGAGCAGCGATGAAGATAGACGACAGAGTACCGAAGATGACACCGAGAATCATGGCGAACGAGAAGCTGCGGATGCTGTCACCACCGAGGATGAAGATACACAGCAACACGATCAACGTGGTCACAGAGGTGTTGATGGTACGTGCCAGCGTCTGGTTCAGAGAACCATTAAACAGGCTCTGACGGTCGCGCTTTGCATACAGGTTGAAGTTCTCACGGACACGGTCGAAGACCACCACTTTATCGTTGATGGAGTAACCGATTACCGTCAGGATAGCACCGATGAACGTCTGGTCGATCTCCAGTGACATCGGAACCCAGCCCCACAATACGGAGTAGAAGCCGATTACAATGAGGGCATCGAGTGCCAGGGCGATGATAGCACCTACGGAGTATGCGAAGTTGCGGAAACGTACGAGGATGTAGATGAAGATGGCAATCAAAGCGATAATCACACTGATGATGGCACCGTAGGTGATATCCTTAGCTACTGAAGGACCTACCTTTGCAGAACTGATGATGGAACCACCTTCGCGGACATCAGGATTCTTGAAAGCTTCCTCATTGGCCTGGTTAACCAGACCAGCCTTCTTCAAGGCATTGTAAAGGATGGTCTCTGCCTGGTCGTCTACCTGTGGGTTGTTAGACTCGATATCCCAGTTGGTAGAGATACGAACAGTCTTGCCGTCGGTACCGAGGGCGATGACACTCGTGTTAGCCTCCTTACCCAGATTCTCACCCATGGTATTGATGAAGGCACCGGCGAGGGTGGTACGTACCTGCTCAACGGGAACTTCCTTGTCAAGGGTCACCACATAGTTACGGCCACCGGTGAAGTCGATGCTCTGGCTCAAGCCACGGACAGCGAAGCTGATGATGAACAGGATGGCAGCAATACCCCAGATGGTGAATGACTTCTTGTACATACCCATGAAGTTGAACTTCGTGTTCTGCATCATATTGCGAGAGTAGGCGGTAGAGAAGGTCAGGTTCTGCCACTTGTCCTTCTTCATCTTGGCATCGTAGATCAGACGTGTCATGAAGACGGCGGTGAAGAACGATACACAGATACCGATCATCAAGGTTGTTGCGAAACCACGGATAGGACCTGTTCCGAAGACATACAGGATGATACCGGTAATCAACGACGTGAAGTTAGAGTCGAAGATAGCAGAGAAGGCATTCGAGTAACCGAGGTTCAGTGCTTCCTTCACACTGTGTCCCTTGCGGAGTTCCTCCTTGGTACGCTCATAGATGAGCACGTTGGCATCCACGGCGGTACCTAATGTCAGTACGATACCGGCGATACCAGGCATCGTCAGTGCCGCCTGGAACGAGGTCAGGATACCGAGGGTGAAGAACAGGTTGAAGAGCAGTGCCATGTTGGCAAGCATTCCTGGGATGAATCCGTACAGCATCACCATGTAGATCATCAACAGCACGAAGGCGACGATGAATGAGATGACACCCTGCTTGATAGACTGGGCACCGAGTGACGGACCAACAACTTCTTCCTGTACGATACGGGTAGGAGCCGGCATCTTACCAGAGTTCAGCGTGTTGGCAAGGTCTTTGGTATCCTCGATGGTAAAGTTACCGGTGATAGAGGAGTTTCCTCCGTCAATCTGGGTGAGGATACGGGGAGCACTGTATACAGCGTCGTCGAGTACGATGGCAACGCCACGACCGATGTTCTGTTTCGTGATTTGGCTCCAGCGGCGAGCACCGTCGGAGTTCATCTGCATGGATACAGAGGGATGACCCATCTGGTCAAATTCGTCCTTGGCATTGGTAATCACGTCACCCTCCAATGGAGCACGTCCGTTAGGCTCGGTAATCTTCAGGGCATACAAAGCGAAGATGTCACCCTTGGTGTTCTCGCCGCCGAAGTCCTCAGCCTTAGCACCCCAGCGGAGCTTACACTCAGCAGGGAGAATCTGACGGGCGATATCGGAATAGATGACCTTGTTGACATCAGCGGTATCACGGGCATTGGCATAACCCACGATAGCCAGGCCCTGAGGCTGTGGCTGGAAGACAGCAAACAACGGGTTCTGCTTCAGTGCGGCAGCCTTTGCCTTGGCATCAACAGCCTTGTCGCTCTTCTTGGCAAGCTTGGCAGCGAGGTCGCTGGCAGCAGCCTTTGTCGTGTCGGCAACAGCCGTTGTGTCAGCAGCAGCAACAGCAGTAGTGTCCTTGACTTCCTCTGCCTCGCCACCGGTAGCGGCATACTTCTGGTTCAACTGGGTAAGCAGCGGATAGATCTCCTGAGAGTTATAGGTCTCCCAGAACTCCAGGTTTGCGGAACCCTGCAACAACTTACGGACACGCTCAGGCTCTTTGATACCCGGCATCTCCACCATGATACGTCCGCTCTGACCTTCCAGTTTCTGGATGTTGGGCTGGACGACACCAAACTTATCGATACGGTTGCGGACAACGTTGAAAGAGTTATCAACAGCAGACTGTACCTCTGCACGGAGGGCACGCTCCACCTCAGCATCGGTGCTGTTGGTGCTGACTTTACCCTTCATCTGCTGGGTAGCGAAGACAGCGGCCAAAGGACGACCGTTGGAGTTCTGCTTCCAATACTTGATAAACAGGGAGATGAAGTCGCTCTGACTGGTCTCCTCTTCCTTCTTCGCCTCTTCCATTGACTTCTTGTAGGCAGCATCAGTCTTGTGGTCAGCCAGTACGTCGACAACGTCGGGTACAGAAACCTCAAGGATCACGTTCATACCACCTTTCAGGTCAAGTCCGAGACCGATTTCCATCTCGCGGCACTGCTTGAACGAATAGATTCCGCAGTACACCTTCTCGTTCATGATAGAGTCGAGGTACTCCTGACC
>JAGCOB010000029.1 GCA_017645645.1 Prevotella sp. | reverse complement strand
GGGTACAGAAACCTCAAGGATCACGTTCATACCACCTTTCAGGTCAAGTCCGAGACCGATTTCCATCTCGCGGCACTGCTTGAACGAATAGATTCCGCAGTACACCTTCTCGTTCATGATAGAGTCGAGGTACTCCTGACCAGCCTCTTCAGTCATGGCTGCTGCCTTGTTCTCATGGTAGCGAGTCACGAACGAGAAGGAAAGGTAGAAGCAGCAGACCAGAATCAGGACTACTGCAATAAACTTTACAATTCCTTTGTTTTGCATTTTGTTTGTTATGTTATTTTAATTGATGTTTCCGCAATTTTAGCCTGCAAATATACGTATTTTTCTCCACTTAGCGAAATTTATCAAGGATTTTCGTACTTTTTTCAGTGATTTCCACCTATTTTTAACCAACAAACGACAGGATAATGGTCACTGGCATCTATTTTGCTGTCTATCTTGCAGTTGTAAGGCTCGATATCTTTGGAGCAGAAAAGATGGTCGATACGGAAGTAGAATCCTTTCTGATAATATGACAAACCGAGTCCTTTTCCGCTCTCTACGAAACAGTCGCGTAACAACCGTGAAATACGGTAATGGGAGTAAGATATCGGATTGTCGTTGAAGTCTCCGCAGAGGATGATGGGGTATTGTCGGTGTTCCTCCACATAACGGGCTACAGCCTCTACTTGTCGGGCACGTATAGTCGACGATTCCGCCAGGGTGACCAGGAGCTTTTTGGACTCTTGACGTGCCGTGTCCCCTTTCATCTCGCCTTTGATAATCTCCTTGTATGCCTCACGGTCTTCAATAGAGAGATGCGTGATCTCGAAATGGTTGTTGATGACCAGAAGTGTGTCGCTTCCTACTTGCAGGTACCATGCCGCACTGCCGTTACCGTTGGAGGGGTAGGGGATGCGCTCTCTCTTGAGAATCGGGAAACGGGTATGGATGCCTACCCCGTTGGAAACGATTTTTTCTCCGAATTGGATGGTATCGTTATAGGCGAATTTCTTCTCGTAGTATTTGAAGCAATAACGCCGCCAGGTGTCTATGTCCTCTTGCAGACAGACGATATCGGGATTCTCCTCAAACAGGTATTCACAGATTTTCTCGAAGCCCTGGTCGTATTTGAAGTTGCCACCGTAACCGCAGACATTATAGCTGATGACCTTGACGGCACCTTCAGGGACTTCCGATGACCGCATGTTGAGGGGCATATATATACTGATAGGTACGTATGCGAGGAGATAGCCTAAGACCGGTATCCAGACCATGCGGAACTTGAAGATAATCCAGAAACACAGGAAGGCAAGGTTGACTAACAGGAAAAAGGGAAAGGTCATGCCGACACATGACAGGACGGGATGGTCTACGGGATTCAGACGGTCTGAATAGCCTACCAGACACATCACGATGATGGTGACGATATTTGCCCCGGCCATCATCTGAACGGTGAATTTCTTTAGTTGCTTAATCAATTCTCCTGACTTTGGTCAAACAACTTCTTCTTCTCCTCCTTCGTCAGACTGTCGTAGCCGCTTTTGCGGATCTTGTCGAGGATGGCATCGATCTCCTCCTGGTTCTTGCGCTTGGGTTTCGGAGGCTCTTCCCTGTAATGGGGCTCTATGTCGGGCTCATCCACCCAACGGCGACCGTTCTGCTTCCGTTCGTCGAAGCGGCGTTTCATGTTATCGAAGAACTCCTGTCCGCGGTTGCGCCCGAAACGGTTGCTGGATTCCGGATGCTTCCTCCAGTAGCGGATCATGATAAAACCGAAGAGCATACCGCCCAAGTGTGCTGTATGGGCGACACCGTCACCGGGACCGCTGAGCGCGGAGAACAGTTCGATGGCGATATATCCGACGACCAGCCATTTTGCCTTGATAGGGAAGGGGAAGGGAATGATGAACAGCCGCTCGTTGGGGAAGATCATACCGAAAGCGAGTAGGATGGCATAGACGGCACCCGAGGCTCCGATGGTCGTCCAGAGGTTCAGGTAGTCGGCCGTCATCATGATAGTACCGCCTCCCAGATTCACCCGTTCAAAGGTGTCCAGACCCAACGCCACATAATTAATATATTGGGCTATCTCCTGTACAAATCCAGCTCCGATACCGCACGAAATGTAATAAAAAAGGAATTTCTTCGGACCCCATACCCGTTCTACGACAGCTCCGAACATCCAGAGCGCAAACATATTGAAAAAGATATGTGTGAATCCTCCGTGCAAGAACATGTAGGTCACGAACTGGTAGAGATGGAAGTCTTTTGCCATGAAAAAATGAAGACCCAGCATCGAGGTCAGATCGATGCCGCGCAGTTCCAGAACCCATGTCGCCACAAACGCCAGGAAATTGACGACGAGCAGGTTCTTGGTCATCGTTGGTATACTATTCATCTACTTAATTTATAATTTGTCGATTTACCATTTACACTTTATCTCTAACGACAATGTGATAGTCGTTGATGGCGCAAAATTACGAAAAATATCTGTTTTAAGGTACAAAAAAAGGGTGATATGCACTTTTTTTCAAAAAAAAACGCATTTTTTTCGTAAAAATGTTTGTTTTCTAAATACTTTCTCCTATATTTGCAGTGAATTCAAGTAAAAACCGACTTTATACTATTAATAATTCATTTTTTAAAACAAACAATTATGAACAAGACAGAATTAATTGAGAAGATTGCAGCCTCTGCAAAACTGACTAAGGCTGATTCAAAGAAGGCACTTGATGCAACTATCGAAGCTATCGCTGGCGCACTGAAGAAGGGTGACAAGGTTCAGCTCGTTGGTTTCGGAACTTTCGCAGTAGCTAAGAAGCCTGCTCGTGAGGGTATCAACCCTGCTACCAAGCAGAAGATTAAGATTGCTGCCAAGAAGGTTGCTAAGTTCAAGGCCGGTGCAGAGCTTGCAAAGGTTGTAAACAAGTAATTTTTGTCAAGAAAATTGAAAGGGGCTTCCGCAAGGAAGCCTCTTTTTTTTATTCCTTTCTCATCCCTCCATCTCATTGAAAACCGTTCCCTAGTCTTTTCGTGCGCACGCATTACCAAAATGTTTTTTTCAATGTCACCAATGTCACTTTGCAACACTCCTTGATAATCAGGGGGTTATGGGTGAAATTAGGGGTGAAAAAGTGATATTAAAAGGTGTTTTTAGGGGGTGTTTTTGTTGAAAAACGCATGAATTTTTGTCAAATGATACAGGATTATATGAGTTAGGCGGCACCTATCCATGCGATATGTGCCGCCTATCGATGCGTTTGGTGCCGCCTATCGGGTCGATAGGTGCCGCCTAACTAAGAGGACCATCAGGGCTGTTTGCCGATATAGGCAAGGATGCCGCCGTCTACATACAGCACGTGGCCGTTGACGGCATCAGAGGCATGGGAAGCGAGGAAGACGGCAGGACCTCCGAGCTCTTCTGGGTTGAGCCAGCGGCCGGCAGGTGTCTTGGCACAGATAAAGCTGTCGAACGGATGACGGCTGCCGTCGGGCTGACGCTCACGGAGCGGAGCGGTCTGTGGGGTAGCAATATAGCCCGGGCCGATACCGTTACACTGGATGTTGTACTCACCATACTCCGAACAGATGTTACGGGTCAGCATCTTCAGACCACCCTTGGCGGCAGCATAGGCACTGACGGTTTCACATCCCAGCTCGGACATCATCGAACAGATATTGATAATCTTACCCTCACGACGTTCCATCATCTCAGGAATGACGGCGGCACTGACGATGTAGGGAGCTACCAGGTCGACATCGATGACCTGCTGGAATTCGGCACGCTTCATCTCGTGCATCGGGATGCGCTTGATGATGCCGGCATTATTCACAAGAATATCAATCTGTCCTACCTCGGCGTGGATATTCTCCACCAGAGCCTTCACGGCGTTCTCGTCGGTCACGTCACAGACGTAGCCGTGTACGTTGGTGATGCCAGCCTCCTTGTAGTTGTTGAGTCCACGCTCCAGGGCAGCCTCGTTGATGTCGTTGAAGATAATGTTCTTGATGCCTGCGGCAACGAAAGCCTTGGCAATGTTGAAGCCGATACCGTAAGACGCACCGGTAATCCAAGCGTTCTTACCTTCTAATGAAAAAATGTTTGCCATAATTGTACTTGATTTTGTTTTATAATAGATTAATAACTAGTATTCCAGCATCACAGACTGTCTCCTTCTTTTTGTTCATTCATATATTCCCGTGGTGACATGCCGTAGAACTTCTTGAAGATTGTCGAGAAGGAGGCGGAGTTATTAAAGCCGCAGGCATACATCACCTCTGTAATATTCATATTATGGCTTGCCAGCAGATTGGCCGCCTGTTTCAGGCGGATATTGCGGATGAAGTCATGAGGAGTCTGTCCTGTCAACTCTTTCATCTTGCGGTGCAGGTGGACACGGCTGATACCCACCTCCTCAGCGATGGCATCCACGCTCAACTCGGCATTTCCGATATTCTTGTTGATGACAACCATGATACGCTCCAGCAGTTTCTCGTCAGGAGAGGACATCTGTACCTCTTCCACCTGCTGTTCCAGTTGGTCGTTACGTCCATATTTCAGACGCAGCATACGATGGGTATGGATGAGATTGATAATGGTGCGTCGCAGAATATCCAGGTTAAAGGGCTTGACGATATAGGCATCCGCACCTGTCTCGAGACCTTCCAACTGGTCCTCGTCACGGTTCTTCGCCGTCAACAGGATGACAGGCATATGACTGGTGCTGGGATTGCCCTTGACCTTGGAACAGAGTGTGTTACCGTCCATCTCCGGCATCATAACATCAGAGATCAGCAGGTCAGGAACACTCTTCAGTACCTCCGTCAATGCCTCCTTGCCATTCTCACAACCAATCACTTTATAGGTATCTGACAGTTCCTGGATGAGGTAGTCACGGATCTCACTATCGTCTTCCGCGATGACTATTGTCTGCTGGCGACTTGTCTTCGGCAGTTCCTTTTCGATGGGTACGTCAGCAGTATTCTCTTCCTCTAAGAGACTGGTCATTGGAGTCACCTCTTCTATTTCCGTCATGATCTCCTCTGGTTTCAAGTGGTCTTTACCCATAGGGATGGTTACCACGAACTCACACCCGTCACCTTCTTTGTTGTTATGCGCCGATATGGTGCCATGGTGCAATTCTACCAGGGAGCGGGTGAGGTCGAGTCCGATACCCGTCCCCACATTACGGTCGTTGACAGAGGATGGCGACTGGTAGAAGCGTTCGAAGATACGTTCCAGCTTATCCTCAGGAATAGTCTCTCCGTTATCGTAGATACTGATGCTTGCCTGCTTGTCGTCATGGGTGATGCCGATGCGGATGATACCACCCGTAGGAGTGAACTTAAACGCATTGGAGAGGATGTTCACAATGACCTTGTCGAAATTGCCACGGTCTACCCATACAGGCAGGACCTGTGTATCCGGCTCGTAGGAGAACTGGATGTTCTTTGCCTTTGCCTGTTGGGCAAAAAGGGTATAGATGTCTCCCACGAAACCGATGAGGTCTGTCTCACGCATATGCATCTGCATCTGTCCCTTGTCAATCTTCCGCAGGTCCATCATCTGGTTGATGAGTCCTAAGATACGCTCGGCATTGCGGCGGATCGTTTCATAAAGACTACGGCGATGCGGGTCGTCATCGTGTTTCATCAGGGAGAGAAGGGGTGACACGATGAGGGTCATAGGTGTACGGATCTCATGACTGATGTTCATGAAGAACCGCAGCTTCGCCTCTCCCATCTCCTCTGCATGGATATGCTCCTGTAGTCGCAGGTTATCCTGTTCCTTGCGACGGCGGTAGAGGAAGAATCTCCAGGCAATGAAAGCGATAATCAACAGGTAGACGATGTATGCCAGTGTGGAGCGGTACCAGGGGGCATGGATGAAGACCGTGAAACAACGTTCCTCGGTTGTCTGGTTGTTACGCTGGGCAATCACGCTGAAGTCGTATTTACCCGGTGACATATGACTGAACGTGATCTCGTTGACGCCAGGTTGCAGGCGCACCCAGTCTTCCTTGTTGATACGGTAGCTGTAGACGATATGTTCAGGATTATCGTACGTCAGGGTCGACAACTGGATGGTAAATGAGTTGTCGCTATAGCTAAGGACGAAACGCTTGGAGGCAATGACGGTCGTATCCGTCACATGATACCAGCCCGACTTGGTCTCCGGGGTTACCAGCTCGTCATTAACAGAGAAGGCGGTCAGTTTTACGTCTGCCTTCCAGTCCGTCTGCTTGATATCGGAAGGCTTGAACCAGGTCACGCCACCCACGCCTCCGAAAATCAGGGTGCCTTGGGCGGAAATGCTGGAAGCACCGTCACTGAACTCATTACTCTGCAGACCGTTGTCTATGAAGAAACTCTGTGTCAGTTGTGTCTTGGGGTTATAGCGGCAGAGACCATGGTCGGTACTTACCCATATCATCCCCTGCTGGTCTTGTTCGATAGAGGCGATACCATTGTCGGCAAGTCCTTTCTGCATATCCAGGTGCCGTAGTTCCTTGGTAGAGAGGTTGTAGCTATAAAGACCGTTATTTGTGCCAATCCACAATTTATTATTATATTCCTTGACAATGCGCGTCGGCGTACCGTAGTTCAGTGTGTTCACCCCAAAGACCTTTATCCAGTTCTCCGTGGCGATATCCATACAGCAGACACCCATGGTCGTTGCCAGATAAATGCGCTTTTCATCCGGTGAGAGAGATAACTGGGAGATATAGTTGTTGATGATACTGTTTATCTGGTGGTCTCTGACCGCATTTTCTTCTGATTTATAGGTCTTTACCTCCTTGGTGACATTGTCAATGCGCAGGAGTCCGTCTCCCATCGTTCCAATCCAGAGATTCCCCTGTCCGTCACACTCCAGACCAAATATGCTCACCTCCCCACTTTGTGGCAGTTGCAGACGATGGAAAGTATGGCTGCCGACATCTATCCAGCCACCTCCTTCCCTATAGGAGCCGATCCAGATATGTCCCTGACGGTCTTCTGTCATACTCAGTATCGTACTGGGAACGTTGTCTTTATAGTGATAGACCGGTTGGTCTTTATCATCAAAACTGTAAAGTCCGTCTTTATCGGTACCAACCCATGTCCATCCCCTGCTGTCTATCAGCACACTGGTCACACAGGCCTGCCCTATCAGGTTCCGTGTTCCTAACTTATAGCCCATGTATTGGAAACGGCTCTCCATACGGGGTTGCTTATAGATACCCTTCTGCAGCAGTCCCAACCATATATTTCCCGTATTGTCCTCTACGATGGAATAACACTTGC
This sequence comes from Prevotella sp., assembly GCA_017645645.1. Classification (GTDB taxonomy): domain Bacteria; phylum Bacteroidota; class Bacteroidia; order Bacteroidales; family Bacteroidaceae; genus Prevotella. The sequence goes on along the minus strand of JAGCOB010000029.1, from coordinate 3,666 downwards.
TCATCGAGAGGTCGACCTCCCGGCTATAATATGGGTTGTTGGTCAATGTACCTGTCTGGGGATTGAAGATGCCCATTCCCCTTCCGTCGTAGCCTAACAGCAAATCACCTTTCTTTGTAGCATAGATCTCAATGATCGGCAAATTATCAGTGACTACCACATGCTCAAAAAGCCCCTTTTCCGTCAGGACAAAGACTCCGCTATGGGAAGTCCCCACATAGATCTTACCATCTTTGCCCTCACAGATTACGCGCAGTTGACTACGAAACGCCTCATCCTCGAAATAGCGGTAGGTCTTGTCACCAACATAACAGACCAGTCCCTGTTCCTCGGTGACCAGCCATAGTCGCTGCTGTTGGTCCTCCATCATACGATGTACCCCGATGATATCTTGCAAGGCACCTCCTACCTGACGGGCATTCTCCTTGTCAGTCAACCGTAACACTCCATGTCCGGACGTTCCAATCATGACGTCTCCGTTCTTCCGTTCAGTGAAACATGTCACATAAGGTGGCATGATATGCCCCTGCAGGTCATGTACTTTGATGTCTTTGAAGCGATAACCGTTAAATGACTGGAGGGCACCGTACATTCCCACATAGAAGAGTCCGTTGCGGTCCTGCAGGATGCAGTTGACGTAGTTGCTTGCCATTCCCAAATCCGCAGACTTTTCTTTTTTCAAAATGCGGAACTGGTAGCCGTCGTATTTGTTGAGACCGTTACGGGTGGCGACCCAGAGGAATCCGTCAGTATCGAGATACACCTGAGAAACGAAACTACTTGACAATTGCTCTTCGGCGTCAAATAATTTACCTGTCTGGGCATGCGTACCAAGAGAGAAGAACAGCGAGAACAGGGTTAGTAGAAAACACACCATTCCGTTGCTATGACAAAGAACTTTACTATCCATAATCAGCTTATTCGGTTAGCGATGTTACACTAGAACAAGTGCAAAGGTAGTAAATTTTATCATATGTAGCAAGTATTTGTTACATTTTTTTATTTGAAATGTAACAAAACCGGCAAAAATCACTCTAATAAGAACTTGTCAAGGAACGCCTCGACGATGGGGTACTGGCTTTCGGGAAGTATACAGTGGGGATGTCCGCCGACGATGGAGATATCCATGCGGTCACCGATGCCGAACCGTTCCCATACCCTGCGGGCAGCCTGTGCAGAGACTCGTGCCGACTCGTCGGCAAGCCATTTGTAGTCGGGATTCCCGAGGATGAGCAGGGCACGGGGACAGATCATGGCGCATAGTTCATGATGGTCGTAGGGCAGACGGTAGACACTGTCGCCGGAGAAGGTGGTACGCATACTCTCTAGGAACCAGTGGTAGTCAGTCTTGTCCAGGCACTCCACACTATCCATCCGATGGGAAATACGCCAGGCGGCGGCACCTCCTCCACCAGGTTCCTGGGCGATAGTCAGGGCGATACGCTCGTCGAAGGCTCCGCAGAACAGTGCCATCTTTCCGGCATAGGAACAACCGCTGACCCCGATATGTTGCATGTCTATCTTCGTCTTCTCCTCTCCCAGTTGCTGGAGTCCGTCGATGAGGCGACTCATTCCCCATGCCCATTCACTATAGGCACCGTTGTCCTTCAGATGGGGATAGAGGCGGTCGAAGGGATGCTCGCCCCGGTCGTGATGCGGCCGCCATTGGGAGTAGTCGTTCACCTGTGCCTCATGGAACGTCATCGTGGCGATGGGACGGTCCTCGAAGAGCGGCTTGGGCAGACTGAGCATACTGGTACCGATCATCAGGGCATAGGGTGCCTTGCCGGTCTTGGGGTAATGGATGGCGGAGCGCAGCGTGAGCGTTTCGCCATTGACAGTTACATCGACGATGAGGGTGTCTCCGTCCATCCGTGCGTGGATGTCCTTCGGGTCGACGGCAGGTTTCTCCCCGATTTCATAGTGTTGTATCTCTGCCGCTATCTCACTACGCCGACGCTCCCATTCACTGAAGTTACTGACGAAGCCCTGTCCGTTACTCCATGCTAACGGGTCTGGTAGTTCACGGCACTCGGGCAGTTGGTCATAGCCAGGCATAGCAGGAGCAGGGAAAGCCTTACCGGTATGTTCTTCCTGATAGACGAGCGGTATCTGATGCTGTGGGAAGATGACACGGTAGTTGCCACTCAGGTGCATGAAGGCGAAGAGACGCAACAGACCGTCATAATAAGCATCGAAATACCCGTCCTCGAAAGGCTCGTGTTTCGCATTCCAGAAAGCATCAACGAATTCCTTGCTCTTAGCATGATGGCACATGACGGAGGCAGCTGCGGCAGTGGCTGCCAGTCCGATGGAATGGCGCAGTTTACGGAAACCGCCAGCCTGCAGAATCTCATCACCCTCAGGTAACGTTCCATCTACACGGTATTGGTCGACAAAAGTATTCACACCTTGTTGATACAGGAAGTTCTGGAATTTCTCTCCGTATTGTTGTTGCCATTCACGATCGGCACAACTCCATTCATAGTCGAGGGCGATATTCATCGGCACACGCCAAGAGTCATAACGGAAGTTATCATTGCCCCAACGGCGAGGAGCAGTCTGTGGTTGTCCGGGACGCTGCGGAAAACGGGGCATCTGCATCAGTGAACCGTCATACTGGCACATGTCAGGATTCAGACCTGTCTTCTCATTGATGGCTTTGTGCAGGAACTCACGCGACTTTGTCGCACACTCGTTCCAGTAGTCGGCACGTCCGTCATTAGCCCATCGTGCCCATACCTCATAGAAGGCAGGGATATGGTAGGACGGGTCTGTAAAACGCTGTCCGAAACCGTCAGGCGTAAAGGTGATGAGTTTTGTCTCAGGGTCGATGAGATACATCTTCTGCGGACCTTCTTGCTGTGGACCGAATCCAAAGCCGCCAAAACCGCCAGGTCTTGCCTCTGGCTCATATTCCTTCGGCTGGATGCAATTGAGGATATGTTGTGCCTCTGCCAAATAGTTGATGCCTGTATCGTTGCCCCAGCGGTTGGAGGCAAAGATCAGGGAGGTGATGAAATACAGCTCACCATCGGAGGCTGCCCCCTCAGCATTATGGGTACCGTCCGTCTTACAACTCCAGGCAAAATAACCTTTGCGGCTTCCGTCCTGATGCTGCATGTATTTCTTGCTCCATCGCCACAGACGGTCGAAGATATCCTTCTTACCCATCTGGACGGCAATCATCATCCCATACGACATTCCCTCGGTACGTGCATCGTGGTTCTTAATGTCTGAGACATATCCCATTGAGTCGCCTACCTCAAAGTAGACCTTATTGGGACCGTAGAATACATCGTTGAACACCTCTTGCAGCTTCGCCTCGACAGCCTGAGGTGAATAACCCATCTCCACGAACAGGTTTCTGTATTGACGGGTTTCAAAACCTCCTTTCAGCCAAGGTTCTGCAGCCTGTACGACTGTCATGACAGAAAGGATGATGATGATAATGATTGATTTCTTCATAATTGGATTATTATATCATTCTATCTTCATTGACTCCCAAGTCGTTTTAAGATTATCCGAGGTCATCACCGATGGTGTCTGGCTCTTACCATTCTCAACTATGGAGTAGCGCTTCACCTGCTCCTTGACATAGTTGCTCAGTTCGCCCATGGTCACATTGCCTTTACTTTCCTTCAGCTTCTTCAGCAGGAAGTAGGT
>JAGCOB010000003.1 GCA_017645645.1 Prevotella sp. | reverse complement strand
TATATATATAATAATATAATAGTATTAATATTTTAGTGTTTGTAGAAATCGATTAAAAATAACTGTGATCTGTGATTTGTGATTGAGTTTTAAGAATTGTCAAACTGTCAACTGTCATAACTGTCACCCGTCACCTGTCACCTGTCACCCCTAAAATCTGCTGGCGAAAACACGGGGATGCCTTCTATCACTTACGCTAATGCCTTCTACACTTCATTCCAATGCCTGTTATACCCCCATAGGAGGCATTCCTTTACCCCCATAGGAGATATCGGAACGAGTGATAGAAGGCATTGGAATAAAAAAAGTCCCCGAAATGAGTGACAAATCGGGGACTGAGTGTATCGTATTCAATTATAATTCCAACGGCGTATATGCCAGTCCCCATACTTTGGCAACAGCCTCGTAGGTGCACTTGCCATCCACCATATTGACACCACGCGCCAACGAGCGGTCGTCGCGGCAAGCCTGTTTCCAGCCTTTGTCGGCAAGGGCGATGGCATAGCGTAGCGTGGCATTCGTCAGCGCAATTGTACTCGTATTGGGAACAGCCCCCGGAATATTCGCCACAGCATAATGGATGATGCCGTCAATGTCATAGACAGGCTCACTATGCGTGGTAGGATGTGACGTCTCGAAACAGCCACCCTGGTCGATGGCAACATCCACCAATACTGTTCCTTTCTCCATCAGTGAGAGCATATCTTTCGTAATGAGTTTAGGAGCGGCATCACCAGGAATCAGGACAGAGCCGATGACGACATCCACGGTAGGCAGTTCCTGACGAATATTATGCTCTGAGGAATAGAGCGTATGCACATTGGCAGGCAACTCAGCCGTCAGTTGTTTCAGACGAGGCAGCGACACATCCGTGATGGTGACATCGGCACCCATACCTGCGGCGATACGGGCAGCAGCCTCGCCTACCGTTCCACCACCAAGAACAAGTACCTTCGCAGGCTTTACGCCTGGTACGCCAGCCATCAGTTTTCCTTTGCCTCCTTTGGTCTTCTGGAGATAATAGGCACCATTCTGTGCTGCCATGCGTCCAGCCACCTCACTCATCGGGATGAGCAGCGGCAACGAACGGTCGTCACGCTCCACTGTCTCATAGGCAATACAGATAGCACCACTCTTCATCATCGCCTCCGTCAACTCCTTCTCGCAGGCGAAATGGAAATAGGTGAACACCACCTGTCCCTTACGTACCAACGGATATTCTGGCTCAATAGGTTCTTTCACCTTCACAATCATGTCAGCCTGCGCATAGACATCCTCGATGGCAGGCAGTATCTGTGCACCCACTGCCTTGTACTGCTCATCGCTGAAGCCACTGCCCTCCCCTGCAGTATGCTGTACGAAGACAGTATGTCCACGCTTGATCAACTCGGCAACCCCCGATGGGGTCATGCCCACACGGTTCTCATTGTTTTTAATCTCCTTGGGGACTCCTACTTTCATAATCCTATTGTTTTTAGTTAAACATCAAAAACTATGTCGCAAATATACGAAATATCTGCGACATAGCCAATCTTTTACCCTAAAAAAATCTAATTATATACTTACTATTCCTGTGGAGCAAAGTCTGGACGGGGACCTCTGGGACCGCCGTGGCCTTTGGGACCATGATGTCCGTGATGACCATGATGCTTGTGCATCTTCTCGTATTTCTGATACTGCTCGTCCGTGAGAATTCCTTTGAGTTTCTTGTTATACTCATTACGCTTCTCCTTGTTCGCCTTCATCTGCGCTTTCTGCTCGTCAGTGAGTTGTGGTTTCTCTGGACGCTCTGGACGCTGTTGTTGTGTAGCACCTGTCTCACCATCCACCTGTGGCTTGGGAGGACGCGGACCACCCATACGCGGACCCTTGGCAAGCACATCCTTATACTCCTTGTTAAGAGCAAGAACCTTCGTCTTCTGTTCGTCCGTCAATGAGAGGCACTCTGCCATACACTCCGTCATCTTCTCAGGTGTCATCTCCTTGGGAGCTTTGCCTTCCTTAGAGCAACATGAGCGCTTCTCAGAACAACACTTATTCTCACATTTCTGTTTGTCTTGACATTTTTCTTTGTCTTGTGCCACTGCCATTGTCATCGACAGAAGGGCAACCATTGTTAAAACTACTTTTTTCATTTTCTGTAAATTTTATGATTCGTATTCATGTTCTTTTCGACCGAAGTCACTTATATGACGTGACAAAGGTAGTGAAAGTTTAATCGTTCTCCTCATGATTTCAGCGAACGGGCGAATTTGTTCAACGAATCGGCATATATTATTTGGTTATCCCAAAAATTTTTCGTAACTTCGCAGCCAATAAATAAAAGATCATGAGTAAGAAACACATCATCATAGGACTTACCGCCCTGTTGTTCATGGCATGTGGCGGCAGTGAGGGAGGAGGCATCTTCGGTGGTTCCGGTTTCAACATGGACGAGGCGAAGGTGACGAAGGTGGTGTCTATCACCTATGAGGACAACGCCCCCCAGTGTCAGGTCAACCTGCAAGTGAAATACGTGAAAGGCGACAGTGAGGCAGCGAAGGCCGTCAACCAAGCCATCATACAGCGACTGTTCAGGATGGACAGTCTGACGATGCAACAGGCCGTCGACTCGTTTGCCAATTTCTATACCAGCGAGTATAAAAAGAACATGGCTCCCCTCTATCGTGAAGACCGTGCCGACCAGGATAAGCATGCCTGGTACCAGTACCGCTATACCATCGAGACAGAGACCCGGGAAGGCAAGGACGACTGTCTGGTATACCTCATTAACCTCGACATGTATGAGGGCGGTGCCCATGGCATCAAACAACAACTCGTCATGAACTTCGACGCGAAGACAGGGAAGCAGATCGGACTTGACGACCTCTTCGTACAGGGTTACCAATATCCGCTGAACGACCTGTTGATGGCAGAACTGCGGGCACAGACGAAGTGTGTATCCCTTGATGAACTGCATAACCAGGGGTATCTGTTGACGATGGACATCTACGCCCCCCAGAACTTCATCTTAGGCGACGACGGCATCACCTTTATCTATAACCCCTACGAGATAGCACCGTATGACAAGGGCAATACAGAATTGACGCTTTCTTATAGTATTCTGGGGAAAATCATGAAATAGGTTGGCGATTAGAGTTTAGCGGTTAGCGTTTAGAGTTTAGCGTTATGGAGACGATATTGAAATATTTCACGGAGTTGACGGAGGATCAGAAGAGGCAGATAGCCATGCTGGATGCACTCTATAGGGACTGGAACGCCAAGATCAACGTGATATCCCGCAAGGACATCGACAACCTGTATGAGCATCATGTGCTGCACTCGATGGCGATTGCCAAGTTCATCCGTTTCCGTCCTCATACCCAAATCCTCGACTTCGGCACGGGAGGCGGTTTTCCTGGTATCCCCCTCGCCATTCTCTTCCCTGAGTGTGACTTCAAACTCATCGACGGTACGGGTAAGAAGATACGGGTGGCACAGGAGGTATGTAACGCCCTCGGACTGAAGAACTGTCATCCCGAGCATCTCCGTGGCGAGGACGAGAAAGGCCAGTACGACTTCATCGTCAGCCGTGCCGTGATGCCCCTGCCAGACCTCCATAAAATCGTACGTAAGAACATCTCGAAGGAACAGCGTAACGCCCTGCCCAACGGTATTATCTGTCTGAAAGGCGGTGACCTTCAGGAAGAGACGCGTCCCTATCGGAATATCGTGGAGATTACAGACATCAGCCAGTTCTTTAACGAGGATTGGTTTAAGGAGAAATACATCACCTATTTGCCATGCTGAATATCAAACGGTTTATGTGTAACATGTTGCAGGAAAACTGCTACGTGGTAAGTGACGAGACAAAGGAGTGTGTCATCATCGATTGTGGGGCGCAATACCCAGAGGAGCGCAGTGCCATCAGCCGTTATATCAAAGATGAGGGGCTGAAGCCCGTGCATTTGTTGGCAACCCATGGACACCTTGATCATGTATGGGGGAACCATGCCATCTATGAGGAGTTCGGGCTGAAAGTAGAGGCCAGGAGTGAGGATGCTTTCCTGATAGAGGACCTTGCCAAACAGGCGAATGATTTCTTCGGATTCCAGCTCAATGAGGAGGAAGCCCCTATAGGCCATTACTTCACGGAGGACGAACAGGTGACCTTCGGTACGCACCATTTCACCATCCTACATACCCCCGGACACACCCCTGGCGGCTGTGTCTACTACTGTGAGGACGAGCACGTGGCCTTCACTGGCGACACCCTTTTCCGCATGAGCATCGGACGGACCGATTTTGACAGAGGCAGTTGGCAGGAAATGGCGGAGAGTCTGCAACGTCTTACACAACTCCCCGCCGATACCGTCATCTGGTCCGGTCATGGTCCACAGACCACGATCGCCGATGAGAAACAGTTTAATCCTTATATGCGGTAATACGGATCCAGTCGGCATCTAACCATCCACGATCCGCTTTCGGATTGGTCTCTGCAGCCACAAAGCCGAACTTGGCACCAATCCATTTACCTTCTTTCATCTGGTAGTCCCCACCACAGTCCTTGAATTTCTTTCCATCCTGACTCCAGGCAAACTTCACCTTGGAGTCCTTTACCTTCAGTCGCAGGTAGATATCCTCGTGAATACCCGGCTTATAGTCTATTTTGTCCTCGGCAGTAGGCTTGAGGGTGGCAATAAGCTCCTCCTGCTGGGGCTTGCCACGATCGGCATCCTTACAGAAGATGATCAGGAGTTTGAACTCCCTGCCCTCACGACGGACCACCAATGCCTGATAGTTATGTCCCATCATAATCAGTCCGCCAAACTGTCCGTCAGCCTTGGAGGTGAAGCGAATCTTCGTCGTCACGGTAAACGCATCGGCAGGCGTCTTCTGCAACAGCATATTAGGTACTTCCCAGAGGTTCTGGTTTCCATCCTCCATCTTCCAAGTATAGACCCGCATCGTACCGAAGGCGGTAGGCATTCCGAAGAACTGATGATAGTTGGCATGCCACTGCCACTGTTTGCCTAGTACGGGACTATTGAACTCATCAGACTCCACGGGGTTGACGATGGGCTCTTGGCCGTTAGCTTTTGGCTTTTTGTAGGTGGTAACGGGTTCCCCGTTCTTTCCCATCATGGGCCAGCCCGTCGACCAGTCGACAGGGTTCAGGTGTACCACACGACCGTATACCTCCTTGTCCTGGAAATGGATAAACCAGTCCTCCCCGTATTTCGTATGTATCCAACCACCCTGATGAGGCCCGTTGATATCCGTCTTACCCTGGGCAAGCACGACCTTATGCTCATAGGGTCCGTAGGGCGACTTCGAGCGCATGGCCAATTGGAAACCTGTAGGTACACCGCCTGCAGGACATAATATCCAATACCATCCGTCACGCTTATAGAACTTAGGACCCTCGCAGGTACGATTCTCCGTACCATTGCCATCGAAGACAATGACAGGCTGGCCGATGGGTTTCGTACCCTCCTTGTTCAATTCCCGGACCGTCAGTACAGAGGCAAACTTCGAACGGGAGTTCGCCCATCCGTTGACGAGGTAGCATCTGCCATCGTCGTCCCACAATGGTGTCGTGTCAATCATCCCCTGTCCTTCTATCACACAGACAGGGTTTTCCCATTCTCCGGCAGGGTCTTTGGTTTTCACCATAAACACCCCGAAGTCAGGATCGCCCCAGTAGATATAATATTCCCCGTTGTGATAACGGATAGAAGGAGCCCACACACCAGCCCCATGACGGGTCTTACTGAAATGACGTTCCAACTCAGGATGTCCCGTATAGAGCGATTTCAGGGCATGACCCACAATCTCCCAGTTCACCAAATCCTTCGAGTGCAGGATGGGCAGTCCCGGTATACACTGGAATGAGGAGGCTGTCAGGTAATAATCCTCCCCACTCGCTCCCACACAGACATCAGGATCACTGTAGTCCGCATTGATGACAGGATTCGTATAGGTGCCGTTCCCATTGTCGGGACACCATACTTGTGACTTGTACTGGGCATAGGTTGTCATTGCGACCAACAATGCCGTCAGTAGAATTGTTTTTCTCATAGTTTGCGTATTCTTAGTTTGTAGTTGTCCGTATATTCTATCCGCATGACATAGCGGATATCATCGTCCGTCGGTGACATGGCAAGGGCGACATGTCCCATCGTCCTTCTTAGATTTATCTCAACACATGGATGGAGCTTTCGTAAACCGTTTTCATTGACAACCATCATGTCAATGCCGAAAGGACCTCGGTAGTCTTTTAGTTGCAAGGTACTGCAAATCTTTTCTTTGACACAATCAAGTAAACTGACTGGTATATAACGACTTAATATTTCTCGCTTTGTCTCCTCTGTGGCGAGGATATTACCCGTGTAGGCACCATTGGCAGTATGGAAGAGAGACAGTCCGAGATAACGAATGCCCTCGTCTGTCGATTCAAATTCCATACCAAAATCTTTTACTTTTTCATAATAGGGCTCTGCCATCACACCACCCTGACTTTTCAGCAGATTACAAAGCCATCCACGCTGATGGTCGTTGAGTTGACGATCGATAAAACGGATGCCGCGACCACTGGAACTCCAAGGAGCCTTCAACACCAGGCGGGGGTGCAGCCTCAACTGTTGCTCCACCGTCTCCGTCGTCTCGCACAGCACAGCCTCACCTACCGTCCCTTCCATCTGAAGTTGCGGTAACAACTGCGCTGCCGTCTGACGATGTGACAAGGTACGTATCGTCTCTAACTGTCTGTCGGAAGGCATGGCAGAAAGAGGAAATCCCTTTCTTTCCAGTTCTCGCTTGATGGCTTTGTCCCAGCCCCAAGGTAAGATACGAGTTGTTCCATGGCATGGAACGGATTGTTCCACCCTATGGAACATATTGTTCCACCCTATGGAACTAAGTGTTCCATGCCATGGAACTAATCGTTTCCTTAATCTCTCCCATGTTTTTGTGGCATATTCCACGTTCTCTACCAGGATGACGTCACCCTCTTCCGCCCACAAGGCAGGCAGGAAGCCCAGATCGGCGCGCAATTGTCTGCCGGCATGCGGAGCCGTGAAGTTGGCGAGATTGCTTGCCAAGGCGATATCATGTTCCGGATTGAAAACGTGTATATTCATTTCTGGCAGCAAAATTACGAAATTATTTGCATATTCCAAAATTACTTTGTAAATTTGCAGATTAATAACACATAATTAAATATATAGATGAACCCTATCAAGATTCTCAGTGTCGACGACGAGGCAGACCTTGAGTTGCTGTTGACACAATATTTCAGAAGGAAGATACGCAAGGGCGAGTATGAGTTTTTCTTTGCCCATAACGGACTGGAGGCCTTGACCGTCCTCTTGAAAGAGAAGGATATCAACATCATCCTCTCCGATATCAACATGCCGGAAATGGACGGGCTGACGCTGTTGACGAAAATCAACGAGATGCAGAACCCCGCCATGAAATGTATCATGGTATCCGCCTATGGCGACATGGGAAATATCCGTTCGGCGATGAACAACGGCGCCTTCGACTTTGCCACAAAGCCCATCGACTTGGATGACTTGAGTGTCACCATCGAGAAGGCCATTGAGCAGATCGACTATATCAAACAGGCACAGGCAGAGCATTCACAGTTGGAGTCACTGAAGACCGACCTTGCCGTCGCCAGGGAGATCCAACAGGCCATCCTGCCACGTATCTTCCCACCCTTCCCTGAGAACGAGAAAGAGATAGACCTGGCAGCCATGATGATTCCTGCCAAGGATGTGGGAGGCGACTTCTACGACTTCTTCCGCATCGACGATAACCGCATCGGCATCGTCATGGCGGATGTCAGTGGAAAAGGTGTTCCTGCCGCTATCTTCATGGCGGTCAGCAGAACCCTGATCCGTACGGTGGGCTTGCAAGACTATACTCCTGCGAAATGTCTGACGAAATCGAACGAGCTGTTATGTGCCGAGTCCGTAGACTGTATGTTTGTCACCGTGTTCTACGGCATCTACCATATCGACACCGGTATGCTGGAATACTGCAACGGCGGTCATAACTCCCCCTATATCCTCTATGCCGACGGCAATGTAGAGATGCTGCCCATCAGTCCCAACCCCATGGTGGGTGTCGTGGAGGGCATCACCTTCCAGGGAGAGCAAACCATGTTAGGTGTCGGTGACACCCTCGTGATGTACACAGACGGTATCAACGAGGCGACCAATACCGATTTCAAGGAGTATGGGGACGACCGGATGGAGCAGACGCTCAAGGCTCTGAACGGAAAGACCTGCAAAGAGATCATCGACGGACAATTGGAGTCCGTCAGGGAGTTTACAGGAGATGCGGAACAAAGTGACGATATCACCATCATGGCACTGAAGCGTAAGGCATGAGAAATATCACCAAAATAGCGTCTGTCGTCATTGCCTGCGGTGCCCTTGCCCTTGTTGGATTTGTCGCCTGGTCGATGCATGAGAAGTATGAGGAGGAGCAAGTCAAGGTAAGGGAACTGGAAGAACAACTCACCATCCTCTCCAAGAAAGAGAAGCAGGCTGCCGTCATGCAGAGTGTCAACGCCCAGATGGAGGAGTTGGCCAACGAGCAGCGTATCATCAGTGACGAGCAGCGAGAACAGGCAGAGCAACAGAGCCGTATCGCCAATGAGATGCGTCTGCATGCAGAACAGGAACGACAGAACGCCCTCGTAGCGGAGAAACGTGCCTTAGAAGCTTCGGAAGTTGCCAAGAGTCAACAGGTCATTGCCGAGAAAGAACGCTCACAGGCGGAATACTCCAAAAGGGTTGCCGATACTTTAAGTTACATATCACTGTCGCGCACCCTTGCCAATACCGCCATCACCCAATATCAGACAGGCAACCATGAGATAGCCGACCTGCTCGCCAATGTCGTCTGTGAATATACCAACCGTTATCAAGGGAATATCTATCACCCCAGCATCTATCAGGCTCTGGCGATGACCAGTCAGAACAAGACCGTCTGGAACAAGCACAAGGGAAGTGTGACAGACATCGCCTTTGCAGACGATAAACAGAGCTATATTGTGACCTGCAGTACGTATGGAGAAGTGATGAAACATACCATCTCAGGCAACAAGCTCTCCTCCACCACCCTCGTCAGTGATCCCAGATACGATTTCCGTGACGTCTTCATCAACCGTCAGACAAACGCCATCTATGCCATGAGCCGTACAGGTGAACTGCTGGTCATCAGAGGAAAGGTCGTCAAGAATGTCAAGGTCAATATCGAGAAACTGAAAGGCATGGATGCCACTGATAACCAGTTCGTGCTCTTCGGTGAACGGGGCATGGCACTCTTTGACACAGAGACGGAGACCATCGTGGCAGAAAAGCAACTCCCCTTTGTCGTCGAAACCAATGCCCGTTACCAAAACTACCCCGTCATCTTTGACCGCCAAGGCAGGATGCACATGGTGAAGAGTTTCAACAAGTTGGAAACAACGAATGTTCCCGTCAAAGGACAGGTGACAGCCTTTGCTGAATCGAAGAACCAGCACACACGTTTCTATGGTATGAGCGACGGTACCATCTACTATCTCAACAGCAAAGGACAGGTGACAAAACTGGTGGGACACCGCTCCAGGATCTCCAGACTCAAGGTCAACGGTTACCGTTTGGCATCTTCCAGTTATGACGGCTCTATTAAAATGTGGCTGACCAACCTGCCGAAGATAGAACCCATGACGTTGTTTACCACCAAGGGATGGGTCATGAATTTCACCTTCGACTTGAAAAAAGACTATATATGGGCAGGTGACCAGGGAGGTAACTTGACCAGGGCACTGATCTCCGTCCAGGCGATGCAGCAACAACTCAAAGCGAAACTGAAACGTAACCTGACCCGTGAGGAATGGAACTACTATATCGGCAGGAACATCCCTTATGAGACCTTTGTCGGAAAGGAGGCCAAGCCATGAGACGACAGCTGCTGATCTTCTTCCTGACTATTGTCGCCCTGACTGATGCGACAGCACAAGGGACGCCCATCTTCCAGAACTTCACCATGAAGCAATATGGAGGACATAAATATAATTTTGACATCACGGTCGACAAACAAGGTATCGTCTATGTTGCCAACTTTGAAGGACTGCTCTATTACGACAATGCCGAATGGCGCATCGTCCATACGAAAGGAATCTCCCGTATCACATCTGTCTATCAGGACTCCAAAGGCAAGGTGTGGACGGGCGGCTATAACTATTTCGGATATGTCACAGCCAACAATAACGGAGAACTGATACTGAAGGAACAGGATGAACATCATGAGTTCAAAGGGGAAGTGCAGCATATCTGGGAGTCTGCAGGAGATATCTTTTTCTCCTTAAGCAACGGTAATGTCTATGTCGCCAAGGATAACACCATCTGTCTGGTAAGAGATGCCAATGAGCCGATGGCAGACCTGTCCTCTCCTGTACCGGGAATCACTGCCAGGCAGAAACTGGACATCGGTGATGGACTGACGGCTATTGCCACCGACGGAGAGGGTATGTTCGTCGTCAATCAAGACGGAAAACTAGTTTATCGCTTATCGGAGAAAAACGGACTGTGCTCTGATAACATATACAAGATTGCCTATAACGGACACGGTCTTCTATGGGGAGCAACAGACAACGGTATCTTTGTGGCGGCTGTACCGACAGCCTATACTCGCTACTCCCAAGAAAACGGACTACACAACGAAGTAATCTCCCTTGCCGTGCAGAACGGTATCGTCTATGCAGGAACCCAAGGCGGTGTGTACCGACAGGCGGCAAATACCTTTGAGCAGGTTAACAAGATGACACATGCGTGTTGGCAACTCGCCAAACAGGGAGATAACCTGTTGGCAGCTACTTCGAACGGTGTTTATCGGATCAGTCCCAATGGAATGGCTACCGCCTTGTCGACAGCCAATACAACGGCTGTCATGCCGGAAGGTAACGGTTTCTATAGCGGTGAGATGGATGCTGTCTATTTCTATGCCCCTGGAGAAAAACCCGCAAAAGTATGTGATGCAGAGAAAGTCACCAAGATTATCAAAGACCAGAAAGGCATCATCTGGCTTCAGAATCTCTATGGTGTCATCTGGAATAATGAGAAGGGGTCTTTCAATATCCAGACGAAAAACGGAGAAAAGAACGAGATGGCAACCCTCGTGATGTATAACGGTCAGCCTACCATGATTACAGCCAGTACGACTAAGCCTTTCCCCTACCCTTTGTTCTCCTATGCCGATCAGGACGGACTCCTTTGGTTGACGAATAATCAGGGAAAAGGTCTTTATGTCCTTCAAAACGGCTCCAAGGACAACGAATGGAACAAGATGATCTACCCGCTGATGGATTACACTTTCCGTACATTACTGCATGACGGGAATAAGGTCTGGCTGGGAGGCTCCAATGGTATCTGTGTGGTAGATGCCTCCGTGAAAGACCCGACCAGGAATATCAAGCAGAAAGTGTTCTTCCGTTCTGTCATCATCAATGACGACAGCCTTGCCTGGGGCGGATTCTGTGAGCTGCCTAACAACCTGTCATTCAAGAGTGATGAGCGACAAATCAGGATCAATTACTCAGCGGACTATCCTTCCCTGTTACTGCCTACCCAATACCGTTATCGCATCAATGGCGGCAGATGGAGCGGATGGGATTTTGACACTTTCACGGAGTATAACAACCAGCCCTATGGTAAATATGACTTTGAGGTACAGGCACGTGATGCCTTCGGCAATATCTCGGAAACCATCCATATCAACTTCGAGATTGAAGTACCCATCTATCTCAGATGGTATATGCAGGTAATCTATGCCATTCTGTTTGCCTTATTCATCTATGCCACCGCACAATGGCGTATCCGTCGCCTCCGAAAAGAGAAGATACGACTGGAGAATATCGTACAGGAACGTACGGCAGAGGTCGTCAAACAGAAAGACGAAATTGAGGAGAAGTCAAAGAGCCTTGAAAATGCCCTCGACGAACTGCACGAGGCTCAGGGTGAACTGGTAAGACAGGAGAAGATGGCGACGGTAGGTAAACTGACACAAGGACTCATTGACCGTATCCTGAATCCGCTGAACTATATCAATAACTTCTCCAAACTGTCGGAAGGACTGGTGGATGATGTCTCTGCCAATATCGAAGAGGAGAAGGAGCACATCAGTCAAGAAATCTACGAAGATACCGTTGATATTCTCGGCATGCTGAAAGGCAACTTGAAGAAAGTCAGTGAGCATGGTGCCAATACCACCCGCACCTTGAAGTCGATGGAGGAGTTGCTGAAAGACCGCTCGGGCGGCTTCATAAATATGGACCTGACAGCACTGCTCAAACAGGACGAGGAGATATTGGGTAAATATTGCAAGGAGGAGATTACGACCTGTCATATCAAGACCGTATTCCATTATCCTGACACACCTGTTCACATCAACGGTAATCCGGAACAACTGACCAAGACCTTCATGAGCTTGCTGGGCAATGCTGTCTATGCTGTCGCCAAGAAGACCCAACGTACGACAGTCCCCTATGCTCCAGAGGTCGACGTCACCGTCATGCCCCAAGACAACCGTGTGGAGATTCTTATCAGGGATAACGGTATCGGTATCGAGGATAAGATCATCGACAAGATCTTCGACCCCTTCTTCACCACCAAGACAACGAGTGAAGCCTCTGGCGTGGGACTCTATCTCAGTCGTGAGATTATCCAAAACCACGGAGGTGATATCTCTGCGAAGTCTAAGAAGAACGAATTTACTGAATTTTCCATTATATTACCAATAGATAACGGCTATGGAGAAACAAATTGATACATTACAGCAACAACTGAAGCAACAGGAGAAACTCGCTTCTTTGGGATTGTTGAGCGCTGGTATTGCCCATGAGATACAAAACCCGCTGAACTTCGTCATCAATTTCAGCAAGATGTCTGACAAGCTGCTGAAAGACCTGACGGAAATTGTTGAGGAGAATGAGGAACATCTCCCTGCCGATGACCGCGAGGAGGTAGAGGATATCGTGGCTGACCTGAAAGAAAACTTGGCGAAGATCATAGAGCATGGTGAGCGTGCCATCAGTATCATCCAAGGCATTCTTCTCGCCACCAGAGGTAAGGAGAATGAGTTCATCCCCTCTGATATCGTCCGTATCGTCAAGGAATATGTATGGCTGTCCTATCATGCCATGCGTGCCAACCATAAAAACTTCAATATCAGCATCCATGAGGAATATCAGGAAGGACTGCCCCATATCATGGTCATCCCTCAGGATATCAGCCGTGCCATACTGAATTTGATGAACAATGCCTGCTATACGGTATGGAATAAGGAACAGGCTTTGGGAGACGATTATACTCCCACTATTCGTGTCAAAGTGACTGCTGCCGATGGACAACTGACCATCTCCATCGCTGATAACGGTGAAGGAATGACTGAGGATGTGAAACAACGACTCTATGAGAATTTCTTCACTACCAAACCTGCCGGACAAGGTACCGGATTGGGAATGGCTATTACCAAGGATATTGTTGAAAACAAGCACAAGGGTACACTGACCTTTGAGTCACAAGAAGGTCAAGGTACTACCTTCTATATTACTATCCCTATCAAGAAAGCATGAGAAAGATCATTTTCATCCTATTGTTATTGGGGTGCGTCTGCGGCTCCTATGCCCAGGAAGGCTATGACCAATACCGTATTATCTATGATAATGCAGAGGAGAATTATAATATCGGAAGACTGGATGAGGCTGAAAAGGAACTGACTGACAATATCAAGAAATTCCCCAGTAACCTCCGACAGAGCGCCTACAGACTGCTTGCACTTTGTAGTCTGGGAAATGACGAGGAGAAAGAGGCTGAAGAACGGGTACGACTCTTGTTGCAGGAAAATCCCTATTTCAGTCCGAGTGCTAACGACCCCCAGCGCTTCATCGATATGGTGGAGAACATCAAGTCGGGACTGAACGCCACCATTACTACGGCATCCAGTCAGGCAGAGAATCTCAATGAGGTACCTGTGCCCACCACCCTCATCACGGAGGAGATGATCCGCAACTCCAGTGCACGCAACCTGCAGGAGGTACTTGCCGCCTATGTCCCTGGCATGACGATTGTCGACTGTAATGACGACATCAACATCGCCATGCGCGGTATCTATAGTAATGGTCAGGAGAAAATCCTCATCATGCTTAACGGTCACCGCCTGAACAGTTTCGCTACCAATATCGCTGCTCCTGATTTCAGTATTAATCTGGATAAGGTACGACAGATAGAAGTGTTGCGAGGCCCTGCCTCCTCTCTCTATGGCGGTGTCTCCCTGACAGCGGTAGTCAATGTCATCACCAAACAAGGTGCCGACGTGGACGGTGTCAAAGCACATGCCGGCATCGGTACATACGGACAGATTCAGGCCAGTCTGATGCTCGGCAAACGCTATTTTGACCTCGACGTACTGGTTTGGGGCAGTCTCTACAAGGCAAAAGGCCAGAAGTTCTACATGCCGTTGGAGGATACAGGCATGCAGATGACTGACGGCGACATCACCGTCGGAGGCGTCGGACCAAAGCCTTCCTATGACATCGGCATACAGTTGAAATACAAGAACCTGCAGTTCCTGTATAATACCACCTTCTCACAGATCATCTCACCAATGACGATGTTCGAGACGTTCTCACCGTACCAGTTAGACAAATACCGTACTTTCAACGGTATCGGTCCCAGTTTCACCACCCGTTCCCATCATGCCGACCTCAGTTATGGTCAGCAACTGGGGAAAATATACCTGAAAGGTACTATTACCTACGACAATAGTGACCTGACTCACTATCAGGTTATTAACGACCCTCCGATAAATGTCATGACGGACGTATTGCCTATACCTGATGGCATCAAGGAACTGATTAGAGACCACGAAGGCATCTCACGCTATATCAATGGACAAGAGAATACAATAGGCGGCAAACTGCAGGGTGACTGGTCGTATGTTAACAACGACCATCACAAGGGACTCTTCTCCTTCGGTGCTGAATTCAGTTATTTCCAACTTGACGATGCCCGTTATGTCTACGGCTATGATTTCACCACCACCACACCTGAGTCATATGACATCTCTAATGTCGGAAAGGGACACGAGAGTAATTTTAACGGATTCGCACAACTGAAGCACCAGTGGAACTCGTTCATCCTCAACGCTGGCCTTCGATTCGATTACAAGAATCGCTATAACGACTCCAAGATCAGAGAGTTATCACCCCGTGTCGCACTCATCTTCGTACAACCTAAATGGAACCTCAAACTCAGTTACTCAAAGGCATTCATCGATGCACCTTATTTATATCGTAAGACCAATCTCATCCTAGCCACCTATATGGGCTATAAGGAATTGGCAGACGAACTTAGCCCTGAGTCACTCCACTCCTTCCAGCTTACCTTCGGTGCGACACAATGGCTGCCCGGACTCAATTTCGAATTGAATGCCTTCTACAACCGTGCCCGTGACCTGATATTCTTCCAAATCGCAGAACATCTCAATACCGGCAACATCAATACCTACGGACTAGAGCTCTCGGCAAGCTATAATCACAAGCGCTTCTCTGCCCACCTCAATACGACATGGCAGAAAGTCAGCAAATCTGAATTCTTCACCAACGATGATAAGTTTGCCAACAACATTCCTGAGATCTCTGCCAATGCTGTCTTCGCATGGAAGCCTATCAAAAACCTGACGCTCCATACCCATATTGATTTTCAAGGCAAACAACACTCCAAACACATCGATATTCTTCAATATGCCGCCTATAGATCTTCTGTTAATTATTTTTATGAGTTGTGGGAACAATATAAAGAGGCTCCAACTGATGAATTGAAAAAAGAGATACAATATTTAGCGGACAGAATCGAAGAGATGGCTGAGGAACTTTATGTCACTAGAAATGTCAAAGCACGTATTCTTTTCGACTTGGGAGCCCATTATAAATGGGGCAATCTGGAATTCGGACTAAATGTCAAGAATATCTTCAACACCCATTACTACCAAAGTGGTATGTCCACGGGACTCATACCCCAACGCGGTCGTTGGCTGATGTTCGACATTGCCTATAAATTCTAGTGAAAAGGGAGCGGAATACTCCCTTTTCTTATTTAGATACAACAAAAATAATGCTTTTTAGCAAGATTTTGCAATCTCCGCTTTGCAATTTGATAGAAAAGTCGTACCTTTGCATCTGTTTTAAAACAAATCTAATTTAAATGGAGGCTTTCTTTCGTACGCATCGTTATTTAGTAGAGCACACCAATGCTCCAGTCCGTCGTACCCTGATGGACGAGATTAACTGGAATGATTGCATGATTGGTATCAAGGGAACGAGAGGCGTTGGAAAGACTACCTTCCTGCTCCAGTATGCCAAGGAGCATTTTGATATTCAGGATAAGCAGTGTCTATACATCAACATGAACAACTTCTATTTCCAGGGACGCGGTATTGCTGACTTTGCAGGAGAGTTCTACCACAAGGGAGGACGTGTTCTGTTGATAGACCAAGTATTCAAGCAGAATGACTGGTCAAGGGAACTGCGCCGATGTTACGATGAATATCCCGGACTGAAGATTGTTTTTACAGGATCTAGTGTGATGCGATTGAAGGAAGAGAATCCTGAGTTGAACGGCATTGTGAAGAGCTATAACCTTCGCGGCTTCTCCTTCCGTGAGTTCATCAACCTGATGACGGGTAATGAGTTCAAGCCCTATTCCCTTGATGAGATCTTGCACAACCACGAGCACATCATCAAGCAGATACTGCCTAAGGTATCACCTAACAGGTATTTCCAAGACTACATCCATCACGGCTTCTATCCTTTCTTCCAGGAGCAGCGTAATTACAGCGAGAATCTGTTGAAAACAATGAATATGATGACCGAAGTGGACATCTTACTCATCAAACAGATAGAGCTGAAATACCTTCCAAAGATCAAGAAACTGTTTTATCAGTTGGCTGAGGGAGGTCCCAAAGCTCCCAACGTCAGTCAGTTGGCCATCAATATCGAGACCAGTCGTGCCACTGTGATGAATTATATCAAGTATCTGACAGATGCCCGACTACTTAATATGATTTATCCTGTCGGAGAGGATTTCCCCAAGAAACCTGCGAAGGTCATGCTCCACAACTCCAACTTGCTTTATGCTATCTATCCTATTCATGTGGAAAAGCAGACTGCGATGGAGACCTTTTTTGTGAACTCCTTGTGGAAAGACCATAAGGTGAATCAAGGAACTCGTGACTCTATCTATATTGTAGATGAAAAAATCAAGTTCCGTATCTGTGATGCCGACTCACGTAATAAAATAAGGTACGCGCCTGATACAATTTATGCCCGTTATAATACGGAGGTGGGAAAGGACAATCAGATTCCACTATGGCTCTTAGGATTTTTATACTAAAAATATATTCATTCATTTAATACATTCTAAACAAATGGCTAAAGAAAAGAAATTTATCACCTGTGATGGTAACGAGGCTGCGGCTCATGTGAGTTACATGTTCTCGGAGGTAGCTGCTATCTACCCCATCACCCCGTCTTCGCCTATGGCGGAGCATGTTGACGAGTGGGCCGCCCGTGGTCGTAAGAACCTGTGGGGCCAGACCGTCAGTGTTCAGGAAATGCAGTCTGAGGCTGGTGCTGCCGGTGCCGTTCACGGTTCACTGCAGGCTGGTGCCCTCACCACTACATTCAC